>JAVBMI010000031.1:0-22726 GCA_031552685.1 Oscillospiraceae bacterium
TCTCTTTTTTATTTCGTTGCACTTACAGTGTATATTCAAGGGTGAGTTAAGAGAGGGGTGTTCTTTTCGTAAAAAGACACCCCTCTTTTACCCTGTGCGGGTAGCACGCCTGCCCGGCGAGGGCTCCCGCCCGGTGGGCGGGAAGAAAACGAACTCTGCCCGAAGGGCGGAAAAAACCGTCCACGCTTGCCGTTTTATCCTGCCGGTCTGATAAACATCTGCGTCCAATAGAGCGTGCCGTTGGACGCCTTTGCTGCGCCAACGCCGATTTGGGTAACGTTCTTTGACAAAATGTTCGAACGGTGTCCGGGTGAATTCATCCAGCCTGTCATCACCTCAGCCGGAGTTCTCTGACCGTACGCGATGTTTTCCGCAGCCGCAGTGTACTTGATTCCAAACGAGGTCATCATTTGGAACGGAGTACCGTAGGTCGGAGACTGGTGCGCGAAATACTTTTTATCAATCATATCCTGCGACTTGAGCCTTGCGCAGCGGGCGACCTCCCAGTTGATTGTGAGCGCCGGAAGCCCCTGCTTTGCGCGTTCGATATTTACCAGCCGCACGACTTCCTCCTCAACAGACTGCAGAGGCGCCGCCTCGGGGATATTGACCTTTTGCCCGACATAAATCAGGTCAAAATTCTTGATCTGCGGGTTTGCGGCTTTCAGCTCCGCAACACCTATTTGATATTTCACCGCTATTTTCCAGAGCGTGTCGCCGGATCTGACTGTATACGTCATCGGAGCGGCCATTGCGGCAACAGATGCGGCAACAAGCACAAATGCAACAATAAAAGTGCTTATGCCTTTCATTATTTTCTTCATGGTTTAAGCCTTCCTTCCAATTAAATTTTGCCATGCGGACTTAGTATCTCCATATTTTTATAAATAATCTATATGTTTAGCAACATTTAATGTCAAAAAAAGTCCTGCGCGGGCAGCGTTCAGGGGAGTGGATAGAAGTTACCTCCCGGAAGCTGCCCGCGCAGGACTTTGAAAATATAGAATATGCTATTTTAATACATCCTCGCACAGCCTGTGAATCATTGCCGCAGCCTCAGCTCTTGTAGCTAGGTTCTTGGGCATAATATAGCCGTTGCCTGTGCCCTCTATCACACCGAGCTTATAAAGCACTTGAACCGCATTCTTGGCGTAATCGGAAATGTCGCCCTCATCGGCAAACAGAAGGTACTCCAAGGTAATATAGTACTCCGTTCCCGTGTAGCTGAGATAGCGATAAAGCATAGCGGCCAGCTGCTCGCGGGTTACGGGGTCATCCGGGCCGAAACGGCCGCCGCCGTATCCATCAACTATTTTATTTTCCGCTGCCCAGGAAATTGCCTTTTCAAAATAACTGCCGGAGGGGACGTCCGTAAAGGGATTGGCAGCGTTCGGCTCCGGTTCGCCCTCGAAGCGCCAGAGGATGGAAATTATCATACCTCGTGTCACATCAAGGCCGGGGGAGAATTTGTCAGCCGCCGTTCCGTTCATCAGGCCATTTTCATTTACATATTCCACGTCGCCATAGAACCAGTCGCCTTCCCTGACATCGGTGAAGGGATTCTCCCAATCGTCATCGTCAGGGGGCGGCGGGATATACGGCAATAACAGCGATACCGTTGCGGCATTGGAAAATGCAGTCTCTAGGTTTTCGAATACTGCCGTTACCCTGAACTCATAGCTCATGCCGGCTCGCAGATCGGCTGCGGTATATGAGGTGTCTGTTATTAATTCGGCGTTTATTTTAACCCCGTTCTGGTAGACGTTATACCCGTCAGCATCCGCAAGAGAGTCCCAGGAAAGCTCCGCGCTGTCGGTTTCTAATGTGCCTACAAGATTCTCCGGACCGGCGCTTATTTCATAAGCACCGATATCGACTGAGCTGCCTGCAAGTCGCGGCTTCTCCGCCATATCTTTAAGCTGAGAGAGATCAACAGCGTCACCCGTTACAAGACCGGCATTCTTCAAGGCTGTCCACGCAGCCGCCGGAAACGCGGCTTCGTAAGCTGCACTTCCCAGCCCCGCGTCCACGGCCGGGGAGCCGGGGGGCAGCGTGCCGTCGCTGTATAGTATCATATCGGAAGTTTTGCCGGTGTCGCTAAACACGCCGTCAGCGCGGCAGATTCTGCTTCCCACAATGGTGTGTCTGTACTCCGGGGTGCCGCCGGATATGTCGCTATTAGAAGCTGCAGTGTTTCCGCTGATGATCGTATGGCTGATTTTTGGGCTGGCGGTAAATGAGTTACTCACACCGCCGCCGTCATCGGCGTTATTCCCGGAAAAAGTGCAGCCTGTGACAGTCGGGTTGCTGACGAGGTCGTTGCTCATGCCTCCGCCGTAGTTGGTTGCGTTGTTCACGAAAAAGGTGCAGCCTGTGACCGTCGGGCTGCTGGAGGCGTTGTACATGCCGCCGCCGGAAGAGAGGGCAGTGCCGGTGGCCGTATTCCCGGAAAAGGTGCAGCCTGTGACAGTCGGGCTGGAGCCGTAGTTGTACATGCCTCCGCCGTAGTTGGTTGCGTTATTCCCGGAAAAGGTGCAGCCTGTGACCGTCGGGCTGCTGGAGGCGTTGTACATGCCGCCGCCGGAAGAGAGGTCAGTGGCGGTGGCCGTATTCCCGGAAAAGGTGCAGCCTGTGACAGTCGGGCTGCCGCTGGAGTTGTACATGCCGCCGCCGTCATCGGCGTTATTCTCGGAAAAGGTGCAGTCATTGACAGTCGGGCTGCCACCGGAGTTGTACATACCTCCGCCGAAGGCGGCGTTATTCCCGGAAAAAGTGCAGCCAGTGACAGTCGGGCTGCCGCTGGAGTTGAACATGCCGCCGCCGTTGCTGGTGGCGGTATTCCCGGAAAAGCTGCAGTCATTGACAGTCGGGCTGCTGCTGGAGTTGTGCATGCCGCCGCCGAAGTTGGCGGTATTCCCGGAAAAAGTGCAGCCTGTGACAGTTGGGCTGCTGTCGGCGTTGTACATGCCGCCGCCGTTGTAGAAAGTATAAGTGCTGCCATTGGCGTTTCCGCCGCTTACGGTAACGTTTTGCAGAACGGCTGTGTCGTCAAGACCTGCTGTGTTGGGATGATAGAACACATGATAGGCATTTTCATCGATTCCGACAGTCGCATCGTCGCCGTTCAAATCTCCGGAAAGGATAGTCTCGCCTCCGATAGGCTCAGCGTCTGTTTCAGTTCCCGCAAAGCCGCCGGTTACGGTTACGCCGTTTCGCAGGGAGAAGTGGAAATATCTCGGCCCTGTTTCGTCCCCCACTCCGTTTGGCACGCTAGTGGGCTTATAAGTCCCCTCGGCAATGCGAACCTCACCGCCGCCATTGAGCTTGCAGGCTTCGATTGCCGCCTGCACGTCACCCATTGCGGCAATCCATGATGTGCCGGTACCTGTGCCGCCGACTTTGACGTAACAAACACCGGTCTCCGCCTGCGATGCCGGGCTCAGCGAAGGAAGCAGGGTAAAGAACGCAGCCAGAATGAGAACGATGCCAAGAAACCTTGTAATATTGACTTTTGTATTAATCAAAACTTTTCCCTCCTCGGTTTTTCTGAAACATAAACAACTGTTATGGGCATTACCGTGCGATAATTCAAAATTTTATCTTATTTGTATATTGTATCATAAGGGCAATTTTTTGAATACGAAACAGTTTACCGATTTGTCCAAATCTATATATGTCCCAAAACACGGGGAGATATTTTGTAGTTTTTGCGGTAAAAAAAAGGCGAAAGGATTATAATCTTCCGCCTTGTTCAATATTTGGCTATATATGGAGAACCACCGTTGCAAGGGAGAGGTAAATCATGAGCGACGCGGCGTCTGAGATCGTTGAAATCAGCGGGCTTGCCATTACCGCCGGGTCAATTCCGATCTTCTCCGCTATGATCGGCAGTGTGCTGCCCACGCATTTTGCAAAAACGACCGTTAGGAAAAGGGTCGCTGAAACAGTTAACGCCACGGCAACCGTGATGCCGTCATTTCCGAGCATCAGCTTATCAACGAGGAACATCTTGCCAAAATTAACTATGCATAGCGCGGCTCCGCATAGGGCGGCGACCCGAACTTCTTTCCAGAGGGTTTTCCAAACATCCTTGGGTTCCGTATCTCCGAGGGACAGACTGCGGATAACGGCAACAGAGCTCTGTGAGCCTGAATTACCGCCGGTGCCCATCAGCATGGGAATGAACCCGATAAGCACTGCAAACTTGGAAAGCGCGTTTTCAAAGTTGTTTATAATCATTGCTGTGAAGGTCGCCGAGAGCATAAGGAACAGCAGCCAGGGAATGCGGCTTTTCCATATGTCAAATACGCCCGACTTTGAGTAAGACTTGTCGGAGGGGGTGATACCGGCCATCTTTTCGATGTCCTCGGTAACCTCTTCCTGCAAAACGTCGATGATGTCGTCAACGGTGACGATGCCAACCAGACGCCCCTCTTTGTCTACAACAGGTATGACAAGAAGATCGTATTCAGAGAACTTCTCGGAGACTTTTTCCTGGTCCTCGGTGGTGGTCGCATAGATGACGTTGGTATCCATGATATCGCCGATTACCGCGTCATCATCGGACAAAAGCATATCCTTAACCGTAACAACGCCTTCGAGTTTTCTGTCGGCAGATACTACAAAGCAGATGTAAATCGTTTCCTTGTCCGCGCCGATGCGGCGGATGCGGGCAAAAGCGTCGCGTACGCTCATATACCGCTTCAGGTCAACAAATTCAGCCGTCATTATGCTGCCGGCGGAGTAGTCGGGGTACTCAAGATACTGGTTAATCAGCCGCCGCGTTTCACTGGTGGCGGTGTGCATAACGCGCTTTACAACGTTTGCGGGCAGCTCCTCCAGAAGGTCGACAGCATCGTCCAGATAGAGCTCTTCGATAATCTCGCCGAGCTCCTTATCGGTTATGCACGCAATGATATGGGACTGGTCTTCAAGCTCAAGGTTTGCAAAAACGTCCGCAGAAATCGATTTGGGAAGCAATCGGAAGACCATGGCCACTTTGCGCATCGGCAGATCGGAGATGAACGTCGCAATGTCGTACTCGTTCATTTCTATCAATGTCGCTCTTAGCTGCTTTATTCGTTTATTGTCCAGCAACTCCATGAGTTCGTCTTTCAAGGTTTCGTAGTCCTTGTTTTCCAATTTGCTCACCCTTTCTTTTTCGAAATTCCAAGAGAAGGGGATTTATTTTGCAGATCCACTCTGCAAAATATCAAATCCCAAGATAATCCTTTTGCTGCGGTGTCAGAACGTCGATGTCAATGCCCAGAACGCTCAGCTTCAGCCTCGCGACCGAGCTGTCTATTTCCTCCGGCACGGGGATAACGTCAATGGGCAGTTTTCCCGCGTTTTCCGCCAGATAACGGGCGCAGAGAGCTTGTATTGAAAAGCTCATGTCCATGATTTCCGCCGGGTGACCGTCGCCGGAGGCGAGATTGACCAAACGCCCCTGCGCAAGCACGAACAGCTCTCTGCCGTCAGGCATCCGAAAGCCCTCAATGTTTTTTCTCGCGTCATATCGTCCCGAAGAAATAGCCCGCAGTTTCATCATATTAATTTCAACATCAAAATGTCCGGCATTGCACATTATCGCGCCGTCTTTCATGCGATTGAAGTGTTTTTCCGTCAGAACGTCGCTGCAGCCGGTAACTGTGATAAACAGGTCGCCGATTGAGGCCGCTTCGTCCATCGTCATAACTTCGAAGCCGTCCATATGCGCCTCGATCGCCTTGACAGGGTCAATTTCCGTGACAACGACCTTCGCGCCCAAGCCCTTTGCACGCAGGCAAACGCCCTTTCCGCACCAGCCGTAACCGGCGACGACCACCCTTTTGCCCGCGGCTATGAGATTCGTCGTGCGGTTGATGCCGTCCCAAACGGATTGCCCTGTGCCGTAACGGTTGTCGAACAGGTGCTTGCAGTCGGCGTCGTTGACCATCACCATGGGAAAGCTGAGAGTTCCCTCCCGCGACATTTGTTTCAGGCGGTGGATTCCCGTTGTGGTCTCCTCGCAGCCGCCGATGACATTCGGAATCAGGTGCGGCAGCTTGTTGTGGAGAAGATTCACCAAGTCTCCGCCGTCATCGATTATTATGTCCGGCCCGCACTCCAGAACCGCGCAGAGGTGTTTTTCATATTCTTCGTCAGTCGCTGCATGGTATGCGTGTACGTCGATACCGCCCGCGGCAACAGCCGCCGCGACATCGTCCTGAGTGGACAGAGGATTGCAGCCGGTAACGTGCATTTCGGCCCCGCCTCGCTCGAGCACACGGCACAGATACGCAGTTTTGGCCTCCATGTGCACCGAGAGCGCTATTTTTATACCCGCAAGCGGTTTTTCTTTTTCAAACGTCTCCGCAATGCTTTGCAGCATGGGCATATTGCGGCTTGCCCAGTTTATCTTCATCTCGCCGTCGGGGGCAAGACTCAAATCTCTGATATCGCTCATTTTGACCTCCTGCCCAAACGCTTTGTGAGCCTTTCAACATAATAGCGCACCTTTTCTGTGTCTATTGTTAAAAATTCACCGTTTTCCAAAAGGACCTTTCCGTTGACGAGAACCGTTTCCGCTCTCAAGCCCGAGCTGGAATAGCACAGAGCCGCCTTCGGCTCAACAAGCGGGAAAAAACCCGGATCGGTGAGAGGGAATAGGCTCAGATCAGCCTTCATGCCCACGCGGATCTCGCCGGTCTTGCCGCCCAGACCCAGTGCCCTCGCTCCGCCGATAGTCGCCATTTTAAAAACGTCTTTAGCGGGTATGGCTGTGGCGTCTTTTTCTGTTCCTTTGTGTATTAGCACCGCAAGCTGCATTTCGCGCAGCATACTTTGGTTATTGTTGCTGCAGCAGCCGTCCGTACCGATTGCCACATTGACTCCGCCGTCCAGCATCCTTTGCAAAGGAGCAAAACCGTTTCCGAGCTTCATGTTGCTGGCAGGATTGTGGGCAACGCTTGCTCCTCGTTTTGCCAGAAGGGCGATGTCGCTGTCAGATAAGTATACACAGTGCGCACAGACGGTTTTCTCCGTCAGAATACCGCAGCGGTCATATAGCTCGGCGGGGCTGCAGCCGTATTTGGCGAAGGCCTTGTTCTGCTCGTCCTGACTCTCGGACAGGTGGGTGTGGATACCGACGCCAAGCTCAGAAGCACGTTCCGCAACCAGGCGCAGAAAAGCCTCGTCACAGGTGTAGGGCGCATGAGGCGCAAGCATAAAATCGAGAGTGGGGATATTTTTATATTCTGAAATCTCCTCCTCGGCTACTTTCAGCCTGTCCAGACCGCCCTGCCAGTTTTCCTCATCACCCACCAAACCGCGGCTGACAACGGCACGGAAGCCGCAGTCCGCAAGCGCCTTTGCGGTGGTGAGAGGAAAAATATGCATGTCGTTGAGGCAGGTTGTGCCGCTGAGCAGCATTTCCATTACGCCCAGCTGTATGCTCCAGTAGGCGTCTTCGTCGGTAAGGGTTTCCTCCATGGGCATCACATTTTCAAACAGCCACGCCATAAAGCCCAGGTCGTCCGCGCGGTTGCGCATTCCGGTCATATAAACGTGTGTATGCGCATTGATAAAGCCGGGGGAGAGCAGCTTGTCCCTGCCGTCAATCGTTTTTTCGGCGGCAAAGCCCTCGGGCTTTTGTCCGACTGCACAGATGGAGTCGCCGTCTATATATACTGTTGCTGTTTCACAAACATCGTCCGGAAGTATCGCTAACGCGTTTTCGATTGCAATTTTCATAGTGGGCGCTCCTTTCAAGTGATGGAGAAAATGCCGGCCCTTTAGTTTATCATACCGGCGATAATAACTCAACAAAAAATGACAATAAAAAATGCACCGGGACAGGTATACTTTCTGTAAGCCTGTCCCGGTGAAGATAGTTACCGCTAAAGCCCAAAGAGCTTTGCCGTTATCCAGGCAACGCCTGTTGCCGCGGCTCCCGCGGCGGCTATCACCGGAGCGGGCAGCTTTGAATAGAATTTTCGCGGATGCTTGGTCTTTTTCTTGGGGTTCTGCAGCTTATTCAGCTTGGGCGGAGTGCGGGATACATAGGAGTTGGCGATTTTTCGCGCCTCCTTCAGGATGGCGGCGCTGTCGGCACCGCGCTCGCGCAGCACATCATCCCGCACAATAAAAATTGCTTCCTCGAAATACCGTGCATCCGGCGACTTTACAACAATCACTCTGTGCGTTGTGCCTTTAACCACATTCCATCCCTCCTGCGGCTCCATTTGTTTCCAGTTTAACCGCGCGCGGGAAGTATTATTCAGCTCAGGTTTGTTTATACGAAAAATTTGCTCCTCGCCACCGCTTTTCGGATCAGGCATGGCTAACGCCTCTCTTCAACACGCAGGGCGAGAACTGTCATGTCGTCCTCGCAGCCAAACTGGCGCACTGCCGCGCGAAGAGCGTCCTTTGCCAGAGCCTTGGTATCTTTGCCGTCGTCCTTTATCAGCAGCTCCCTCAGCCAGGTGTCCTTGCTGTCGGCAACAACGCCGTCGCTTGCGATTATTGCCAGATTACCGGGCTTGAGGTTCATTCTTACAATATCGGGTGCGCTGCCGTCTCCGGCACACAAGCCGGCAGCAAGACTCTCACCTCGCACACGGCGAATCACTTTTCCGCTTTTAACGAAGGAGGGCGCCGCGCCGTATTTGTAGAAGCAGGCCTCGCCGCTGAACAGGTCAACGCACATCAGATCGATGGTGGAATAGCCCCAGTCCTCACCGTTTTTGAGGAGCAGCACGGAGTTGAGCAGCTTCATCGCAACGGCCGGGTCAACGCCCGCGCGAAGGAAGGCCTCAAGCGTCCTTACGGCGTTGATGCTCTCTTTAGCTGCGCTCTCTCCGCTGCCCATGCCGTCGGCGAGGATTACGCAGAGAACACCCTGGTCGGTTTTGAAATATGTGCCGCGGTCGCCGCTTACAGGCTCGCCCTTTTTCTTCATTCCGGCGATTCCAACACTGACGATAAGAGGCTCCGCCTCCAGCACGACCAAACGTCTGTCGTTTATTTCATCGGCGTTGGGCGGCAGGCACAGCCGTGTGCCCAAAACTCCGGAGAGGATATCCAGATAGTTGCTCTGACGAACGAGGGGGGCAAGTCTGCCGCTCTCGATTATAGCCCGCATTCTGCCTCTGCTGTCACGGAAAACAGAGACATCGGCTTCAATGTCCATCGCACGCAAGAAACGTCTGAGCCGTCGTTCGGCCAGCGGGTCTGCGCCCTTGGCGCAGTCGAGCTCTTTGGCAACGCCGTCAATGATGTCTGCGAGCTCCTTGTACTGCCCGTAGGCCGCGGTACGGTTCTCATCCAAACGGCTGCGGAATTGCCTGCGGTACATCATCCCGCGCAGCTCGCCGTTGACAGCCGAGATAAAGGAATAGTGACTGGGACATTTTTCAATGAAACGCTCCGCCAAGTCCTCTTTGGCAAGTCTGCCCCTTTTCATCATCGGGGCCGTAGCGTCGTTCATAACGGACAGAGTGTCCATAAAATTCTTCTGCCAGCAGTCGTCTTTACTCTTGCATGAGACGCAAACCGAGGCCGCTGCGCGGTCGAATACCGTTGCAACATCGTTGTCGTTCGCGGTGCTTCCAAGGGTTTTGAAAACCGTCCCGTAAAGCTCGCGAAATGCGTAGCTGATGCGTTCGGCGCGGTTTGCGGCGTATCTCCGCAGACCCGATTCGCCCGTTGCGGGAAGAGGGAGCTGGGCCGCGCTGCCGACAAACTCCAAAAACTTATCCGGCAGTATTGCGAAAACCACCGCTGCAGCAAAAACCTCATACATCAGCTCGATGCGCAGGGCGAAGCCGAGAGTCCAGAGCACAGCGACGGTGTTCGCCATTATGTAGCTGACCAGAAACAGCAGCCTGCCGTGCTTCGAAAAGAAGCCTGAGAGAAGGCCTGCAAAGGCATAGGCCATAACAAAAAACACTTCCGTTCCGGCGGCCATATCCATTGCAAAACCCAGCGCTGTTCCGGCGGCGCAGCCGGGCAGCATACCACCCTTGAATGCGGCGGTCAGAACTACAAGCAGAGCAAAGAATCTGCCGATTGACACAACACCCAGGATTTCCACTCCCACTACGGACATGAGCAGGCACGAGCACAGGACAAGCAGGCTTATCGTCTTGCGCCGCTCGTCCTCCTCGCTCACGCTCTCGCGGGTGTCCAGGGCAAGAGCAAAGAAATATGTGCAGGCGGAGGCCAGAACGATCTCAGAGAACACGCCCATTATCACCGGGAAACTGCCTCCGGCCTCAAATGAGTTGAGAAATGACGTGATACCCGTTATCAGCGCAACGACCGCAGGCATGAACCAGCTTTTCTTTTTCAGCTTTGTGTCTCGGCAGACAAAAATCACCGTGTAAACGAGCATAATCGTTGCGGCGTAGCGGATTCCCCAGTCGAAGCCGCCTAATGTAAAGTATCCGACGCAGGCACCCAAAAGGCAGGCAATGCCGCCGCCGTCGGCACCGGCCCTGCCGACGGCGGCAATCCCAAAGGGCGCAAGAGTTGACATTACCCGACCTGCCGACATGGCGAAGCCGAGCACAAAGTTTAGAATGTATCCTATCGCTTTTTTTACTGCGGGGCGGCTCAGTGCACCGGATATTGGTGCGATATTTAAGCCGCGTAGTCTGTTCTTTTCGATTACAGCCATAAAACTCCCTCCATTCATGTTGTCATAATTATAATTTATGTCAACAAGAATATTGAGTCAGATCCCGCTGTGGAAATGAGGGATATTCCCAATGGAAATAGGAGGAAATGGATTAAAATTATTCAATTTATATTTCTATCAGACTATCCAGTAAGGCATATTACATTATTTCAGACGTTTCCCTGCTTGGTGTTGGATTTCCGATTGCCCCCCAGCGGGGGGGATTTGCGGCAGGGCACAGTGTGCCCTGTCTTTCCACGTCAAAACTATTTCTCTGATGTTATTGATGCTAATTTATTATTTACCTGCTACCCGCAGGGGGCAACACATTTTTAATTATTTTGCGCTTCCCGCGCAGTGCAAAAGAGGGCTTTCTTTAAAAAGAAATGCCCTCTCTTGACTCTCCCAAAGAAAATATGCGCACTGACATTAATGCAAGCAAACCGTCCGCTCGCTAACTGCGTCCCGTGCCACAGGGCAGGTAAGCACTGCGCGTCTGAATCGCTCGCTTCGTCGGAATGGACTCCATATTCTTCGCTTAGCCTCAAACGGCAAAGCTCATTCATTTCGTCATTCCTCCTCTTTCGAACAAGACCCACTTCGTTGGGCTCTTGTTCGAGTATGACGGAAGACTTGTTGCCCGTCGCTTGATGCAGCCGCGCTCCGTAGGCAGCGGCGGGGATATCCGCCGCCTGCGGCGGCCGCATACAGAGCGAAGCGTTCATAACCCCTTTTCTTCGGGGGTGTTTTGAGGGGGTGACTTCTTTCGCAAAAGAAGCACCCCCTTGAACGCTGCCCGCGCAGGGCATATAAAAAATATAAATAATTGAGTATTGAAATAAATTGCTTTTCAGAAAAGACGAAAGTCGCCACCAGCGTTAGACGCTTGGAATAATGTAAATCATTCACTCTCCGCGACGAGCTGCTCTCCGATTTTGTATATATCTCCGGCGCCGACAGTCAGGATAAGGTCCCCGGGGGCTGCCGTGAAGCGAAGGCTTTTTTCAAGTTCCTCAAAGCTGCTGAAATACAGGGAGTTCGGAATCTCTTTAGCTAGGTCGGCCGAGGAAATGCCCAGATGGTTCTGCTCTCTGGCGGCGTAGATCTCCGCAAGATACGTTAAATCCGGGCGTCGCAGCTGCTCGACAAAATCGTCAAAAAGAGAGTGCGTGCGGGTGTAGGTGTGGGGCTGAAAAACGAGAATGACACGCTTGTATCCAAGCGGCTCAACAGCATCGATCAGTGCTTTCAGCTCGCCCGGATGGTGGGCGTAGTCATCGTAAACATCCGCACCGTTGATTTTTCCCTTGAATTCAAACCTGCGTCCGGCGCCGGTGAAGCCGGAAAGTCCGTAGGTGACGGCAGTGCTGTCAATGCCGAGGCAGATAGCAGCGGCGGTGGCCGCCAGGGCGTTTGACACATTGTGCAGCCCCGGGACACGCAGGCTGACATGAGCAAAAACCTCATCGCGGTAAATAACATCAAACTCTGTTTGCGCGCCGATTCGCTGAATGTTTACGCCCCTCACCACAGCGCCTTCATTAAGACCAAAGGTGAGGAGGTCTCTGCCCAAAGGCGCCAGCGCGTCCATCGTGTTTTTGTCGTCAAAGTTGGCAACAATAAAGCCATCCTGAGGGACAAGCGCGGCAAACTCCCTAAAAGAGGCCTGAACATCCTCAAGGTCCTTGAAAAAGTCCAGATGATCAGCTTCTATATTGAGAATTACGGCAATTGTCGGAAAAAACGAGAGGAAGGAATTGTAGTATTCACAGGACTCCATAATAATCGTGTCCCCGCCGCCGACCCTGTGTCCCGCGTGGAGCATGGGCAGGGTGCCGCCGATCATAACGGTGGGGTCACGCTGTGCCGCCATCAAAATATGGGTGGACATGGATGTGGTCGTTGTTTTTCCGTGTGTACCGGATATACAAAGGGCATGCTTATAGTCCTTCATGATGGCGCCCCAGGCCTGGGTGCGCTCGAAAACAGGGATACCACGGGCGTGGGCGGCAACAATTTCCGGGTTGTCGTCACGGACGGCGGCCGTGCGGATAACAAAATCCGTATCAGGAGCGAGGTTTTCTGCGCTGTGGCCGATTTTTACGTCAATTCCCAGCGAACGCAGGTGAGCGGTTTTCTCGCTCTCGGCCATATCAGAGCCGGTAATAATAAGGCCCATTCCGTGCAGAACCTCTGCCAGAGGGGACATAGAGACGCCCCCGATACCCAGCAGGCAGCCTTTTTTACCAATTGTGAGAAATTCATCAAAGCCGGTCATGTGCTGATTTCCTTTCATTTATGCCAAGATGTTGGCGCGAATAAAAATGCATAAGCAATTATGTTGTTAGATACAAAAATGTGTATTATAATGACAGGAGCAGAAAAAATTCAAACAACATTATATTACAGTTTTTATATAAGCACAAGATATTTTGAAGTTATTCCCATTTGAAACCAAGTCGAAACATCAGCGGGTAAAAATGCCGGAGCCGGCAAGTGTTTTCCTCGCGTGAGAAGGGAGTGCCTGATTTGAAAACCATCATCCCGCCCGAATATGTCCGCCGCGTCCTTGAAGAACTTGAGTCGCACAGCGCTCAGGCATATCTTGTCGGCGGCTGTGTCAGGGATTCGATAATGGGCAGAAAACCGGGAGACTGGGACATATGCACCGATGCCGCACCGGAGCGGATTCAGGAGATTTTCCCGAAAAGCCGCCCGACGGGGCTGCGCCACGGCACAGTTACTGTCATATCCGGAGGAAGAGGAATAGAAGTTACCACTTTTCGAAGTGACGGGGAATACAAGGACCATCGCCGTCCGGACAGTGTTACTTTTATTGCCGATCTGAGAGGCGACTTGAGCAGACGCGACTTTGCGATGAACGCCATCGCCTGGTCAATGAACGGCGGACTTGTTGACCCCTTTGGCGGTATCGGAGATATAAATGCCAAAACTATCCGCTGTGTTGGAAAACCGGACGAACGCTTTAATGAGGATGCCCTGCGTATGCTGCGGGCATACCGCTTTTCAGCTGTTCTGGACTTTATTATCGAACCGGAAACATTGGAATCCATTAAACGCAACGCCACGCTGACAAAGCATTTGGCGGCTGAGCGCGTGAGAGTTGAGCTTGAGAAAACGCTGCTTTCCGACAGGCCGGAGGTTTTGGGGGAAATGCTGACAGTTTTTGATTTTCAGGGCATCAGCCGGGCCTCCAAAAGCATTGAGCTCGGGAGAATTAAAACGCTCCCTAAAGACCCCGCCCAGAGATGGACTGCCCTATGCTCGCTTTTGTGCGCGCAAGGCATACTTGAGGACACGGCCTTGTTTTTATCCTCACTCAAGCTGGATTCGGAAACACAGCGCAGCGCAAACGAGGGCAGCCGAATAGCGCTCGGTGGCCGGGCAAAGAACGGGCTGGCGTGGAAAAAGCTGCTCTATGCGAAGGGTGAAAAAGTCTGCCGCTGTGCGGCTGCGGCAATGGATGTGCTCTATTCGGACGGGAACGCCCGGCTTTTAAGAAAGGTGCTGGGCAGCGATGAGTGCTACAGTCTGAAGGATTTACAAATCGGAGGTGACGAGCTTAAGCAGCTGGGAATCGAGGGCCGGCGTTTGGGCGAAGTTTTGGATATGTTGATGGATTATGTGCTTGAAAATCCGCAAGAGAACAAAAGAGAGTATCTGCTTGAACTGACGGAAAGAATTCTGGAGCGGCAAAAGTGACACTGCAGTCAGTATATTCACAAAGCACGAGAAGCGACAGGCGCGCAATAGGGAGGAAACGCCGCTTTTTGTCGGAAAATGATAAGCCGCAGGAGAATAATTCTCCTGCGGCTTGTCATATCAGAATAGAAAGTCAGAAACGACAATCAATCGCTATGCTTATTTCTTGCCCTTCTTCGCTGCAACAGCTGCTTTCAGCTCTTTGCCAGCCTTGAAAGCGGGAACCTTGCTTGCGGGGATTTTGATGGTTTCGCCGGTCTTGGGGTTTTTGCCGGTGCGGGCTGCGCGAGCCTTAACATCAAAGGTGCCGAAGCCAAGCAGACGGACGGGCTCGCCCTTCTTCAGGGAGGCGGCGACCGCGGTGGTGAAAGCGTCAAGAGCAGCGCCGCTGTCTTTCTTTGTCAGGCCGGTTTCCGTTGCGATTGCAGTGATGAGTTCCTGTTTGTTCATTCTGTTACCCTCTCTTTTTGTAAGTTTTGTTAGTCGGAACGCCTGAACATTGCAGTAGTTTCAGGCGTTTCGAAATAATGAATAGTGTTTTTATTCGTATTCATAATACTATGCTAATTGCCAGTATGCAAGGTTAAATTGCGAAAAACATCAAATATTTTCAAAATAATCCATAAAAATAGTTATTTTCAACTAATATTTCGTCTGTATTTGACAAATATTAACAATTGCTGTCATTATCCGACGGTGTAAACATCGGCTGCGTTTATTGATTCAGGGCACATCGGGTAGTTTTCAACGTTCCACCAATACCGGCCCTGCATCTGGGAGTCGCTGCGAAGAAATGCAGCGCCGATTCCCAAATTCCGGTCAACCGAGACATCAACATGGTAGAACAGGTCGCCAAGCCTGATAATATTCCAACTGTGATCAAGCTGGTCGAAGGTGCCCGAAACAACATAGCATTCGATTCCCGCCTCGTGACAGAGAGCGGCATATGCCAGCGCAATGCCGCGGCTGTCTGCAATATTTTCTACAAGAGCCCCGTAAACACTGCTTCCGAGGTCGGCGGAAAGAGTCTCCTCATTTGCTCTGAGAGAGCCGTCAGGGTCGGGGGTACATGCGTCTGCGAGAGCTTTATATGCCTCAACGGAAAAAACAGCGTCCTTCTCAAAATAATATTGAAGCACCAAATTGTCGATAGCGTTCGAAACGTCCACCCGCATTTCACTCAGCTTGAGCTGAGTTCTGGCATATGTCAGATTAAGCTCTATTATCCTCTCTGAGCCGGAGGCGGGGTAAAAGATTGCTGTCACCTTCGGTTCAAGCACGCAGGAGAGCGGGTTTTCCTCGAAGGCCCGCGCAACCGAAGCTTCAATATACTCCTGCGTAATTGCGGAGTCGAAAGTACGGAAAGCTGTGTTGGTCGTTACGGAGGTCAGACACTGATCCAGATGGGACAGCAGTCTGCTTTCCCCGGCAATGTTCTGCACTGCGTTCATCTCAGCAAGCGTGCGTTTGTAGCTGATGGTTATGGTTGCCTCGTAATAGTTGACTATCCTCGTGGGATTTGAAATGATTTTTTCTACGGCAAAGCTGCCGAGCGCGGTTTCTTTGCTAACCTCCCAGCAGGCTTGGGAAAGGTCGCTCTGCAGTGTTGAGCCGTAATCGGAGAAGAAAAGCCGGTCTTCTTCGACCCGGTTTTTGACCATACTGCTGATCGCGGACTTCAGCTGATCGTAGTCTTTTATATCCTCGGAACCGCTGCGAAAACCGTTCTGTTCATCCTCAGTATACTCAGTCACAGAAAGATATTCTTTTCTGAACATCGCAGAGCAGCCGCAAAGAAAAATCATTGCAGCCGCAAGCAAAAAAACTATCAGACGTTTGGACATCAGAGCCTCCGTTTTCTGTGAATTTGCAATCAAAATCCCAAGTCTTCGCCGATGAGGATAAGCTCCATTTTAGAGACTCCGGTCAGCTTTGACATATGTATGACCAGCCCTCTGCAAATACGCTCGGCGCTCGAACAGTCGTAGCATTTGTCAGCATTTTTCGCGCAGGGGGTGTTTTTCCCGAGTCTTTGCGCATTCTTCGGAGAAGCAACGTTCCTTGCGCGGAAGATCGCGCTGTCAAGGTCGGGCGCGAGTTTATTCTGACCTGCAACTATGTACACGGCGTCCTTGTCGTAGAGCGTTGCGGCCACACGATTGCCATGGCCGTCGATATTAACAATCTCTCCGGTTTCGGCAATCGCGTTGGCGCTGCTGATATAGACCCTTGAGCCTGTTGCCTGCTTCGTGGTTTCCTGCCCCGGGACTTTTGCGTGCCAGTATACCTTGTTGGTTTCACACAGGCGGTCGTAGACGTCCATTTCCTCAATGGTTCTGCTGCCGCCTAAGCCGACAGTCGTATTCGTTATCTTTTCACAAAGATAATCTGCTGCTTCCCGGCGGTTTGCGAAAAAGCTAGCCTCTATGCCCCTGCGCTTCAGGCTTTCAATCGCTTTATTAATATCCATATAGTGCCTCCTGACATTCAAATCAAATTAGTCGTCATTTAAAATATCACCGAAGCCCTGGCCGAAAACATCTCTGGCATCGGAGACAACAACAAAGGCCTTCTCATCTATACTTCGGATGAGCTTTTTAATCTCTATTATCTGATGCCGCTTGATTACGCATAGCAAAACCTGTTTCGGCAGGCCGGAATAAGCTCCTGTGCCCTCCATTACCGTGACACCGCGGTGCAGGCTCTTGACGATTTCATCCTTGATGTTTTCGCTGTGCTCGGAAATAATATAGCAAAGCTTCGAAGTAGATACACCGTAAAGGACAATGTCGATAACCTTTGCAGCGATGAAAACGGCTATAACAGTGTACATGGCATTATCATAGCGCTTGAACACCAGTGCATAGGCGGCTATAACGACTGCGTCCAGAATAAGAAGGAAAGAACCGACATTGATATAAGGATATTTTCTGCGGTAGAGCTTTGCAATAACATCCACCCCGCCCGAGGAAGCCCCCGCAGAGAAAATCAGACCCGAGCCGAAGCCGGTAACTATTCCGCCGTAGATTGCCGACAGAAGCGGATCAAGAGTGATGGGATTAAAGGGGATGAAGGAGAGCAGGTCAATAAAAACAGAGGTTACCAGCATTCCCACCAGTGAGCCGACCATGAATTTCAGGCCGAAAATTCTAAAGGCAATGATAAAAATCGGAATATTCATAACGATAATCAAAACACCGACCGGAAGGCCTGAGAGCATATTGATTATCATGGAAACGCCCGTGACCCCGCCGGAAATCATCTGCACCGGCTTGAACAGCCACTGGATTCCGGCGGCATATATCAGTCCGCCCAAAACTATGCGCAGGTAGAGGGACACCTGATATAGATTTTGTTTTGTTTTGTCTGACAAAGGAATTACCTCCGCTTGTCTTTTTTATAGAATGCTCAGCTGCTGCTCCAGCTTGTCCTCTTCGCGAAGCAGGGAACCTGCCACGGGAATGTTGCGTGCCCTGTACCTGGCTGCATTGCTGATGGCGCTGTTCTCTATATACTCGGCGCCGGACAGAGCATATTTTGGCTTAAGATTCATCAGACCCACGCCGATGGTTGTCCGTGAGGTTTTCGGCGTAAGCAGTGCGGTGTTGAAGATAAGCGCGCGGCCCTCGGTGGAGAAAACTGCGATTTCGCGCTCCTCCTCCAGCGGGAGGATACGAACCAGCGGACTCTTATCCGAATATGCTCCGGTTAGACGCTTGCGGTTGGTTTTTGTTGCATAGGCGGAAGACTCAATTCGCGCAACCTTGCCGTTTGCAAAGAACAGGAGAATATGCATCGAATAGTCGCCGGGCTTGACCATCGCAAGCACCGATTCTCCCTCGTCCATATCCAGATCGGAGGGCAGATAAACGCCCAAGACAGATGCCTTGGAGTCTGAGAAGTCTGAAACCCGAACCTTATAACACTGCTGCTTGTCGGTGAAAATAAGCAGCTCGTCACGGTTTGTCGCTTCAAATTCCTGCATCGGGCCGTCATTTTCCTTGTACTTCTGTTCACTGCTCATGCGCAGTGAAAGAGGCGTGATTTTCTTGAAGTAGCCCTCTCTGGAAAGAAAGAGCGTAACAGGGTAATCCTCAATCTGCTCCTCGATCTGCTCATATTCGATTTCGTCTGAGTAGACGATTTCCGTGCGCCGGGGACAGGGGTGCTTTTTTATTACGGCCTGAAGCTCGTCTGTGATGATTTTCTTAATCCGTCTGGGGCTGTTCAGAGTTTCCTCCAAATCGGCTATATCCTTCATCAGCTCATCGGTTTCATCCAGACGCTTCAATATATATTCTTTGTTGATATTGCGCAGCTTAATCTCCGCAACGTATTCTGCCTGAATTTGGTCAATTCCAAAGCCGATCATCAGGTTTGGCACGACCTCGCTCTCCAGCTCCGTGCCTCGGATGATGGCGATGGCCTTGTCAATGTCGAGAAGTATTTTTTTCAGCGCGTTTAGCAGGTGCAGTTTGTCGCGCTTTTTACTCAAGTCGAAGAACACGCGGCGGCGGACACAGTCTGTGCGCCATGCCGTCCACTCGCTGAGGATTTCCCGAACGCCCATCACGCGTGGGTTTCCTGCAATGAGAATATTAAAATTGCAGGAGAAGCTGTCGCATAGCGGTGTCATCCGCATCAGCTTTTGCATGAGCTTATCGGGATCTGTGCCGCGCTTGATGTCGATCGCGATTTTGAGACCGCCGAGGTCGGTTTCATCACGGATGTCGTTGAGCTCCTTGACTTTACCGGTTTTCACCAACTCCACGACCTTGTCTATAATGGCCTCAGCCGTAGTGGAGTAAGGAATTTCAAAGACCTCGATGATGTTCTCTTCCTTGATATAGCGCCATTTTGAGCGGATCCGGAAGCTGCCCCTGCCGGTTTCGTAAATCTCCGTCATCTCATTGGCGTTGAAAACAAGCTCGCCCCCGGTCGAAAAATCCGGCGCAGGCAGAGTCTGCAAAAGATCGCAGTTGGGATCACGTATGTAGTTGATGGTGGTTTCACAGACCTCCTCAAGGTTGAAGCCGCAAATCTGACTTGCCATGCCGACGGCAATACCCATGTTTGACGCCACCAGAACATTGGGAAAAGTGGTCGGGAACAGGCTCGGTTCAAGCATACTGCCGTCATAGTTGTCGACGAAATCAACCGTGTCCTTGTCGATATCACGAAACAGCTCCCCGCAGATAGAAGAGAGCTTTGCTTCTGTATATCGCGAAGCGGCATAGGACATATCACGGGAATATACCTTGCCGAAGTTTCCCTTGGAATCGATAAAGGGCATGAGCAGAGCTTCGTTGCCCTTGGAAAGACGAACCATTGTTTCGTAGATTGCGGAGTCGCCATGGGGGTTCAGACGCATGGTCTGGCCCACAATATTCGCGCTCTTGGTACGCGAACCCTGCAGCAGACCCATTTTATACATCGTATAAAGCAGCTTGCGGTGGGAGGGCTTGAAGCCGTCTATTTCCGGAATCGCGCGGGAAACGATGACACTCATGGCATAAGGCATGTAGTTGGTTTCCAGCGTTTCGGAAATGGGCTGTTCCAGAACCTGCGCCGCCAGACCCTCAACGTTGGGGTCAATCGGACGTTTTTTATTTTCAGTCTGTTTCTTCTTTGCCATATGGGATGTGTTTCCTCTCAGAGAAATGTAATTATGAAATATCGGCTAAGTCCAAATATTTATATCCGTTTTCTGCAATATGGACCTTGCGGCCGGCAAGATTATCTCCAAGCAGCAGGTCAAAATACTCCGAAGTGCGCTGGGCATCCTCGGGCATTACCCTGACAAGCCTTCGCGTTTCGGGGTTCATGGTGGTCAGCCACATCATTTCCGGATCGTTTTCACCCAGACCCTTCGAGCGGTTAATAGAGCACTTTTTCCCCTCCAGCTTTTCGAGAACTTCGGCCTTTTCGCGCTCTGAATAGGCAAAAAACGTCTTGTCCCTGCATATGATCTCATAGAGCGGGGATTCGGCAATATAGACGTAGCCCTCCTGAATCAGTGTGGGCATGAGCCTGTAAATCATTGTGAGAATCAGGGTGCGTATCTGGAAGCCGTCCACATCCGCGTCGGTGCAGATGATGACCTTGTTCCAGCGCAGATTATCCAAATCGAAGGTGGACAGGTCCTTGCCGCGGCCCTTCTCGACCTCGACCCCGCAGCCGAGTACTTTCACAAGGTCTGTAATTATTTCGCTCTTAAATATCTTGGCATAGTCCGCCTTAAGGCAGTTGAGTATTTTGCCGCGCACAGGCATAATGCCCTGAAATTCCGCATCCCGGCTCTGCTTGCAGGCGCCGAGCGCCGAGTCGCCCTCAACAATATATATTTCACGCTGCTCGATATCCTTCGAGCGGCAGTCAACAAACTTTTGCACGCGGTTCGAAATGTCGAGCGTGCCGGAGAGCTTTTTCTTGATGTTCAGACGCGCTTTTTCCGCCTGCTCGCGCGAACGCTTGTTTATGAGCACCTGATCGGCGATTCTGTCCGCCTCGGCCTTGTGTTCGATGAAAAACACCTCAAGCTGGCTGCGGAGAAAATCCGTCATTGCCTCTTGGATGAACTTGTTGTTGATGGCCTTTTTCGTCTGGTTTTCGTAGGAGGTCTGTGTTGAGAAGCAGTTTGTTACCAGCACAAGGCAGTCGGCGACGTCCTGAAAGCCGATCTTGCTCTCATTTTTCTGGTATTTACCAATTTTCTTGATATATGCATCTACCGCGTAGGTGAAAGCGGAACGGGTGGCCTTGTCCGGCGCGCCGCCGTATTCAAGCCACGAGGAGTTGTGGTAGTATTCAATTGCATTGACTTTATTAGAAAAACAAAAAGCGGCGGTGAGCTTCACCTTGTATTCCGGCTTGTCCTCACGGTCACGGCCGCGGCGCTCAGTCTCGAAGAAAACAGGCGCGGAGATCACGTCGTCGCCGGAAATTTCGGCAATATAGTCCAAAATGCCGTTTTCGTAGCGGAAGTCCTCGGTTTCGAATCTTCCTCCAACCTGATTGCGGAAGCGGAAGGTCACTCCTGCGTTCACAACAGCCTGCCGGCGAAGTGTTTCCCTGAAATACTCAACCGGCACGTCGATATCGGTGAAAACGTCAATATCCGGCAGCCAATGGAAGATTGAACCAGTTTTTTTCCGGTCGGTCGGCTCTTTTTCCAACTTGCCGACGATCTCGCCCTTTTCAAAATGAAGGTCGTATTTGTTGCCGTCACGGTATATTGTTGCGTTGAAGTATCTTGAAGCATATTGCGTTGCACATGAGCCCAGACCGTTTAGCCCCAGTGAATATTCGTAGTTTTCGCCTTCGTTGTTGGCGTATTTTCCGCCTGCGTAGAGCTCGCAGAAAACAAGCTCCCAGTTATAGCGGCCTTCCTTCTCGTTCCAGTCCACCGGACAGCCGCGCCCGAAGTCCTCAATTTCAATGGACTTGTCATCATAGCGCGTGACTGTTATAATACTGCCGTGTCCCTCCCGGGCTTCATCGATTGCGTTCGAGAGGATTTCAAAAACGGCATGTTGACAGCCCTCAAGTCCGTCCGAGCCGAAAATGACTGCCGGACGCTTGCGGACCCTGTCCGCGCCCTTGAGCTGTGAGATACTTGTGTTGCCGTACTCTGCGGGTACAGTTTTCTTCATATGGCTGTTTGCTCCTTGATACAATATCTTGTGATATGAATGCTCTGCCTTAACTTATATAGTATATCCGATAGCGTTGTAAAAATCAAGGGATATGAGCTGAGCTCAGCCTAAAAATGAGAGCTTTCGCGTTTAATATTCCGCCTAAGTGACAAC
Organism: Oscillospiraceae bacterium; assembly: GCA_031552685.1. Taxonomy (GTDB): domain Bacteria; phylum Bacillota; class Clostridia; order Oscillospirales; family Oscillospiraceae; genus UBA2658. Next base: position 22,192 of record JAVBMI010000031.1, read on the forward strand.
AATATTAGTAAACGTCACTAAGGAGGCAAATAAAATGACGGAAAACAAGAAAAGTCAGCGGGCAAGACACAATGACATGATGCTTGCCGTCTCGGAAATATCCAGCATTCAGGGAAGGCTGGACGAGGCTTATGCCCACTTTAACCGCACAACGGATGTTGACGCAATGGACGCCTGCGTCTACGAGATCAACGCGTTGCGCTCGCGCTATAACACAGCCCTGAAGCACTACCGAGAGAGGTTTTTTTAACACATTGTTCCAAACGTCTACGTCCCCCACGTTTTTCGTCCCTAACAGGGACTGGCGGCAGCGGGAGCAAAGCTCGCGCGGCCGCCCGTCCCCTGCGAGGGGACGTTTTTGAATAATGCAATTATTGTATTTGGAGGAAAAATCATGACAGTCGAAGTATCAACGATTATTGCGGTAGTGATAGGAATAGTCCTGTTTGTTTTGCTGCTGAAGCTATTGCGAAAGCCTCTAAAGTGGGTATGGAAGCTCTTACTTAACGCGGTTTCGGGATACATAGGCTTATTC
>JAVBMI010000029.1:0-11523 GCA_031552685.1 Oscillospiraceae bacterium
CTGGGCGCATTTTCAGGCCTTGCGCAACAATACATATTTTATTATGCCAGAACGCATGAAAAAGGCGAAAGCGAGCCAATTAACTGTTGACAGGCTGTCCGCCGGTGGAGTACAATACCACAAACATATTTGAAGGGGCGCGATTGCAATGGGAATTAACAATGAATACATGAACCGCCTTATCGGCGAGGGTCTCACCTATGACGACGTGCTGCTCATCCCCGCGGAGAGCGACGTTTTGCCGGCTGAGATCGATTTGGCGACACAGCTCACAAAGAAAATCGCGCTCAACATACCGTTAATGAGCGCGGCAATGGATACGGTCACCGAATACCGCATGGCTATCGCTCTTGCAAGAGAAGGCGGAATAGGCGTAATTCATAAAAACATGAGTATCGACGCGCAGGCGGAGCAGGTGGACATGGTAAAGCGCTCTGAAAACGGCGTTATCACAAACCCTTTCTCGCTCACCCCTGAAAAAACCATCGGCGAGGCCGATGCGCTCATGGCAAAATTCCGTATATCCGGCGTTCCAATTGTTGATGTGGACGGTCGTCTCATCGGAATAATCACAAACCGAGACATGAAGTTTGAAGAGGATATGACCCGCATCATCTCCGACGTAATGACAAAGGACAACCTCATCACCGGCAAGGTCGGCACGACTTTGCAGGATGCAAAGATTATACTGCACGCACATAAAATTGAGAAACTCCCGCTTGTAGATGACGATGGCAAGCTGCGCGGCCTTATTACAATTAAGGACATTGAAAAAGCGCTGACCTATCCGAATTCAGCAAAGGACGTACACGGCCGTCTTCTCTGCGCGGCGGCGATAGGCGTGACTTCCGACGTTATGGACAGAGCGGCTGCCCTGATAGAAGCCGGTGTTGACGCGCTCACTCTCGACAGCGCGCACGGGCACTCCCGCAACATAATAAATTGTGTTTCAATGATTAAAGAACGTTTTCCGGACATTCAGCTCATTGCCGGAAACGTGGCAACTCCTGAAGGCACGGAGGCTCTCATAAAGGCCGGAGCGGACTGCGTAAAGGTCGGCATAGGTCCCGGTTCAATCTGCACAACCCGCGTGGTCGCCGGAATCGGCGTGCCGCAGTTTTCCGCCGTTTTGGAATGTGCGGAGATGGGCTCGAAATACGGAATCCCGATAATCGCGGACGGCGGAGTCAAATACTCCGGCGACATTGTAAAGGCTATTGCAGCGGGTGCGTCAGTGGTCATGATCGGCTCCTTGCTTGCAGGCTGTGAGGAAAGCCCCGGTGAAACCGAGGTTTACCAGGGCCGCCAGTTCAAGGTTTACCGCGGCATGGGAAGCATCGGCGCAATGTCAAAGGGCTCCAAGGACCGCTATTTCCAGGAGGACAACAAAAAGCTCGTTCCCGAAGGCGTTGAGGGGCGCGTCCCCTACCGTGGGCCGGTTTATGACACCATCTACCAGATGACAGGCGGCCTGCGCTCCGGAATGGGCTACTGCGGCACTGCAGACATTAACACCCTGCGCACAAAAAGCCGGTTTGTTAAAATCACCGGAGCCGGACTCAAAGAGAGCCATCCCCACGATATTTACATCACCAAGGAAGCGCCGAACTACACGGTCAATCCGTAAAATAAGCAGTAAAAAGAGGTCTGTCACGAAGACAGACCTCTTTTTATTTTACCTTATGCGTCCTCTCCCAAACCTGCGTCGGTTCTGATAATAAAGTCGTATTCGAAGTAGTTATCTCCCCAAGTACAACCCAGACAAAAGCCGCTAATCACGTTTCCGTCATTGTGATGCTCAGCCTGTGAGACGAGAGAGTACGCCATATCCACATCAAGCACAAAGCTGCCCTTGTTGCCGGAAAACTCAATGTCAACCTCCTGATTCACCTCGGATGCGTATTTCAGGCTGCCGTCAGATTTAAGTATATAGCCTGTCAACATGACCACATCCGGCGTATCGCCGAGAACCTCAATCGTAATTTCTTCTCCGAGCTTTATATATGGCAGCTCGGCAAGCTCAGTGTTTTTCATAATAGACATAAAGGTTTCTGCCCTGTCAAAAATCGAGCAGAGCCCATGTTTTTCGACAACTGTATTCGGAATCTTGATGTCGCCTGATGTAATCTTGATTTCCGGCAGTTCAGATGCCGCGCTGCATGCGGACATTGCGACCATTGCGCAAACCAGCAGAAAACTAACAATTATTAATTTTTGTTTTCTCATGTAAAGCCCCCCTTTTTATTTTTTTATTAGACTGAAATAATCTGCTTTTTGTTCCTCTTGTCCATCAATTGCTTTTTCTTGCTAAATATACCATTTTTGTGTATAATTAATTTTGTATGCAGCCAAGCCTGACACAGGAGGTGCGCCATGGATGAAAAAATTATGCAATTGCGCGATATGATTGCCGCAAGCAGCAATATCGTTTTCTTTGGCGGCGCCGGTGTTTCAACCGAGAGCGGCGTGCCCGACTTCCGCAGCAAGGACGGGCTGTATAACCAACAGTACAAATACAACCCCGAAACCATTTTGAGCGGCAGCTTTTTCAGGGAAAGGCCCGATGAGTTTTACCGCTATTTCCACGACAAGCTGGCGCTTGCCAACATCAAGCCCAACGCCTGCCACAACAGGCTGGCCGAATTGGAGGCGCAGGGCAAGCTGTCGGCAGTTATCACACAGAATGTAGACGGACTGCATCAGGAAGCCGGCAGCAAAAACGTGCTTGAGCTCCACGGTACGATACACCGCTGTTATTGCTCGAAGTGCGGCAAAAAGGTCGATCCCGCTCAGATAAACGACTGCGTTGGCGTTCCATACTGTGAGTGCGGCGGAGTGCTGCGTCCTGATGTTGTGCTCTATGAAGAGGCTCTTGATATGTCCGTTATCCTCCTTGCGGTTCAGGCGATAAGCGAGTGCGACATGCTGATAATCGGCGGCACTTCACTGATGGTTCAGCCTGCCGCCGGACTTGTGAGCTACTACAAGGGCGATAAGCTGGTGCTGATAAACCGCGACCCCACCCCATATGACAGTCATGCTGCTATTTGCCTGCACGAGAGTCTGGGTGAAGTATTCTCACAGGTTTAGGACCACCCCTGAAGAAAGGAAAATTGCTATCAGAACTGATGTTTTAGGCGTTGGCTTTGACAGTCTTACAATGCGGGAGGCTGTTGCCGAAGCTCTCCGGCTGATGGCGGAGAAGAACGCCGCTTATGTTGTAACTCCAAACCCGGAAATAGTGATGATGTGCCGGAAAGACGCGGAGCTTGCTTCCGCTATCTCGGATGCCGCACTGGTTTTGCCTGACGGCATCGGCGTTGTATACGGTGCTAAGATTCTGGGCACTCCGCTTAAGGAAAAACTGCCGGGAATAGATTTTGCCTCGGCGCTGTTTGCGGAAATGTCGCAGCGCAATATGAGTTTGTTCCTGCTGGGCGCCGCCCCCGGTGTTGCGGAGAAGGCGGCTGAAGCGCTGCTCGCAGCTCATCCGGGGTTGATTATCTCCGGCACGAATGACGGATACTTCCCCGACGACGCGCCTGTTGTTGAAAAGATAAACGCAGCAGAACCGGACTTGCTTCTGGTTTGTTTGGGAGCACCGAAACAGGAGCTTTGGATGCGGAAAAATGCTTCCCGGCTCAAGGTCGGCCTGATGGCGGGTCTGGGCGGCTCTCTTGATGTCTTTGCAGGAATCACTCAGCGCGCTCCGGAAAGCTGGCAGAAGCTGGGGCTTGAGTGGCTCTACCGGCTGACAAAAGACCCCTCCAGAATTGGCAGAATGGCAAATCTTCCGAAATTCGGCTTTGCCGTTCTCGGAAAGAGGATAAAAGGTTAGGTGTTAAGAATGCAGGGAAAACTAATAGTACTGGAAGGAATAGACGGCAGCGGAAAGTCCACCCAGTTCAAAATGCTCACAGAGCGTCTTGAGCGCGAGGGCATTGACTTTCGCAAGCTGGTTTTTCCCCGCTATAACGAAAGCTCCTCTGAACTGCTCAAATCGTACCTTGCAGGCGACTTCGGCAATAATCCGGAGGATGTCAGCGCCTGGGCCGCCTCCACATTCTTCTTCGTTGACCGCTATGCCTCATACAAAACCGACTGGGGCGAATACTACCGCAACGGCGGGCTTGTCCTCTGCGACAGGTACACTACCTCCAATGCGATTCACCAGGGTTCAAAGCTCCCTGAGGAAGAGCTGGACGCTTTTTTGGACTGGCTCTACGACTTTGAATTTCGTTTGATGGAACTTCCGAAGCCGGATGCCGTCATATATATGGAAATTGAACTTGAAACCTCCAAAGCGCAAATGGAAGAACGTCAAAAGCGCACGAGCACGCAGGGCGACATTCACGAAACGAACACCAAGTACCTTGCCGCCTGTCTGCGCGCGGGGAAAACGGCCGCCGCAAAGCTCGGCTGGACTCCGATTCGCTGCATGGAAGGCAGCCAAATGCGCCAAGTTGATGACATTCATGACGATGTATACCGTGTAGTAAGGGAGATTGTGTAATATGGTTTACATAATTCTTGGAACAGGCTTCGAGGAAATTGAAGCTGTCGCCACATATGATGTTTTGAATCGTGGCGGTGTTCCGGTATGCTTTGTTTCAGTGGGTCCGTCCCCCGTCACGGGAGCGCATGGTATTCGTATTGACGCCAATTTTATAGTTGACATAATCTATGTTGACACTGCAGACTATATCGTTATTCCCGGAGGTATGGGAGGAGTAAGCTCAATAAAATCGAGCAGAGCTGCGATGGAAAAAATCGGGTCTGCAGCAGCTGCGGGCACGAAGCTTGCCGCAATATGCGCCGGCCCTGCCGTTCTCGCGGAGCTTGGACTGCTGGAAGGGAAAACTATCACCTGTTACCCCGGCTGCGAGGAGCTTATGACCGGCGCTTTGTGCGATGCTTCGCTTCCTGTTTGTCTTGACGGCACGCTTGTAACAGGCCGCGCGCCCGGCTCGGCAATCGATTTCGGTCTGGCGCTGCTGGCGGAAATTAAGGATAAAGAAACGGCTGAGAAAGTTCGCCGTGACATGGTGTGCTGACTTGAACAAGGTTTCGCTGCGTAATGAGATCAAGGAGAAAATCCGTTTGCTGGACGATGAGTACATCTCCTCAAGCGACCTGCAAATTGCAAAGAATGTGATTGCCCTTCCGGAATTTCTTGAGGCAAAACGCGTTTTTATATATCACAGCATCGGTCGGGAGGTCGACACAAAAAGGTTGATGGCCTTCTGCGATGCGAGGGGCAAGCCCTATGCCCTGCCCCGGGTTTTTGCAGGCGGCGTGATGGACTTTGTTCTGCTCAGCCCCGCAATGGAGCTTTCGCCGAAGCCGCCCTACGGTATACTTGAGCCACCGCAGGATGCACCCGCAGTCATGCCGACGCGGGAAGATATTGTCATCGTGCCCGCTCTCTGTTATGATACAGGGTGTTACCGTCTTGGGCATGGCGGAGGATATTATGACCGCTTTCTGGCGGATTGCCCCGCCCTGACTGTGGGTCTGTGCCGTGAAAGGCTCATTGTGCCCTCTCTGCCGAGGCAGGCGCACGACATCGCAGTTGATATATTGGTTTCTGAAAAAGAAAAGCGGAACCTCTGTGGGTTCCGCAAGTAGCTATGAATTAATTCTATTGGTTGTTATGATCGCTTAGTTGCAACCGCAGCCGTTGTTGTTTCCGCAGTTAGTTCCAAGGATGTTGCCGCCGCAGGTGCATCCGAGGATGAGGATAAGACAGATGACTCCGAGGATTCCGTTATTATTTCCACAACACATATTAATTCCCTTTCTCCGCACAATAAAATTTTTTCACTCTGTGCGGTGAGCGACAATGATGAAGAAGGGAAACTTTCCCCTTGCTCTTCGCTTTATACTATGCCGCTGCCTTATGCTCGGTTCCCGACTGATATTTTTGCCAACGCCAGGGAATAACTGTCAATACGCGAAAAACAAAGGGCAATGAATCTGTATTTTTAATAAATGAATGCAAATCACCTAAAATGGTCTTAAAAATATTTTCAAGGGTATCCGCCCAAAAAGTCGACACAGGTTTCCTGTAGTTGCAAAAAGGAGTAGACACATGCCTGATAATAACTTTAATGACGAACAGTTCACGCGTTTTTCGCTGGATGATGATCGCTCAACTGAAACTACGAGCTTTGAGATCCAGCCAAAACCGCCTGTTAAGGCGAGCTCAGCGGAAACTCGCGGCAAAACCAAGGAAGCACCGAAAAAACAGGCTCCAGATCTTGAGAAACGTGATTTTCATCCGATCCGTCAGCGGCGCGACAGCCGCACAGGGCTTTTCGGCGGTTTTATGTACTTTGTTTTCATTATCAGCGTCAGTATCATTCTCGCGTGTGTCGGCTGGATGGCGGCAAACGATGTGCTTGCGCTGAACAAGGAGGATCTGACCGCGGCAGTCACCCTTGAGGAGGATCACTTTGCTCCCGGCCAGCTCACTACCGAAAACGAAGACGGCTCATCTACGACGCAGGATGTTCTTGTCGCCGATATTGACTATGTTGCCACCGTTTTGAAGGATGCCGGAATTATCGAATATAAAACGCTCTTCAAGCTCTACTCCTCTATTTCCAGCACTAAATACAAGATCGACCCGGGCACATATGAACTGAACACTCAGCTTGACTACCGCGCAATTGTCAAGAAGATGCAGTTCGGCAGTGACTCTCAGGTAAGGACCACCGTTACTTTCCCCGAGGGCTTATCCATGAAGCAAATTTTCGTACTCCTTGAGAAAAACAAGATTTGCCGGTATGACGACTTGATGGAATGCGCCGCGAACGAAGAGTTCAACTATAGGTTCCTTGAAGGGATTCCCTTGGGAGACGCCTCACGTCTTGAGGGCTTCCTCTTCCCGGACACCTACGAATTCTATCAGGGCATGACGGCCCGTGCCGCCATCGACACCTTCCTGCAGATTTTCCACTACAGGCTCACCGCAGAGATGTGGGATCTTGCCGCTGAAAAGGGCTTCACCATGCGGGATGTGGTCAACATGGCCTCCCTGATCGAGAAGGAAGCCGCCAACGACGAGGAGCGTCCCGAGATCGCGGGCGTCATCTACAACCGCCTGAGAACCAACATGTATCTTGGTATCGACGCCGCAATTCAGTACACCTATGAAGAGCACAAGGATGTGCTTACTTTAGACGACTTCGCTGTTGACACGCCCTATAACCTGCGTAAGCATATGGGCTTCCCGCCCACGCCTATATGCAGTCCGGGTCTGGCCTCTATTACGGCGGTGCTCAAGCCGAACACAACAAACAACTATTACTATGCTCTGGATGAAGCGGCCGGAACCCACAGATTCTTTACCAACAGTTCAGACTTCAACGCCTTTGTCGCGACACAGAGCTATGGGCAATAATAAGCTGGAATTACTATCACCCGCCGGAGATATGGAGCGCCTGCAAATGGCGCTCCATTATGGCGCCGACGCGGTCTATCTCGCCGGTGAGCGGTTCGGCATGCGTGCCGCCGCAGGGAACTTTGACGAAGAATCCATGCGCGGCGCGATAAAGCTCGCTCACGAAAAGGGAGCGAAGGTCCACGTCACCTGCAACACCCTGCCGCGCGAAGACGAGATAAAGCAGCTCCCCTCTTACCTTGAATTTCTAAACGACGCCGGAGTTGACGCGCTGATCGTTGCTGATTTGGGAGTTATCGCGCTGGCAAAAAAATATGCCCCGCACTGTGATTTGCACGTTAGCACACAGCTGGGCGTTGTCAACAGCGAAACCTGCAAAATGCTTTGGGACTTGGGAGCAAAGCGAGCCGTTCTGGCAAGAGAGCTGTCTTTGCAGGAAATCCGCGAACTGCGGAAAAACATCCCCGCGGAGATGGAGCTTGAAGCCTTTGTTCACGGGGCTATGTGCGTATCCTTTTCGGGACGCTGCCTGCTTTCCAATTTCATGGCTAACAGAGACGCAAACCGCGGTGAATGTGCCCAGCCCTGCCGCTGGAAGTATCACCTCATGGAGGAGAAGCGTCCCGGCGAATATTTCGAGATTTTTGAGGACGGTGGCACATACATTCTCAACTCCAACGACATGTGCATGATTGAACACCTGCCGGAATTGATCGACGCCGGAATAAGCAGCTTTAAAATAGAAGGGCGCATGAAATCGGCCTACTATGCCGCCGCTGTCACAAACGCATACCGCCGCGCGCTGGACGCCGCAATTGACGGCAGAGCGCTGGAGCGTGTCTGGGTGGACGAACTTGAAAAAGTCAGCCATAGAACTTATTCAACGGGCTTTTATTACGATCAGCCCGGACAGTATTACTCACATAACGACTCGATGTACTTTGCCACGGCTGACGTTTGTGCAGTAGTAGAAAGCTGCGGCGAGGACGGCAACGCCATCCTTTCACAGCGCAATAAGTTCTCAGTTGGCGACACGCTGGAGCTGCTCACGAACAGCGGCGACCCGATTGTTTTTACTGCGGATGAAATCTTTGACGCAGAAGGTGAAAAAATCGAATCTGCGCCTCACCCGATGATGGAGCTGCGCATAAAACTTCCCAAAGTCTGCGCTCCCCTCTCCCTGCTGCGAAAAACGAGATAAAAAAACGGCACCCGTTCGGGTGCCGTTTTGTGTTAATTATGTACCTGATTCATTTACCGTTTTTTCCTTGAGTATCTTGTCAAGAAGTCTGCTGGGGTAGCCCATGTATACTACAATCAGCACCAGCGTTTCAAGTATGATTCCGGCGAAAACGTCCAAAATGGAGTGCTGCTTAAGGAAAACAGTTCCGGCGCAAATTGCCAGACACAGCGCCCAGTTGAAAATCTGCAGCCATGTTTTTTTACCCAAAGTCTCACTCTTTGCAATACCTGCAACGACTGCGAGAGAGCCGACAACGTGCATACTCGGGAATACGTTCGTATTGGTGTCAAAATTATAAATGAAGTTCACCAGCCAGAGCGCAAAGTTTCCGTTCGAATCAACGGCGGGCCTCAATTCCTGCCCGGTCGGGTATATTGAAATAATCGTTGTGCTGATGAACAGCCCGATAAACATCGAAAGCGCGTAGCGCTCAAATGCCTTCGGATCCTTCATAAGGAAATAGACCCCAGGGACCAGCATGTATAAAAACCAAATGAGATACGGAAAAATGAACCACTCGCAGAAGGGAATCAAATCATCAAGCGGGCTGTAAACCACGGCATATTCAGTAATATTGACCTTTTCAAGGATAAAATACCAAATAAAGTGAATTGGCAGATAGGCCATCAATATCCACTGCCGCTTCGTAATTTTTCTTTGTCCTTCCACGAAATTACCTCCGGAAAACTTTATACAACGCGCCGATTATAGCATATTGAAAATAAAAAAGCAATTGTAATAAAAATACAGTCCGGACAGCGCTTTGGGAGGGCAGCGCTATCCGGACTGCTTTATGTATTTCTTGCCCTGTCTATTTCATGCTGCCAAAACGGTTTAGAATCATTGCAAGTTCCTGCCTTGAAACACTGTCTCTCCAGCGGAAATTCCCCTTACCGTCACCGGCAAACAAGCCTGCATCGACCGACCACTCGCAGGCTTGCTTTGCCCATGCGTCGCAGCCTTCTTTCTCCTCGGCATCGCCCTGCGGCTCTGCGCCGGAAACTATTTCGTCAAAGGGAAAGTTTCTGCCGGGGCAGCTGGTGCTTTGGAAACGGCTGTGTCGTCCGACCGAAATCGACGGGAAACGACTCACTATGTCGGCAACCAGCTCAGTGCCCGATTTTTTCTGTGCGGCCCCCATAGTCTCATTTTCAAAATTACCCTCAAAGCAAATGCCGATCGAGCAGTAATTCCAGTTTGTCGTGTGTCCGCCTGTCATATTCTCAGGCCTGCCCCTGTAAACGCTGCCGTCCTTGCGGACATAGTAGTGATAGGCAATACCCGCCCATCCAAGAGAACGGTGATAACTATGTATGGCCTCCGGGCTGCCGTCCCCTGCGCAGTGGTGTATAATCAGATGGCTTGTCTGACTTCGGGGCGTCAGGGAATGCGCCCACTTATAGCCCGGTTCAAGCACCTTCATCGTCTTTACCTCCCGAACACATCTGTTTGTAAAGCTGGTGTGAACCTGTTGCCGCAAGGCCGGATACGATACCTACGGCTACCGCAGTCAGTACATCTCCGGCGGGAAAATCCGGCATGACCTGAAGACCGACTGGGCCCAAAATAGCACCGCACAGTCCGCAGATTACCGGAAGCCACTTGTTGTCCAGCTTGGTCGCCTTTACCCCCTGTGCTATCAGCCAACATATAATCGTGATTGCCGCAACCGAAACAATTCCTGTATTCATGCAATTCCTCCTTTTAGATTCAACGCCCTCCCATAATTAGGGCCCATCTTTAAAAAATGTGAACACAATGGTACAAGTAAGGCAAAAAAACAGTTCTTCTTTCTTGTGCAAAACAGTTATAGCATTTTGGTTTGAAATAATATATACTACATAATGTTGGACTTGCTTCAACCTTGCGGAAAGTATGCGCCTGTATTTAATCTATGCGAAAGGAAAGAACAATATTATGAATGAATTCAAACTCATTTCCGACTCCACCTCCGACTTGCCGATCGGGCTTGTAACCGAGCTTGACCTGCACATAATCCCGATGATTTACACCATCGACGGCAAGGATTTTTCAAATTCCCCGAACGACACTGATGAAACCGCCCATCAGTTTTATGAAAAGCTGCGCGGCGGTAAGATGCCCACGACATCTCAAATCAATGTTGAAACCTACAAAGACAATTTTATACCGTTCTTAAAGGACGGGCTTGACATACTTTACATATGCTTTTCATCCGGATTATCCAGTTCCTACAACAGCGCGCTCATTGCTGTGCAGGATCTGAAAGAAGAATTTCCTGAGCGCAGGATCGTTGTTGTTGATTCGCTCTGCGCCTCGATGGGCGAAGGGCTGCTCGTTTATCACGCCGCAATGAGGAAGAAAGACGGCATGAGCCTTGATGAAACAGCCGCTTGGCTGGAGGATAACAAGCTTCACCTCGGCCACTGGTTCACGGTAGAAGATCTTAACCATCTCAAGCGCGGCGGGCGTGTTTCAAGCGCCGCGGCACTGGTTGGAACTATGCTGAGCATTAAGCCTGTTTTGCATGTTGATGACGAAGGCCATCTCATACCGGTAGAAAAAGTACGCGGGCGCCGCAACAGTCTCAACAGCCTTGTTGACAGAATGATTAAAGACGCAATTGACCCCGCCGGTCAAATGGTCTTCATAAGCCATGGCGATTCGCTGGAAGACGCCCAATATGTACAAAAACGTATTGAGGAGAAACTCGGAGTAAAATCCTTTGTTCTCAACCCCATCGGACCTGTAATCGGAACACATTCCGGTCCCGGCACGATCGCGCTGTTCTTCATGGCGAATAAAAGACTGTAAGTTGTTTGCTTTTTCCAAACTCTGCATGTTTTGGCGCCGCGGGAGCAACGCTCCCTGCCGCCTACGTCAAAACCATTTCTCT
>JAVBMI010000037.1:0-9464 GCA_031552685.1 Oscillospiraceae bacterium
ACCACTGCGCCACAGAACCGCTCGCTGCACGCAGTGCAGCGAAAACTTGTTGCCCGTTGCTTAATGAAGCCGCGCTCCGAAGGCAGCGGCGGGGATATCCGCCGCTTGCGGCGGCCGCATATAGAGCGAAGCGTTTTAACCCCTTTTTCTGGGGTGAGTTAAGAGAGGGGTGTTCTTTTCGTAAAAAGACACCCCTCTTTTACCCTGTGCGGGTAGCACGCCTGCCCGGCGAGGGCCCCCGCCCGGTGGGCGGAAAACCATCGTCCTCGCCGGGTAGGCGAAAACTAATAAAAATATAGATAAATAATTTTTAAGAAATAATGCTCAGCTTCAGTATGCCTTAGCAGGCAAATCCGTTGCGGATGTCGGAACTTCCTTTTCTGCCTCATACATCGTTTTCATAAAGATCCCGTGCTCCTCAAGCCATTTGTTCGTGCGCACAGAATAGATCGTTGGTGAGGTATAGTAGCCGTAGTTGTAGTATTCTCCGTTATTGGCGCGGTAGTAAAAATCAATATGAATAGTTCCCTCCATGAAAAGCTTGCTTTGTTCCTCGCCGTGTGTGGAGTACCAATCCGCCTGATAAAGACCGATATTTCCGTCGGACATATCTGGCAGAATGCACTCAGTGAACAGTTCATATGCTTCTTCATCGGTAAAATCTGTGTTCTCGTATTCGGAGTTGGAGGCATCAAAGTAGTTTATATATGAGCCTATAATACTGTCTTCCGTTACCTCAAAAGGCAGGCTATGGCGCAGCTTAATTACTTTGGGGTCGTTGAAGAGTTCATTCACCTTATTTGTCAGTTCAGGATTCTGCTCAGATATTTGATAGTCGCGGGAGAGAATCGAGCCGTTCGACAAGGTATACCGAACGCTGAACGAAGTGTAGTATGGCGCATTGCGCTGGTCGGCATCCTTCAGAGCTGTGCGTTGATCAACAATTGCCCTGTGCAGGTCAAGAGCCTTGCTTATTATTTCCGGATCATCAGTGCCAAAGGGTTCAGCGCCGCGGATATCCATAATTGCCACGTCGTCCTTATCCGGAACCTTGCGTTCATACCCGAACAGATCAAGGCTCAAGGCCATTACCAGAACAACAATCACAAGTGCTGTGATGCCAAGTCCCGCCCAGTTTCGTGCGGCGAAGACCTTCAAGGTCTTTTCTATGAGCATCTGTGCGGCAAAGTAGCCGATAAAAGCGCCGACGAGCAGACAAAGCAGCAAAACTAATACACTCAGGCTGCCGCTGCCGTAGTCGTATGAGAAGAAAATGTAATACAGACCGCTTCCGATGACCAGCGAACAGCCGACAGTGAGGCAGTATTTGAAAACCGGCTTGAGCGACTTTATTGCTATTACATCGCCGGCGGCTTCCATCCGTCTGCGCCTGACAAGAGCGATTGCTGCAAAGATAAACAGAACGCCCGCTGCTGCCAGAACGATCAGATAAGTCCAGCCTGTGAAGAAATAGCCTGTTGATGACATGGTATCAGGAGGTGTTCCGGCGTAAACGTCGCTGATGTTTGTACACCCGAGGATATAGAACAGAGGTGAGAGATAGATGAGTATATCGGAGGCGGTGTGAGTCAGACTATAGCCGGTCGACGCGGAGTAGCCGAACAGAAGTGAGCTGACAATGTTGGAGGTCAGGGACATGACTACAACGGTTGTAAAGTTCAGAATGATATAAAGGAAGGGTAGAACGAACAAATTTCCGGTAAGCGAACCGCAAAGGGCGGCAAAGCCCATGAAGAACACGGACATGCAGCACACCATCGCCAAACCCTGAAGGGTATATGAAAGTGTGGTTATGCCGTAAGATGCGTTGATGATTGCAGCAGCGCCGAAGACCAGAAGGTTTGAAACGAGCATGACCGCCATGCCTGCAGAAAAGAAGGAGAAAAACACTCCCTCGCGGCGAACGGGCAGAGAGCCCATCATTGAAACATTGCGCGCGTTATAGAGATAGTGCATTGCAGCCATCACAAACAGAATTGCAAAGCCCGCAGACAAGATAGCTCCGCCGTAGAGGGAAGTGCGCATTATTGTCCCCGCAGAAGTAAGCGCAACATCACGGGTGCCGTTTTCCGCGGCAAACCAAAGTGCGTTGTTGAGCTGGGTGGGGAGAATCAGCGCCCATATTGCAAGGTAGGCGGCGAACAGTGGCCAAAAACGCTTGAGCAGGCTGTAAAAAAGCGTCCGGCTAAAGAATGATGTCTTTGACTTCATAGTTCTCACCTCCCAATTCATAAATGAAGATTTCTTCCAGTGACAGCGGCAAAACATCCATAAACAGGGGAGCGCAGGTAGCGAGCTTGTTCGCAACCTCCTCTGAACTGCCGCGAACGATAACGGTTTGCAGACGTCCTGTGCTGCTGCTGTGCAGCAGATTCAGGTCATCGGGCAAGTCAGTGCCCTCGGGCAGGGCAAGCTGGACCTTGACAATGTTCTCCTGAAGCTCGGCAAGTCCGTGTTCAAGAAGCATCTTACCCTGCGACATAATGCCGACGTGGTCGCATACGTCTTCAAGCTCGCGCAGGTTGTGGGACGATACCAAAACAGTAGTTCCGTGCTCTGCAACGTCCGACATCAGAATTCCCCAAACCTGACGGCGCATAACAGGGTCGAGCCCGTCAACCGGCTCGTCCATAACCAGCAGCTTTGGGCAGGTGGAGGCCGCCAGTATGAAGCTCGCCTGCTTCTGCATGCCCTTGGAAAGGCTGCGGAACTTGGTCTTTTCGTTGAGCGAAAATGCCGACAGGAGTTTTTTGTAGCGCTCCATGGAAAAGTTGCTGTAAATTCCCAGATAAAATTTCATCATGTCTCTGATGGTGGACTGGGTGAAAAAGAAAACATCATCCGGGATATAAGCAACGCCGTTCTTCAACGCTGAGTTCTCAAAAACCGGCTCACCTCCAACCAGTACCTCGCCCTCGTCCTGACGAAGAATCCCGGTGATATGGCGGATAATTGTAGATTTCCCCGCGCCGTTTGGTCCGACAAGACCGTAAATCGCACCATCAGGTACTTTCATGGAAAGCCCGTCCAGAGCGTTAAAGCCGCCAAAGCTCTTAACGACGCTTTTTACTTCAATCATTTCTTCTCCTCCTTCTCGTCGCCCGTCATGATGTGCCGGCAGATTTCTTCATTGGAAACGCCCAGCTGGGCAAGCTCAGCAATGTCCTCATCCAATTTCTTGAAGAGAACTGCTTTGCGCTGCACCTTGGCCTCAAGGCATTCGCTGACGAAATTGCCCTTACCCGGCACAGAGTAGATATAGCCTTCGTTTTCAAGCTCACGATAGGCCTTTTGTATAGTGTTGGGGTTGATGACAAGCTGTGTTGCAGCCTCGCGCACGGACGGGATTTTATCATCCGGAGCTAGTACCCCTGTCAGAATTGCCCGCCGAAGACTATCCATTACCTGCTCATAGATAGGCCGGGGATCCTTGTAGTTTACTGAAAACAAACTTACACCTCCTTGATTGGAATAGTGTACTACTTGTACTAACACGGAAAGCATACTACCAAACAATGGATTTGTCAATAGCCTAATTGGGAATATAATGCCTCATTCCAAAGAATTGTATTAAAAATGTTATTGACAAAACCGCTACTCTGCGATACTATATAGCAGTAGTAAGTAATACTATATACCGATTCGATGGAATAGAGGTGATTGCGCTGGAAAATCTTACGGAAATGCTTAAGGGAGTGTTGGAGGGCTGTGTACTTGAAATTATCAGCCGTGGCGAAACATACGGCTATGAAATTACGCGAAAGCTAAATGATCTTGGTTTTGCCGATGTTGTTGAGGGAACGGTGTATACCATACTTGTGCGTCTTGAAAAGAATGCGCTGGTAAACATAGAAAAGCGCCCTTCGGATATGGGGCCGCCGCGTAAGTTTTATGCGCTGAATGACTTGGGGCGCGCTGAATTGCTGGCGTTTTGGAGAAAATGGGACTTTGTTTCGGCGAAAATTAACGAGCTAAAAGGAGAAGAAAATGTCTGATTTTTTTAATGACTATTTCAACCTGAAAAAGATTTTTGGGGACAAACGCGAATACAATAGGCAGATGGCAAGAGTGAAAGCACTGCCGGAGGACTATCAATATGTGTTCAAAAAAATCCAGGAGCACATGTGGATGTTCGCAGCAGGCAGCGGCTATGATATGCTGAAAATCCATTATGATCTGATCGACCTCTTTGAAGAGGGTGCGGCGGAGGGAAAACCGGTTCTGGATATCACCGGAGAAGATGTGGCCGGATTCTGTGATGAGTTGCTGCGGGGCGCCAAAACGTATATGGAAAACAAGCGCGAAAAACTGAACCGCGACATACTGAAAAAGCTTGGAAAGCAGGAAGATTCAATATGAAAACTCCCGTAATAAGCGTCAAGGGCCTGAAAAAATCCTTCAAAACGACGGAAGTTTTGAAGGATGTCAGCTTTGATATACAGAACGGAGAGATTTATGCCTTGCTTGGTTCCAACGGCGCAGGCAAAACCACCATCATAAAAATTTTGTCCACTCTTTTGGCTCCTGATGCCGGAAGCGCGGGCATCTGCGGTTTTGATGTTTCCCGCCAGCCCGAAAAAGTGCGCGAATGCATCAGCCTCACTGGGCAGTTTGCGGCGGTGGACGGCATACTCACCGGACGGGAAAACCTGAAAATGATCACAAGGCTGCGCGGCATTGCCGACGCGGACTCAGTGAGTAATGAGCTGCTTGAACGTTTTGGCTTGACTGAAGCCGCTAACCGCCGGGCGGACACCTATTCGGGCGGTATGACGCGGCGGCTGGACATTGCGATGAGCCTTGTGGGGACCCCCGCCGTCATTTTTCTTGATGAGCCGACGACAGGACTTGACCCGGAAGGCAGGCAGGAGGTGTGGAAAACCGTGAAGGCGCTTGCCGATGGCGGAACGACCATTCTTCTGACCACTCAATATCTGGAGGAGGCGGAGCAGCTTGCCGACAGGATAGGCATACTCCACGGCGGAAGAATCATTGCCGAAGGGACGATGGAGGAGTTGAAAAAGCTGTTTCCGCCCGCAAAGAAAGAGTACGTGGAGAAACAGCCATCGCTGGAGGAGATCTATCTTTCGATCGTCGGCGGGAAGGAGGCTGCCGTATGAAGACAATACGTGACACGGGCATTCTTTTCGGACGCTCTATGCGTCATATACTGCGCAGTCCTGATACGATTATTACAGTTGCGATCTCGCCCATAATGATAATGTTGATGTTTGTTTATGTTCTGGGCGGAGCAATACAGACGGGAACTGATAATTATGTGAATTATATGCTGCCCGGCATCCTGCTGATTGCAATTGCCAGCGGCATCTCGTACACTGCTATGCGGCTGTTTACAGACGTGCAGAACGGCTTGTTCCAGCGTTTCCATTCAATGCCCATTTCCCGCTCGTCGGTGCTGTGGAGCCATGTACTTACGTCACTTGTTTCAAACGCTATCTCGCTAGTGCTTATCATTGTGATTGCCCTGATAATGGGCTTTCGTTCATCGGCGGGAGTGCTGCAATGGCTTGCTGTGGCAGGGGTGCTTTTTCTGTTTACCCTGGTGCTGACCTGGGTGGCCGTCATTCCGGGTCTTTCCGCAAAATCGGTGGACGGAGCAAGCGCGTTTTCATACCCGCTGGTATTCCTGCCGTTTATCAGCTCGGCCTTTGTCCCGACAGAAACTATGCCCGCCGCCGTTCGGATTTTTGCAGAGAACCAGCCCGTAACATCAATTGTGGATTCGATTCGTGCGCTGCTAAACAACCGGCCTGTGGGCGGCGAAATATGGATCGCGCTTGCCTGGTGTGCCGGCATTGCGCTCGTGGCATATATCTTTGCGATGAGAACATACAAGAAGGTATTGTAAGCATTAATAATCTTGCGTTAGGGCGCAGGCGGAGCGAATCCGTCTGCGCCTCTTTGCCGTACTTTCGTAAAATGATTTGCGCAGCATTGATTTTTGCATTATAATACTGTTTCAAGACATACGATTCCGGAGGGGACAATGAACTTCAACGCGGGAAAATGTCAGATAGCGGTTATTGGCGCGGGGCACGCCGGAATTGAGGCGGCTCTTGCCTGTGCGCGCCTTGGGATGGACACGATGGTTTTCGCCATAAACCTTGATACTGTCGGCAACCTTCCCTGCAATCCGGCCATTGGCGGTACGGGGAAGGGGCATCTTGTCCGTGAGCTGGACGCTTTGGGCGGCGAGATGGCGATTGCGGCCGACAAGGCGTGCATACAATACCGCATGCTCAATTTAGGCAAGGGACCGGCTGTTCACTCGCTTCGCGCTCAAGCGGACAGACGTAAATATCAGAGTGTTGTCAAGCATACGCTGGAATTACAGGAAAACCTTCGTCTGAAGCAGGCGGAGATAGTTGAGATTGGCGCAGAGGATGGAAAGGTCAGCTATGTGCGCACCGTGACAGGCGCGACCTATTACTGCGAAGCGGCAATAATTTGCACGGGCACATATCTTAAGGGACGAACCATAATAGGGGATTGCCTGAACGATTCAGGACCGGACGGCGTTGCTGCGGCAGGGCCTCTGGCGGACTGCCTTCGCGATTTAGGGCTCTCTCTGCGGCGCTTCAAAACCGGAACTCCACCGCGGGTAAACGCCAGGACTGTAGATTTTTCAAAAATGGAGCTGCAGCCCGGGGACGAGGAGCCCGAACCGTTTTCCTTCACCACACACACTCCGCTTGAAAACCGCGCGGTTTGCTACCTGACATATACGAACGAGAAAACGCATGAAATAATCAGAGAAAACCTGCACCGCAGTCCACTTTACGGTGGCGTGATAGAAGGCGTGGGCCCGCGCTACTGCCCGTCAATAGAGGATAAGATTGTACGTTTTGCCGACAAGCAGCGGCATCAGCTTTTCATCGAGCCGATGGGTCTGGACACGGAGGAACTGTATATTCAGGGCTTTTCCTCCTCAATGCCGGAGGAAGTGCAGCTTTTAATGCTGCATACGGTTGCAGGGCTTGAAAATGCCGAAATGACAAGAGCAGCGTATGCAATAGAGTATGATTGCGTTGAGCCGACAGAGCTTTTCGCGACAATGGAGAGCATGAAAATAAGCGGTCTTTACGGAGCAGGGCAGTTTAACGGCTCCTCCGGCTATGAGGAGGCGGCAGTTCAGGGCTTTGTTGCCGGAGTGAACGCAGCTCGCAAGATAAACGGTCAGCCGGAGTTCATCCTGCGCCGTAGCGACGGCTACATCGGCACACTCATAGACGACCTTGTGACCAAGGGCACGAACGAGCCATACCGTATGATGACCTCCCGCAGCGAATACAGGCTGCTGCACAGGCAGGACAATGCAGATATCCGACTTTCGCACTTCGGACTGGAGATTGGCCTGATATCCCCGGAGCGCCACCAGGCAGTGCTGGACAAGTACGCCGCGGTTGACAGGGAGATCGAGCGCATGGAGCGCACCTATATACCCCCGACGCAGTCGCTGAACGCGCTGCTGGAAGAAAAAGGCACAGCTCCTGTGTCCTCAGGAATCAGCCTTGCAACGCTCCTTCGCCGCCCGCAGCTGGGCTACGAGGATCTGGCAGAGCTGGATATGGACAGGCAGCCGCTGCCAAAGGAGGTAACTCAGCAGGTGGAGATCGCCCTGAAATATGAGGGCTATATCAGCCGGCAGCTTAAGCAGGTAGAGGAGTTTTCAAAGATGGAAAACCGCCGCCTGCCAAAGGATCTGGACTATGAGCAGATCGCAGGAATACGAATAGAAGCGCGGCAAAAGCTGCAAAAAATAAAGCCCGGTAATTTCGGGCAGGCCAGCCGCATTTCCGGGGTTTCGCCCTCGGATATGGCGGCACTGATGGTGTATATCGAGCTGAGAAACCAAAAATAAAGTCGAGGAAGGAGGCAGCGCGGTGGATAAGAAAAAAGTGGTTCTGGGACTCTCCGGCGGAGTGGATTCCGCCGTGTCCGCGAGATTGCTGATGGAGCGGGGCTTTGAGGTCAGCGGCCTGTTCCTCGACATAGGCAGCGAAACAGCCCGAAAGGACGCAGTAGCAGTGGCGGATCACCTGCAAATTCCGCTTGAGATTGTCAATATCACAGCCGAGCTGGACGAGCTTGTCTGCAGGCCCTTTGCCGAAGCCTACCTTTGCGGAGAAACCCCGAATCCGTGTATAATATGCAACCCGACAGTGAAATTCAAGGCATTATTATCTCAAGCGGACAAGACAGATGCACATTATATCTCAACCGGACACTATGCGAAAGCGATGGACGGCGGACTTTATAAGGGTATGCCCTCAAACGACCAGAGCTACATGCTTTGCAGGATAACAAAAGAGCAGCTTGAACGGGTGATTTTCCCATTAGGTGATTTCGAAAAGGCTCAGGTGCGTGAGATTGCGGAAAAAATGGACTTGCCGGTTGCGCACAAGCCTGACAGCATGGAAATCTGTTTTATTCCGGACGGAGATTACGCCGCCTTTATCGAGCGGCGCGGCATTGTTCCGCCGGAGGGTGACTTTGTGGACACACAGGGTAAAGTCATCGGAAGACACCGGGGCATCCATCACTACACGGTCGGCCAGCGGCGCGGCCTGGGCATCGCCGCGGGAAAGCGGATTTTTGTTTCCGAGATACGCCCGGCTACAAACGAGGTAGTTCTATCAGACGGTGATGAGCTGTTTGTGAGCAGCATTGCTGTCAGCGGAATAAACTGGTTGCTTGAAAAGGACGTCCCCTTCCGGGCAAATGTGCGCGTGCGCCACTCAAAGCTGGAAACTCCAGCGACTGTCACTCCTGACGGCAATTCGGCGACGGTTGAGTTTGAAGCTCCTGTTCGCGCGCCGGTGCGCGGACAGACGGCTGTGTTTTACGACGGCGACAGAGTTATCGGCGGTGGATTCATCGAATAAGATAAGATGGCAATGCCCAAGGCAAAACCATTTCTTTGATCTATTAATTTTAATACTATTTTTCGCTTCCCGCGCAGGGGGCAACCCATTTTTAATTATTTTGCGCTTCCCGCGCAGGGCAAAAGAGGGCTTTCTTTAAAAAGAAATGCCCTCTCTTGACTCTCCTAAAGAAAATACAGCACCACCATAAATGCAAGCAGTCCATCCGCGAGCTTTCTGCGTACCGTGCCACAGGGCAGGCGACCACTACGCCACATAATCGCTCGCTTAGCTTTGGTGGGTGCGTAAACTTGTTACCCGTCGCTTAATGCAGCCGCGCTCCGAAGGCAGCGGCGGGGCTATCCGCCGCTTGCGGCGGCCGCATATAGAGCGAAGCGTTCATTACCCCTTTTCTGGGGCTTGAATATACACTGTAAGTGCAACGAAATAAAAAAGAGAATGACCCAGAGCTTGAAATCCATTAAAATAGTGTTTGCAGAACAACTATGAAAGGATTTCGAAGCAATGAGCCATTATCATCATCTTAGCACAGAAGAG
>JAVBMI010000005.1:0-13680 GCA_031552685.1 Oscillospiraceae bacterium
CTTTATCAACCGTATCAAACAGCACTGTTTTTTCATCTAAGAGCAAATAAGAATTGTAGGAAACGCCCTTATGAACAGGATGGACGCCCTCAAACATGGCTAGCCGTCGGTCATAGGCTCCTACCCAGACAAGGTCCGGGGTGATCTGTTTTGTACAATGCATGGTTACGCCTCCGATAAGTAGTACATAAAGAATATACACTTACAACTCGAAAGTCAAGATGGACAATTTCATCGCTCCAAATTTCCACATTTCTTCTTTGTCCCCAGGCAAGGACGGGCTTTTTTCAACACTCCTCGTTGATGCATAGTGTTTTCCAACGTCCAACGTTGGGGCAGACGCGGGCACTACGTGCCCTGCTGCCCCAGTCAAAACCATTTCTCTTTTTGATTGCGTCAAAAAGAGAAACCGTTTTAACAATTCGAAAGAGAAAAAGACGCCAGGAGGGCGTATTAGGTCAAAATATCTGAGCGGGTGAGTTGACAATTATAATCTGCTCGCCCGATTTTATTTTGTACAAACGGGAGTTAGTGTTTTGTGCTTACATCGCTCCCACTGCGGAGCAGCGTGCGATTAAGACGCGCAGTGGTAACCTGCCCTGTGGCACGTGAGGAAGTTAGCGAGCGGACGATTTGCTTGAATTTGCGGTATTGCATTCATTTTCTTTTGGAGATTCATGAGAGGTCTTTTCTTTTTGAAAAAGAAGAGACCTCTTATGCGCTGTCCGCGCAGGACGCCCGCCCGGAGGGCGTAGAAAATCTCGTCTCCGCCCGGAGGGCGAAAAACGCTGCTTGCGCATGATATTAAAAACAATAATGTACTCAAAAAGAGAAATGGTTTTGACATGGAAAGGCAGGGCACACTGTGCCCTGCCTCCAGTCACTGCTTAGGGACATTTGGAAAAGAGATTATTCTACAATACAATGCAAATCAGACCGCCTCTGCCGTCGTTAACGAGCTTTTGCAGCGCCCCGCGCAGTCTGTGCGCTGTTGAGCCGGGCAGACGATTAAGCTTTGACATAAGGCCTTCCTCGGCGATGTCATACATTGATTTTCCGAAAATGTTTGACTCCCAGATTTTTGAAGCGTCGCCCTCAAAATTTTGCAGCAGAAAGCCCAAAATTTCTTCTGACGCGTTCTCGCCTCCAACTGCCGGCTTCACTTCGCTTTCAACTGTCGTCCTGAGCATATGAATCGCCTGTGCCTGCGCTCTCAGAACAACGCTGTACCGACCGCCGGAGCGAACGATTTCCGGCTCTCTGAGCGTCATATCCTCTGCCGAGGGCATGACAACGCCGTAGCCCTTTTCGCGGACATCGTTCAGCGCAGCACTTACCTTGTTGTAATCATTTCTGATTTTTGAAAGGTCGCAAAGCATATTAATCAGCTCGCCGTCATTTGTTATTTCAAGACCGCATTGATCGCTGATAATTTTATAATAAAGCGATTTCGGGAAATCAAGTGTTACGGAAAAACTTCCTGTGCTCATATCCATGCTGTTAACGCGCACACTACTAATGTTCTCCAAGCGCGACAATTCTGTCGTAATCATCTGTGCGTCACGCAGCTTGCAAACGCATTCCGATGCCTTTGAGAGCTCACAGAACAGCTCTTTTTTAATCGGATTATCAATTGGCAGAGCTTCTACCCACTGGGGTAAAAAGACAGAGTAATTCTCAACAGGAAATTCATTTAGCAATTCCCGGAAAATTTTTCGAATATCCTCTTCCGAAAGCTCTAAACAGCTCGCGCATACACAGGCAACGCCGTATTTTTCCGACAGCTCATGGCTCAGGCTCTTCGCTTCCGGCATATTCGGATTCGCGCAGTTGAGTACCATAACGAAAGGCTTGTTGATTTCTTTCAGCTCGGAAACTACGCGTTCCTCCGCCTCAATGTAATCTTCTCTGGGAATACCGCAAATGCTGCCGTCAGTGGTAACCATTATTCCCACAGTGCTGTGGTCGCGGATAACGCGGCGCGTTCCCTCCTCTGCGGCAGTCTTCATGTCAACTTCATGCTCGAACCAAGGAGTTGTTACCATTCTCGGCTCGTCATCCTCAAATGCTCCGACAGCGCCTTTTACGAGATATCCTACGCAGTCGATGAGCCTCACAGAAATCTCAGCCTCGGCGCTCACTCGCATCGCGACAGCTTCCTCGGGAACAAATTTCGGTTCCGCCGTCATAATGGTCTTCCCCGACCCGGATTGCGGCAGTTCATCCCTTGCGCGTTCCTTGGAATAAATGTTATCGATGTTCGGAATTACGAGAGTATCCATGAATCTTTTGATAAATGTTGATTTACCCGTCCTGACAGGGCCGACGACGCCAACATATATGTTGCCGCC
Organism: Oscillospiraceae bacterium; assembly: GCA_031552685.1. Classification (GTDB taxonomy): domain Bacteria; phylum Bacillota; class Clostridia; order Oscillospirales; family Oscillospiraceae; genus UBA2658. The sequence goes on from JAVBMI010000005.1 coordinate 2,352, forward strand.
GGTACGGACTGCGATGTCCTCATATAATTTACTGTCTATCATACAGGTTCCCCCTACGAATTTTGATTATTAATCATTATGGGGATAAGCCCATGATTATGACGGACAGGACGCAAATTTGAAAAATTTACAAATATTTAAGCTGTATATTAGCCTGATGCGTGCAAAAGCTAATGTCGGGCCGATAAAGCCCGAAGATGATTAACCCAAGAAAGAAAGAAATAAGGAGTTGAAAGTAATGGCTAGTAATAATCTTGTTAACCCCAATGCACGTGAAGCAATGAACAGATTCAAGATGGAAGCAGCAACTGAAGTTGGTGTCAACCTGACTAACGGTTATAATGGTGACCTTACTTCTCGCCAGGCCGGCAGCGTCGGTGGCCAGATGGTCAAAAAGATGATCCAGGCTTACGAGAACGGCATTAAGTAACTAAGCAATAAAAAAAGAGGGGTTCATCCCCTCTTTTTTTATTGCTAAAAATATTATGACTTGTATTCAAATTCCAAGCCGTAAATGCTGACAATATCGCCATCGGCAACGCCCATTGCCTCCATGCGGTCAAACAGGCCGGATTCGCGCAGCATGCGGTCAAAGTACATTCTTGACTCGTGGTCAGAAAAGTTGACGCTCGAGACAAGATGCTCCAACCATGGGCCTTCAACATACCAGACTCCGTCTTCCTGCTCAATATCAACTTCATCTGCGCTCGGCGCCTTCGGCTCCGGCGGAACATAGTCCGGCTCATAAACTGTTACCGGAGGCAGTTCTTTGAGCTTTGCAGCCGCCGCATTGACCAGTTCCTTTGTTCCCTGATGAGTTGCGGCGGACATTGCGAAAAACTCATAGCCGAGTTCTTCAACATACTCGCGGAACTCTTCCAGCAGCTCGCTGCCTTCAGGTAAAAGGTCACATTTGTTTGCAACAACAATCTGCGGACGCTCGGCAAGCTCCGCGCTATACTCTGAAAGCTCCCTGTTGATCGCTTCAAAATCCTCAATCGGATTGCGCCCTTCGCTGCCGGATACATCAACAAGATGTATCAGCAGTCGGCAGCGGTCAATATGCCGCAGAAAGTCGTGTCCTAAACCTGCCCCCTCTGACGCTCCCTCAATGATTCCGGGAATATCCGCCATCACAAAGGAGACGCCCTCCGATACGTAAACGACGCCCAGATTCGGAAATAGCGTTGTAAAATGATAGTTTGCAATTTTGGGATGCGCCTTGGAAACGACCGACAGCAACGTAGATTTCCCGACATTCGGAAAGCCCACCAGACCTACGTCCGCGAGCAGCTTCAGTTCAAGCACGACCTCACGGCTTTCACCAGGAAGCCCGGGTTTAGCGAAGCGCGGCACCTGACGCGTGGGCGTCGCAAAATGCTTGTTGCCCCAGCCTCCCCGTCCGCCCTTGCACAAAACAAATGGCTGTGCGTCGGACATATCCTTGATGATGCCGCCAGTTTCTTTGTCGCGTATTAGCGTTCCGCGCGGAACACGGATAGTAATACCTGCTCCGTCTTTGCCCGTGCAGCGATTGCCCTGTCCGTTCATGCCGTTTTCAGCAGCATATTTGCGCTTGTATCGAAAGTCCATGAGCGTAGACATATTGTCATCCACCACCACGAGCACGCTGCCGCCACGGCCGCCGTCCCCGCCATCGGGACCACCGGCCGAAACATATTTTTCCCTATGAAAGGCAACGGCTCCGTCTCCGCCCTTTCCGGCTCTGACGGTTATTGTTGCTTTGTCGATAAATGTAGTTGCCACTTAGCTAAAGTATCCTCCAAATAATTCAACTGGATCGCTCCCGATTCCGGTTGTCAGTGAAATGCAAATCATATATTTTCCTTCGCGGCGAACGAGATAGGCCTGCTGCACAGCATCATTCATGGTTGCATACAAGCATCTGTATTCCTGCGCGCCGACCGTAACATCGCTTCTCTCGCCAATTGCATAATCCAAGGTCTCAAGCGATTCAATGTTTTTAACCAAGGCATCGATGTACTGGTCATCTGTAAGCATTGTTCCGCCAATGTAACGCGCAGTGTTTTCGAACATGACCATGACACTTTCTCCGGTCACCTTGCTGCTGCAAACCATATCATAGACCGTGGCGCTCTTCGCGTATTCAAGCATCGCCTTTTTGTCATCGCCGAAAAGCATTTCGCTGCCGGCGCCCATGATTTCTTCCTTTTCCTCTTCAGTTGCAAAAACCCAGTTTTCAGGGACAGTAAAAGTAATTCCGGCAAAGGCATTGGTATAAGTTCCCGCCTCTGACACTGTACCAAGCTCAAACTCTTTTTCGGGTACAGGTGTCTCCGTCACCGCATCACTTGGTATTGCCGGTCCGTGAGACATTCCTCCCGGCTTCTTCGTAATTGAAAACGAGCATCCGGACATAACGCCCAGAACCATGACTATTGCAAGAATCAGTGTAATAGCCTTTTTCATTTTTCTTTCCTCTTTCTAATACTCTTTAAAAAAATCGGGTGGGCGTTATCACCCACCCGATTATATTGCTTCGGTAAAAAGCTTACTGCGCAATATTCTCGTAAATTGAGACCTTCTTGCGGTCCTTGCCCATGCGCTCAAAACGGACTGTGCCATCCTTCAGGGCGAAGAGAGTATCATCGCCGCCGCGGCCTACATTAGTGCCGGGATGAATCTTGGTTCCGCGCTGTCTGACAAGGATATTGCCGGCTAGAACAAACTGTCCGTCGCCTCTTTTGGTTCCCAGACGCTTAGACTTACTGTCGCGTCCGTTCTTGGTGGAACCGCCACCCTTTTTATGTGCCATTATAACACCTCCATGTGTCAAATATAGTGCGGAACTATGCGTTGATGGTTCCGATTTGTACCTGAGTATAGGGCTGTCTGTGGCCCTTGGTAAGACGATAACCCTTTTTCGGCTTCATCTTGTAAACACGAACTTTTTTTGCTTTGCCGTTTTTCAAGACGTTTGCTTTTACGCTTGCGCCCTCAAGAACCGGCGTACCAAACTTACTGCCGTTTTCGTCGATGACTGCGAGAACCTGGTCAAAGGTGATCTCATCGCCGCCTTCTACGTTCAGCTTTTCGATGAAAACTACATCTCCCTCGGCAACGCGATACTGTTTGCCTCCGGTAACGATGATTGCGTGCTTCATATACTCTGTGCACCTGCCTCTCATTTTTGAGTCTCGCTCTGGGGGCGGAAACCGTGGTTTCTCTTACAGGCCCTTTCAATGCGGCTTTGTTAGTCTATCATCCCAATCCTCTGTTGTCAAGAACATTTCAGCAAAAGACATGCAATATTTTGTATAGATTGCCTGACTAAAGAATGACTGAGAATGACAAAGGCGCGGTGCAAACCGCGCCTTTGGAAAATAACGATTTCAGTCCTCGGCTTTGCCGAAAAGCTCAGTTATTGCCGCCTGATCTCTTTTGCCAATTGCGTTTTTCGGAACCTCACTTACAAAGGTGACATACTTAGGAACCTTTATTGATGAAAACTCTGCCTTTACAGCAGCCTGAATCATTTCTTTTGTTACCGCAGAGCCGGTAGATGCAACAACGACCAGCGCACGGCCGACTTCGCCCCATTTGGCATCCGGCACGCCGATTACACAGGCCTCCATAACTCCGGGAACAAGCATAATGACATCTTCGATCTCCTGCGGGAAAATATTCTCTCCGCCGGAAATGAACATATTCTTCTTTCGTCCGCTGATATAGCAGAAGCCGTCTTTATCCTGATAAGCAACGTCTCCTGAATAGACCCAGCCGTCCTTCATGATTTCGGCTGTGGCTTCGGGATTGTTCCAATAACCGGAAAAAAGGAGCTTTCCGTTGAAGACCATTTCGCCCTTTTCACCCTGCTTGACATCGTTTCCGTTTTCATCAACAAAGCGGACCTGATTGAACGGCGCGGGAAGGCCGCAGGAATTCCATTTTTTGCTGATGTCCTGGATTGTCATCCACGTGGGGTGACTCATGTTGTTCGGGCCGATCTCTGTCATACCGTAAGAGTTGACGGTTTTAACACCTTTTTTCCAGTAAATTTCGAGCAGCTCCCTGCCTGTGGGCGCGGCGCCCGTGAGCAAAAAGCGGTAACATGAAAAATCCGTTCCGGCAAAGTCCGGATGCATCGCCATAGCCTTGTACATAGTTTCAACAGAAATGCCGATAGTCGGACGCTCAGAGCGAATTAACTTAAGCGCGGTCTCAGGGTTGAACATGCCCATTATAATTACCCGCCCGCCGGCCATTAGCAGCGCAAGAGTCAGCACGTTCCATCCGGCCGTGTGAAAGAGCGGCAATGTGAGGATTTCCGAGTCGTTCTCCGTTATCCCTAGATACATAATTTCAACCAGCGCGTTAAAGAAAATCGAACGGAAGGACATCATCGCAGCCTTGGGCTTGCCCGTTGTTCCGCCGGTGTGAATAAGCATTTGTATATCTTCAAAATCGAGATCCGGCGCTTCAACCGGCTCATAGTCCGTAATGTTCATGATGTCGTCGTAGCAGTAGTTGTCACCCTCGACTCGCTCATCAAGACAAATATATTCCGGGAAGGTAATTCCCGCTTCTTTGAGTCCCATTGTGACGAAAACCAGAAGCCCTGAATAGAACATTACTTTCGGCGCCTCATTTTCAATGAGGGAAAAGAGTTCCTTTTCTCTAAGCAGGCAGTTGTAAGTGGTGATGATGATTCCGGTTTTGAAGGTTACGTAATAAGCATCAAAAAACTGAACCGAGCTCAGTGCGCAGAAGCCGATACGGTCGCCCTTTTTAAGCCCCAGCTTCTTGGTAAGAAACCAGGCCAGCTTATCGGAGCGAACCTCAAGATCCTTGTAGGTATAGTGTTTGTCATTGTCGGCATCATAGACCGCTTCCTGATTTTCTGAAAAGCGGGTACGGTACTTCGTCATGTTTTTTAATGTTTCAGAATCATACATAGCCTTACCTCCCTATGCCCGCACAGCAAACGCATTCTTTTATTATAAATTTATTTGCGTCTGCAGTCGTCTCTTCATCGCAAAAGACGTAAAGAGGACATTTCATACAACAATACACTATTATACTAATATAATTGCACAAGAAAATCAACCGAATTCGAAAAGAAAACCCGAAAAATCGTATCAAGGCGGGAGTGTTGAAAAATACGATATTTCAGGCTTTCAGTTTTGGTTATTTTTTTCAGTTTCAGCAAACAGAGTGGATTAATGGTTATGTTTCATTGACTGTTTGTTATATTTGGTTTACATAATCCACATCTGAATCACTGCAAAAGCTTCGCGCAGGAAATAGTTGACCATCAAGACCGGAAGAGTTGTTTGGGCTGCTACGCCGACCGGATACACGCCGAAGCAGCTTGCATAATACTTTGCCCTGTAAAGGTGATATTCGCTGGAGACGATTGCAACCTTACCGCTTGTGCTGCCGCCGTCGGCTCTGATAATTTCAAGTGAAAACTCTATGTTCTCCTGAGTTGACGTGGATTTCTCCTCCATCAGAATCCGCTCGGGCGCAATTCCGTTTTTTTCAAGCTCAAGGCGCATACACTCAGCTTCTGTAATATTCTCTCCCTCACCCTGACCGCCGCTGACGACTACCTTGGCATCGGGATAGGTTTCCAAATATGAAATTGCCGGGTAGATCCTGTTTAGAAGTGAGAGCGAGGGAACAGTGCCGTTTACTCCGGCGCCAAGCACAATCAGATAATCCGCCTCGGGATCTTTGTCAGTGCGTGCATTTGAAATAATCGGGATTTCAACTGCCGCAAGGCATATTACACCGGCGACAATAAGGCAAGTCAGAGCTGTCCTCAAGCGTTTTGCCCTCAGAGGTTTTTTTGCTGAGTACTTCTTTATCAGGCGATAAAAAAGCAAAATGAGTGCAACACCCAGAAACACAAAGGGCAGAACGGTGTAGCCGATTAGCGCAAATCGGAAAAATGCCGCGGCCAGTACCAGAACTATTTCTACTATCCAGAACAGCCATGCTTTATTCATATTATTCTCCCGTCAGCCGCCGGATAGCTCCTCCCACTGCACATACAAATCGTCAAGCTCTGCTTGCAATTTTGCTTTTCGAGTGTCGAGCTCCAACAGCTTTTCATAGTCGCTGGAATGCTGCTCATAGAGCAGGTCCAACTCGTTCAGCTCGCCCTCCGTCTTTTCAATGTCACGCTCAATCCGGGCGAGCTGCCTTTCTGTTTTTGCCTGGTTTTTCTTTGCCACGGGCTTTGGCGCATCTACAGATCTTGCTGTTTTGCCCTTCTCCGCCTGTAAGAGCTCGGTCTGGCGCTTACAGTATTCGCGGTACTCGGCAAAGCTGCCGCGAAAATCAGTTATGCTGCCGTTTTCCAGCGCCCATATCCTAGTTGCGAATTTTTCGATGAAATATCTGTCGTGCGATACAAACAGTATCGCCTCCTCAAAGCCGTCAACAGCCTCCTCGATCCACTCGCGGCTGAGAATGTCAAGGTGGTTGGTCGGCTCATCAAGTATAAGAAAGTTGACTTCCCTTCGCATGAGCATGCACAGGCGCAGGCGGCTCTGCTCACCGCCGGAAAGCGCTGACACAGGCTTGAAAACATCCTCGCCTGAAAAGCGGAAGCTGCCGAGCCTGTCACGCGCTGTCTGCGGCGTGCAGTTTTCTGAATAGAGCATAGTGTCAAGCAAACTGCGCTCCGGATGGTCAAAATGGATGATCTGCGGCAGGTATGCCGTTTTTACGGACACGCCCCTGCGAACGATTCCGCTCGTGGGCTCTTCCTCATTCATAATCATTTTGATAAGTGTTGATTTGCCTGTACCGTTATCCCCGATAAGGGCGATTCTCTCTCCGCCTTCAATAATCAGCTCAAGATCTGAAAACAGGGTTCTTTCGCCGTAGCTTTTGCTCGCGCCGTCAATTACCAGAACTTCATCTCCTGAAAATTCGCGCTGGGAAAATTTTATCCTCATCGCCCTGTCCTGTTTTGGCCTGTCCGTCTGCCGCAGACGCTCCATGCGCCGCTCCATTGATTTCGCGCGCTTAAAAATCGCGTCATTGCCGGAATAAGCCCAAACACGAAGCTGGTCTGCGGCAACTTTTAGCTGAGCGATCTTCGCCTGCTCTTTCTCGTAACGCTTAAGCTGCTCGTCATAACGCCGCTGCTTTTCCTCAACATAAAAGCTGTAGTTTCCGCCGAAAAACTCAGCCTTGCCGTCTACTATTTCGACAGTTCTCGATACCGTGCGGTCGAGAAAATACCTGTCGTGGGAGATGATGAGCACCGTTCCGCGGAAGCGCTGAAGATACTCCTCCAGCCACTCTGTCGCGCGCAGATCAAGATGGTTTGTCGGCTCGTCCAGAAGCAGAATGTCGGTGTCCTCCAAAATCAGGCGGGCAAGGTTAACTCTGGTTCTCTCTCCGCCGGAAAGCTCAGAAAAAAGCTGAGAGCGCATTTTCTCGGAAATCTCCAATCCGTTTGACACGCGCCTGCGCTCGGACTCCGCATTGTAGCCGCCAAGCCGCTCAAACTCCGCCGCTGCCGCGTCGTACTCGCGCAGGAGCTCATCTGTGCTTTCTTCCGACATTCTAGCCGCCAGTTGCCTCATTTTTGCATCAAGGTCAAAAATTCTCTGCTGCGCCGCTTCCAGCACGTTTTCGACTGTGAAGTGCTCCGGGTAGACAGGTATTTGCGTTATTAGCCCAAGGCGGCAGCCGCCGCGAACAACTACTCTGCCCTCGTCCGGCAGTAATTGTCCCGTAATAATGCGAAACAGTGTGGTTTTCCCCGCCCCGTTTTTGCCGAGAATACCCACACGTTCGCCGTTTAACACCTCGAAGGAAAGTCCGTCGAGTATATTTTTGTCCTGTTCAAAGGATTTTTTTAGTCCTTGAATGGAAATGTCTGTCATGATTTATATATCTCCTAGCTGATTGCCGCCTGAATAATCTGATTCGCAATCGGAGCGGCATTTGCTAGCCCACCTCCGCCGTGCTCAACCATTACAACAAAGGCGTAGGGGTCACGGGCGTCGTCAATGAAACCCACGAACCACGCGTGGGAGGTACCATCGCCCACCTCGGCTGTGCCCGTTTTAGCGTGCATTTTGACATTCGGAAAGAGGCCCTCTCCGTAATTGTAAACCACGTTGTAGTTCATCATATCCTGCAGCTTTTCTGCCGTATCCACGCTCAGGAGCCTGTTTTTCGGTGTTCCGCCGGAGGTAAGCAGTGTCGGCTCGGCAACGACCCCATCATTGGCAATCCCCGCAGCAAGTCTGAGCATTGATATCGGTGTTACGAGGTCATTGTACTGCCCTATCCCCGCCCAGCTTAGATTTGCGCTTCCTACGGCTGCGGTATCATAGCCGCCGGCTTGAGTTGAAATCCCGTCAACATCCAAACTTTCAAGTAATCCCAAGTCCCTAGTGTATTTTTCAATTATTTCTGCGCCCAGCAATTGAGAAAGCTCTGAAAATGCACAGTTGCAGGAATTTGCAAACGCCTGTTCAACCGTTTGCTCACCGTGAGTGCCGGTGCAGGTAATTCGTTCACCGCCTACATCCGCATAACCGGAGCAGTTGAAGCGTCTGTCATCAAGGTCAGAAATATTTTCAATCGCCGCGGCAAGAGTGATTATCTTAAAGACAGAACCGGGCACAAACGAGCTGCTGATGCAGCGGTTGAGATACGCGCCCTCATACTGTTCACCGGAGAGGTCGGCGTTATAGTTCGGATCATAGGTCGGAGTGCTGACCATACAGAGAATTTCGCCGGTCTTATAGTTCATCATTGCCACCGCCCCGCGACGTCCGGCAAGAGCATTGTAAGCAATGACGTTGAGGTCGGAATCGATAGAAAGCTCAACAGTTTTACCCTCTCCGGAAAGGCTGTTTGTGCCGTTTACAAAGTTATATCCCGCAAGCCGCCACCTGAAGCATGTGAGCGCGCCGGTTCCGATAAACCCCTCATAATCGCCGACAACGTGCAGGCAGGATTTGCGCACAGCATCATCATCGGCATAGCGGTAAATTCCGTCTCCTGCTGAGGCAAGTACAACACCGTTTCTGTCTGTGAGGGTTCCGGTATCAAGAACGCCATTTGTATACACGCTCTGATTCGCGCGGAAAAGTGCCCAGTCTTTGCCGCTGCTCCAAAGCCTAACTGCGTATACACACAGCCCTACAACAACCGTAATGGCTATTATGACAGCGAAAAAAGCACGATTTTTTATTTTCTTCATTTTCTTCGCCTCTTTCTCTCGCCGCGGCGGTCAAAAATGTTACGCCCGTTCCGAATCGCCTGAGCCTGAGCATCCTCTACGAAGGGCTCATCCTCCGGCTCAGCTTCAATATCTTCAACATAGCTTGTGAATTCGTTTTTATCCTTAATTCCTGTCGGTGATTTTACGACAAAGCTGGAATTCTTCCGCGTATCGGTAGCCTTGATATATGCCAGCATGGCCCAGCACGAGAGCAAGCTCGACCCGCCCATTGACACAAAGGGGAAGGTCACGCCTGTAAAGGGCAGAATGTCCAGAGAGCCGAACACGTTGAGGCTCATTTGAATGAGCATCATCGACACTGCTCCAACGCCCGCGATTACGTAGAATGACGAGCGCGCCTGAGCTGCGTTTCTCACAACGAAAACAGCCAGGATTATGAGCGCAATCACTGCGCAGGCAGCCACAATGAAACCGAGCTCCTCGCTTACCACCTCAAACGACAAGTCAGTTTCGGCGGCAACGATTCCGCTCAGCCAGCCTTTGCCGCCGCCCGTTCCAAACAGCCCGCCGCTTGCGGTTGCGGACATCGCCCTTGTCTGCTGGAATCCGGCGCCGTTAACGTCTTCCCAAGCCTTGCCCCAGAGGGCAAAGCGCTGAGCTATATACGGTTTTGCGCTTATCGCCAGAAAACCTGCAAGCCCCGCGCCTGTGACAGCAAGAATGATGGTTGCGATATTGCCGCTTCGCAGAAAGGAAATAACCAGAAATGTTCCGAAAAAGACAAGCCCTGTTCCGAAATCGCCCATTATCGCCAGAGCGCCGACGCAGCTTGCCGAAAAAGCGATGAACAGCAGCAGGTTTTTGCCGCGGTACAGCTTGTCCAGCGATGCTGCGCCTGCATAGATGTACAGTAGCTTCACAAATTCCGAGGGTTGGAAGGTAAACCCGCCGATTTCGATCCAGTTTTTGGCACCAAACTGCTCAAGCCCGAAAACAAGGTTAACCGCCAACAGGGCGCCCGCAACAAGCGCCGCAATAAGAGTCATTTTCTTCACGCGCTTCAAATCCCTGAGCCAGGCGCCGAAGGCCAGAAACAGTCCGATTCCGGCAAGAATAAGAATTATCTGCTTTAGCATTGCCTCCGGCGCGCAGGATGCCGCAACCGAAAGCCCGATTGTCGATAGGAAAAATGCAAGAGCTTCGACCTCAAGCCCTTTTCTCCCTACTCCGCGCATGGCGAGAAAATACAGCCACATAATTGCCAGAAGCGCGGCAAATGCAAGTCCGATACCGCCGCGAAACTCAGCCTCCGCGCTGCACAGTTGCTGGAACATTACCAGAACCAAAAACGCGCTGATGTAAGCAAACATTGCGCCGGGGGCTATCATTCGCCCGGGGGCGGTGCGGCGTTCGGCTATTATTTTGCGCTCCTGCGCATTGAGATTATAAAAACGCATCTCGCTGCTTCCGAGAGCTATAACATCGCTGTCGCGAAGCTCTGCTCCGTCCGCTTCAATCTCATTGCCGTTGATGCTTGAATCCAGACCCGAGCCTATGTCATAAACACGCCAGTTTCCCCACTCGTCACGAATCAGAACAAGGTGGGGATTTGATATCCCGGCCGCGCGGAGCTTGACGTCACAGGAGTTTGAGCTGCCGATGGTGACCTCCCAGTTGCGCAGCGGAACGCGCGCGCCGTTAGGCAGATCCAAATAGCCCCATACTTCCGGCTCATAACGCTCCTGCAGCATTGAGCGTGCGCAGCGGCTCAAAATTGCAATGGCGGCAACAGGCAGTATGAAGCGAGAAAAATAAAAAACATAGTTCAAGAACGCGTTTCCGGAGCCGTCAAAGGCCGAAGAAGAGAAAAAATCAGATATGCTCTGGAAAAAGGCTGACACTGCCGTCACCTCCCTTCAATGCTTCGTTTTAGACGTTAAATTCCGAAGAAAGTTTAATACAAAAACAAAAACCGCCGGAATTTCCATCCGACGGTCATTGTAACATAATTCTTCGAATAATAAAACCGAAATATCAGTTTAATATTACTCTGTTATAGCTCTTTTTTCCTCGGCGGATAACAAGCCCGTCGCCGGAAAGCTGCGAAGCATCAAAGGTCATTTTGAT
>JAVBMI010000035.1:0-26748 GCA_031552685.1 Oscillospiraceae bacterium
GCTCTTCTGTGCTAAGATGATGATAATGGCTCATTGCTTCGAAATCCTTTCATAGTTGTTCTGCAAACACTATTTTAATGGATTTCAAGCTCTGGGTCATTCTCTTTTTTATTTCGTTGCACTTACAGTGTATATTCAAGGGTGAGTTAAGAGAGGGGTGTTCTTTTCGTAAAAAGACACCCCTCTCTTACCCTGTGCGGGTAGCAGGTAATAAATAATAATGGATTGCTCCCTGTGCGGGTAGCACGCCTGCCCGGCGAGGGCTCCGCCCGGAGGGCGGAAAAACATCGTCCCCGCCCGAAGGGCGGAAAGAAACCAAGCCTCGCCCGAAGGGCGGAAAAAACTATGCTCCGCCCGAAGGGCGGAAAAAAACCGTCCTCGCCCGAAGGGCGGGGAAAAATAATGTGTGCTATTTACATTTCACAAAACCTGTGCATTATTGCCGCTGACTCTGCCCTTGTCGCAAAGCCCTTCGGATCTAGCAACCCGTCACTTCTGCCATTTACGATGCCGTTACTTGTTGCCCACACAAAAGCGTCGAACGCCCAGTCGGAAACATCTGAGGCGTCACTGAACTCCAACTGCCCCGCAGTCAGCTCCGGCGAGCCTGCATAGCGGTAGAGAAGCGTCACCAGCTCCTCGCGCGAAATGGATTCATCCGGACCGAAGCGTCCGTCTTCATAACCCTTGGCTATCTTTTTCTCCGCAGCCCAGATTACAGCCTTTTCATAGTAACTGCCGGAGCGAACATCGGGGAAGACATTTACGCCGGTGGGGGCAGGCTCTTCGGCAAGCCGCCAGAGCATGGTTACTATCATTGCACGGCTTGTATAAAGATCAGGCGAAAAACTTTCAGGCACAATGCCGTTCATCAGCCCGTTTTCGACAGCAAACATAACATCACCATAAAACCAGTCACTGGGTTTTATATCATTAAAGCGAATTTTGAGTTCCCAGCCCGCGTATAGTGTGAAGCTGCCGCTGACAGGCTCGTCAAAGTCATAAGGCTCTCTGCAGCCTGCATCCGTATACCAGCCTTTAAATCTACAGAATTCTCTTCGCGGGTCGTCGGGTTTTAAAACCTTGCTGCCGTAGCTCAGCTGCTGACTGTTCACTGCGCTGCCGCCACGCGAGTAAAAGGTAACTGTATAATACATCGGTGGGATATACCCGCTCCCGTCAGTAACAGTAATCGTAAAATCTTGGGTGTAATTCTCTCCCGCGCCGAGACCGTCAGTAATCGTAGCTCTAAGCACAAGCGTTCCGGCAGACGGAGCACTAAGCGTTGAAACAGTTTCAGAAGCCTGCAAAAGTTCGCCATCTATGTAAACATAGCTTGTTTCAGTTTCTGTCTCTATCGTTGCACCGGTTGTTCCCGCGTCCGCAACACTCCAATCAATGTGTTGATATGCCAAATCAGAATCAGCAAATTCCCAGATTTTACTCTCATAATAGGCTTCTCCCTCTTCCGGCTCGCAATATGTGTCAAGTTCCAGACTTCCCACATTCATAGTTGACGGAATTCCTGTGATGCCCAGCACCGTAATTTCCGCTGTCAGTGCGGAGCAGTTCCACGCATAGCCATAGGCATCTTCAGTGTTCTCCGAGTAGAGAAAATAGGGCATAACGGCCAGCTTGTGCGTGCCTACCGCGAAAGACGAGCTTACCGTCACCTCTCCAATTCCGTCTCCACCGGTTTCGTCAAACACTTCGTAGCCCAAAACCGTAACATCAGTTCCGGTGTAAGGAACAAAGCCAACCTGCGATACATATTCGCAAATCGAATCATTTTCAATGCAATCAAACCGGGTCAGAAAATCACTTAGCGCTTCATCGTCTGTATACTCTAATAAGTAGAGACGGTTGGCAATTCTGGTTTGATTTGTAATTTCATATTCCACAGTAAAGTCAACGTCCTCACCGGCAACTGCTGTAGCCGGCGGCGAGGGCGCTTTCCAGTTGATATTTGCGGATACCGACGCCGTACCGTAGAGCTCAAACCCCACACGGATTGAATCGCTGTTAAGGTCTGAGAGCGGCACCGCTATGATGTAATACATATGACGGAAATCGGCAGTGTCCGTCATGCCAAACAGAGCCTGACCGTAGTTACCGCCATCGGAGGTCTGGGTGTAGGTTTTTACACCTATACCATCGTTCAGATGCACGGAAAAATAGTCGTCGCCGTCGTCATAGGTGTCGTCACTCGTCCAGTCACAGATAAAGTAGAGATTCTGCGCATCATTGTACACCCAGAAATACGCCGTTCCGTCCGGATGGTCAGAATCCGGATAAGTATTGAACTGTGCAAAAGCCTCCTTCAGAGGATAGTTAATGACAGTTCCGGTCATTGGAACAGTACCCGGGTTTTCGCCAAGCGTATAACTAAGCAAAGGCGCAGGCTTGTTGTTTCGGTTCTTCGCCGCGCCCAGCAGGAACGGAAATCCCTCCTCATTCGCCGCCGAGGCAGTTATCCCCAGCACCCCGAATATCAGGATGATGGTCAGCATCATTGAAAGTAATCGTTTTACAGTTTTTGACATATTAACCCCCCCTTAACAATTTCGTATCACAGCTCTAAACACTCATTTAAGCCCTGCCAGCAGCACTTCAAGATTCGAAAAGAAATGCTGTATATCCCAGTTTTCTTTCTCATACCCATATTTGGGAACCTTTTGGTCCCCGGCTGTCACTGTTACATTGCAGACCGTATCGCCCGTAATCTGCACAATCAGCTCGCCGTAACCGTCAGACAGCCTGATACGGTAAACACCTTCATTACTGTCACCGGAAACCAGTTTTGCGTCAATTTTATCGACCACATCGTATATTGCGTTTTGCAGCAGCTTGTATCCGAAAGAATATCTACGGGTTTGAACAGTCAAGTAAATCACCCCCCCTCTATATATTTATAGTAAGACAAACCCCGATATAATTGGAGTCCTATAAATGAATTTTGGGGTCCTATTTTACAAAAGCCGCCTTGCCTATTTACTTCAAACGCACCCCTTGATATAATGATTTTAAGGTCACAAAGGGGGTCGGCCTAATATGGTCAGCAGAGCCGAAATTAAAGGATTAATGCTTTTCTACATAAGCTGCAGCGCCCTTGTCATGCTTTGGTACAAAAAAATAGCCTCCCCGCTTGATAACGTCGGGAGGACTATTTTCATTCTTTCGCTGGGCGCGGGTCTTCTGATTGCCGCGTTGATTTGTGACGGAACAATAAAAATTAAGGTGTCAAGGCACGTGCTTATAACCGGCAGCGCTGTATTTGCCTGCGTTTTTACCCCGGCCGCCTTAATCGGGCAGGCCTTTTTAGTTCCTGCGGGCTTCTTCGGCGGAGCGTTGTTTATCATGCTCCAGCTTGACGGATTGTGCAAATTCCCCTATGAGTACCGTTGCCTTTCCTTCGGAATCGTTTTCGCCGCTTCCGGTATGATCAATACACTAACAGATTTGCCTGAACTGCCTGTTTTCTATATGCCCGGGCCGCCTCAAAACATTATTATTGGTGTTGTATCAATGGCCTCCTGTGCGCTTTTGTACATCATTTGGGGGAAAAAGCTTGTTTTTCCGGAGGTTCACGGAAAAGCCAAGGGCAAATACGCCAAGGTCGCACTTATTGCCATGGCGGTTTCCTGCGTTGCATATATCGTGTTTGGCGTAAAGGACAATGTCGCCTATCCAAACGCGCTGGACGCTGCCTCCTCTTCCGGCTGGATCAGGCTGATCGAGGTTCCTATGTTCATTGGCGTCGGATATCTTTGCGACCGCCTCGGACGTTATGTTATGCTGCTTTTCAGCCTCTGCCTTGCCTTGCTGGGCACAGCGGGAATTCTTTTTGGCGACAACACAGCAATTCGCGTTATCCTCGAGGGCTGCTCATTCTTCAGTATGATCGCTTTTGCCACTTCCATTTGCGTCATTCTTGCCGACCTGTCGCACTATTCAAAACACCCTGCAATCATGGTCGGTATGGGCTTCGCTCCGCTTATTGTCAGCCAACTGCTCTCTCTGCCTCTTGCCGCGATAAAAGGCACTGACAACAATCTGCTTTTTATAATCGCCTTTATCCCCTGCGTCGCGCTTATTCCGGTTGTAATCCGGTTTATCGAAGCGGTACGCGCTGTGTATTCATCCGAGAATATCAAGCAGTATTTTTCCGGAAACAACCTGACTTCCGTTCAAGTAAGCTGCGGGCTTTCCAGTAGGGAAACGCAAGTATTTGAGCTGATTATGGAGGGAAAGACTGTAACTGAGATGTCGCAGATTTTGTATTTGACCGAATCAACCGTCAAGCAGCACATCACCAAAATCCTTAAAAAGACAGGCATGCCTAACAGGGCGCAATTAATAAAAGCTGTTTCCAAACAATAAGGAAACAGCTTTTTTATGTCGCACGCCAAAATGCGGATTTCCGGACACCGGGTGCTTACAGGGTATTCTCCTTATTATCCCTGGGACGTTTCCTCGCGGGCAATCTCCCCGCGCTCTCTAAGGTCCTGCAAAATCTCAGCATAACGCTTCTCGTCAATCTTAAACTTCCGCATATAGATGATATAACCTGCCACAATCGAAATAAGCGGAAGAATCATCATCGCGAGCTTCATAATGGTTATACCCCCCTCGGGCACATCGGCCGCAGAGGTGGCCTTGTCTATACCCGAGAGTATAAGTGTAAAGCCCAAGACGCCGCTGGCTATCGCGCCGCCGATTTTATTGATAAAGGGCTGCACCGAAAAGGTAATGCTCTCGTTGCGCTTGCCCAGCTTCCACTGCCCGTACTCGATGGAGTCGGCAAGAAACATGAGCATCAGTATCTGAATGAATGCCTGAGCAACGAATATAAGAACTCCGGCAATCCCGATAAAAAGCATATTCATCGGCGCAAAGAAGAAAAGAAGGTAACCTGCAACCACCAGAATTGTTGCAACGGTGTACAGCCTGCGTCTTGAATACTTTTTGCGCAGCACTGTGAAAACGGCGAAGGCAGAAAGCTGTGACACGCCCAGAACCGCTGCAAATATTGCGTACATGTTTTCATCGCCGTAGGCGTATTTGAAGAAGTGCACCCCAAAACTGGTTGTTGTGGTATAGCCTATCATAAACAGGGACATGGAAATTGCCAGCCACATGAGCTGGTCATTTTTTACCAGAACGCTGAACATTTCTTTGAGAGTGGTTTTCTCCTCCTCTTTGAAATAGCTCTTGTTCTCCTTGACACCTATCAGCGTTATCGACTGAAATGCCAGCATCAGAACGGCAACTACCAGCGCAAATAAAAACCATGCCTGCTTTGCACTTCCCAGCGCGTCTGTCATCATATCGGTGACCGGCACAATTGCAACAACAACGATGAACATACCGATGCTTGCACATATACGCGCAAAAGAGCCCATCTTCTCTCTCTGAGTCTGATCCGTGGATAGAGACGGAAGCATTGACCAGTAGGCGATGTCGTTAAGGCCATAGAACATATCCCAAAGCAGATAACACAGCGCAAATACCACGGCATAGGCTACACCCGTCAGTCCCATGTCCGTAAACATCAGCACCATACAAACTCCGCCGACAACAGCGCCAATCAGCATTCCCGGCTTGAACTTTCCGTAGCGGGAGCGGGTGTTGTCCACGAGAACTCCCATGAGCGGATCGTTAACAGCGTCGAATATGCGCAAAATCATCAGGAGCGTGGTCATAATTGCCAGAGTGGCACCAGAAATATCAAGCACCTCGGTAATGTACACCATTATGTACATGCTCACAACGGTGTAAAACATGTCTCTGCCCACAGTGCCCAGTCCGAAGCAGTATTTGTTCTGTCTGTCGAAATTCTCCATAGCCATATCCTCTCAAATATTAATCGCTGATTAATTGTATCACATAAAGATTGGAACCGAAATCCCCCAGCAGGCGGGTTCTCTCATTGTAATACGTTCCGACGAACTGATTGTTAAGAAGTATGCCATTGTCCATCAAGGCCCCGCCATAAGCGGTGTAATCCTCCACGCAGTCTGTGAGCGCGTAGTACTTGTTCGCCGTGCGCAGAATGAAGCCCTCCGGGTTCAGCGCAACAGGCATGATGTGTTTCACAAGTCCCCCGAAGCGTTTTACAAAAAGTCTCTGCGGCCGCGTCGAAACGCGGTATTTTTTATCCCTGTTCAAACCCGGCAGCCGAAGTCTGTCAAAGCCCTCACTCGCCGAAGCCTGAGTTTGAAAAAAGCCGCTTATCCCCTCGCCTGTATCTTCATCAACGCAGTGCCAGACAATCTTGTTGTCCTTGTACTTCTCCCCGCGCCGGAAGGTGCCGTATTGCATGGTTTTCCTGTGCTGCTTGTAAAACTCAATCTGCTCTTTTACCTCTTTCATCTGAACGCGCGAGAGGTATTTCAAATCAAGCTCATAACCCAGGCAGCCGAAGGCGCTCACATTAAAGCGCGTAGCAAGCGGCGTGTCCCGCAGGGTCTGTTGGTGCGGCGCTTCCGACACATGCGCCCCCATGCTCGAGAGGGGATACAGGTAGCACATACCGCCCTGAATTTCCAGCCGCTCGATCGGGTCGGTGTTGTCAGATGTCCAAATCTGCGGAGAAAAGCACAGCATCCCCAAATCAAAGCGGTTGCCTCCGGAGCTGCAGCTTTCAAACAGGATGTGCGGGCGCGGCGTGAATATCCGGTCCAAAATCTCGTAGAGCCCCAGCACATAGCGGTGGAAAAACTCCCCCTGATTTTCAAGGCAGGACGAGCACGCGTCGCTGATATGCCGGTTAAAATCCCACTTAACATAGTCGATGCCGCAGCTGTCCAGAATACTCGTGACGTTTTCAACTATATAGTCGCGCACCGCCTTGTTGCACAGGTCTAAAACAAGCTGGTTGCGCCCCCGCGCGGGGGCTTTTCCGGACGTTACCAGCGCGTATTCCGGATGCGCCCTGTACAGCTCGCTGTCCTCATTAAGCATCTCCGGCTCG
Organism: Oscillospiraceae bacterium; assembly: GCA_031552685.1. Taxonomy (GTDB): domain Bacteria; phylum Bacillota; class Clostridia; order Oscillospirales; family Oscillospiraceae; genus UBA2658. The sequence goes on from JAVBMI010000035.1 coordinate 6,974, forward strand.
AACCAAAGCCCGAAGCCCATGCCCATACCGTGAATTTTGCCTGAAAATTCCTTAAGCCCCCGGGGCAGCTTTTTGCGATTGACAAAATAATCTCCCAAGCCTGCGCTGTCGCTGTTTCGCGCGCCAAACCAGCCGTCGTCGAGCACAAATAACTCAACACCGGCTTTTTTAGCCTTTCTCGCCAGTCTCAGGAGTTTTCCCCGGGTGAACTTAAAAAAATGCGCTTCCCAGTTGTTCAGCAGTACAGGACGCTCCTTGCCCTTCCAGTCGCTGCGAACAATATGCCTGTTGACAAAGTCGTGAAAATTATGTGACAGTCCGTTAAAGCCCTGTCCAGAAAAGCTGAAAACCGCCTCCGGTGTTTCAAACTGTTCCCCTTTGGCAAGCTCCCACTCAAAGCAGTAGGGGTTGATTCCCAGCTCCACACGAACAAGGTCGTGGTTGGACAGCTCAACCGCACCATAGTGGTTGCCGCTGTAAACCAGGTTAAAGCCGTAAACCGCACCGCTGTTTTCCGTGGCTGAGTCGGATGCAAGCAAAAAGCCCGGGTTGTGCCGGTTACTGCTCGAACCTGTCGTGGAGGAATTGACATATATTCCGTAACTTAGCTCGCGCTCGTGCTTGTGCCCTTCCTTAATCCAGCCGCCGTCAAAGGTAACGAGGCGGAAGCCGTCGTTCGGCAAATCCACCGATGCGCTCATTAGCTTCCTGATGGACAGCGGCTTTTCGTTATCATTGCGCAGTACTGTGCGGCGGCTTATAACGTTAGTTTCATAATAAACCGTGTAGCAGAGCAGCAAGCTGACCGCATTGCTCCCGTCCTGCAGTGTGATCTCCAGTGTCATGCAGTCACTGTCCTCGCCGTAGGAGGCGGGCAGTGTTTCCATGTGGATATTTCCCTCTACGATCCTGTGGCTTTTGTAAACAAAGTCGCAGGTAAAAGTCCCGTCCGGCATCTTCGCTTCGATGGGAGAGACGCGATAATCTCCTTTTCCGACACCTGACCACTCCAAAGTTATCGTATCCAGACAATATGTATCATCACCCGGGTCGTACATCACACAGCTGCCGAGCATCGCGGTGCGCTTCAAAGCAAGCGGTTCAAGGCTCTGGTCGTCCTTCAACCTTGCTCCGTAATATATATGCTCCAGATGCCCGAACTTCGTAACACGAAATATGTAGCTGGTATCTTTCGCAGTTAAGCGAAAAACGCCGTCAGAATAATCTATCATCCGCTCACCTCTTTGAGTACAACTGCCTCGAAGGGTGCGAGCTCACCGTCAAATGTCTTTCTTCCGCAATTTGAGGCGACGACCTCTCCGAGAAAACGCGCCCTTCCTTTCTCCCTCCCGAAGTTGAGAACCGTCACATACCTCTCCTTGCCGCGGGTCCGCGCATAGGCCATGATGCCGTCCCGTGAATACAGCGGAATAAAGTCCCCGTATTTGAGAGTCTCGCTCCCGGCACGCAGGGCGATCATTTCCTTGTAATACTGCAATATTGACCCTCTGCGCCCTTGCTGCTCGCGGTAGTTTATCTGCGTATAGTTGTTGTTGATTCCCAGCCAGGGCCTTCCTGTTGTGAAGCCCGCTCCAAGCTCATCCGACCACTGCATCGGAGTGCGGGCGTTATCCCGCGACGCCGTTTTTATCCAACTCCAGCGCAGGCGAGACGGTATTCCCAGGCTTCGCATCAGTCTGCTTACGTTATGGCTTTCCACATCGTCAAGTTCCGACAAGTCCTCAAAATCGAAGTTTGTCATGCCGATTTCCTGCCCCTGATAAATAAAGGGCGTGCCCCGCAAGGTAAATTCCAGCGTAGCCAGCAGTTTAGCGCTGCGTTCCCAGAAAATCCCGTCATCGCCGTAATGGGACACAATACGCGGCTGATCGTGGTTTTCAAGGTAGACAGCGTTCCAATCAAGCCCCTGCTGCCATTTTGTGAACACTTCCAAAAGACGCTTCGCACTGAATTTTTTTGGAATATACCGCGCTATCCGCCGATCAACCTCAAGATGGTCAAAATAGAACACCATGTCAAGCTCACCGCGCCCGGGGTCTGTTAACAGCTTTGCCTCTTCAAGCTCGGCCATGACAGTTTCGCCCACGGTGAAACAGTTGTATTTATCCAGAACCTCCAGCCGCAGCTCCTGAAGGATTCTGTGGTTTCCCTCTGTAGACTTGTAATGCTCTATGCCCTTCAGGACAAGAGCCGGTTTTCCGTCCTCAAAGCTGTCTTTGTGGATAACGTTGATAACGTCGCAGCGGAAGCCTGCCGCGCCCTTGTCGAGCCAAAAGCGCATAATGTCCTTGACTTCCTCTATTACCTTAGGGTTTTGGAAATTCAAATCGGGCTGCTTTTTGTCAAACAGGTGCAGATAATATTCCCCGCTGCGTTTGTCATAGCTCCAGGTGCTGCCCATGAAAAAACTCGACCAGTTGTTGGGCCGTTTCCCGCCGGGTTTACCGGCACGCCAAATGTAATAATCTCTGTAGGGGCTGTCCTTATCCCGGCTTTTCCGGAACCACTCGTGCTCGTCAGAGGTGTGGTTGATAACAAGATCCATAATAATCCTGATATCCCGCGCCTCCGCTTCCGCGAACAGCTCCTCCATGTCCCGCATTGTACCAAACTTCGGGTTTATGTCCCGATAGTCGCTAATGTCATATCCGTTATCCGCGTCCGGCGACTTGTAAACAGGGGAGAGCCAGATAATGCCGATACCCAGATCCTTCAGCTCGTCAAGCCTTGAGATGATGCCCGGTATATCCCCGATGCCGTCGCCGTTTGAATCCTGAAAGCTCCTCGGATAGATCTGATATACGACCCGTTCTTTCCACCATTTTCCCACTAGTTTTACCCCCTTTACGGGCTTTGCTTTTTCCTCATTATCATCAATTCGTACGATATATCTCATCTTTCACGTACTCCCCATACATTTTCTCTGTAACGCCCCCGGCGGCAATAATATCCCGAATAAACAATCCGCTCTTTTTCACAGTACGTTCCTGAGTTTCGTAATCGATATGTACTATGCCGAAGCGCGCGCTCTCGCCCTCCAGCCACTCAAAGTTATCGCAGAAACACCAATGGTAGTACCTCTGTACCGGCAGTCCGCTTTCGCACAGCGCCTTGATATGCTCATAAACATACTTCGAGCGGAAGCTGTCCTCATTGTCACAGGTTCCGTTTTCTGTGATGTAAACTGGCAACGGCATTATGTCATAAAGTTTCTGCGTACACTCAACTATCCCCTGAGGATATATTTCCCAGCCCAAATCGTTTATCGGGACATTTTTCTTCACTCCGTCGCTTAATCCTGAAACGCTTGAGCGAGTGTAATAGTTGACCGCAATAAAATCGCAGTAGCTGCCTTTTTTCACCTTGCCTATGTTGCGCAGTGGAAAAGAAAACTCTCCCGCACACATAGCCTTTGAAAGACTCCCCTGAAAAAAGCGCTCGGTAAGCCTTGCATAAAGACGGTGCATGGGGTTTTTCGGATTCTCCGGCGCGAAAACACGCACATGGTTGGCAAAGCTGACCAATGTATCGTCAAAACCCATATTCTTACGCAGCCTGTGAATTAGCTGATAAGCCTCGATATGCGCCTGAGTGAGTACATTCATCACCTTTATTGTTCGGGAAAAAGACTTCTCCCCGGGCGGCCACTCACCGAAGAAATATCCGTTCGTGGCATATACGTTCGGCTCGTTTATCGTTATGTATTCATTCACAGCCCCGCCAAAGGCGCTTACCACCTTTTCCACAAAAAGAAGAAAGGTCTTTATATTCGCGCTGTCCTCAAATGCGCCCTTGTTTTCAAACCACATGGGGTTGGTAAAATGGTGCAGTGTTACGAGCGGCTCAATCCCGTATGAACGAAGAAGCCGAATCTCCTCAAGGTAATGCGCAATCGCGTCCTCATCGAACTTCCCCTCCTCCGGCTCAATCCTCGCCCATTCAATGCCGAGACGGTAGATTTGAAGCCCGAGATCCCGCATCAAGGCTGCGTCCTCGCGAAAAAGCCTGTAGTGCTCGTTCGACCGTGCAGGCGTGCTGCCATCGACAATATGGCCTTGCTTATACCAGTCGATCCAGCTGCTGTCCAGCTCGCCGCCTTCAATCTGAGTTGCCGCGCTCGCCGCGCCGAGCAACATGCCGGGTTTTAAAGAAAATGCGCTCATAAGCCCCCCGCTTTCTTGTCGTTTTCTATGGAAGAATTATATCATCTATTGCAATAAACTTCCATATTAAAAAATGCGACAATGCTCTGCCGTTGTTAAAAGGATAATGAATACTCATTATTTAGACATAAATTTCTGCAACAAGCTCTTCTCTTGCGTCAGAAAAATCCTTTAATTATAGAGTGTTTCGCTTAAAACACTCTTTTTTATCGCAAATTCTTATGATATAATAACTGTATATTTTGAACGCGGCCTTAACTCAGGAAAAAAACGCAGACTGACAAAGAGAGAGTTTTTGGAAATATTATAAAGGAGAATGAACGCTATGAGAATTGCTATCTACGGAGCAGGATCTCTGGGAACAGTGCTTGGAGCCTTCATCACCAAGGCCGGTACTCCCATAGACCTTATCAACCGCAACAAGCCCCATGTTGAAGCCCTGCGCGAAAAGGGCGCAATCATCAAGGGCACGATAAACATGGTGCAGCCTGTCACCGCCCTCACGCCTGATGAGATGGAGGGCGTCTATGACGTAATTTTCCTCATGACCAAACAGCAGATGAATGCCGAGGTGGTGGAATTTCTCAAGCCCCATTTGGCGGATGACGGAGTAATCTGCACACTGCAAAACGGACTGCCTGAGCCGGACATTGCTGCCGCAGTGGGCGAGGCGCGCGTGCTGGGCTGCTCGGTTGCCTGGGGAGCTCAGATGACTGATCCCGGCGTTGTGGAGGTCACCTCAGACGATGAGAGCCTGTCCTTCAGTCTGGGCGGCATGCCGGGCATGAACCGGCAAAAGCTCACGGAGGTAAAGGCGCTGCTCGAGCTCATGTGCCCCGTTACCCTAGAGGAAAATTTTTTAGGCGGCAGATGGTCAAAGCTGCTGATAAACTCCGCCTTCAGCGGCATGTCTACAGTGCTGGGCTGCAACTTCGGCGAGGCCGCCGGTGACAAGCGCTCCCGCATTGTGGTTCAGAAAATAATCAAAGAGTGCATTGACGTTTCGAAGGCCGCCGGGGTAACGATCGAGCCCATTCAAGGCAAGGATGTTGCCAAGCTGCTGGACTATTCAGGGGCAATAAAGAAGAAGATATCCTTTTTCATCATCCCTATAGCCATAAAAAAACACGCCCTTATACGCGCCAGTATGCTTCAGGACATTGAAAAAGGCAAAAAAACCGAGGTTGACTCCATCAACGGTGTGGTGTGCGATTACGGCCGCAGATATTCAGTGCCCACCCCCGCAAACGACAAGGTGGTTGAAATAATTCACGGCATAGAAGACGGCAAGTATAAGGCGTCCTTCGACAATTTAAAATATTTCGGGGTATAAACCTTATTCTCAAAACAAACAAGGGTCCGGAGCACATTGACAAAAGTGCTCCGGACCTTTCAAGTCGCAATAGCTCATCTCTTTTTCCTGTTTCCTGCCTTGTTTCTACTCCACAACACACTGGTACTGTTATTCGGGTTAAGTACAGTCACCCTCCAGTTTGTAGAAGAAAAAGGGTGCTATTGACAGCAGGCAGCTTAAGGCGGGAACAAGGGAAATGGAGGCAAACACCGTTTGCTGCATCTGTGCGGTAACAAATACGCCCTCCTCATATCCTGTCCAAACGATGAAAAAACCAAAAACCATAGTTGCCAAAGCGTTCATCAGCTTGGAAACAAAGGTCAGCATGGAAAAAGAGATGCCGTCGTTTCGCACTCCGGTGCGGCGTTCTATGTCGTCCACAGAGTCTGCAATCATTGTAGTCTGAGCTACCATAAACAGCCCCATAGACAAGCCTGTCAAGAAAATCAGGACCATGATAGTGATGAGATCTTTAAAACCCGCGAAGTATAACACGAGGTACACCAAGGTGCTGCCAATTGTGCTGCCTATCATGAGCGACTTACCACTCGTTTTTTTAAGAATAATAGGAGCGGCGAAGGAGGAAATTACCATTCCTGTAATAATGGCGGCACCTATAAAGGTAAAATAACCCTCGTTGCGGTAAGCAATAACGGCAAATACCGCGCCGCCCACCTGCACGATATTTCGTCCGAACCCTAAAATGGAGCCAAGCAAAACCATAAGAAGAGGCTTGTTTTTAAACAGGGTGGTAACAAGCTGTTTAAAAGAGACCTGCGTCTCCTGCTCGTCCTGTCTTTCCCTGGTGTTGAAGAATGCCAGCAGAAACATAGACATACCTATAGCGGAGATGATAATGGCAGCACGGCTCCAGCCCGACGCCGTTGTCTGATCCGAAAAGCTGAGAAAGCGCGCAAGCCATGGAAGCCCGAGTGTTGCTATCCCAAGAGCGATTGCGCCAAAGGCGCGGACATTGGATATGACGCTTGTTCGCTCCTGTCTGTCTGTGAAAGCAGACCCGATAAGCCCCCAATAGGGAACGTCACACATGGTATACGCAATATCCCAAAGAAAATAGCAAACTCCGAAAAACACCAGTTTTGCCGTTTCCGAGGCGTCAGGCAGGCAAAACAGCAGTGCCGACAGCAGCGCAACAGGTCCGGCGGAAAACAAAATATAGGGTCTGAGCTTGCCCCAGCGTGTATGGGTCATATCTATGATGCTTCCCATAAAAGGGTCGTTGATCGCATCAAAAATTTTCCCGACAGTCATAATTACTGTTACCACCGCCATGCCGGCTGCACTGATATGGGCATATTCCAGCAGATAAACCAGCATAAACGTGGAAACCATGGTGAGCACCATGTTTTGTCCAAAACCGGCTGAAATGACAGAAACCCGCTGCTTTTTCGGGGAGAGTTTTGTGTCTTTCATAGGAGTTTATTCCTCCAGTAAAATCGTTTTTATTTCAAAGGGAGAAAAAGAAAGCGCCGCAATGTCCACGGGTAAAAGCTTGTTCTCAAGAAGATCCGTCTCATAAGCCGATGAAAACGATACTTTTGTTTCAAGTCGGGTTGTCGCAAACGCCCCCAGGCTTTCATAGAGCCGCAGAATTACGCCTGAGCCCGCCTCGGCGGGCTTGATCGTTTCAATGACAATTCCGCTGCAGTCTGTTTGAGCAAAACTATCCATTACAAGTCCCTGAGTCTCCACAAGCGGATTGTTGAGCCGGTATCCTTCGGCGATGACCTTGCCCAAGTCCCCCTGCCCGAACGGACAAAAAGCGTAGGTAAACCTGTGCTCCCCGCGGTCTGCGTGCTTATCGGGAAATGTAGGCGAGCGCAGAAGGTTTAAGCTGAGCAGGCCATTTTTTGCCCTGTGTCCATATTTGCTGTCGTTGAGCAGAGCAAAGCCGCCGCCTTCATCCTGTGTTGCCACCCATTTGTGGGCGCATATTTCAAACTGAGCACTTTCGACTGAATCTTTCTCCGTTGTCGGACGGGAGATGTGCCCGAACTGGATCTCACATTGCGCGCTTGATCCGTAATGAACGGGGTAGAATTCTGCCCGAAGCATGCGGTGGCTCTCATGCCAATCCACCTTTGTGTCAAAACGCACAAGATCGCTTTCCGCTTCAAGGATGACCTTCTGCACTATCGTAAACCTGCGGTATTTATATGTCTGCTGACGCACTGCCTGAGGACCGTCGATATAGCTGAGGGTTTCTTTTGCCTTTAGCTTGCGGCGGCCTTTTTTGTGGTAACTCTGGTTTATATCCCAGGCGTCAAAAGGAAACTGATACGGATCGCGATGAAGGACAAGGCGGTTGAGACCACCTAAGGTATGTTCTCCCCCTGCCGCATCCACACAGGATATGATCTCACCCGACGAGTCAAACCGCAGGGTCAGCAAACCATTTGACATGGAGTCCTCATATACTGCAAGCTGTGGAAAATCGCCGGCTGGGATTGGCTGTGCCGATGAGTAGGGGGCAAGCTTTGCTTTGTACCAGACATCTTTATGCTTAAAAAATTCATTTCGCTGAAAGCTTGTCAGATTAAGGACGCACAACTCCTCACCTGTTTTCGGCAATTTTTCCAATAGCCCTCCGAAGTAACCGTCCAGTTCCTTTTCTATCGTTCGGTAGCATTCTACGGCCTCTTTATTGACCCTGGTGATTGAAGAACCTGGGATGATGTCGTGGAACTGGTTAAGTAAAATATCCTCCCAGCAGCGGCGCAGCTGCGGGCCGCAGTCGATTCCGGAAAAAGCGGCAAGAGCCTCTGTGTTATGCAGCTTGCGCTCAAGTAAACGGTTGTAGTATTTTATTTTTCCCTGGGTAGTATAGGTTCCCTGATGAGTCTCCAAATAGAGCTCACCCGCATGCCTGTGCCGGATTTCCATCTGCTCAAGCTTTCTGAAGAAACTGTCGGCAGTGGCAAAACTCACCTTTGGAAGTCCTTTGAGGCTGCGCTCCCGCAGGATCAGCTCCAAATGCGTTTCGCCGGGACCGCCTCCCCCATCGCCGGAGCCGTAGACCAAAAGGGCGCAGTCAAGGTCCTTTTCGGGGTATCGGGATATACCTTTCAAGAGTCCGTCCGCCGCTCCACGGCTGTTGTAATCGCCTTCGGGCGGTATATGAACAAGGACAGTCGAGCCGTCAATACCCTCCCAGTAAAAAGTGCGGTAAGGAAAGATGTTTACTTTATTCCAGGCTAATTTAATGGTGGAAAACCAATCCATGCCACTTTTTTTCAAAATCTGCGGCAGCGCGCCGCTAAAGCCGAAGGCGTCCGGCAGCCAGCACAAACGGATGTCTTCCGGCTGCTTGCCAAACTCCTCCAGTAAAAACTGCCGACCAAAGACGGCCTGGCGCACCAGCGACTCTCCTCCCGTCAGATTCGTGTCACATTCTATCCAGAAAGCGCCCTGAAGCTCCATCCGACCTTCCGCCACAGCACTTTGAATCTTTTTATACAAAGACGGATGCTGCCGCTTCATCCAAAGCATCTGCTGGGGCTGGCTTGTGCCAAAAACATATCCTTCATAGCTTTCGATATTGTTCAGCGCTTTTATATAAGTGCGCGCGGCCTTGCGGCGCGTTTCACGCAGGGGCCAGAGCCACGCCATATCCAGATGTCCGTGGCCGACTGCGCTGTAGACAAAATCACTGTCGGACTCAGTCTTGAGCGCAGGGGACAAAAGCGCGCGTGCGCCCGCAAGGTCCCCTTTGGAAAATGCGGAATACGAGCTGCGCAAAGCGGCCAGAAGCTTTGCCGACAGGGCTTTATCAGCTGTGGCCTCCAAAAGCACTGTCAGTGTAAGAAAGTCATAATAGTAGGCGTGAATTTCGGGTTCAAAAGTCGCAACATATGCGCCGTGATAGCGGGCCTTGCCGTAGTCATAGAGCAGGATGCCGTTATAAGCAATATCCGCAAACAGCTCTATTTTGCCGCCGGACGCGGGCTCACATCTGACACAGCGGTACTTTCCCCCGCTGTGGGGCAGGTCTCCCAGCTGATAAACCGTGCTTACGGAGTCCAGTATCTCCCCGTCGGCTGAAAAAACAAGTCCCTCACCGCGTATGCCCAGCATGACAACGGTATTTTCATCGCCGCCGGCGTATTGTCCGGTAAGGCGCAGCCAAGCGCAGTCATATTTTTTACCCCACGCTGTGCCGGGGCGCAGGGGGGCAAAGGCTGCTCTGTCCAGTCGGTTGAAAGAAACGGGCTCGTCTGATTTGAAAATTTCTGCATTCAGGCTGCATACCGGCTTATATATACGTTTTCGTATACGCAAAAGCTTTTGATATAGCCCGGGGTGCTTGAGAGGCAAGCTCAACATAGAATTCTTCTCCTAAACCAGTTGTAGTTATCCGGTTCACTGCTATTGCAAAGACCACTAAACAGGCAGAGTATATTTCGCCATGCATTTAGATTCCGGCATTGCCGGAATCTAAATGCGACATATAAATTTTGTCCGGCTCTTTATTTCAGATCGGGCATCCGTTTCATTTGAATGAGAGCTTGATATGAACGGGGTTATGGTCTGAGTATTTAAACCCCATATCTAAAGTCTCGGTGTTTTCAACCGTGAGGTTCGGGGAAACCAGGAATCCGTCAATCACGTAATACTGGGGAGTGACGGCTGTTGTATAGGGCTCATTGAGCAGGCGGCAAGTCGGAGTAAGGTTGTCCGAGACAAACTGCCATCCGGTTTCAAGCTCTATACTGTCCAGCTCATTTGCCTTCCAGAAGCTCTCGTCAATAAGTTCATATACCGCTGAAGCGCCCGGGAAGCCCTGGTTGAAATCCCCTCCCGCGACGACATAGTTTCCTTTTGCATACTCGGCGTAAACGTAATCCAGTAGATATTGTGTCTGTGTGGCCCGCCCCTCACTGTCAACATGGGCATCGAGATGAACATTTATGACCACGAGCTCATTATCGCTGTCCTCAAGGGGGATACGCTCGACCAGCAGGCACCTTTTCATGTTCGCTATCCGGACAGGCCACGAAAAAGGCACCGGAAGCGAAACCCGCTCGGCATCGGTGGAGTTAAAGCTGTTATAGGTAACCACTCCGCTGTATACCCTGCCCATAAACGGGAACGGTATTGGCACAAATTTGCAGTCGTAGTTCGTTGCAAAGGCTGCGCTGTAATTATCAAAATTATTCGTAAGATTCTCAAACTCGTCAATGCGGTATGTACGCTGCGCCTCAATGTCGATTTCCTGTATGAAGTAGACATCCGCAGGGTGCTTATCTAAAATATCTGCTATTCCAGCAAGGTTTTCCTCAACGAGCTCTTTGTTGTCGGGCTGGACTTTCGTGCCGCCGTCCAAGAAAAAATCCTCTGTTTCGGAAAGTCCGGCATAGCCTATGTTAAAGGTCATGACATCAAAGCTCTCATCTGTTGAAATGGTCCTGACTGCTTTTTGTTCATTTTCTAGATCCAAACTCTCAAAGTCGTCCGGCTTGTACTCGGTTATTGTCAGGTACCCGATAAAGGCGATGACGAAAACAAGAACAGCCGCAATAATAATAAGAAAAACCGTGAAAATGCGTTTTGCGATCATATTTTTTCCTCCATCCGTATTTCTTTTTAATCATACATAATACTTTAGAGATGTCAATCCCCCTTTTGCCCGGCACTTCGCTGCGCGGCACGCTGCAACCGCCTGCCGATGTGCAGCAAAATCCGGACCATTCGCGACAGGTTTTAGCTGCCGTGATTGGTCCGGATATTGTCATTGGTTTTGACATCAGTCAACACACTGTAAAAGCTAAATCAGGTCCTTTAACCTGTAAATCAAATCCAGCCCTTGAGGGTCTGTGCCGGTGTCGTCAGCGAAGCCGTGGAAGGTGTTTTCAAAATGCCAAAGCCTTAACTGCACACCGAAAGAATCCAGCTTTTCGGCATACGCCTGACCTTGCTCCATCAAACCGTCAAACTCGCAGGTAACGACCACCGCGGAAGGCAGACCCGACAGGTTTTCGGCACAGAGCGGCGAGACATACGGATTATCATACTCTGTGCTCTGTCCGAAATACCAATCCCTTATTACCTTTCCCGGCCAGTTATCTTTGACGGCGAAGGGAACATCCTCCTCTTCGTCCGCATCTTCAAAAGGCGTGGCAAGCAATTCATCCGTAAACGCTACCGCCGGATACAGCAATATCTGGTTCTTGGGTGTTTTGAAGCCCTCGTCTCTGAGAAGCAGGCACAATCCGGCCGCGAGGTTTCCCCCCGCGGAATCACCGCCGACCGATATCTCCCCGATGCCGAGTTCCGCCTTGTGCCCGTCCATCCAGTACATGGCTTCCCTGCAGTCAAACAAGCCCTCTGGAAAGGGATGCTCGGGCGCAAGATGATAGTCTACGGAAACGACCACCGCGCCGCAGACGGCGCTGATACCCTTCAAAAACTCCTCCGGCCCCCAAATGGTGCCGCCGTACCATCCGCCCCCATGGATATATAGCAGTCCCGGGCAGTTTTGTCCTTTTTCTTCTGTGCTGTATATCCGCAGGCGGATCTCTTCCCTGTATCCCGGTATCAGCACATCCCGCATTACGATTCCCTTCGCCGCCACGGGGCGGCTTACGCCGCCCATGGACTTGCGCTTTTGTGAGAGATGCTCCAGCATATATTGCTTGTAATCCGCATATGAGTCGCAGTCATACGACCATGTCGGATCTTCCGGCGGCTCGAAATCCTCCTCGGGCGGCGCCGGGTAATGCAAAATCAGTTTTTCCATATATTGCTCCTGTTTCGAAGAGTTTCCAGGCCCCGCCGGAGCGCCCCGTGGGGATCCTCAAAATATCCTGTATCCCCAAGTTCCAGTGTCATGTGTCCACTATACCCGACTTCATCCAGGGTCTCCAGATGTTCTTCAAGTGGTTGACTCCCGTCGCCCCATGTGAGGTGTCCGTCGGGCTCGCCGTCGTTCAAATGGATATGGCTGATACGGTCCTTCAGCTCAGGATGGCTGAAATACTCAGCAAGCGTCTTGCCCTCAAAGCATACCGGTACAGTGTCAAGACAGCATTGCATAAACCTTGACGGAAATGCGCGCATGACCCGTAGTGTAGACTCAAGACTGTTAACAAGGTTGGATTCCTCCGGAAGCAGTATCTCGAAGGCGATGGCTACCCCGAGCTCCTGTGCTCTGCTTAGGATAATGTCAATGGAGTCCAGGCATCTTTTCCACGCCTCCTCCTGAGTCTCGTCATAGTAGCCCCAGCCCGAGGTCAGCAGCATTTTGTCGATCTCAAGCTCCGCCGCCCATTCAAGATAGGTCGTGAAGTAGTCACAGCTCCGCTTTCGAAGGATGTCTTCTCTCGCCGCTATATTATAGGGGTACTCACACTGTTCAGGCGTAAGACAAACGGCTTTGAACCCCCGCTCCCGAAGCACTTTCTTCATAGCCTTTACAGGCGGTGAATACGAATCGGTAACGCAAAAATGAGGTGAGCCGGCCCAGAGCTCAAAGCTTTTTATGTCGAGCTCTTCCAGAGAATCAAGGAACGTGTGGAAACCGACACGTTGGTAGTGCAGATTCATTGCTGCGATTTGTGTAAAGTCAAGCATTTTTCCAACTCCTAGCTTATGATCAAACCGGCAACCAGATAACAGACCGCCGTCAGCACACCCGCGAATATCGTGTATTGTATGGAGGTCGTAGAGTGCTCGTATACGTCTATCTTGGTCGCAGCGGAAGCAACCAGCGCTCCATCGGAGAAGAAACATGCCTGGCTGCCCCATGCGCCTGCGGAGACCATCGCGGCAAGCGTCAGGTACATATTTGCGCCGGTGACCTGGCAGAGCGGAATCAGGATCGGCGTGGCGATCATATACAGAGTCCAGTTCATTGAGCCGATAAACTCGGTGCACATAAAGATGATGAAGATCATCATCGGCAGCAGCGACGGGACGACCAGGTTTTTGGTCAGATCAACTATGAACCCGGCAAGACCCAGCGCGCTCATCTCATTGACAAACAGGATCGAGACCGCAAAGATCGCCGTCAGCTCCAGCATGTCTTTCATGCCGCCAAGCAGCATCGAGTCTATAAATTCGTCTATCGTGCATACGCCGGAGAAGACATAAAGGAAAAATGTAACTAAAAGGCAAATTATGATACCCGCAAGAATGTCCATTCCGAAGGCAATCGCTCCGCCGACCAGTGCGATCATCGGGATTGCAAAGTTAATAATCCGGGGTTTAGCGTGGGCTTTAAAATCATCCTGAGGAGCAACTTCTTCCTCCTCATCTTCATCCTCTCTTCTGCGCTCTGAGGGAATGGGTGCAATAGGTCCGCCGTTCTTCACCCTTTGCGTTGCCTTCTTCATCTTGCCGAAGTCAGGTATAACTCCCACTGCGACAAGAAAGCTGAGGATCAGTATGATTATCGGGAAAAACAGGAACGGGATGATCTTCATATAAACGCCCATGCCTTCTCCTGAGGCGGCAAGTCCGTTCATCTCAAAAACGACCGCAACAAACACTGCCCAGGCGCCCAGCGGCCACAGCGTTGCCGGCGCGACCGCAGACGAGCGGATGATAAACGATGTTTTTTCACGGGGCACACCGTAGCTGTCCGCAATCGGAGTTATTGCGGTGCCGGCGGTAAAAGCAGACAATTCGTCATCGATTGAAAGAAGTACATCAATGAGCCATGCCAGCACCAGAGAGAGCTTCGGGCTCTTTGCCTTGGACTTTATCCAGTTTGCAAGCGCCCGCGCGCCTCCGCTTTTTGAAACGACCGCAATTACACTTCCGATAAGCAGGTAGATGAGGATGAGTCTGATCGTATCCCAGTCTGTAAGCGTTTCTGTAAAGTCACCTACAAACGCAGGCAAAAATGCCCACCTGAACCGGATGAAGATAACAAGGAAAGCGCTCACAATAAAGCCTTCCAGCAGGTTTTTCGTCAGCAGCACGAAGACAAACATGAACACCATGACCACCGGGGCCCAAAAGCCGTACTGGGAACCCTCGTAATCACCCTCCGCTTCGCTGTCCTCGACCGCCAAAGCGGTTTCTTCCGATTCGATCACGGTTTCTTCTACTGCAACTTCTTCCTCACCGTAGGTATATTCTTCATGAGGGGCAAAAATCGCGGCAGCTACAAACATCAAAAGCAGCATGGCGTAAGCTATTACGCGCCGCTTGTTTTTAAAAAATAATGACAAAGTAATACCTCCCCTTACAATAGTTATTTAATTTTATGTGCATATCCGAATGCACCCATTCGCAGACAAACGTCCGCGGAAAATGCCGCGGCCTTCTCAAAGGCCTGCTCGGCTGCCACTTCCGGCAGCTCCTCTCCTTTTTTCCAGCCGCTGCGAAGGAGCGAGATCAAAAACGCAGTTGCGTATGAATCGCCTGCACCCATGGTATCCGCGGCTTTCACAAGTTTAACTTTACCTGACAAACACTTTCCGTTAATGAGCAGCCACTGACCTCTTACGCCCATCGTCGCAAAGGCAATCTTGGCGCCATAGGAATGCGCTTTTTCTAAAATTGAGAATATTTCCGCGTCGTCCAGATCCTCGCATGAGAAGAGCGCGAAATCAACATGCGGGCACACACACTTCAGGTAATTGTCCTGTCTAAACTCGCTGTCGTTCGAAAAATCAAAGCTGACTAGCTGCGGCAGATTTTTGAGCTTTGCTATCTCTGCCTCAATGCCCTCGGCATAGCAGCCGGCATGTATCAGTGAAAAGCTGTGAAGATAATCAAGATCAGGCTCATCCAGTTTGATCCCACTTACAAGGTTCTTTCTTTCATCCTCGGCAACAAACCGGCGGTCGCCCTCAACGAGCATAATATCGCAGCGCTCGGTAACGGCATCAGGCTCCGCACGGCAGCGGGACGTGTCCACACCCAGCTCAGTGAGCGCCTTGCGGATATGCTCCGCTTCTTCGTCCCCGCCAAATACGCCCAGATATGCCGATTCCGCACCCAGCTCCCGGGCATAAACGGCAAAATTCACCGCGTTTCCGCCGGGATAATAGATGCCTTCGTTTATGTAGCGGTCTACCACGTTGTCGCCAAGTCCAATTACCTTCATATCAATACTCCACTTTACGGTAATAGCGTCGGATGTCCAGACTGTGCCCTGTCACATCCTCAAGATGCATGCTCACCCGGTCAAGAACCGCGGTCATAATGATCGGTGAAAGCAGCTTACGAAACTGTAGTTTCACATCCTTGAGTTCATACTCCGCCGTGTCGAACACGGAGAGCTTTTGTGTGAAACGCTGTCCGAATCTGACCACCCGTTCGCAGGTAGGCCTGAGCTCATCCTCGCCCATAACCACAACAAGACTTGTGTCGCTTTCAATTATCTCAAGCGACCCATGGAAAAACTCCGCAGCCTTGACTGATTTCGTCCGAATCCATTGCATCTCCTCAAGCACACACATCGCAAACGAGTAGGTTTCGCCCCAGACATTTCCCGCCCCTACAAACATGTGGTAGGGCTCGGATGCGCGTTCTTTTGCAAATGTGCACGCCTGCTGGTCGCTTTGTTCCTTTACGCCGACCAACAGCTCGGGCAAGCGTTCAAGCACTTTGCAAAATTCGTCAAACTCATCATAACATCCAAGCTCATGAAGAAGCGAGAAAATAACTAAATAAAGCAAAATATAATCGGCATCCGACGCTGAAAAATCGTCCATTTGGTTAACAATGGTATAATCCGCCTCGAGTGCAAACTCTACCTCAGCGTTACCGGAGATGCACAGGGTCGAAGCGCCTTTTTCCTTGCAGTATTTCGCCGCGGCAACCGTTTCCTTTGTGGTGCCGGACGACGAGGTGAAGATGCACAGCGCGTCGGAATTAAGCTGATTGTGTCCGGTGAGCACAAGCTCAGCCGCAATTTCTAAGTAAACTGGTATAGTTGACAGCTCCTGTATATATCCCGCAAAGGGAATAAACATCGCGTAAGACCCGCCGGAGCCCACAAGGAAAATGCTCTTGAATCCTTTTTTCACCGCCTTCTTTGTCATTTCCTCCACCAGCGGCCGCTTGGCGAAGGTGTTTTTTCCAATCGTCAGATACGTCTCTCTATCAAATTTTTTCATTGACTAATACTTCCCCTTTCTGTAAAGGTATATGACATATATCATTCCTATATTGACTATACCAGTATCATATTTATCTGTCAATAACGGTATCTATTGAGAAATTACATGCTGTTTTTTGTGCATTTTATCTATATTCTTATTTGGTATACTGTTAATTATATAGAATTATTATTATACCACTTGGATTTTGGGGCAGAATGGTATAGAATATAGCTGTGAACCGAATAAGTATACCGAAACCGCAAAACATTGCCGGCTGCTATGTTTTGCCGCTATACCACTTGTTTTTTTGAAACACCACTGGTATGCACGAAAAATAGCTATACCAATTTCACATCAGAAAGATGGTGGACTATGCGCACAGGAACGCCGATTTACATGCAAATGGCAGATCTGATCAGAGAAAAAATTGAACAGGGCGTATATGGCTTCGGTGAAAAGATCGCCTCAGAGCGGGAATTGTCAGAAACTTACAAGATTAACCGCATGACCACGCGCAAGGCCGTTGACCTGCTCGTGCAGGAGGGTTTGCTCAAACGTGTGCAGGGAAAGGGCACCTTCGTGTCCTTTCCGAAGCTGAACAAATCTCTCAGCAGCGAGCAGCGTCTTGATGCATTTTTGTTCGGCATGGGGCTGAAAACCTCAAACCGTGTGCTGTATGCCGGAACACAAGCCGCCGGATTTTATGCGGGCGAAGCATTTGGAATCGACCGGAACGAGCCGGTTTATTACGTTCTCTCACTCTGCTACGGCGCGGGAGAGCCATTCGCCCTTGAGGAAATGCGCATTCCGATGTCCCTTGTCGAGCATCCCGAGGAATTTGACTTTTCAATACACGATGCCGAAACCTTCCTTGCCAGACAGGGCGTGGTTTTGACCCACACCGAGCAGCGTCTGGAGATAATCCGCATTCGCGATCCCTGGGCGCGGCTGCTCAATGTAGACGACGGAGCAAGCATATTCATGCTCGAGGATAAGCGGGCGGACGAAGCGTGGCAGCCCAGACTGCTGCTGCGTCTATACATGGTCGGTGATAAGTTCTCTTTTGACGCGACACTTCAGTAAGGAGAAAAAAGATGAGTAAGTATGCACAGCTCGTTCGGGAGTCGCTATATGATAAACTGCTCTCCTATATAGCGGAGAACCGGCTTAGCGCCGGCGACAAACTGCCCTCCGAGCGGGCTCTATGCGATCTCTGGGGCGCAAACCGCGTAACCCTGCGCGCCGCGCTGCAAAAACTGGCGGACGAGGACAAGGTGGAGATCATCCACGGCAAAGGAAACTTCGTTCTCCAAAATAAGTTCGTCGAGGATGTAAAAAACTTTATCTCCTACACCTCAGGCTGGGCCGAGGACGGATGCACGGTCCACACAGATGTTATAGGAATGAGGCAGATGGAAGCGCACAAAAAAATCTCCACGAAACTGGAGATTGGCCTCGGCAAACAGGTTTACGAGCTTACCCGCCTGCGCTTTCTGAACGAGATCCCCATGTTTCTGGAAACAGCATATATACCGGTTGAATACTGCCCCGGTCTTGACGAATTTGATTTCCGCCATCTGTCCTTGTATGAGATGTTGGAGGAGCATTACGGAATAAAGCTGGTGCGGCAGGAGCACTCGATCAGCATTGCGTATTGCAACGCGCAGGAGAGCGCTTATTTGGGCGTGAGCGAAGGCACTGCGGCGTTTCTGAGCAAGGAGGTTACCTTTGACACCTCCGGACGTGCGGTGGAATACTGCATCTCCGTCAGCAGAGCCGATCTCTACGCGATCTCAAGCAGGGAATAAGTGCTGAATTATCGTGCAGTGCGCATTTGTGCGGGGTGACACAAGGTTTGATGCTTTGCTTGAAAAATGATCAACGGGGTCGGCAGTATCGTGATATGATACCGCCGACCCCCTTGGGTTATCTGTTAACAGACACAAGTTTTGATGAAAATATGAGCGAATTACTTCGCTTTGCTTCTTTTTGAATAGTTTCTCATGTAGGCCCCGCTTTGCGCCTTCACGTCGCTGATTGTAACAACGCAGTTTTTTCCAAGGCTTTCGACAAGCGCAAGCGCTTCCTTCATCTGCTTGCGCTTGAGTGTTAGCATCAGAATCTGCCGGTCATCCTGCACACCGTGCGCATCGATCATTGTGACCCCGAATCCGTTGGAGCGCAAAAGCTCAAGCAGGCTGTTCGTAGTCTCCGCATCCGGAGCAACGATTTGAATCGCTGACAGACCAAACGCCAGCTTTTCATCCAGCCATGATCCAATGTAATTGCCGATTGCAAACGCCGCAGCGTAGACCACGATCTTTACCCAGTCATTCTGAAACCCTATTAACACAGTTCCTGTCACCAGCAGCCACAGCGTCACCTCAAAAATCGCAACAAGGCTTCCCACCGCACGCTCTCCTCTGTTAATGAGCACTATGCGCAGTGTCGCAAAAGCCACCTCAATGATCTTGCCAAAGAAAATAAAAAGATATACCCATATCGAGGTAGTTTGTCCAAAGGCCACTAGCTGTTGTAAAAACGCATTCATTTTGTACTCCCGAATTTTCTTTATATTTTGCACCCGATAGTATTATTATCTAAGCTCCGCACATCATTCACTTTCAACCATTATACAATAAATAAAACAAAAAATCGACACGCTATATAAAAGCCTGTCGATTTTTAACATGTATTGTTTGATAGGAATAGATGCAGCTATAGCCTGTCTATAAATAACACCGTAGATTCAAATTAAAGATTGCCGACGAGCTATATTGTTCTATCAATTACAGTAACCTGAGTAATTACATCACGAAGTCGATCGCCGGAAACAGTATATTCGAGCAACTCATCCGCACTGTCACACCACTTCTCTGTTTCCTCCATATTCTCAACACGAGTTTGCGAAATAAGCATCTGAATTGGAGCGTTATCGCTTCTCCTCAACTTAGAAGCAATTCCATACCTTTTGCCTTTCCAAGAAAACTCCACTTCGCCACCGCATCTCATGCACCATTTAAAATCGCTTATTGTTTTAAAGCGATTCTCCTCAAGCGAGTTTTGCTTAAAGTTATCTTTCATTACTTTGTTCTCCCAATTATATCTTTTAAATGCAGGTATATTCCCATCCCAGTAATTAATTGGTGGGCCAAAATGCGG
>JAVBMI010000018.1:0-14973 GCA_031552685.1 Oscillospiraceae bacterium
TTCTGCAAACACTATTTTAATGGATTTCAAGCTCTGGGTCATTCTCTTTTTTATTTCGTTGCACTTACAGTGTATATTCAAGCCCCAGAAAAGGGGTTATGAACGCTTCGCTCTGCATGCGGCCGCCGCAAGCGGCGGATAGCCCCGCCGCTGCCTTCGGAGCGCGCCTACATCAAGCGACGGGCAACAAGTTGCGCCCCCACCAAAGCTAAGCGAGCGGTTATGTGGCGCAGTGGTAATCTGCCCTGTGGCACGCGAGGCAGTTAGCTCGTGGATGGGTTGCTTGCATTAATGGCGATACGCATATTTTCTTTAGGAGAGTCAAGAGAGGGCATTTCTTTTTTAAAGAAAGCCCTCTTTTGCCCCTCGCGGGTAGCGAGAAATAATAATCAAATATTGAAATATGATGCCAGTTCCCGCGTGGGAACGTTTGGGACAATGTATCATTGCAAAATTAAAACCATTTTTTTCGTTTAAAGAACAGCGTCAGCGTAGCAATCACAAGGATGCTCAAGCCTATAACATACAAGTAACCGTGTTCCCACTTGAATTCAGGCATCATTACGTTCATGCCGTACCAGCCGGTGATCAGGCTGACAGGCAGAGTGATGGTTGTAACAACGGTGAAAATCTTCATCAGATTATTCTGCTGATAATCGAGCTGCGCCTGATAAGCATCGCGAATCTGCATGATATAGTCCCTCAGGCTTGTTATATGGGCAAGCAGCTTATCAATTCGGTTGTTGAGTATGTCAAAGTCCTTTAAGAGCTTGTCGGACATAAGACCGTTCTTGTTCTCGTCTATGCCGTCGAGAATGAGGTCAATTTGCTCGTAATAACGCTTTAACGTGAGCAAATGCTTGCGGTTCTGGCTGATTTGAGCGATGCAGTTAATCTTTTTTCCCATAGCGATCGCATCGTCAAGCTCGGTCAATTCCTCCTCAAAATCCTCCAGGCGCTCGGCATCGTCAGCTAACAGAGCTCCAAAAAATGAGTACAGCGCGAAAGGAGCATCGGTGTCAGTCTCATTTACCAGTTTATTAACCACCTGAAGCTGCGCGCTGTCATAGCAGATCAGCAGCAGCTTATCCGCGAAAAGGCAGATTATCAGCTTCATTTTCTCGTGCGGTACTTTGGAGGTGTCGAGCAGCTCAAAAGACATTAGGTTCATGTCGCTGTACGACTCAAATCGGTTGACCTGTCCCGAGAGAATGCGGGAAAACACCTGCTCGCTGAAGGCAGCCTTTTCCTTATCTAGTTCGCTGTGCAAAATTACTTCTACTATAGTAATCCCCACCCTATCTGATCTATTAACAAAAATATCTATTGCTTTTCATCCAAAATCTCGCGGACGATTTTCTCAACATCAAGGCTAACCGCCTTCTCATCATAGACCGGCGCGTCCGTTTCCGGCGTATCAAGAACAGCGTTATCTTCCGGTGCAAACTTTTTGCGCCTTTGCAGCAACCTTTGCCTGAGACTTCCTTTTTCGGATCTCGGCCTGTGCTTCCGCTCCTCGCGCTTTGTTTTGGCATCCTCGATTCTGGCATAGCGGTCGTCCCAGGCTTCCCGGGCATACGCTCTCCCCCGCCTCAACCTGACCGTCAGGTACTTGATCAGAAGCACTGCCAGCCAAACAAGGCTTAAGAAAGGAATTATCGCCAACAGCGCAATAATCACATAGAGCCGCGCAACAAAGACCTCCGAAACCCTGGCGGCATTCTCCCAGTAGGGGTAGTTCATGCCTCCGTCAATAACGGAACGGCTGCCGAAATCTTTGAAAATGCTATAAATACTCCCGAAACTGTATCTGCTTGAGTTTTGAACAATATCCGCCTTGGGCTTGGCTTCGAGCGCATCAGGATTGGCAGGAGCGCTCTTATTAAAGGTATCGGTTACAAGATTCTGCGCGAAATTTGTTATCGGATCAGGCATAGCCAGCTCGTAGCAGGAAACACCGCTGACTATCTTGCTGTTCAAGGCGGTTGTGTAGTCCATGAAAATAATCGGGTCGTCCGTCAGTGTTTTTTCGGTGAACTTATCACCCTCGCGCTTTATAACTCCGGCGACATAGTATGGCAGGCCGCCGATTTCAACCGTCATCCCCTCAAGGTCGGGACTGCCGAAAATTTTCCACGCCAAATCATAATCAAGAATTACTCTGTCGAGCATGAAGTCATTTTCAGAAATGTAGCTGCCGGACAAAAGCTCATACTGATGGAAGGTAAAAAAGCTGCCGCCCACGCCGATAACCGTTGCATCGGCCTTTCCTTTTGCGCCGGTTACAGTCGCCTCACCCATGCCTGAATATGCGTCCACCCAAAGACTGCCTTCTTCCGGAAGCTCAATCCCGGAATCCTCAATTTTCTCGTCCAGTCCGCTGCGAAAGGTGTAAACCGTTTCAAGGCTCGACGGGGAATCCACCGGCATGAAGGCGGAAACCTGCGCGTACGCCTCCTCGCTCTGCCCTTTCCAGTACTTCGCAGTTTGCTGGCTAACCAGCACATGGGTGTGCTCGTGTACATAAACAAGACTAATTGCAATTGAGGCAAGCAAAACCGCATTCACGATGGCAAGGAGGATAATTCTTTTTTTACTTTTCAGACCGGCCACCGCCTTTCGTTTAACTCTTTCCAATTAGCTCAGTCCGGCAAGCGCACCTGCATTCCCGGTTCGATCGGCTTGGATGAGGTTGTAATAACCATGTCGGTGTTGGCTACCAGCGCTCCTGTTACCGCGCTGTTTGTATCGTCTGTCGCGCGAACCTCAACGTCGATTCTTGTGGCAATAAAACGGTTGCCGATCGGACTTGACTTTACAAGGACTGCCAGAACGAATTTTCCGTTGGCGTCCTCGCGAATCGCGCTGTTGGGCACAATCGCATCGTAGTTGGAGCTCTTTTCTCCGACTGTGAGGCTCACATTAGCGCCGCTTTCGACCTCTCCGGAGAGCTTGAATACCAGCATTTTATTAGTTGTCGGGTTAGTCGGGTCAGACTTGACAGCCGAAAGATTGCCGGTGATGCCTGAATCGCCCCAGTAACCTGTTTTCACTGTTGCCTCGGCACCAATTCTAAGTCTTTGTGCCTGCTCTTTAGTCACTGAGAAGCTGACTGTATAACCCAAATCAGGAACCTCTACCGTCATTAGAGCGGTTTCAGGTGACGCCAGATTTCCGGCTGAGACGTTAACCGCGCTGACCCTACCGTTGATCTGGCTTTTAACCACGGCGCCCTCGCCTCCGGCCTTCATGCCCTCAAGGGCCTTGCGCTGTTCCTCAATATTCTTTTTCATTTCGGCAAAGTCCAGACTTTCCAGCGCGCCGGCTTTTTCGAGCGCAAGGATTGCGTCCTGAAGCGTTCTCTGGGCATCGCTTACTGCCTTTACCGAAGTGTCGTATGTTTCCTTTTTGGTAAGCAATTCGGTCTTTGCATCCTTTGCGGCAGTCAGGGCATTGTTGGCAATCTCCAGATTCCCCTCCGCAGTTTTTACCGCCGCTGCAGCCGCGTTGTAGGCAGTTTGGTTATTCGGCGTGTATGCCTCGTTATAAGCGGCAAGCGCGGCATCGTAAGTCTCCTGTGCTTTCTTCACTTCAGAATACGCTTTGAACTGCTTGTATTCGGGCTCATCCTCATCATATTCTGCATAAACACTTGCCAGATACTCTGCAAATACAGCCTCGGAAGTAGTTCCTCTGTTCGCGTTCACTGTTGCATAAAAGTTTGCTAAATCACCGCTGTACTGTAGTTTTTTAGCATCGAGCGTGTTTCGCGCCTTGATAACTGCGTTGTAGTCCCCGGTGGTCCCGGTCGAAGGTGTGCCGATTGCCGCAAGAGCCGCCTCCGCTTTTGCCAGCTCAACCTCACAGCTCAGCACCTGAGCCTTGGCGCTGTTGATCGCATTGTCCGCATTTGTGATTTGTGCATCCGTCACGGTGTTTTTGTCCCGCTCCGCTTTTGCCTCGTCAAGAGCAACCTGCGCATCGGTTATTGCCTTTTTTTCCGCAGAGTACTTGCCGGAACTTGCGTTTATCAAAGCCTTCTGATATGCAAGGGTCGCTTCATCAAGAGCGTCCTGCGCTGTTTTTATTTCTTCCGCTTCAGCGTCGGAAAAGAGAATCAGTGTGTCGCCGACCTTAACATCGTCGCCCACCTGTACCGGCACGGAAAGGACTTTGCGGCTGGTTGTAGACTTGACCTCAAACACCTCCGCCGCGGTAACCGTTCCGCTTCCGCGGATCTGGGCAGAAATCGGACCTTGCTGAACGTAGGCCGTTGCAACCTCAGGCAGACTTCGGTTCATGAATGTATTTGAAAAGAGGGTCAGAACCAGCAATACCGCCAAAAAGATTATTGCCGCGTTCTTTACCCAACCTCTTTTTTTCACTTCATTTCCCATTGCTTGTCCATCCTTTCAGCAAAGTGTATATACGGGTTTTCACCAATAAGTTTCGAAATTATCCCTTGACGGAGCCGGAATGCGTTATGCCTTCCACCAGTGCCTCTTCACCGTGCAGGAACAGCAGCAGCGACGGCACCATATAAAGCGTCGCGATTGCGAACGCCAGACCGATTTCCTGAGAATTTATCTGCGAGAGCATAACCGACAGAGGCTGCTTTGTTTCGTCCTGTAGCAAGATCAGCGGCTGCTCGACCATGTTCCAGTAGTCTATGAAAACCAGGATGGCAATCGAATACAGAGCGCTACGGCACTGCGGAATACAGACTCTTGAAAAAATCTGCCATTCGCTCGCCCCGTCCAGCCTTGCCGCTTCAATGAGCGAAACCGGTATCCGCCGCATAAATTTAGTCAGCAGAAACACCGAGAAGGGCGCAAAGGCCCCCGGCAGCCAAATCGACCAGTTTGTATTAAGTATCCCGATCCAGTCGGAAACGAGATAGTTCGGAACCAGTGTGACCTGATACGGCATCAGCATCAGTATAACATAAAAGAAAAACAGAAACGACTTCATCTTCCCCCGGTACCGCGTGAAACTGTACGCCGCGAGCGAGGCTATACCCACCTGCAGCAGAACAATAGGCACCACCAGAATTATGGAGTTCCAAAACTTGAGCAAATAATCAGGAGTCTTTACAAAGGCCGAAATATACTGGTTCATCGTAACCTTGTCCGGAATGAACTTCAGATTGACCTTTTCGGATACATAACTGCTGCCGGTAGTACCCGACACGCCCTCAAAAACCGCTCCGTAGTTGGCTGTTATCTCACTTTCCGCCATAAGGGAGTTCGTGAAAGTAAGCACTGTAGGCAAGAGAAAAATGATGGCGAAAGCCGCCGCTAAAAGGGTCAGGACGCCGCGGCCGAAGTAGCGTTTCTTCTTCATCCCTCCACGTCCTTTCCGAGCTTGTCCTCAAAGACAAAGAGCAGCAGGATAATGATGACCATCACTATCGCCATAAGGATTGCCGCCGCGGAGAGCTTCTGATAATCCAGCGACTCAAAGGTGTTATTCATAAAGTGCTGAAGCATGTAAAGGCTGTCAACAGGGTATTTCCCTGTAAGCAGGAACACCTCGCGGAAAACTTTGAATGAGTTTATCAGCGAGAGGATAGTAACAAAAAGGATGGTGGGCGAAAGATAGCGCACGGTAATGTGCTTGAACTTGAACCAGAAGTTTGCCCCTTCGATATCGGCGACCTCAATGAGCTCTTTCGGAATGTTGTTGAGCGCCGCCATAAATAAAATCATATTATATCCCAGATTTTTCCATAGGAACAATAATACCACGACCAGCATGGCATAGTCCGATTGAAGCCAGTCGATTTTATCCACACCAAACGCGGCAATCATGTCGTTGATTGCGCCGTTATTTGCGAAAAGCACCTGCCAGATCAAAACTACAGATGCAACAGGAACCATCATAGGGCTGAGAAAAAATGTTCTGAACTGGCTTTTAAGCGGTATTCTCGCTTCAAGCATCTGCGCAAGAGAATATGACAATACAACAGCCAAGGGCACAGCAATAGCAGAAAAAACGCCTGTATTCCTAGCTGCTGTTTCGAATGCCGAATTCTTAATAAGCCTGATAAAATTATCAAAAAAAACGAATTCCTTTTGTATGGGATTGTTGATAAGTGAATAGTAGACAATTACAAAAAAGGGTACGATGAAGAACACTGCCATGCCCAGGAGACTTGGGGAGATAAATGCCAAATCCCGGCACTTTTCCCGCGTTCTCTCGCTGAGGCTGTTCCAGCGTTTTTTCATCGTACCACTCTCTCTTCTCACCGGAGCCGGGCAGGCCGGCTCCGGTGCTTTATCTGATTTTATCTCTGTTCGTTTACATAGAGGCTCACGCGGCTTTGAATCAGCTTTGCGGTTTCGTCAACCGACTTTGTGCCGTCGAAAAATGCCGCTGCCTGCTCTTGTACTATTTCCATTATGCTCGTATCGTACTGGGCAATGTATTTTACAGAGTTGATGAGCTCCATGGTTTTATCCGCCTGTTCCTGGGTCATAGCATAGTAATCAACATATTGCCCTGTTGCGTCAGGATACTGACCCATAGAAAGAGGCTGTTTCTCGCCGTTTTCATCTGTGTAGTATTCCTGCTTCATCGCATCTTGAATTTTGGATTCAAGCACATTCTTATTTGTCGGCAGCGACCATGTGTTATCCTTTTGGTACTGCTCAGTCAGCAGAACACGCATAAACTCCCATGCCGCTTCCTTGTTTTTGCAGGAGGTCGTCATTGCAAGTCCGCCCTCGATGTTGGCTACACTTCCGCCGCCTTGGGCACCGGGCAGGCCCTTAAAAACGCCGTTTTCTCCAAATATATTCATATTATACTGGAAGCTGTACACATCATAAAGGCTGACAAACATTGCAAGCTGTTGTCCGTTAGCTATTTGAACCGACTCGTCGACCCACTCCCTCGGCTCTTCCTTATCACCGTAATCTATTGCCTCGGGGAAGCTTTTTGCAAATTCCATCAAACTTTTGAACTCTTCCGAGTCAAAGCTGCATTTACCGTTGCTCCAGTTAATGTATTCCTCCATATTTAGCATACACAGATACATGAGGATATTGTCTCTGCTCATATATTGCCCGAGAGGATATTCGACGTCCGGGTGAGCGGCGAATATTTCCTGCATCTCTTTTACTGTCCAGCCGGATCCTTGCCCAAGCACTTCGGCGCTGCCTGCCATTGTCGTCATATTGAAGGTTGAGGCGATCGAAAGCAGCTTGCCCTCTGTCTCCATAGCCTTTGCAATGCCCGGAACAAGGTCTTCTCTCTTTATTTCCTTGTCGCCGTCAATAAAGGTATAAAGATCCTCAAGCAGCCCCTTGGCGGCATATTGCTTGACAGGCAGATTGTTGACAGAAATAATGTCGGGCACTTTTCCCGATATGATCTCGGTGCTGAGCTTAGTTGTGCCCGCGTTATAATCCTCAGTGGTATTATACTCGGAATAGTCGTGCACTTCAATACGGTAGTCTGCATTTGATTTATTGAATTTTAGTATCGCGCTGCGAAGAGAATAGTCAAGATAAACCGCTGCCAAGGTGATTGTCGTTTTCTGTTCGACTTCGGCATACGGCGTTTTCACCAGCTTCGCCGCATTGAACCGCGCGCCGGCGCTGTCAGATCCGTCGTTTGCGTAGGAAACAGTAAAGATGTTTCCGTCGTCCATCAATTTGCAGAACTGTATATTGTTACCGTCAATGTCATTGTTGATCCAGGTGATAATCTTAGTTTGTATTCCGGTTTCGATATCGTAACCGTAAAATGAAGAACCGTCGTTATAGCTGAAATCGTAGTCATCACCGCCGTCAGAGAAGTTCCAGGCATTCATCGGAGCAGTGTAGCTCTCTCCCCAGGTTTTTGCGGCAACATCTACCTCCTTGAGCACCTGCTTACTCGAACTCTCCTCATAAAAATTTACCACAACACGTCCGTCACCAAGCGTGACAATGCCGTTGACCCAGCCTTCGACATCCAGCTTGCAAATCAGCTCTCCGTCTTTGGCCAAAACATAGAGATGCTGATTCCCGTCATCAATGTAAACATTGCCGTCTTTGTCCATGGCAATGCTGTTGACGTACATTTGTCCCTTTTCACTATCGCTCTCACCAAAGGTGTCGCTGATATTGACTTCTAAAACAACAGCGCCGTTTTCGTCAATCTTGCGCAGGAAAAATTCATTGACATCGTCAACGTAGTATTCCCAGGGATCCTCTGTGGTTTCGTCAAAGCCCTCAGGCAGATCGAATATGGTCTCATAAGTGTTTTCCAGCAGCCAGATATTCCCCTGGGCATCTCCGACGATCCTGTTGATGTTTGATCCCGCCCATTGGCTTTCTGCTGTTGTCAGGGGCTCAAACTGATCAAGATGACGATAGCCTGTGCCGTCAATTTTGACCGAGCAAAGCCGGTTTTCATAACTAAAGGGCATCACCGGCATATCAGCCGGCAGAGTCACGCTGTCCGGCGCAGTGGAAACAACAGCTTCGTCAGTTACATCATCTGTTGCGGCTTCCGCCGCATCGTCTGTCGCTTCGTCTGCTGTGTCATCCACGTCGGTTGCCGTGGATGTCATTGCGGCCTCTTTGTAAACAACGGGGCCGCGGCCTCCGCCATTGGAATTATAGAACTCTTCCATCTGCTTGTAGTAAGCGTCAATCTCGTCCTGACTGACAATGTTGCCTTCTTCATCAACAGCAACATTCGAAATGAAATAAATAGTGTCGCCGATGCAAACGGAGTTATACATGTCCGTTATTTCCTTGGGCATTTGCACATATTCAGGTACATAAACATAGTCTGGTACTTCTTCTGCGCTGCCCTTGCCCTTGCAACCGGCAAACAGCGCCAGAACTGACACAAGTGCCAAAACTGCCGCCAGAGTACGCTTGAAACCGATTCTTCTCATCTTTTCATCCTCATTTCCTCAGTCGTGTACCATTTGTATTAGTACACTGATAATTTACCATATGTATATTGGAATGTCAATGTAATTATGAACCTGCACCGGAAAATATCCGGTCGCTGTTCGTCAGACGATTTCCCGGCTAAAAATGTTTCCGAAGTGCCTCAAAAAACTAAGGTTGCGCGAATAAGTATAATTCACAGTCTGTTAACAGAATCCGACTTGACTTGGCGCAAAGATACTGCTAAAACTTATACAGTGCGCCAACTGCAGTTACTGTTCGCTTTGCAAGTAATATAAGGCGCCTTTGTTAGGAGTCCCAATGAAATCAACCACCCACTTTGCCATGGCCTATTTGGTCCATGCCGCTTTGCAAAACCGCGGTGTCCAGCTTAACCGAACCGCCTTTGCCTATGGCAACATCGCTCCGGATTACATACCGTCAATGGTTCTCAATCCGCGTTTTTACCCGCATTTTTCCAGAGTCTGTGAAAAGACCATTAATGAGTTTTCAGAGGAACTCTCAAGCACTCAGCTCACCGGCACAGAGCGTGTGAACGCTGACTATTCAAAAAAACTGGGCATTTTGTGCCATTACATATGCGATTACTTCTGCTTTGCCCACAGCAAGGATTTCCTGGGCGGTGTAAGGCAGCATATCGATTTTGAAAACTCCCTCGACCAGTATCTGCGCGAGAATTGCACAAACCTGCTTGATATTGAAGGGAAAAGCGAAGTTCGGCCCTCTTTGAGCGCGGCTGAACTTGTAAGCCGCCTGAACAGTGAAAAGAATGATTATACAAACACCGGATACACCTTCGAAAACGATCTCAGCTATGCGTTTGACGCCTGTGTTGCCGCGGTTCTGAGCCTTGTGAAAATGTCGCAGAAGCAGGAAGCAAAATCCCGTGCTTATTATTCTGATCAGCCGTTTCCGCAGCTTCGCGGCTTTGAAACCGGCGATTGCTATGTGTTCCGTATGTTCTTTTTCAAGCATCGCAACTGCGACCTGTTTTTCCTGCCGGAAATTATGCAGCCCATCTCCGCTTAGCTTGCACAACATTTCTTAAATAATTAATATATTCTTTATAAGCAGAACATGCATCAAAAATGTATCGAAAAGCGCCATTAATATGGCGCTTTCCTTTTTTCTGTTTTCAAGAAAACTGTCAAGCAGTGACAACCTTTCAATGGCGGTCATATCCTGTCAAAGGGCCATGACGCCCCGAAAGGAGAAAAACAAATGGGTATTACCTATTCGAATAAAACTACCAGTGTAGCCTCAATCAACTGCACTGATGAATTTAACGTTACACTCGCACTGACTGCAGCGCCTGATATCACTACAAATCCTACCGATATCGTGCTGATCCTTGACCGTTCAGGAAGCATGGAGGGCAGCCCTCTTGCCTCTATGAAAGCCGGAGCAAAGACCTTCATCGATATCATCGCTGAAGCAACCGACACGCCTCCCTACGACGAGATTGGCAGCGGCAGCAGAATAGGCATTGTCAGCTTTGCCGACACTGCAACGCAGGATACTCAGCTGATAACCTCAGTCGATGACCTGAAGGACGCAGTTGATGCCCTTGATGCAGGCGGCGACACAAACCACTATGACGCTTTCTTGAAAGCGTCGCAGCTGTTTGACCCTATGTCAACAAATGCGAAGGTCATAGTCATGTTCACTGACGGCAAAACTACAGCCGGCCTCGACCCGACACCGCTGACTGCGCAGATAAAGCAGGATGGAGTCATTATTTACTGCATCGGTCTTGTCGGCTCGGACGGAATCGACCCTGCTGTCTTAAACACCTGGGCGAGTCAGCCTTCATCCGCACACGTCGCCATTACTCCGGATGACACCGAGCTTGAAGAACTCTTTGCCCAGCTCGCTGCCAACATCACCAAAACCGGCGCAACCTGTATAAAGATAATTGAAAACCTGAATCCTGACTTTAACATTGTTTCAATTGAGCCTCCTACAATAGGCACCGCGAGGATCCGCAGCCTGACGAAAATTGTCTGGAAAATTGATGAGCTCGGCGTCTCCGCCACAGAGGGAGCCTCTCTGACTTTTACTGTCAGGCATGTGGCCGCAGACGGGGGACTTAAATATGTTAATGACTCGGTTGAGTATACCGATTGTGAGGGCAACCTGGTAGAGTTCCCCGATCCACAGGTCCTTGTAAGCTGCGGCGGTATTGTCGTGGAGGACTGTCCCGAGCCGATGCAGATGCTCAGCTCCGGCTGCGGAGATGTCATCGAATTCGATGCCGGAGAAATTGCGCTCCAGTCCATCGGCAGAATCGCAATGATCAACCTTACGCTCAGGAACGTTTGCCCTGATCGCAGGGTCGCACTGGCGGTGTTCCTGACGGAACGAAACGCCCTGGATGAGGAATTCAGCCGCGGCGTAAAAACCTTCCTGATTCCCGCTCACAGCGCAGCTGTTTGCTCCGACATCAATATAAACTGCATTAAGTTCATTCTGCCCGAGGAGCTGGACGTTTCAGGCGCCGATCCCACCCTGCTTTGCAATGAGCGAAGATTCCATTTACGCGTGTTCGCACATTATGTTGATACAGATTTTCTCTGCTGCAATAATATCCTTCTTTCATAAAACCCTTGTGTTTCTCCCTTGTATCAATCCTACCAATATATAAATAAGCGATAAAAAATGCGGAGGGCCTTCCGGCTCTCCGCATTTGAGAAACTTTATTATGCTCTCTCAACAGAATCGATGTGGCAGATGAGGTCGAGGAGCTTGTTGGAATAACCCCACTCGTTGTCATACCAGGAAACGAGCTTGACAAACTTTTCGTTGAGCATGATTCCCGCTTCGGCGTCAAAGATCGAGGTGCGGGGGTCTCCGTTGAAATCAGTGGAAACGACCTTCTCGTCCGTGTAGCCCAGAATGCCCTTGAGTTCACCCTCAGAGGCTTCCTTGAGTGCCTTGCATATTTCCTCGTAGGTGGTCGCGGTCTTGAGGTTAACTGTGAGGTCAACCACAGAGACGTTGAGCGGAGGAACACGGAAAGCCATACCTGTCAGCTTGCCGGACAGCTCGGGGATAACCTTGCCAACTGCCTTTGCAGCACCTGTGCTGGAGGGAATGATGTTGTTGGAGGCTGCTCTGCCGCCGCGCCAGTCCTTGGCGGAGGGGCCGTCAACCGTGCGCTGTGTGGCGGTTGTGGCGTGAACAGTGGTCATAAGACCGCTCTCAATGCCGAACTTGTCGTTGATGACCTTTGCCAAAGGAGCAAGGCAGTTTGTTGTGCAGGAAGCGTTGGAAACTATCTGCGTGCCCTTCTGGTAGGTATTGTTGTTAACACCCATAACGAACATGGGAGCGTCAGCCGAAGGAGCAGAAATAACAACGTGCTTCGCACCGGCGGTAATGTGGGCACCGGCCTTTTCGGTCGTTGTAAACAGTCCTGTGGACTCAATGACAAAATCGACCTCAAGCTTTCCCCAGGGAAGGTTTGCCGGGTCCTTCTCACAGAAAACGGGGATGGTTTTGCCGTTAACTACAATTGCGCTGTCAGTGCTGCCGACTTCGCCCTTAAAAGGACCGTGGACCGAGTCATACTTGAGCATGTATGCCATGTAGTCAGCCGCGAGCATGTCGTTGATTCCTACAAACTCAATATTCTCATTCTGCAGTCCGGCGCGGAAAGCAAGGCGTCCGATTCTGCCGAAACCGTTAATCGCAACTTTAATTTTTGCCATTATTGTCTCCTCCAGTTAATTTGTTGATTAATACCAAACGTATCATACATCTGATATGTCCATTATACTATGCATATTTGCGTTTGTAAATAGAAAAAACGCTGTTTTTATAATAATATTATCTGTCAACGCTGCGGGAAAAAGATACTCCGTCCTTATGCAGGAAGATGTCCAATTTTATACGGTCCGCACGGATAAGACTCTGGGTGTATTCATAGATCATGCCGGTTTCCGTCCGTGTGCGGCGCTGAACGGAAAAGGCGCAGCTTCCCGGCTTGCAGGCGAGAATTTCCGCCTCTTCCCTGCCCAGAACAACAGCCTCATATGAATCGACCGCGGAGGCCGGGGCAATGCCGACTTCGTACAGCAGGCTGTAGAAGCTGTGTGTCTTGAGCAGTTCGCGGGTCAGCTTGGGATAAATATACTGCGGGTAGAAGGACGTTTCAAGGATCAGCGGCTCACCGTTCACATTTCTGATACGGGTGAAGCGGTAAATCTTTGCATCCGGCGAAGTGAGTTCCAGAACTTTAACGATGTCCGGAGTCGGATCAACAATCTCAAACTCGATGAGCGTAGAGGACGGTGTGAGGCCCATGGAGCTGATTTCCGATGTGAAGGAATAAACATTTTCCGTCTTCCTCCGCATTTTCGGCTCCGCCACAAAAGTTCCCCTTCCCTGTTTGCGGACAACAAGCCCGTCGGCTTCGAGTGAACCGATAGCCTGCCGAACTGTGCTGCGGCTCACATTGAACGCTTTGCAAAGCTCCGCCTCCGACGGCAAAAGCTCTCCCGCGCTAAGTGTTCCGGCTGTGATATTTCGTTTTACGATGCTTACAAGCTGGGAATAAAGTGGGATATCACTATCCAATGACAGGGATGAAAGCAGTACAGGATTTGTATCCAAGGCAGTGCGCCTCCAAACTTTTTTCTATCTAATTATTGCTGTAAGGATATTCGCTTCTACGTTTAAGACATTATAAACGTCATTACAAGAGAATACAAGCATTTTTTTACCTGCCTGCAACTTTTCGGCAAGTAAAATGAGCCGCATTTTTCTGCTTTATACCACGGCAACAGTCTTCCCCAAGACTGCTCATTTATTGCAAATACTCTTGACATTCGTTTTGCAAACGATTATAATGACAACGCAAAAGCCATGAATGATGGCCCTTAAAGCACCGGAACGGTGCATTTGGAGGGAGGGAAACAAGTGTCTGAAGTTCACGTTAAAGAGAATGAATCGCTGGATAGCGCCTTAAAAAGATTTAAGAGAAGCTGCGCCAAGTCCGGGGTCATGTCCGACCTGCGTAAAAAAGAGTATTACCAGAGCCCCAGCGTCAAGCGGCGCAAAAAATCAGAGGCCGCAAGGAAGAATAAGAATAAGCGCAGCTTTTAAGTTGTAAAAAAACAATCCCGTCTCTCCCGAGGCGGGATTTTTTCAAAAATTGAGGTGCAATATGTCCGTATCAGAAAAACAAACTATGCGTCTTTGCGAAGTATCCAAGTTAAATATTGAAAAGACCTTTGAATGCGGGCAGTGCTTCCGCTGGAACGCGGACGCAAGCGGTGTTTACACCGGCATTGTGCAGGGCAGGATCCTGAGTATTTGGAACGGCGGCGAGGATGTCCTTTGCCTGTGCGCTCCCGATGAGCTTGCCTTCTGGCAGGATTATTTTGACCTGTCCACCGACTATTCCGCTGCGTCCAAAAAGTTTACGCAGCCTGAGTATCTGCGCATGTGCGCCGACTTCGGCGAGGGTATTCGAATTCTGCGTCAGGAACCGTGGGAGGCGCTGTGTACTTTCATCATATCCCAGTGCAACAACATTCCGCGGATAAAAGGCATTGTCGAAAATCTTTGCCGCCTTTTCGGCAAGGAGCTCGGAGACGGA
The DNA here is from genome assembly GCA_031552685.1 of Oscillospiraceae bacterium. GTDB lineage: Bacteria > Bacillota > Clostridia > Oscillospirales > Oscillospiraceae > UBA2658. Next base: position 14,515 of record JAVBMI010000018.1, read on the forward strand.
TTATTTGAGTTTCCGTCGTCTGAGAAGATCGCCGCTCTGACCCTGAGCGACCTTGACCCACTGCGCGCGGGCTACCGGTCGGAATATATCCTCTGCGCCGCAAAGGCAGTGGCCGACGGCAGTCTCAACTTTGACGAGCTTCGCAGAATTCCTCCGGAGGAGGCTCACGCAAAGATAACTCAGCTTCGCGGAATCGGCTCAAAGGTCGGCAACTGCTTCATGCTCTACGGACTGCACATAATGGACCGTTTTCCGGTGGACGTTTGGATGAAGCGGGCGCTGAAAGCGCATTTTCCTTCGGATTTTGATCCCAAGGCTCTGGGCGCATTTTCAGGCCTTGCGCAACAATACATATTTTATTATGCCAGAACGCATGAAAAAGGCGAAAGCGAGCCAATTAACTGTTGACAGGCTGTCCGCCGGTGGAGTACAATACCACAAACATATTTGAAGGGGCGC
>JAVBMI010000036.1:0-20840 GCA_031552685.1 Oscillospiraceae bacterium
CCCCCTGGCAACGGGGAACCAATGAAAACACCAACGGTCTGATCAGAGAATACTTCCCAAAATCTTTCGATTTCACTTCCTGTGCTGACGATAAAATCGCGCTGGCTGTTCAAAAACTCAACTGCCGCCCTCGCAAATGCTAACATTGGAGATCTCCGTTTGAGGCCTTCTTTCAGGTTGCGTTGCACTTGATTTGACAATTCAAGCCCCAGAAAAATGGGTAAAGAACGCTTCGCTCTGCATGCGGCCGCCGCAAGCGGCGGATAGCCCCGCCGCTGCCTGCGGAGCGCGGCTGCTGCAAGCTACGGGCTACAAGTCTTTCGTCTTACTCGAACAAGAGCCCAACGAAGTGGGTCTTGTTCGAAAGAGGAGGAATGACGAAATGCATGAGCTTTGCCGTTTGAGGCTAAGCGAAGAATATGGAGTCCATTCCGACGAAGCGAGCAATTATGTGGCGCAGTGCTTACCTGCCCTTTGGCACGGAACGCAGTCAGCGAGCGGATGGGTCGCTTGCAATAATGGCAGTGCTCATATTTTCTTTTGGAGATTCATAAGAGGTCTTTTCTTTATGAAAAAGAAAAGACCTCTTATGCGCTGTCCGCGCAGGACGCCTGCCCGGCGAGGGCCCCCGCCGGGTAGGCGAAAATATATAAGAATATGAGAATATGGAAATCTTTCAATTGAAATCTCAAAAACCTTGACTATATCTTCATATAAAGGTATTTTATGAGATATGAAACTTTATTTGTACAACCATGATATGCGCTATGCCGCTGAGCAGATTATGCTCACGCTCTTTCCCGGTGAGCGCCCGGAATATCCCGGGGGAAAGCCGGAGGGCGACCGCGCGGAGCTCACTCTCCACGAGGGCGGGAAACGATTTACTGCCGTTTGCCGTCTGACACTGGACGGAGAAGTTTTTTCCGGCAGGGCGTACGCGCTGAAAGAGCATATCACAGACGATCTGACGCGGGCGAGATGCCTTCAGCGCATTGTAAAGCTCGCTTTTTTCCGAGCGGCGATAATGTCCGGCAAGGAGATCCCCACCTGGGGTTCTCTGACCGGGATACGTCCGGGAAAGCGTATGCTCGGGCTTATAAAAGAAGGCTATTCCGACAGGGCAGCCCTCTCAAAGTTCATTCGCGATAACGATGTTTCCCCGGAGCGTGCAAGGCTGTGCCTGCACACAGCTCACGCGGGCCTTGAATGTAAAGAGAGCCTCGGTGAAAACGATATCTGCCTCTATGTAGGCATTCCCTTTTGCCCCTCGCGCTGCAGCTATTGCAGCTTTGTGAGCCAGTCGGTGGAAAAGAGCATGAAGCAGGTTCCCGCGTATTTGGAAGCGCTTTACAAGGAGATAGGAGCCACTGCTGAAGTAGTCGGCAGCCTTGCCTTGCGCCCCATTGCTCTTTATATAGGCGGCGGAACGCCGACAACACTCTCCGCACAGCAGCTCGATGAGCTGTTTTTGCAGCTTGAATCGGCTTTTGACCTTTCTGCAGTGCGCGAAATTACCGTTGAGGCCGGACGGCCGGAAACCATCACACAGGATAAGCTGCTTGTCCTGAAAAAACACGGTGTTTCCAGAATCAGCGTTAACCCCCAGAGCATGGACGACGCGGTTTTGGAGGCAATAGGCAGAAAACACACGGCGCAGGACATAATAGATGCACTTGCAATTGTCCGCGGCGTGGGTGGAATTAACGTTAATATGGACCTGATTGCCGGACTGCCGAAAGACAGTCCCGAGGGCTTTGCCAGAACGCTGAACACGGTTCTTGCCCTTGAACCGGAGAACATAACCGTACACACTCTTGCGCTCAAAAAGGGCAGCGGCATCATGCTCGGTGACACCCCGCGCCCCGCGGCGCAGGATGTTGAAAAAATGCTCGAGGGCGCAAACAGCCGTTTATATGGCAGCGGATATGAGCCATACTATCTTTACCGGCAGAAGTATATGTCCGGCGGCTTTGAGAATGTGGGCTGGCAGCGCGGCGGGACGGCGAATATATATAACATATGTATTATGGAGGAGCTTTGCAGTATTATTTCCATGGGCGGCGGAGCATCAACAAAGCTCTGCCTTGGAAATGGAAGAATCGAGCGAATTTTTGACCCGAAATATCCGCAGGAATATATTGAGGGCATAGGAAAAGTCATTGACGATAAAAAGAAGATTGAGGAGCTAGTATCGTGTCATACAGTTTAAATGAAATAAATACAAGAGCAAAATCAAACCCCGCAGCCTTCGTTGACGAATGTAATCTGGCGTTTGAGGATAAAGTTCGGCTCGCGGCGGACATGGTTGTGGAGAACATGAAAAAAAGTCCGATTCTCCTGATTTCCGGCCCGTCCGGCAGCGGAAAAACGACCACCTCAAAAAAGATTGAGGAGGAGCTTCGCGGACGCGGAATTATGACCTATGCCCTGGCGATGGACAGTTATTTTAAAACAATCGACGAAAACTCGCCAAAAAACGCAGACGGCAGCCCTGACCTTGAGTCGCCCAAATGTGTGGATATGGAGCTTCTGGGGCGCCACTTTGACGATCTGCGCGCCGGACGGGAAATTGCCATTCCCAAGTACAACTTCGCCAAGCAAAGACGGGAGGAAAGGCCCTCCGGCACCATCCGTCTCGGTGAGCGGGACATAGTTGTTGTCGAGGGTATTCACGCGCTCAACGACGAGCTTACAGGAACCCATCCCGATGCAATGAAGCTTTATATCTCCGCGCGCTCAAATGTTGAGAACGACGCCGGTGAGGTTGTTTTCAAGGGCACATGGATGCGCCTTGTGCGCCGCGTTGTCAGAGACTATAAATACCGGGGCGCTTCCGCGGAATACACCTTCGGGCTCTGGGCAAATGTGCGCCGGGGCGAAAAGGCAAACATCAGCCCCTTTAAGGACAAGGCGGACCTCAAGTTTGATTCCTCCTTCCCTTATGAAGTGGGTCTGATGAAAACAATTGCCGCGGACCTGTTTTGCAATGTTCCGGATGTTCCCCGCTGCGAGGAAATAAGATCAATTCTCCATGCCTTTGACCTGTTTGAAGCCATTGACCCGTCGCTGCTGCCGCCTGAAGCGCTGCTGCGCGAGTTCATCGGAGGCGGAAAATACAAATACTGAGAACGGAGGGATAGCTTATGATTGAAGCCCTGACTCTGTTTGAGCAGAGTATTCTGCTGTTCATTCAGAACAATTTGAGAGTGGATTTTTTAGACCCGATTGTGGTGTTCATCACACGGCTCGGTGACACCGGCGTTGCCTGGATAGCTCTGGGCGTGGTATTGCTGTTTTTCAAAAAGACCCGCCGGGGCGGGCTGATAATGCTGTTTTGCCTTGCCGGAGCATGGCTGGTAAATGACTTTGTGCTCAAACCGCTGATTGCCAGAGTGCGGCCCTATGACGCCATTGATACGCTGACGATTTTGGTGAAGGCGGAAACCTCGTTCTCCTTCCCCTCCGGGCACACCAACGCGAGCTTTGCCAGCGCGATTGCCCTTACTATGGTCTACGGCAGGAAAGGTGCGTGGGCATATCTGCCCGCAACGCTGATCGCCCTGTCCCGTCTGTATGTCGGGGTGCACTATCCCACCGACGTTCTGGGCGGCATGATAGTGGGCACAGTGGTCGGCTTCCTCGTTTACAAGCTATTCATCTACATAGAGAAGAACCATCCCAACCGCAAACGGCAATCCTGATAAATCCCGAAAAGCAAAGGTGGCGCGGAAAATTCCGCGCCACCTTTGCTTTTCATTTGCTGTTTTTAAAGCCGTTGATTACATTGGCTAGGAGGACAATTCCCGCTATCACCACGAGCGCGATTCGCAACCAGTTCCATGTGATTGCCTGGGTGTGTGTCAAGTATGCCAAAAGGCCGCCGCCGAGCAGAAGTATAATCAGTGAAAAATAACCGCCTGCCTTATTATAGTCTTTCGTAACAGGTTTTTCCGGTGCATCTGCGTCATTTTCCTCTATCCAGCGCCTCATGTCCGCCAGAGATTTATAGCCCGGACCTGTGTAGTTATAGCCCCGCTCGGCGCTTTTCCTGTCAATCTCCTCGAGCTTTTCCTTTAAATCCCGGAGCGCTTCAAGCTCGGCGTCCACAGGTTCTTTGTTCTGAACGTCGCCAATGCAGCTTTCAACTGTTCCGATGGCTTTGTCTACCAGAAACAGATAGTTGTAGGGGTTGCAGGGGATCCTTTTTTCGTTGCAGACGCTCATGCATTTCGTTACGTTATCACGAACGCTTTTCGAGTAATTAACCAGCGCCGCTTCCAGATGCCCGCGGGGAAGCCTGAGCTGACGGCGGTTTGCGATCAGCAAATAGTGCAGAGCCGCGCTGGCTCCAAATCCGCCGCTTGAAATGTACCTGTCGGCCAGACCCTGAATGTTATAGGCCCAGTCGCGCCCCTCGGCCTTCAGGCTCTCCACCAGTTCCACCTGTCCGCTCTGCAGTGGCGTGAGGTTGCGAAACTTCTTGATCTTCTCCATGTACTCGAAGTATTCGTCAAAGGAAACCGCAAGCTGGGCCATCATCTCGCACAGCTTAATATACATATCCTCCATCAGCGTTCTCCTGTCGGGCATGGGGTTGCTGTAAAGAACTCCGATGTCGGCGTCCATCATGTCAATGGCCGCCTTGCAGTTTTCGCGGGCTAGCTCCGCGTCACCGACGCTGAAAAACGCGTACTCACCCAGGTTTTCAAGACAAAGCGCTTTGAACTGCTCATCTCGCGCGGTGTCAACCGTGGCTTCGCACAAATCGACAGTCTCTCTTAGTCTTTGCCCCTCGGACAAATGCCCGAAGGCACTGAAAAAATATTGCGGCTGCATAGCTATCTCCCTCCCTGTCCGTTGCCGTTCTTGAACGAATATTTCCTGTTGGCAAACATAACAATTGACACCAGCAGGAACACGACCATCAGAATTATCATAATCACCTTGAGCGCCACGCCTCTTTCGCCATAAAAGGCCAGGAAGCCGCAAAGTCCTGAAACGATAAGGTACATTATTGATTTCAAAACAGCGCCGACCCTCTCCTGCTGGGTTGCGGGAGGAGGCTTGGGCATTGCTCCGCGGGCACGCAGCCCTCCGCCCGCCGTGTGATCAGTTATCGCAAGCTGTTGCTCGATCTCGCGGTTCAAATCCTCGCGTGATTTGTATCGCGGCCAGTAGGACACGGAGCTTTGCGCCCGCTCCAAGTCAATCAGCTGCGTCTTTAAGCGGTTTAGGTGCTCTACGGCATCCTGCGCTTCGTCCTTGGTAGCCATGTCGCCCATGAATTTTTCATCAATTGCAATTGCCTTGTCAAGAATGAAGCCCAGGTTATACACATAGCATGGCTGTCGCGCTTCCTTGCTGTATGCCACGGCACTCTCAATCGACTTGAGCGTACACATTGTAAAGTTGACTATCGCCGTGTTGATATCCTCGCGGGAGACGCGCAGCTCCCGCCTGTAATACAGCAGCAAGGACCACAGCGCCGCGGCCTGCGCCTGAACTTCGTTGTTGTTGGTAACACGCGCTGCGAGGGCTATGATGTTGAAGGTCCAGTCACGTCCCTCCTGCTTCATGGATTCTATCAGCTCCCGCTGTCCGAGCTGATTTGGCGTGAGCGGGCGCACCTGCTCAGATCTGCTCATGTAGCTTTCAAATTCATCATAGGAGATGGACAGGTCACACATGGACGTGCAGGAGCTTACATACATATCCTCCATGACCTCCTGAAGTCCCGGCACCTCCGGAATAATGCTCCGGTCGGAATCAATGAAATCCAGAAACTCAATGTGCTTTTCCCGCGCTGTCGGCGCATCGCCGACGTTATGATAATAGCTCTCCGCCTGTGTCCACATACACAGCGCTCTGTACTGCCGGAAATAGGCAGCCGGCGCTGCTCTCCGGCAAAGGTCAAGCAGTTCCTGAAAACGCTGGGACTGCCGCAGCAGTTCACTTGTTTGGATAAAAAATTCGTAGTACATGCGCTTGCCTCCTATGTTTTGATTATTTTTATCTCAACGGCGCTTCCCTCGCCGCATACTGCTACCGCGCTCCCGGCCGGCTCAGGCGCCTGCTCGATGAAGCGCATAGGGCTATCAGCCGCCAGAGTCGTCATATATTCAAGGCTTTGGGCATCGAAGGCTGAAATCAGCCCGTCGTTGCAGATGAGCAGACTGTCACCGATGCAGGACATGCTCAGCTTGTTTTTTGTGCAGCCCAGCACCTTTTGACGCTCGCGCTTGCTCAGGATCTCATTGGCCGTACCATAGCACAGCAGCGGCGGCTCAAAGGTTTTCCCGGTATTCGGAGTGTGGAACATGATGTAAAACCAGTCGTTGCGTGAGCTGTATGTAACTCCCAGAAAAACTCCCTTCGAGGTGAAAAACAGCCGCTCGCCGACGAGGCGAAGCTTTCCTCTCTGAACAATTTCATAGAAAAGAATAAGCCTTGTTGAGGTCTCATGTCCGGTTTCGGCAGTGCTCATTGTATTTGCAGCGGTAGAGTTGCCCGTAAGAACGATATATTTTCCGAAAGCGTACATAGAAATGTCGTTCATGTGGTAGCCCGATAAGTCAATCCGCATTCCGCTCTCGGCGCACCTGAGATTTCCGATCAGCTCGCAGTAATAGAGGCAGCCGTCGCCACCCTGACACGCCGCGGATACGCTTGCCTGAAGGTTGACAGAAAAAGCGCTGAGGGTTTCAAGCGATACTACGCAGCCCTCGCCGTGAGCATCAAGCGCTGTGACCGCGTTATCCGCGAAAAGAACCTTTGTCCACGAGGATCTGTATTCGTGCGGCAGCTTCTTCTCCTGCATTCCCGTGTGGAGCGTCAGCTCATTGCGCTCTACGGTAACCGCCAGCAGCCCCTGATCGTTTCCTCCAAGTGCGGCGGCTATAATACTTGCCTCCTGCGCCTGCATGTCATCCGACAGGCAGAATTTCCAGATACCGTTATCGCTGACAGCGCAGATATTGCCGTCCGAAACAGCTGTAAGACACATCTGGGAGTTGCAGGAAACAGCGCTGCCGATTATCAGCTCACGCTGAACATTGACGGTGTGATTCCAAAGCACAGCGCCGTATGAGCCGTTGTAGGCCTTGGTGATTATCAGCAGCTCATCTCCGACGCAGCACATCGCAGCCACTGAAGCATCTGCTTTTGATTGCTGCTGAATTTCCAAGCCGGCATCCAATATAACAATGCTCATATCTGAAAACGCAATGGCAACACTGTTTTCAAGCGCAACGGCCTTAGTCACATCCACGCCTTCAAACACGCGGCTTTTGCCGCCCTTTGCAGTGCAGAAAACTGTCCGGTTCGACTGACGGATGGAGTAAATTGCGTCATCAGCGGCAAAGACCAGAGAGCTCAGTTCACCCGGAAAATCTAACTTATGGTAAGATTCATCCCACAGCGGAGTGGCAAAATCCTTTATTACCAGCGTATCTTCCTTCCACTGATACCAGAACTTTTCGCCCTCAAAGGCGAATATTCCGTTGTCATACAGCGGCAGATAGTATGCGGAAATTGTGGTTTCCCTCGAATGATAGGGCGCGCCTTTGTCATCGTAGGAAATCTCGATAGTCTGCGCAATTTCGTCCTCATAGCTGATCACAAGGTGCTTGCCGTCGCACGAGGCCGCCATACTCAGCGGCCGCAGGTCGCGGGCCGGAATAACAATGTCGCAGCTTGTGAAGGAGGCGGTATCAAAAATCCGCACCCTTCCGTTGCCCTCAGAGTAGAAGGCAAGGTCGCGCTCTGAAGCAGCACACACAGCAACAGTCTGAAAGAGCTTGGTTTCAGCCAGCATTTTCGCCGCCGCACCGCTCTGCTGCCCGTCAGTTTTCTGCATGAACGTTTTCAGGGTTCGTGCACAGATAAACGGTCTGTCCCACTTGCCGGAGGCTATAATTTGCCCTATCTGCTCCTGCGCGGCACCAAAACCCGAAAAGTTCAGAATGGAAAAGAGCGAATTCCTGTACTTTGTCAGTGTTTGAGCGTGCCTGAGGATGCAGTCTCGGTATAATATCGCCTCCGATGACGAAAGTCTGTCATACTCCGAGAGAAGCTCTCCGACTGAGCTGTAGCTGCAGCGTTCGTTCAGATACGGGATGCTCGCATATAACCGCTCCGCCGCAGAAGGGTCGCTTTTGAACAGATGGTAGGCATATTCGCAAAGCGGTCTCGCCCGCTGCTCGTCGGGCAGCCCGCAGGAGAAATATCCGTCATTTCCGGTGTCGCAGAACGAGCGGAAGCACTGCGCAAGCTGCGAATCCAGCTTCGGCAACGCATTGACATATCTGTCCCTCGCCGCGAGCGCAAAGCTCTCATAAAGAAAATCCACGCGCCCCTCGCGCCGTGCCATGAAGGGCCTCACCTGCCTTAGGAAAAAGCGGATCGTACCCTTGATTTTGCCGTCAGTCTCCGTTGGGAAGCTCATTTTAAAGCAGCGCAGCAGCTCCTCCTCCGAAAGTCCTTTGCGGGCGTCCGCAATCAGCCCGAAAAGCAGCGGAACGGATTTTTCGGGGTCGATCGCGTCATAAACCGGGTCTTTTTCCAGACGCCGCAAAACAGCGTCGAAGGCGGAATACGGATTTTCTCCGTAGCGCGTGATCTCGTCCTCAAGCTGCCTGAACGAGCCGAACATTCGCAGCTCGTGCAGCAAAATTTTCAAAAAAAGCGGGTTGTTCGAATAGGGCAGAGAACAAATCAGCTTGACCTGCTCGTCATCAAGCGCTTTGAAAGACAGCTCCAAATAGTCGTCGATCAGCCGCTCTTTCTCCTCAAACGGCCCAATGGAGCATTCCCGCACACCGGAATCCTGCTTTAGAGCGTCAACTATGGAGTTTAGCTGTTCTCCGCTTTTCAGGCTTAATATTATTTTCAGCTTTTCGGGCAGCCTTTTCGGCAGCCAGGTGAGCATGTTCATCCCGCCCGGGAGCTGATTGATCGCATCGATTATTATAACGGTTTCGCTGTCCTGCGAGAGCTTGGAAAGCAGCGTCGGCATCTCGCGGCGCAGATCTTCCATGTTTGCAGGAATGCTAATACCCGCCTCGTCAAAGATGCTTTTCCAGAGGTTAAACTGCTCCGATGACAAGTCCGAAACACCGCAGAAGCGGGCGAGGGTTCTGCGCCTTGCGCCAACTCTCACGGCATAGTTTGCCAGCAGCATGGTTTTTCCCATACCCGCCTGAGCTGTAACAACGCAGATTCTGTTGTCCGCGCTGTTCAGGTATTCGTCAAGCTCGTCAAAGATGTCGGGTCTGGCGATAAAGCCCTCTGTATTCAGGTAAATAAACTGCCTTTGCTGCTCTAAATCTGTCTCAGGAATTGTGTATGATTTTATCTCGGCGCGCTCGGGGAATTCCTTGATTATTTCGTTTGTTAGCTGCGCCAGCACGACATATTTCAGCGGCAGCGAGCGCTCAGACAGCTCTGCCTCCGGAAATTCGCGGCGCAGAGTGTCGGTGACAAGGCGCCAAAGTTCTTCCCCCAAAGCGCTTCTGCTTACTTCAAAGTCGGTCAGTCGTCCTTGAGAGATTTCCGCGCCGTTCGTCTCTGCAAGAAGCTCGGGAGTTTGCTGCTTTTCGTTCCAGCGGCAGGAATACTCCGCCGCCGGAACACGGGCTTTCACCTTGCTTTTGAGCTCATCAAGCTTTCTGTCCTCTGCTTGCGGATCCCCTCCGCTCTGTGATACTGCGTCGTTCGTATAAATAAGACGCTGCTTTTCGCTTAGCCTGTCTGTAAAATCGTCCTGCCTGAAGAAGAATAGTGCGTGGTCAACAGGCGAAGGGCTTGCGGGATGGCCTTCAAGAATTTTATACATCGGTGAGAGCAGGGCGTGCTCAATTTCCATCTCCGTAACGGAATATCCGCCGACATAGTCTTTCAGCCCCGGAAACCGCTCAAGAGTCGTCTCGCCGACATCGGTTTCCTCAGGCACCCAGCCGCGCCGCTGACCTAAAAAGCACAGGAAAAAAGGACGGCTTCGGTCTATGTTTTCAAGGCAGGCCTTGACTGTGTTTTTTGCGGTCGAGTCCGCCGAGGTGATACCCCAGCGCAGGTCGATATCCGTCAGGCGAAGGCGGCGCTGCTCACACCACTGGGATAGCTCGGGAAAAACGTTTTTTACTAGGTAATCGCGCTCGGAGTGCATATCGTTGAATGTGCTGCTGATAAAAACTCTTACATTTTTCCAGTCCATTGCCGCGCCTCCCTCCTGTTTGTATCGAAAAATACTTATTTTTGCTGCTTTCTCATGCCAACTATCGCAATCAGCCAGAAGAACAGAATCAGTGATGATGCGACGGCTAAAGCGGTTTTATACCAAATCGTATCGCCCACGCCATACGCCCAGTACCACAAAAAGCCGACGCCCGCAAGATTAATGATAAGCGCAATTATAAGACAGCCAAGGGGCTGTTTTTGCTGTTGTGTCCCATTTTGAGAAGCATTCTGCCTCTTCTGGGAACCGCTTTGCGGTGAGCCCGTTCCGTCGTCCATGCTCAGCTTAATGTTTGTAAGCTCGCTCATTCGCCGCGGGAAATCCGCGTCGATCTCTCCTGGTGTGGGATTTGCCATGGGGGTGCCGGGCGCATTTGCGCGGTCTGCAAGCTCGCCGGCGCAATCGGCAAGAACTCTCTGCTGGCTTTCGATAACCGCCGGGTCGGCAGTGCGGCTCTCGCCGCATTCGGCAACGACCTCCTGCGCCCGCGCAATTATGAAGCTTAGGTTGTTCTCGTCGATAATCCAGCGCTTCGACCTGCTCGCGTTCATGTGTCCTGCCACGAGATTGAAAACTGCTCCCGCATATCCGGGCAGCGAGTGTGTGTTCATGTCGTCCGCGTTTATGCGAAGCTGGCGGTTGTACACCAGAATCAGCGAGAGTATAGACGCTGCCTGACCAAAAGCCTGGTGCTGAAAATAGTCTCCTATGCGCAGGAACATGTCTTCCTTCCACGGAATATCGCGGGCGCGCATATCCGCAACGGCTTTCAGCCCGCGCCGCTCGGTGTCGTTCATCTGCCGGACCGCCCGAGCCTTATGCGCGTATTCTTCATATTCATCAAATGAGATCGCCATAGCGCGGAACTGCTCGCAGAGGTCGGAATAAATCCGCTTCATTGTTTTTTCGGATACATGTGTTGAGTGAAATACCAGATCCATGTTAGCGTCGAGTATGGCAAGACCGTCAAGATTTGCCTGCCGCGCAGCCACAGCGTCCCCTGTGTGGAAAAAATGCAGCTCAGACAAGTTGCGCAGAGCTATGCACTTAAACTCCGGGGAGGGTGCTTCCTCACACACACGCTTGCAAAAATCAGCCGCTTCCTTGATGCGGTGCTGCTCTACCAGGGTTAAAAATGTTCCGTTGATAAAATCCTTCTCCATCACATGTTCCTCCTTAATTCTGTATTGTAAGCCTGACCGCGTTTTCATCGCCAATGATGGCTGACAGGCCGTTTTGGGAGTCAGAAACCTTCAGTTTCAGAGCCTCTGGAGCGACAAAAGCCGTTTCGTACTCAAGATTTTCCGCCTTGTGAACAGTGAGTATCCCCCTTGAACACACACACAAACGCCCCTTTGATGCAAGTGCTGAAATCCCGCGCTCCGGGCAGTTGAGAAAGCCTCTTTTGTCCTGCCCTGACAATATCTCCTGGACTGTGCCGTAGATGAGGTAGGGGTTGGTTTGAATCTCCCCCGTGTCGGATTTAACGAAAAACAGGTACACATTTTTCGCGTCCGGCTCAAAGCACAGGCACTCTATCGGCTCAAAGACGACCGGAAAATACCGCTCCCCTACTTTTTTCAAGCGTCCGTCCGTCAGTATTTCGAAGAAAATAACTATGTAAGGGGCGGACCTAGCAACGGCTGCGTTATTTTGCGCCGCTCCTGTCAGAGCCAGGAAGCTTCCGAATGAATAGAGTCTGATCGTCCCGATCATGTAGTCCGACAAGTCCACGGAATGTGAGTTTTGTTCGCAGCCAATGCTGCCGTCAAGATCGTAAAAGTATGTTGCGCCATTTTCCGCACGAACGGAGGGCAGGGGTATTTTTTCGGATTCAGGGGGCGCTGCCCCGTTCGTGTTTCTCTTTTCAACTGTGCCGCCCTTCGCCGGTTCCAGCTTTAACAGCGAATGGCTGCTAATAAGCGAGAGATAGTCTGAACCCCCGGCGATGACAAGTCTGCCGAGAAAGTCAAAGCCCTGTTTCATGGCCGAAAGCTCTCCGCCTCCGTCATACGACCAGAGATACATCTCTTTATTTTTGTGCTGTCTGGGAACTATCAGCAGCTTGTCGCCGAATTTGCATACCGCCGCAACCGCAGATTCCAGTGAAATGCTTCGAATTTCCTGCAGATTTTCGTCGAGCAGAAAAACCTTGTATTCGGGTCGGCTCAGCAAAGACGCAGCGACAAATCCGGTGCCGGCCGATTCCATGATCACTATGTCATCCCCGTCAAATTTGCGCTGTGCCAGCAGCGAACCGTTATCCGCGGAATAGACGAAAACGCTCGCCCCGCTCCTGCTCCACACTGAAACGCAAACTGTGCTTTCTCCGATACAGATCGAGCTGATTTCGCCATCCATGGGTATTTTCATGGTTTCCGTACCGCTTGACAGCTCGAGCCTTACCAGATTCTCGTCACAGTCCTGATACCAAAGACAGCTTATATCAAAGGCAAAGACCCCTGAAGTATCTGCAGGCAGCAGATATTCCAGCTTCCCGCCCTGCTTTTCTGCAAACACAGTATCAGCGTCAAAACTGAGCCTCACAAGCTCTGCTGTTGCGTCCTCAAACGCCGCGAGCAGGTATCCCCCATCGCTTGACGCTTCAAGACTGAGCATGCTCTTTTCGCTGACGCTGATAACGCTGCCGTACGGTTCCAGCGTGCGGGTGTCCGCTATGCTTATTCTTCCCCTGCCGGCTGTGTAAAACGCCAGAGGCGCATCCTTCGCCAGCGCAACCGCGGAGGCGTGGCCGAGATCCTTCTCCGATGTCTTTCTGAAGGAAATCTCGCTGCTGTCATTTTTCTGCGCATCAGGTGTAACAGTGCTTTCAACCGCGTCTGCCTTAAGCCACGGCGTTTTCAGTACCCCGCTGCTCTGAGCAGCCAGCACGCTGTTTTTCACTTCATCCGAGTCGGAATAATAGAGCAAGGACGGCAGTAAATTGCGGTATTGTGATAGTTCCTGCTTATACCTGAAAATTATTTCCCTGTATTTACGCTGCTGCGCTTCCTGACCGTCAAGCTCCTCGAGCAGGCCGCGCACCGGCGTATGAGAGCATCTCGCCGTCAGGTATGCAACGCTGCCGTAGAGCTGGCTTGCCGATGCACTGTCACACTGCTTGAGGTGATAGGCATACTCCGTCAGTGCTCTTGGACTGTTGCCGCTGTATGAGCCGTCGCCGCTCGGGTCGGCGTATGCGCGGAAGCAGTGCGCAAGCGCCTCGTGAAGTCTTAAGCTGCCTTTCTTATAGCGGTTTTCCGCTGCGATTTTGAAGCTCTCGTATAAAAAATCGGCTCTGCCGTCGCGCCGCGCCATAAACGGGCGCACCTGACGGATAAAGAGCCGGGTAGTTCCTGCGATTTTTTCTTGATCTTCCCCGGCGAACACATGAGAGAAGCTGCTGACGATTTCATCCTCCGAAAGGCCGCTTCTCGAACAGGCGAGCAACCCGAACAAAGTAGGTACAAACACTTCCGGCGCGAGCACATCAAAGGAGCTGTCGTTTTCAAGGCGCTCCAAAACAGCATTAAACGCGCTGATGGGAGTTGTTCCGTAGCGCGCGATCTCCGCCTCCAATTGCTTGAACGAGCCGAAACGCCGCAGCTCATGCAGCAGGATTTTCAGGAAAAGCGGGTTGCCCGAATATGGCAGCGCGCAGATGGTGTTAAGCTGGCTTTGATCCAGTGATTTGAGGTAGCGCTCCAAAAACTTGTCTATCATGCGCTCTTTTTGCTCGATGCTCTGAACCGGGGAAATTCTCTTCACGGCAATGGTGCCGCTATTCTCCAAGGCGAGGATAAGTGACTCAGTCCGCTCGTCCGCCTTGGTGCTGAGTATCATTTTGACGCCTTGCGGAAGCTCGTGCGGCAGCCATGAGAGCATATCCATGCCGCCCCGAATCTGATTGACGCCGTCAATTATTACAAGCGCTCCTTCTTTTCCCGCCAGCTTTGAAAGAAGCCCGGGCATATCGCGCTTTAGTTCGTCCATCGTTTGCGGGCAGTCGATTTCCGCCTGGCGGAAAATGCTCTCCCACAGGCTGTACTGCTCGTTTGAGAGGTCAGACACACCGCAAAAGCGGTAGTAAACAGTTTGTTTCTCTCGCATGCGGCCGACAAAATGCGCCAGAAGCGTTGTTTTTCCGAGTCCGGCTTGTGCCGCGAGCAGCAGAATTCTGCCGTCGCTTTCAAAATGCTGTTTGAGCAATTCGATTTGCTCCGGCTGCTCAATGTACTCCTGAGCCGTAAGCTGACAAAACAGCTCCTGCTGCGTCAGATCCGCGTCGTAGACGCTCTCACTCGACCCATACGGCTCAGACCTCTGTGGATATTCGCGCAGTATTTCGCGCATCAGTCCGGCGATAATCACGTATTTCAGAGGAAAGCTCTGCCTGTTAATAAGTTCCGGAAATTCGCTATGTATCAGGGCAAGTGTTCCCTCATCAAGGCATGAAGCATTCACGGCAAAGTCGGTCAAACGGCCTTGGGAGAGCTCCTGTCCGTTTTCCTCGGCAAGCAGCTCCGGTGTGCGGGCTGATTTGTCCCAGCGGCAGGAGTAAGCCATTGAGCCGTGATTGCTGTTTATTTTTTCTTTAAGCTGAGCAAGAGCACGGTCTGCAGCCTCGGAATCGCCTGCGCCCTCTCGCATATCATTCGTGTAAATCAGTCTCTGCGCAGGAGTAAGACCGCCGGTAAAGCTGTCCTCGCGGAAGAAGAAAAGCGCTCTGCGCGCCGCTTCCGGCGTTGTTTGCGCGCCATCCGCAATCCTTAGCAAGGGAGAGAGCAGTGCGTGCTCTATCTCCATTTCCGTTACGGAGTTTTTCCCCCGAAGCTGCGCAACACCGGGGTATTCTTCAAGAGTTTCGCGGCTTATTTCCGACCGGGAAACGGCAGCCTGACGTTTCGGGTCATCCGGCACCCAGCCGCGGCGCTGTCCCAGAAAGCACAGGAAAAACGGCCTGCATTTATCAATGTTTTCAAGACATTTTTTCACAGTATTGCTTTTTTCTGAGTCCGTGCTCGTGATGCCCCAGCGCAGGTCAATATCCGTTAGCCGGAGGCGGCGGGCTTCGCACCACTGAGCAAGCTGCGGAAAGACGTCTTTCACGAGATAGTCACGCTCAGCATGCATGTCGTTGAATGTGCTGCTGATGAAAATTCTAATATCTTCCCAATCCATCCTGCCGCCTCCCTCTATCAGTTTGCGCTGTGTACCTAACGGGTCATCTCATACCCAGTTTTTTCATCATGAATTTGGTTGCAGCCTGTTCGTCCTTCGCGGCGTTTTGGTTTCTCCATGTGCTGCCGTCGGAGTAGTAGGCCGTTATTATCCAGAACTTGCATACCAGCCCGTTTGCCCAAGGCGCGCTGGGCGCCGCAACATGCACAAAGCCGAGCAGAGCGTCGCGGGGTTCAACGGCAAATGTGCCGCTGACAACCTTGCCCTCTTTGTTGCTGTCAATGTACATAAACTTGATTTCCACCCTGCTTGGCAGGTTCTTGAACGGACCGACTCCAACGGTAAATTTCAGCATCCCCGCGGAGGAGAGAGTGTAACCGGAGCTGTTCGAGAGCGTCATCCCTGCCATAAACGGCATCGCCTCATGGTCGCAGCGGAGTATGTATACGGGGTCGGAGGATCTTGCCCCTCCTGTCTTGCTCCTGACAACGCGATTAAAAATGATTGTGATGATAAAAACGCCGACAAGCGCAACCAAATACCAAATTCCATTTTCCGGCATTGCTTTTTCCTCCTTATTATTTCCTGAACTTTTTTGTTGTCAAAATCGAAATACCGGCTATTTTTTTGTCCGGTGACGCCCGGTGTCCTGTGACACCTTTGAAAATCTTTTTTCACGCGCGCCTGAATCAATACTCATAGCCGATATCTCTTTTCCTAAAGCAGCTCCTGCCGCCTTATATATTTATTATATCTTTGTCTTAAAAAAAACCAATATGTGCCACGTTCCTGTCATTGACAGTCAGACCGTGCGGTAGACACGCAGTCCTATACTCCGCAGCAGCGGAATGATGTTCTCAGCCGCATCCGCGTCCTTTCGCTTCTCCTCTTTTGGTAAGTCTTTGAACGGAACCATCAGCGGGTGGTGCTTCTTTTTGTTGTTCCTTTCCGCCGCATAAACCCAACCGTCAAGCTCTTTTTTTCTCAGCCAGCGCAGGTGCTCATACTCCGCCAGCGCCTCTATCTCTTCGTCTTCAAAGCGCTCTACCGACGGATAGGGCGTGTCGCCCGCATCAAAGGTACATCCGATGATCCGCAGTTTGTTTGGCATATCTGATGCCTGCTCGCGGTTGTCATTTTTGTATTCCTCTGAGAGCTTCTCCCAGCCGAGGTCGACCTCCGGGTCGATTTTTAGCTTGCGCTGTTTCTGCTTAGTGCGGAAATCCTCGTGTATCGCCTCCGCCAGAGCCTCATTATATCCCTGAAGAATGACGTTTTTCAGCACCAGACGGATAAATGCATCCGCATCCAGATGCAGGGACATCTGTGTGTAAAACGGAAGGGATACCGGTTCCCAGCTCGCGCCCTCCATGCGGCTCATATCCAGAATGGATTCCATTGAGCGCGCTCCGTGCTTATACTTTGGAACAAGAAGCATTGCCCGCAGAACGTCCTCGTTTACCTGCGCAATGCTGTCTTTGACAAGGCCCTTGCCCGACAGGAAGCTCCTGAGCAGAAGTGCGCGG
Organism: Oscillospiraceae bacterium; assembly: GCA_031552685.1. GTDB lineage: Bacteria > Bacillota > Clostridia > Oscillospirales > Oscillospiraceae > UBA2658. Next base: position 16,939 of record JAVBMI010000036.1, read on the forward strand.
CGCAGAATGTAGTTTTTCTCCCCCGAGCCTGCTTGGTTCGGGCCGAGAATATTTATCGTTCCGCGTAGCCTGCTGACAAAATCAGGCCCTTTTATATTTTTGAATTTCTCCACAATAACCGGATCATCAGATTGCATGGGGGCACAAAAATCCTCAAAGGTCGTCGAAGTGCCTCCGGCAAAAACAAAGATGCACTTGCCCACGGGATGCTCTCCGTTTTCGTCCTTGAACTTTCCGTCCTGCATGGGCATCAAAAAGCTCTTGAGCCAGCCGAGCTGCTTCCCGTCCCTATCCGAGTCGAACTCGTCAAAGAACACCAGTGGCAGCTTCCCTTCCAGAACTATGTCACGAACGGTGTGGAATGCACTGCTCAAATCATTCTGACAGGTGAGCTGGGAGACGTTTATTTCAATCGCTGAAACCCCGGGAATCAGCTTTTTTGCAATCTGCTTAACGCCGAAGGACTTGCCCGAACCGGGCGCGCCGAAAACCGCAATAGACAGAGGACGAACGCTCTTGTCTGCGGCATAGCCGGACAGCAGATTCTTGATGTTCTGGAAGGCCTCAATCTCGCGCCTGTCAACCGTTGTGAGCTTGCCGCAGCTGAAGGCGGGAATGCCGTCAATCGCCTTTGCGCCCTCCATTACATACGAATAAGCGATGTCGTATAGCTTATTGTTTTTGAAACTGTTGCTTATGCACCAGTAATCGGGGTCCGCCAACTGACGGTCGCTAGGCTCGGGAATGTCATATATATACGGGGTCTTTTCCGGTGGTGCGAGCAGCCAGCTTTCAAAGCTTCCGCTCTCCAGCGCCGAAATGCTGTAGCCCTTACGCAGCAATTCGCCAGCGGGGTAGAGGACCTTGTCTGCATTGAAGCATTTTTTGGTCTTCTTTGCCCCCTGCCACTCAAGCGCGGCGCAGGCGACCTTTACATCCCAGGTGTCCGGAATGTTCCAGGTGCATTCCTCGCGAAGCTGTCCCTCTGACTTTCCGTCCGGCAGCATCAGCTTTGCCGCGTAGGGGGTCCCGCTGCCGCGAAGCAGCACCGCGCCCTCCTCCGCAAAGGTGATGAAAATACTGTCCGTCCCGGTCAGATATGTGAATTTCGGGTTGTTCTTGATCTGCCACATCAGGTCTGTGGCTGTGCGCTCCCACGACACCTGTCTGCTGATGAGAGCTCCGTTGCGGCGCAGCACGTCGGCATCCAGCATCAGAAAAGCCTTGCGTTTGATCGGAGCAAAAATCTCCCGGTCAGGCAGGCACTTGTTTGAAGCCCAAAAAACCGCAGTATCATGAGCTATGTCCGCGGTTATTCCATGTCCTTCATCATAGACGAGCGTGGTTTTGCCCGTACCTATTGAGATCTCACCTGTCTTCCCTGTCCAGCCGCTGGAAACGCCGATGGCATATCCTTCACCGGCCTTTGAGAGAGTAAGATGTTCAGAGGCAATGTCTGCGGGGAGCTTCCTTGCCGCCCCGAGAAGCCGTGCTGTCATCAGCGCACCGGCGGGCATGTCGAGAGTTTTGTACTCCCTGCCGTCCTTGTACGATATCTGCCGGCTCCAGCCGTGTCCAAGTATCCTGAATGTTCCCGCCATGCTCTAATCCTCCATTTTCGCTATTTTATCTTTGATAGCCGCAATCACGTTTTCCCTGCCCTTGATTCCGGAAGAATTCTTCCACTGCTCCCTGAACTGCCGTGTACACGCTGAAACCAGCGGCAGGTTTTCGGAACATGCTTGAAGCTCCTCGCCACCGGACAGCGTTTGGTATATGAGAAACGAATCTTCTTTGATCTTCAATGTTGACTCCGGGCCGCTGAAAAATGCTCCGCTGCTCTCCTCGTTTGTGAGCAGGACATTGAAGTTCTCGAACTCTCGCAGATTTTTCAACATGCCCTCAAGCAAGCTTTTCGCAAAAATGCCCGGCAATGTTCCGCCCCTGTACGCGGAAAACGGCGGAGGCAAGTACTCTGTTCTTGATTTTATGAGGTCGTTTATCGCCTGTATCGACCAGCTTTCAAATACCTTTTCTCCGTTTTCGAGCGAACGTCTGAAACGCTGCTGCTGTTCCTCAAAAACGCCGGCTCTGTAGCGCACGGCCTCGCGCGGCGCTCCGGCGGCTTTTAGCAGCCGGGCATATGCGTCCGCCTTCGCATGCAGAATATTCGGCAGCGCACCGCGCAAAAACAGCTCGCCTCTTTCATCGAAAAGCGCTGCGCTCCTCGAGTTTGTTTCCCCCGCTGAACGCATAAAGCGGAAAAGCGGTCTGGCTCCTGCGCTGAGCTTAAGCAGAACGGTTTTCATCTGCCGCGCGAAGGCACCTGTCTGCACAAACACTGAAACGCAGCTATCCGGGCTTCCGCCCTGTGGCTGCGTCGTCATTATCATACCCGCGTTTTCTGCAAGGATGGAAATATTGTAGCAAAGATACTTCTCCGAAGAAGATATGTAGTAAACTTCGAGAATACCTGCCTGCATGTGCGGCATAAGTACTCCGATCACCTGTGAAATGCGCTCGTAGTCAAAGCCCTGCTCCATTACGAGAACAAGCGGTTCGTTATACATGCGGTAGAGCGCTTTCAAAAGCTCCCCTAAGCGCTCGTGTATTAGTATGCTGCTGTGCTCCGAGGATATGTAGACATACACTTTGGAAGCGCCGGAGCTCTTCCGCGCAGCCTCTGCCAAAAGAGAGGCGGCGGTTTGCAGGCCGTCAAAACCCATGAACGCGGCAGCGGCATCCGCCACGGAGCTGCGAAGTGTGTCAACAATCGGAGCTCCGTTGAGAAACCAGTCGGCCAGCTTCTTTCTGAAGTCGTCGTCGGGCGCCTGCCCTATGCCGGTTACTCCCCGAAGCCACTCCTGACGTACGGAGCCGCAGCGCTCAAAAAAATAAGAGGACAAAACCGCGACCATATCCTCGCTGTCAGGTTCCCCCTCGAAAGGGGCTTTGGGTATGCGCTTTCCCGAAAGCCATCTGCTGACGTTTGAAGGGTCAACGTGGATATCTCTTGCAAGCTTAGCCGCTGATATTTTGTTCTCGCTCATCAACAGATTGAGTTTTTCGCTGAACAATGCCACGATTTTCACCTTCTCCGCCTTTGCTTTTATATGTTAACTTCTAGTATATATTACCAGAAATGCTATGTCAACGAAACATCTTTTAGGCGAATTTACTGTTTTCCATAAAATGTAACCTAGGGGTTTTCCCCTTTTTACAACCAATTAAGACACAAAAATACAAGCAAGGCAAGCATGATGGGGCAAATGTCAATGTCAGATTTGTGACCACATTAGTCTAATCGTCCAACATTTAATCTGTCCACTAACGGTTCGGGCGTTCTTCAACCCGATGCTTGTTGCTCTACATTATTAATTCCACACGTCCGACGTTTGGGCGACCGCGGGAGCTTCGCTCCCTGCCGCCCCACGTTAAAACCATTCCCTCAAATGATATTTATTTCAATTAATTATTTCTTCGCCTACCCGGCGAGGGCAAAAGAGGGCTTTCTTTTAAAAAGAAATGCCCTCTCTTGACTCTCCTAAAGAAAATATTGCTTCGCCATAAATGCAAGCAAACCATACGCTCGCTAACTGCGGAGCGTGCCACAGGGCAGGTTAGCACTGCGGATCTTGATCGCTCGCTTAGCTTTGGTGGGGGCGCAACTTGTTGCCCGTCGCTTGCAGCAGCCGCGCTCCAAAGGCAGCGGCGGGGCTATCCGCCGCTTGCGGCGGCCGCATATAGCGCGAAGCGTTTATAACCCCTTTTCTGGGGCTTGAATATACACTGTAAGTGCAACGAAATAAAAAAGAGAATGACCCAGAGCTTGAAATCCATTAAAATAGTGTTTGCAGAACAACTATGAAAGGATTTCGAAGCAATGAGCCATTATCATCATC
>JAVBMI010000030.1:0-38214 GCA_031552685.1 Oscillospiraceae bacterium
ATTCATAAGAGGTCTTTTCTTTATGAAAAAGAAAAGACCTCTTATGCGCTGTCCGCGCAGGACGCCTGCCCGGCGAGGGCCCCCGCCGGGTAGGCGAAAATAATTAAAAACGGATTGCCCCCTGCGGGTAGCAGGTAATAATAAAAAAATTTTTCGGGAAAAGAGGGAAAATAAGCGGCAATGTCGTATAAGGTATTAGCAATGCAAGGAGGTGGTCTTCTGCCAAGTTTAAGAGAGTCCCGGGAAAAGCTTGAAATGAGCATGGTTTCCTCCCGCGGCGTTTTGGCTGCCAACTCAAAAGGCAGGTTGGCGCCGGAGGAAGAGGATGATATACGCACCTGCTTCCAGCGGGATGTTGACCGCATTACCCACTGCAAGTCATTCAGACGCCTCAAGCACAAAACCCAGGTTTTCCTCCAGCCGGAGGGCGACCATTACCGGACGCGCCTAACGCACACTTTGGAGGTCGCCAGAATTGCGCGGACTGTTTCCCGTGCGCTGATGCTGAACGAGGATTTGACGGAGGCTATAGCGCTGGGGCATGACTTAGGCCACACACCTTTCGGACATGCCGGAGAGCGTGCGCTTGCGCAAATATGCGGTGGATTCCGCCATTACGAACAGAGCCTGCGGGTGGTGGATAAAATTGAAAAGTCCGGACGCGGCCTGAATCTGTGCTATGAAACCCGCATGGGCATTCTCAACCACACCCACGGCGCGCCTGATGATACGGCGGAGGCGACGGTCGTTCGCTTCTCTGACAGGATTGCCTACATAAACCACGATGTTGACGATGCTATCCGCGCGGGAATAATTACCACCGAGAACCTGCCCTTCCTTGTGCTCCAGCGCATAGGTGACGAGCACAGCATCAGGATCAATTCGATAATATCCGATCTGGTCGAGAACAGCCGCGACGGAGAAATAAAACTGTCAGCGGATATGGAGGAAGCGGTGGAGCTTTTCCACAAATTTCTATTTGAGGCGGTGTACCTGAACCCCAAGGCCAAGAGCGAGGAGAGCAAGGTGCTTGGAATTCTCAGCGGTATCTGGGAGCATTATATGGCGGACATTTCGCGTCTGCCGGAGGATTACAGAACAATAGCCGCGCAGGATGGTGACGCGACGGCTGTTTGTGACTATATCTCCGGAATGACGGACGATTACGCAATAAGCAGATTCAGCGAGATTTTTATCCCCACGGCGTGGCAGGTGAAATAACAGTACCAGCAGCACGGTAAAGGAGGTGAGCTTATGGCGTTTCCCGAGAATTTTATCCAAGAGCTGACGGAACGAAACGAAATAATGGACGTGGTCTCCTCATATGTAAAGCTCACCAAACGCAGCGGCGCCAATCAGTTTGGCCTGTGTCCGTTTCACAGCGAGAAAACGCCGTCATTCTCCGTCTCGGCAGACAAGCAGATTTACCACTGCTTTGGCTGCGGCAAGGGCGGCGGCGTGATCAACTTTATAATGGAAATTGAAAACCTTTCCTATCCTGATGCGGTGCGCTTTTTGGCAAAACGTGCCGGACTTGCTGTGCCGGACGATAAGCCGGATGTCAATACGCACAGGCGGGAGCGTATGCTGGAGCTCAACCGGGACGCTGCGAGATTTTTTTACGACTGCCTGAAAGCGCCGTCAGGCGGGGTCGCGCAGGCTTACATTGGTAGGCGGCAGATTTCCACTGCGATGGTTACAAAATTCGGCCTCGGCTTTGCGCCGAACGCGTGGGACAGCCTTGTTGGCGAAATGCTCTCAAGGGGCTACACAAAGACAGAGCTGCTGGACGCGGGACTTGCCCGAGCCTCAAAAAAAGGCGACGGCGGTATCTACGATACCTTCCGAAATCGCCTCATGTTCCCGGTCATAGATGTGCGCGGGAGTGTCATAGGCTTTTCAGGGCGTATTCTTGATGACGGCGAGCCAAAGTACATGAACAGCCCGGAAACGCTTGTTTTTAGCAAAAGTCGCAATCTTTTTGCTCTAAATTTGGCTAAAAAGTCAAAAAAGGGATATATAATCCTTGCAGAGGGAAATATTGATGTAGTAGCGCTTCATCAGGCGGGCTTTGACTGCGCGGTCGCCTCGCTCGGAACTTCGCTGACGGCGGAGCAGGCAAGGCTGATTTCGCACTATGTCAAGGAAGTAATCATAGCATATGACAGTGACAAGGCAGGCCTTGCTGCATCGCAGCGGGCGATCGGCATTTTGGAGCAGCTGGAAACAAAGGTGCGCGTTCTGCGACTCAATGACGCCAAGGATCCGGATGATTTTATCAGGAAGTTCGGTGTAGCGGCTTTTGAAAATCTTGTATCGCGCTCGGAAAATCACATAGAATATCGTCTGGTGGAGATTTCTTCAAAACACGATTTGCAGTCGGACGACGGCAGGGTAGCCTTTATGAAAGAGGCGATCGACTTTATTTCCACGCTGCCCGGTGCAGTTGAGCGGGAGGTTTATTCCTCAAAAACAGCGGAGCTGGGCGGTGTTTCCACAGAATCCGTGATGACCGAGGTAGATCGCTTGAGAAAGCGCAGAGCCGGTCAGGAAAAGCGAAAGCGCGAGCAGGAAAATGCCCGACCGGTAAGGTCAAGTCAGCCGCGGCCGAAGTCCATTCGCTATGATAATGTGCGCAGCGCAACGGCGGAGGAAGGCTTGGTCCGCCTGCTGTGGCTGGAGCCGGAGCTGTTTTCAAAAACACTGCCGATCTCAGCGGAGGATTTTTCTTCGCCGGAACTGGGAAAATACTTTAGAGAAATATCGGAGCTGGAATCTAAAAGTATAAAACACCAGATTTCACTTCTCACAGAAAAACTGAGTGCAGACGAAATGTCGCATTTCACAGAAATAATCGAGAAACCACAGGAGCTGAAAAACAGCGAGAAGGCTCTGGGCGACTACATAAATATAATTCAAACAGAAAGACTTGCCGCGCACCGGCGTGAAGAACCCGACGGTGAAGAGCTTTTAGAAATGTCGAAGAAGCTGAAAGAGAGCAAGGGTTATGGAGGTAAGGGTTAATGGCAGCAAAGAGTAAAAAGGAAAAAGCGCAGGAGCCGGAGATTGAAGACGAAATCATCGAAGAGCAGCCGGAAGCAAAGGAAGAGGACGTTTCTGAAAAAACAATTGAGGATCGCCTGAAAGAACTTATTGAAAAGGGTAAAAAAGCCGGAAAGCTGACCTCCAAGGAGCTTTTGGAAGCGCTGGAGAGCCTGAATCTGGATGCCGAGCAGCTGGATAAATTCTATGACCAGCTTGAAAACCTCGGTATTGACACGGCTGATGACGATTATCTCCTGCCCATCGACGACGAGGAAATTCTGCCGGAGCTCGAGGAGCTTGAGGAAATCGAAGAGGTCACCGAGGAGGAAATTGCAACTACCGAATCGGTTGTAGATACCTTTGCTACAGATGACCCGGTCAGAATGTACCTCAAGGAAATCGGAAAAATCCCCCTGCTCTCTGCTGAGGATGAAATTGAGCTTGCCACGCGCATGGCGGAGGGCAATGAGGAAGCAAAGCGCCGCATGGCGGAAGCCAACCTGCGCTTAGTTGTCAGTATTGCAAAGCGCTATGTAGGACGCGGAATGCTGTTTCTCGACCTTATTCAGGAGGGTAATCTCGGTCTAATCAAAGCTGTTGAAAAATTTGACTATACCAAGGGATATAAGTTCTCCACATACGCAACATGGTGGATACGTCAGGCCATTACCCGCGCGATTGCGGATCAGGCCAGAACCATCCGCATTCCGGTGCATATGGTTGAAACCATCAACAAGGTCATCCGCGTTTCACGCCAGCTGCTTCAGGAGCTGGGGCACGACCCCTCTCCCGAGGAGATTGCAGAATCCATGAGCATGCCGGTCGAAAAGGTTCGGGATATTTTGAAGATTGCGCAGGAGCCTGTTTCCCTTGAAACTCCGATCGGTGAGGAGGAGGACAGTCATCTTGGCGATTTCATTCCCGATGAGGACGCATCCGAACCCTCTGAGGCGGCGAGCTTTACGCTGCTGAAGGAGCAGCTTATGTCTGTTCTTTCAACTCTTACACCCAGAGAGGAAAAGGTTCTGCGCCTGCGCTTCGGCATTGAGGACGGACGCACCCGCACACTTGAGGAAGTTGGCAAGGAGTTCAACGTTACCCGTGAGCGTATTCGTCAGATCGAGGCCAAGGCTCTGCGCAAGCTGCGCCATCCCTCAAGGTCGAAGAAGCTCAGAGATTTCCTTAATTAATAAGCAAAAGGCCTGGGGACTCTGTTCAGAGTTTTCCGGGCCTTTCTATATTACTAATATTACTGTTGTTTTCACAAAGCTTCCGCTGATAGACAATTGTTTCAAGAGTGTCGCGGAGCTGATTAAGCATCCGCGTAATCAAATATATTTCGTCTGCAGACCGACCCTCGGCCAGTTTGTTTGCCAACGCCGTAATGGTGACAGTCAACTCACAGGGATTCATACGCAGCCCTCCTGTCAATCCATTCTATGCGTTAACTGGTGCGTTTGGTAGAGCGGGCTATGTATAGAAATAAAAAACCCTTTTGAAGCGCAATCGCTCCAAAAGGGTTTTTTCATAAGGGTAAACTATTTGCCGTGGGCCAAGTTGTAAATGGGACTGTACTGAATGCAGAGAAAAACGACTATTCCCAGTAAGATAAGTTCACCGGCGAAGTTTTCGGCGGTTGTCATGCGTGAAAAGCTGACAATGCCGGTTGAAGTGGACAGGGCTGCAGTAAGATAAAACAGGAATCTATATTTTTCGGGATTTGTTATTTGTCTATGGGTAACTATCCCCACAATGATCGCAAAAATGCAAATGCCCATGGAAGAGAGCTTTACCGCAACGTTTTTTTCATATTCGGCAATTCCGAAAACGTCAATCACGCCCAGGGCGTTAAGCAAAAAGAAAACAAAGACGGCAAACGAGTAAATCGCAACCAGTGTTGAACCTATTTTAACTCTCTTAATCCTTTTTTCCAAAACACTATCCATTTTTATCCTCCAAATATTAATACGGGTATTATAATAAACTAATAAAACAATGTCAATAAATGACATATTATGCAGATATTGACTGCCCCTAAAAGTTTGTAATATAATGTCTGAAACAATAGAAATCAATAGGAGTGTAAACATGCTGGAAATCAATGGGCTGACAAAGGAATATCCGGGCGGAAAAAAGGCTGTAGATAACCTCAGCTTCGAGGTTGAAGCCGGACAGATACATGGCTTTATAGGGCACAACGGCGCAGGGAAAACAACAACTCTGCGCTGTGTTACCGGTATTATGGATTTTTCCGCGGGACAAATATCTATAGACGGGCATGACATTATCAAAGAGCCGATAAAGGCAAAGGAAATAACGGCATTTTTGCCTGATAATCCGGACATTTATGAATACTTGACCGGTATTCAGTATCTGAAGTTCATTGCCGACATGTACAGGATTTCGGAAGCCGAGCGCCGCGAGAGCATAGAAAAGTATGCGGACGCCTTCAAAATGACAGGCAACTTGGGCAATCCCGTGGGCAGCTATTCGCACGGAATGAAGCAGAAACTCGCGCTTATTTCGGCGTTTATTCGAAAGCCCAGGCTCCTTATTCTGGATGAGCCCTTTGTCGGGCTTGACCCTGAAGGCAGCTATACAATGAAGCAGTATCTGCGTGAAGTTTGCGATAACGGCGGTGCGGTTTTGTTCAGCAGCCATGTGCTTGAGGTAGTACAATCGCTGTGCGACAAGGTGACCATTATCAAGCAGGGCAAACTCATCACCTCCGGCGCGACGAAGGACATAATAGGGGACAAGTCACTGGAGAGCGTTTTCCTTGAGCTTGAGGACGGCACGGACAAAGATACCGGTTCAGAGGCTGCGCAGGAGGGAACAGAATGAGAGGCTTTGTTCCGCTTTTGAGGCTTGGGATTCAAAGCGTAAACGCGAGCAGCGCGCACTATAAATACGGTCACAAATCCGTCCCCGGCGGTGCGAAATGGGGAATTTTCCTGTTCTTTTGCCTTCTTGCCGTTTGCGGCGGCGTGATGTATTTCTTAAACAAGCTGCTGATACCGCTCAACGCCTTTGACATTGAGATGGTCGCGGTGCAGATTTTGGCGGTACTCGTTTCCAGTATTCTGACCTTCTTTTCCGCCAGAACGCTTGTTTTTTCGATAGAGGACATGGACTTTGTCCTTGCGCTTCCGGTGTCGCCGTCTACGATTATTCTGGCGAGAGTTTCTGCGCTGTACTTTGAGAATCTGGTTATCTGCCAGGCAATGCTGCTGGGCGCGGGCGTTACCGCGCTTATTGCGGGGGCGCCGGTCAATCTGCCTGCCTTGTTATTGATAGGCTTTCTGCTGCCGCTGATGCCGACAACTATAGGGCTGATCGGCGGCGGCATAATCACCCTGATCGCGAGCCACTCAAAGCACAAGAATGTGCTTACATTTATTCTCGGAATTCTGTTTTTCATTGTTATGTCCACGAGCCAGGTTTTCATGAACGCAGGCTCGTTCGAGGGCCTTAGCCTTGAGTCCGCCGGGAATCTTCTGGACAAGTGCTTTCCTCCGTTCGCCTGGGGTGTCAGAGCAATAAGCGGTGAACTGCCCTACCTTCTTTTCTGCATTTTGGTTCATGTCCTTCCCTTCCTGCTGGTCGTGTGGTTTTTCGGACGCTTCTATAAGGGAATAATGGCAAGAATGTCAAGCAGCGGCGGCACGACCGATTATGTTCTCAAGGACGAAAAATCAAGCGGCGGTTTCGCGGCGCTGATAGGCAAGGAGCTGCGCACGCTCGGCGGATACACAGGTGTCGCCCTGCAAAGTGCAAGCGCACTGATTTGCGTGATAATAACCGCCTGCTTGAGGATCTTCAAAGTTTATGACACCAGCGCAATTGATGAGCTTGTAAGCGAGAGTGCTGAGCTTGGTGTTCCGGTGTTGCCCTTTCTGGTGTTGATTTTCATGGTCTTTGTCCTCGGTTTGAGCAACTATGGGGCAATGTCTGTTACCCTGGAAGGCAAGGGCTTCTGGATAACAAAGCTTCTGCCGGTGCCGGCTACAAGAATTCTGGGCGCGAAAGCCGGAGTCAATGTTGCGATGAGCATGCTAATAGTCCTTCTCGGCGTTCCGCTGATGTCAATCGGTATGAAAGTTTCTGCGGTTGATGCGCTGATGATGGTTCCTATGCTTGCGCTCTACTGCTTTGCTGCGTCATTTATGGCGGTTTTCCTGAACTTGAAGTGGCCGAGACTCGACGCCAAACAAACTGAGATTGCGGCGCGCGGGAATACGAGCGTCAAGGTAAATGCGCTGGTCAACTTCGGTATATTCCTGTTGGTAACAGGGATTTACGCGGCGTTCTGGATTGTTTCCAACTCACATTTCAGCTTTGGTCTGTTTATACTTGTCGCTAGTGTTGTGATGGCTGTTTATGTCCTTTGTGCCTGGCTGCTGTTAAAAGGTAAAGGCAGCAGGATGTTCCAAAAACTTTATTAAGCTTTATATACGCAAACAGCGCCGTACTCTGAATTGTCAGAGTACGGCGCTGTTTGCGCCGGGCATATTTGAAAGATGAGGGCAAATCAATTGCCGGCGGAGCACTTATCCCTAAGCGCGGCAATTGTGGCAAGTGAGTCTCCCAGCAGGGTCATAACTGCGGCAAGAATGTTCAGATCCTCGTCACAAAGCTCACCTGCTATGCTTGAAGCCAACGCCCCGACAGTTGCGGGCAAGGAATTCTCCAATAAATTGCAAGATGCCATAGTCATCACCTCTTGCTTATTGTATGAGAGAAGATGGCTGCCTGACAGTCCCCAACGCTCCGCCTTGCGTGCGCGGCTCGAAAGGCTGCCAACTTCAGGGGGAAAAAACATCGAGGCAGCAAAGAACCGGAATATTTCAACGTGGCCGGAAGTAGAAATACCAATAGAAACGGAGGAATGAAAATGGATATCCAAAAAGAAAAATTTCCGGATCCCACGCAGGAAGAAATTGCAAAGTGTCTGGGCGTTGACCAAAAGGAGGGCGAGATTTTGACAATTGAACTTATTGCGGAAGTAACGTCAAATAAGGGGGATGAAGAAAATGAGTAGAAGCCCTCTGACTGACATTGTCATGTTATCCCCTAACTTTACCCCAATGACGGATAAAAAGATCACAAAGATCACTATTCACCATGTCGCCGGAGTTGCCGACGCCGGGTCTATAGCAAATATATTCCAGTCAAAATCTAGGCAGGCAAGCTGCCAATATGCATTGGGAAATGATTGCAAGATTGCCCTTGTCGTCGAAGAGTACAACAGGGCTTGGACCAGCAGCAGCTCATGGAACGACAGTCAAGCAATAACCATTGAAGTATCAAACAGTGCCACGGGCGGCGACTGGCCCGTGGCAGATTCAGTATTTGAAAAGCTGTTGGATTGGTGCGTTGACGTTTGCCAAAGAAACGGCTTGACCGAGCTTGTCTATACCGGCGACAAAAACGGCTCTTTGACCGAGCACAGAATGTTTGCCGCTACGGAATGTCCGGGAACTTATCTTCACAGTAAAATGCCGTACATAGCAGAAGAAGTGACAAGGCGATTGAAAGGAGAAGACAATATGACAGGAGAAGAAATATGGAATGAACTAAATAAATACCTGGATAGCCAAGATATTGAAAAATGGACCGGAAAAGACGCCTTGCTTGAGTTCGAAGCATCAATAAAGGCCGGAATCACTTCCGGCGTCGACGCGATGCATCTTATCCCGCGCCATCAGGCTGCAATTATGGCGTTCCGGGCACTACCCGCGGCTGAACAGCAAAAGTATCTGAATGAAGTGAAAGCCGAATAAAAACAGATCAGCGCCTTGCTCCTTTTCGGGCAGGGCGCTGAGGCTTCAAGGGGTTTGTTAGTGGTGACTCGTCGGGGATTCGAACCCCGGACACCCTGCTTAAAAGGCAGGTGCTCTGCCGACTGAGCTAACGAATCATGTTGTTTTTTGTTCTTCGTCCCCCGTAATACAAAACGGAACCTGCTCCGTTTTGATAAGAAAGAGGGAGTCTGCGTATGTGGAATTTTCACCTTAAGGTGAAAATGAAACGGTGCAGACTTCTTCTGACGCAGTGGCTGGGATGGCAGGGCTCGAACCTACAATAGCAGAGTCAAAGTCTGCGGTGTTACCATTACACTACATCCCATTGTCGATCCAAGCGTAAAAAAATGGGGTGGATAAAGGGATTCGAACCCTCGACCCCCGGAACCACAATCCGGTGCTCTAACCAACTGAGCTATATCCACCACGGCGTCGGAGCAAGCTGCAAATCCTGCGTTTCCGGCTAAAGCCAAAAAGCGCACTCGTTCTGCTGCTCCTCCTTTTTCAAACTAGACCCGCTTCGCTGGGCTCTTGTTTGAGTACGAAAGGGAATCGGTTTCCCTCTTCCGAATGACACCCGCTTCGCTGGGCCTTCATCCGGGGAAAACGATGCGCGAAAACTGGCACGCCAGAAGGGATTCGAACCCCTGACCTACTGCTTAGAAGGCAGTTGCTCTATCCTACTGAGCTACTGGCGCATGTGAACTCTGAGTGCTTCTGCGCGCTCACAAGCTATGACATAATAGCACCGACAGCGGCACTTTGTCAAGACTTATAGTCTTTTTTCAGCATCGAATTAATCCCCGCCCCAGAAGCAGGCTTCGAGATCGATCAATCCGCTTTCAAGGAAAGGGACTCCCTCGTTTTCCAGCAGCATCCTCTGAATTGTCACTCCCCCGAAAACCAACTCCGGCGAAAGCCGTCCTGTTTTGCTTACAACGCGGTGACAGGGCAGGCCGTCCGGGGCATTTCGCATGAATTGACCTATAAGGCGCGAGGCTCGCGGATGGCCGATCCTGAAAGCGAGGCTGCCATATGTGGTTACACTGCCCCTCGGAATCTGAGCTACGATTTCGTAAACCTGTTGGGATAATTTCTTTTCCATAGCTTTGTCCAATGCTGCTTTCGTTAAATATCTGTGCTCCCGCATTCACTGCATTTCCGGCGGTGCTGGTCAATGATTCCGCCGCAGGCCTTGCAGGTAAAACGCTCTGCCTGCTTACGCAGAAAAGTGACCATGTCCTGCTTGGCATCGTTGCCGTTTTGTACCAGGTCCACATCATATTTTTGCCGGTAAGTATTATTAAGGCTGTTTATCCTTTGGCAGGGAAATTGTTCACACTCAAAGCACCACCTCAGGCTCTGATCAAAGGCGCAGTTTTTCTTCTCACAGTTCCGGCAGCTTTTTCGCGTGATTTGCTCCTCCGGCGCGCGGCAGCCCGGACAGGGGTTTTTCTTGTCCAAACGCGCGCCGCACGCAAGACAGTTTACCCCGCAGGGGGCAATCATATTTTCGGATATTTTTTCAGGCATTTTCATAAAGGCTTGTCCTTCTTTTCGCGGAAGAATGCGTATCGGCTCTCACAGGCAGAGCCTATCAAGCGGCTCTCGCTGCGCGTGTCCGGATGCGGGACTCGCGTTGTCCGAGGGATACCCGATAGGCAGAAATGCCAGCGGAACGATGTTCTCCGGCAGTGCAAAAAGCTCAACGACTTTTGCCGGGTCAAAATACATAACCCAGCAGGTGCCAAGGCCTAAGTCATGTGCCGCAAGCATGAGGTGTGTAACAACGATGGATGCGTCCACAACTCCGCTGTCCGTGCCGTCAAACTTGCGCTTCCAGCTTACATTTTTGTCATAGCATACCAGCAGCACTGCAGGGGCGTCGAAACGATATCGTGTGCATTCATCCACCTTTGCCAGCTCCGCTGGGTCTTTGATGACCATAATGCGCTGCGGCTGATTGTTGCAGGCAGTGGGGGCAATGCGTCCCGCCTCCAGAACCTGAGCAAGCTTTTCCGGCTCGATGGCTGTGGGCTTGTAGCTTCTGACGGAATAACGCTCTTTTGCTAATTCGAGAAATGACATGTGATGGCCTTCTTTCTTCATTTTGCTGTTGCGTAGTCGTTTGTGTCGGGTTTAAACCAGAGCACGGAAATGCTCTGTCTGCCGGTTTCATCAGCGGGATTCAGACTGAAATCGCTTTGATTGAGCAGAGTATCGCCGATGTATACGGCAGTTTTCGTGGCATCGCCACAGTAAAAAGTGAGTCCCCTCAAATCCTCAAGCCCGGGGACGCGTTCGCCTCTGACCGGATCGTTTATCGAGAGTATGCGGATTAGCGTAAAGCCGTCCTTCTCGGCGACTTGGAAATTCAGATACCTCCACATCTGGGCGTAGTCCAGCAATCTGGAGGTGCGGGTTACAAGGATGTCCTTGTCCTCATGAAAATGTTTGGCGAGCAACTGAAGGGCGGCAATGTCCGCCTCGCCCATTTGCTCGTCCTCCTGAAAAACGGTGAGGTGCTGGGCAACAAGGCTGTACTGCCCGTTCCGGACGATGGAGTCAAGCCGATCAGAGGTGATCTGTTCGTGAATTCGATTGGGGCGCCAGTTAAAGTCGATGTCCGTGCCGATAAACTCGCAGGAATATCGCTGAAAACTCCAAACTGTGTTTCCATCCCGCAGCTCACGCGTTTCAAGAGGATAGTCCTGTCCGAAAACGTCACTGTGGCGCGAATACCAGGTATAGCGGATGGAATGGGCAAGCGTCAAATCCGTGTGATAATACGGGGAAGCGGGATTGTCTCCCATCTGATAGCTGGAAGCGTTGTTTGGGTTGTAGGCACCAAAGTTCTGCACGTTTGTATATGTGCCGTGGTCGATCCAAATTGTTGGGGAGATACCGGCTTTATCCAGAAGAGCCCAGGCACTCTCGGCGAGGGAACGGTTGAAATATGAACCGACGCTGCTCGAAAAATCGCCAAGGGCGTGGATGCTGTCTATCCAGCCGCAGTCGTAGTACCTCTTGATAAGCTCGGCATCTTTGAGCGTGCTCGGGTCGATGCCCTCGCAGTAGCTCATGAGATTATCCGCAGTATCGTAGTCAGAACCGTTGTAAACGAAAAACGAATCGGAAATATCAAGTCCCAGCCCCCTGCCGTACTGTGTCTCCTCATAGGTGTTCAGGAAACGGTGCATACGCTCGAAGGTTTCGACAGTCGTGCTGTCGCAGTCGGAGGTGATAGCCAGCATTGCCTTGTAGGGATAGGGGAATTTCCGCAGAGGTTCATCTCCCTGCGTGTGCACAACGGCTGATTCCAGAGCTTCCTTCAAGCCGTTCGGCGGCTCGGGAAACGCCACGGGAAGCTGCGTTTCAGGCACTGCTGATGGCGTGTCGTCAGGGGGGCTTTTAATTTCGGAAACGCAGGCAGACAGCAGAACAAGGCATATCAGCAAAACGCAAATGACGGTCAGTTTTTTCATAACACTCACCCTGTTTGTTATTACTCTTTAATATAGCATATTTAACTCATCAGCACAATCCGATAATCAGCAAACCTCTCAGCAATACTGTGCGATAAAAATCTGTCGATACAGGCCGAACTAACCGAAAAAATGAGCGTACTTTTTGTCAAAAAAATTGTACCCAGTCGTTTGACTGAGAAAAAACAGTATTATATAATATTTACAAAACTACCTGTCATTTCGTGCAAATCTGTAGAAAGGCAGGGGCACAAAACCGTAAACCTAAGGCGCATAGAGCAAAATAAGTGTAACAGTCGTACAACCAACCGGAGAGTGGATCCATAAAGGAGGGACACATGAAAAAGACAAAACGGTTGCTTTCATCATTCTTAGCTGTTTTTATTCTGTTGACAATGTTGCCCACGGTAGCTGCGGCCGGGCCAGACGGAAACTATGCGGATCTACTGGCGGCATATAACGCGACCCAGGCCGGTGGCCAACTTACGCTTGACCGGAACTATGTCATAGACCAAACACTCTACATCGACAAGCAGATTCGAATCGAAGGCCATGGATTCTCAATTTCTGCAGACCCTGCATTTTCAAGTATCGGAGATGCGGGCGCGAAGTACCTGATTACAATTAGTGCGGATAATGTGGAACTCAGAGATCTAGGATTGGACACAGGTGAGCACACACCGGACAATGCAGCGTTTGACCCGGTTACGGGGACATTTAGCGGAGATGATTGGACAAATAATCTGATGGGTTGCGTCAATGTCTGCCAATCCACCGGTGTTGCTTTTACCAACTGCGCATTTATTGGCAGCTACTATTCAATAATGGTGGACGATTCCAAGCTGACCGTTAATGCCTGCTCGATAGCTGAAACCAAACATGGCGTTCAGGTTAGCAGCAGCAGTGTATCAGACGCATCAGAGCTGAACATTGTCGACTTGGGTCTGACATGTGATTTGGGGATTCTGACTAATGTTCCCATTCAGCTTGCCGGCGCAGAAGCGTCCGCCGGAGTTGTTGCCTTTGATGAGGCAACCGCCGCCCTGTGGTATCGGGCCTCAGACTACTACTATGGTTATGGCCCCTCACCCTCAACGATTCAGAATGTCGGCGTCAGCATTGGTGGAGTAATTACGAAATTTGCTGATATTTATGCCGCTTTTGCCGCGGCAGAGCAGGCTGCCAAAACCTCAAGCGCAGTAACAGTTTTGCTTTATAATCAATCATACACGCTGACCAAGGCCCTTGCCAGCAACTATGGATTCAGCGTTACCGGCATCGGCAACGGAACCGACCCTGTCGAATTGCTCGCCGACGAAGACTTTCAAACCGGTTACAGCGACAACCTCGATGCCTTCAACTACATCCTTTCCTTCGCGGGCGTACCCGCGGGTCCGGGGGTAACAGCCTTCCGCGTTACAAATCCGATTGTTATCAACAACGTTTTCTTTAATTCCAACGTCGACGGTACCCAGTCTGACTGGGGTTGGCCGGACGCCGGTGTTGGCATAAAGGGCGGGCTTAACTTCGTCGTCGCAGATGACGTAACCGTTCGAAACTGCTCTTTCAACGGTGGAGTTTACGCAATATACAACCAAAGCTCACGTGTAACGCTCGACGGTGTAACACTCGGCGTTATCAGGGACGGCATAAATGTCGCACCCGAATATACAAATGCAATAGTTTCAGTCGTCGGCGCAGGCGTTGTTGACAACAGCGTAAAGCAGGATACTCCCATCAATTCGGAAGCGGGAGCAGGAGGAACGGCAATCGTTATTTTTGATGAGGAGAACGTTGGAGACTGGTTGTTTGACAATGGAACGGTCAAGGCCGGCGCGTGGATCCCCCGCTCGGCTGCTGCGGAAGGGGACTTAACGAACAGCGTCATCCTTAAAACCTCGGCAACCGATTTCCAGATTTTAAAAGATATATCTGCAGCTCTTCAGGCATATAGACCCGGAAACAGCATATTGGACATCAGCACTTCACCCATTGCGCCATATTTCCCGGGTACGGCAGTAATTAGAGGCAAATCGGATGTCGCAGTCGGCTTAAGCTCTGATTACAGGCTCATCTTCCCCGGCGCCACAGCCAGTCAGGTCGCCCATATGGCGGACTACCCGCCTGTTTGGACAGTGCAGGGTCCTGCAACATTTGATTCCGCCAACGGCATCATCACCGTAACCGGCGCAGGCCAGATTACCATCACCGTAACATTAACCATAAGCGCCGACATTTCGATGGTTGCGACATTTGACATAAACGTACCCGAGCCTTTTATACCCGTCATCGATGTCGATGAACCGCCGCTCTCCGGCAAAACCTTCATCGATGACGATGGCAACTGGGCTGAGCTTTATATCGAATCGCTCGCACGGCAGGGCTACGTTGGCGGCAAGGTCGGGGGCATCTTCGCTCCAGGCGATGCGCTTACCCGCGCCGAATGTGCCATGATTCTTTTCAACGCCTTTGGCACAGAAGGCTCGCCCGCCAGCGGATTTACCGATGTTCCGGCCGGCGCGTGGTTTGAAAATGCCATCAACTGGGCAGCCGCACAGGGCCTGTTTAAGGGCTACGGCAATGGTATGGTATGCCCGAACAACGCAATTACGCGTCAGGAGCTGGCGGTTGTTGTCGTCAATCTGTGTGAAGCGTTCGACATTAAACTGCCTGACACGATCGCAAAAGCAGATTTTGCAGATGAAGCGGATATTGCCGTCTGGGCGGTCGAGGCTGTACACATCCTGCAGCCAAGCGGAATAATCAGCGGCAAGCCCGGCAATCTCTTTGACCCCGAGGGCGACACGCTTCGTGAGCAGGCCGCCAAGGTTTTCTACTTCGTGCTCGATTATGCAGGCAAAATAGGCAAGGATTATAAAGTCCCCACCTTTTGAGTAACCAGTGACCCCAAAGTATTATTAATGTAATGGATGTGATTTGTTGTCTATAACGCAGCATGACCTTCACCCGAAAAAACTGGTAAATCCCTGCCGATCGCAAGGACTTTAGTCTTGCATTATTCTGTGGTCAGAAAAAATGGGGCAGATTAAGTTTTAGTCTTGTCAGCCCTATTTTTATTGTCACACTGTAGAATCTACAGAGTTATCCAATATATTTAAAAAGATATGACAAATCCGAACCTATCTCCAACAGAGAAGATGCGGTTCGGATTATCATTGTTTGGTCCGAGTGGCGATACAGAACTTTTTTATAAGTCCAGTAATATCAACGGTTTACGGGCGGTCGGCAGCATTTACTACATAACAAAACATGTGATTATTATTAGCCTTTGTTGCATTATATGGATAATGCGGTGTTAGTGGAGAGTGCTTTTGAGCAAATATAATGCTTATATTATTCATCAGAAAAAGGGAATATATATTGGTCGATGTCAATGTCAGTATCAGTTAAGTAACAGAACTTGATAACTTCTTTACCAAAAGTAATAACAGGTTTCTCTCCATTATAAATTTCAGGAACAATTTTTAGTACATAAGAAACATCATGTACTTCTTTAAAACGGTTCAAAATGTCTTCTTTGCCTATCAACTCTTTCACAGCAAGAAAGCACTGCATTTACCATTCGGGAAATACAATTTCGGTTCGCCCTGTTTCCCATAAAGCAAAATCATATTGAGATTTTCCATTCCTCCTGAAATCACCGATGGCCCAACTATTTGTTGGTTGAATGTTTAATAGTTTTGATATTTCTTTAGGATCGAAATCACCTTTTATTGCAAAATAGCAATAGCAACTCGTTTTTTCTTCCATATAACCTCACTGTCCATTATATAGAATTAGCAAAGCCAATCCTAAAATAGGATGGCTGTAGCTAAGAATACTTAACCTCTAATATATGTTAGAATACCAATATCCATGTGATAGAGGGCTTTTACTGTCCATACTGCTAAGTGCTTATTAGTTGAGAAACACGTTCACAAGGTTAACGGAACTCATGCTCATTTCCCATTTTTGTCTTATTGTCGTATCCTAAAATTCTGCCAACTAATAAAAATGTGACATAAAAAACTACTGTTGATTCTACAGAAAAAATCAAGATGGAAACCAAATTCATTCCGAATGCAAACATCGCCAGCACAACCGGCAGCCAGATTAATAAAGAATATATGAGCGCAAACCGGGTGTGCTTGTCATATCGCTCGCTTTTGTATTCTGTGAGCATGTAGAGAATGGGTAGCAAAATTCCTGTCAAAACAAAGCAGGCATAAAAGATGATATAGAAACTATGAACCGCTTCCTCAGCTACCCGCAACGATACCGCCATATTTTCTGATGGTATCAACAATGCCGTACCCTGCGTAATAAGAAACATCAACGCCGGAAATACCACAGCGCAACAGACCACGGCATAAAACGATTTCTTCCCAATGTAAATCGCTTTCGCCTGGGTATTGCCTCGTCCAAACATTAAGCCACAAATGGCAAACGTAATAGCATACGCAAAGAAATCGAAAATCGCATCATCCCAATGAAACGTCATAACGACCTCTTCGCCCCTTGCCCCCAAAAGCCCAAAGGATTGCGCGAAATAGCTACTGAAATAAATGAACAAACCAAAAACTAATCCCCGCAGCATATTATTTTTGATGGCCAATTTTTGACCTATGAGCACATAAGCAACCGCATATAAGCATCCTGTTAAAAAGCCTATGATACTGATACTGACAAGAAAGAACATTTCCGGAGGGCCTTTTTCGGGCTCGCTTAAGCCAAGATATTCCATTATGGGATTCCCTACTGCCCTTTGCATAAAAAACATCGCGGCCAGCATCACAAAACCCATCGCGATACATTTGAAAAACTCTTTTTTATGTTTCAATAGATTCACCATCCTCTCACTTATTATGTTCTTCACATCGAAAATGCGTAAGCCAAAAACAGATTGTCGTAGCCAAGGATAGCGGTGTCATCACATATCTTTCTCTCATGCTTCTCGACAACGCATTCATTATTGTATTCAGCGACAAATATGCGGCAAAGAATATACATATACCCTTGGTTACACCAGACGGAAACCACAAAGGGATATACCCGCCCGCTTGCAGAACGACCATAATGGCAAAGAGCTGAATTAGAAACGAGACGCCCGCCACTATTTTAAACTTTGGCGGCAATACATTATGTTGGCCGCCCATCGTAAACTCTCCAAAAGGAAAACGAAAGCTACAAGTAATGTCATGATTGCTATGATTGCAAACAGAATTGCCGCTGATATTACCAGCACGGTAATACCTCCCGACACAGTATATAAATTTTCTTCGCTTGCATCATGCCGCCTTGAATTTCGCAGTATAGCAATTATACGACATTAAAGACTAAAAATCCAGAGTATATGTATATTTCTTCCTGGTAACTGACACGTAAATGGCAGAAAGGGTCAAAGTGTTCTTACAGCACCTACACTTCCCAAAGCCTTACGGCACAATGAAAAAGACCCCTTGAAACTCAATAATGAGCCTCAAGGGGATGGTCCGAGTGACAGGATTCGAACCTGCGGCATCCTGCTCCCAAAGCAGGCGCGCTACCAGCTGCGCTACACCCGGATATATTGTGCTCTTTAGAACCAAAGCCCTGTAATATTAACACATCTTACACAGAACTGCAATGCTTTTTTGTTGAAGTCCGGGCTCTTGTATGGTAAAGTAATTAGAAGCTGTTTCTAATGGCAAGGCAATAATTATCATGGAGCATGTTCATATGAGAATGCGAAAAAAGCCAAATCTGATTCCCCGCATGGAGCGCTGTGCCCATGTTTGTCTGGACGACCCCGCAAAATTGCGGGGAAAATGGCTTGAGACTTTTCCGCCCTACGGCCGACTTTGGGTGGAGCTGGGCTGCGGCAAGGGAAAATTCACAGCCGAAACCGCGAAGGACAACCCGGACGCTTTCATCGTAGCCATTGAAAAAGTGGCGGACGCCATGGTGGTCGGCATGGAACGTGTTTGTGAGCTTGGCCTTGAAAATGTGCGCTTCATTGACACGGACGCTCTTGTGCTCCCCCTGCTTTTTGCGGAGGCTGAGGTCGACAGGATTTTCATCAACTTCTGTGATCCTTGGCCGCGCTCAAAGGAAGCCAAGCACCGCTTGACCGCTCCCGGATTTCTGAAGCTCTATGAGAGCATTTTAAAACCTGAGGGTGAAATACATTTCAAAACGGACAACAACCCGCTCTTTGAATACTCAATGGAAAGCCTGCTCACCGAGGGCTGGAAGCTCTCTGAGCTTACCCGCGACCTGCATAAGGACTCACCCGTGGGAGTGATGACGGATTACGAGGCAAAATTCTATGGGCAGGGAATAAAAATAAACCGCTTGGTCGCAAAAAAAGAGGTGCGGTAATGAGATTAATTTCATGGAACGTCAACGGCCTTCGCGCAGTTGCAAAAAAAGGCTTTGAGGAGATTTTTCACGGTTTGGACGCCGATATATTTTGCCTGCAGGAAACCAAGCTGCAGGAGGGACAGATCGAGCTTGATTTGGAGCCGTATTACGATTACTGGTGTTACGCCGAAAAAAAAGGCTACTCAGGCACGGCAGTGTTTACAAAAATGATGCCGTTGAGTGTATCATATAACTTGGGAGTTTCTGAGCACGATTGCGAAGGACGCTGCATAACACTCGAATTCGAGGAATTCTTTCTCGTCTGCGTATATACTCCCAACGCCCAGGACGGCCTCCGGCGGCTGGATTACCGTATGGACTGGGAGGATGCTTTCAGAAAGCATCTGCTCGAACTTGACAGCAAGAAGCCTGTCGTAATCTGCGGCGACCTGAACGTGGCGCATCAGGAAATTGACCTGAAGCACCCCAAAGCAAACCGTGGTAACCCGGGTTTTTCCGATGAGGAACGGGCAAAATTCTCAGAGCTGCTCGACAGCGGCTTCACCGACACCTTCCGCTACCTATATCCCGACAGGGAGAACGCTTACAGCTGGTGGAGCTATCGCGCAAACGCCAGAGCCAATAATGTCGGCTGGCGTATTGACTATTTTCTTGTGTCGGACAGGCTTCGCGAGAAAATCGACAAGGCCTATATATGCCCTGAAATTGAGGGCAGCGACCATTGCCCCGTGGGGCTTGATCTTGATATAGCGAGATATTAATTTCACAGGTGTTTTTATGATAAAAATCGGCAACATCGAAATAAGCGGCAAATTGGCGCTCGCTCCCATGGCGGGAGTGACCGACCTCGCTTTTCGGCAGGTCTGCCGCAGCTTTGGAGCCGACTATACCTGCACGGAAATGGTCAGCGCAAAGGCTCTGGTCTACCGCGACGCGAAGACAAAGAGCCTGCTGAAAACAGGGCAGGACGAGCACCCCTGCGCCGCGCAGATTTTCGGAAATGAACCGGAGGTCATGGAGGAAGCTGCAGGTCTGGCCAGGGAAATTTCCGGCGCTGATATAATTGACATCAACATGGGCTGCCCGGTGGGAAAGGTCGCCGGAAACGGCGACGGCTGCGCCCTGATGCGTGACCCCGACAAGGCACAGCGGATTATCGAAGCAGTTGTTCGCGGCGCGGGGGTTCCCGTCACGGTAAAGTTCCGCAAGGGCTGGGACAAGGGCAATGTCAATGCCGTCGAGTTCGGCAGAATGTGTCAGGACGCCGGGGCTTCCGCAATAACTGTACATGGAAGAACAAGAACGCAAATGTACGCCGGCCTCGCGGACTGGGACATTATCAGGGACGTGAAGAAAGCGGTCAACATTCCCGTTTTTGCAAACGGCGACGTTTTCGAGCCGGAGGACGCGGCACGCATACTTCGGTACACCGCCTGTGACGGAGTGATGATCGGTCGCGGAGCTTTCGGGAATCCCTGGCTTTTTTCAGGAGCAAAGGCCCTTTTAGAGGGCAGAAGCCTGCCTCCTCCGCCGACAATAAGCGAGCGGGTGGACACTGCAGTTTTGCAAATAGAAGCTGCGGCAGACGAAAAGGGCGAAACTGTCGCCTGTCTTGAGGCACGGCGGCACTTTGCCTGGTATCTCAGAGGTGTGCCGCATTCCGCATATTTCAAATCACAGATAGTTCAAGTATCCACACTGGAGGATGTGCGGCGCGTGGCCGCTCAAATCAAGCGAGAATTGAGGTGAGGTTTATATGACCCGGGAAGAGGAAGCAACGCTGGTCACAAAAGTGCAAAACGGAGATCAGAACGCTTTTGAACAGCTTGTTCTAGACAATCAGAACAGAGTCTATAACCTCGCTTTCAGAATGGTGGGCAACGAGGCGGACGCTTATGACATGTCTCAGGAGGCGTTTATCAAGGCGTACAACTCGATAGACAACTTTCGGGGCGACAGCCGCTTTTCCGTGTGGCTTTACCGGCTGACGACCAATGTGTGTCTAGACTTTCTGCGCGCAAATAACCGCAAGGCTCACGGCTCACTTACATACTCCGATGAAGAGGGCGAAGGCAAGGAACTGGAAATACCGGACGAGCGCTTTTCTCCGCAAAGCATTGCTGAAAAAAATGAGCTGCGCCGCGCCGTTTCAAGAGGTTTGAACGCCCTTCCGGAGGATTACCGCGCCATTTTGCTGCTGCGTGAAATTGAGGGTCTCAGCTATGACGAGATCGCGATCGCGCTTTCCCTTGAGGAGGGAACTGTGAAGTCCCGTATTTTCAGGGCTAGGAAGAGATTGTGCGAAATTCTTTGTGCCGACAGGAACTTTTCATATGCGCCGGCGTCAAACAGACAAAAGGAGGTGTGAAGCGTGCCCAACTGCGAAAAATATCAAATAATGATTTCCCAGTATATTGACGGCGAGTTGTCGGCAGAGCAGGAAGCAGAGCTTCGCACACATGTGAGCTCATGCCCGGACTGCGCTGATGTTTTCAGAGCCTTCTCGGGTGTATCCTCCGTCTTTGACCGTGAAATTATTGAAGCGCCGGAGGAGCTTGTGTCCGGCGTCATGTTCAAGATACGCATGCAGAACGAAAAAAAGAAAAAGCGCGGCGGCGGTGTCTGGAAGGCACTCACAGCCGCGGCTTGCATCGCGTTGGTCGCTTTCGGAGCATATTATTCCGGAATGTTCGGCGGGGCAGGCGAAAGCGATACGCCCAATGACACCTTGAGCGCAACGTCAAATTCAGAGTCAGCCGGAGGCAGCGAGTGCTACGACTTTGATATTGAAAATGTCGAGCTGGATGGAAACCTGGACAATATTCAGATGCCTGATCCAAGCGCTCCGCCGCCGGATACGGAAAAAATTGACGAAAAGATGTACCAGTTCGGATCTGAGCACGTTGATATGGCTTCAAACAGTTTTTCTTCGAACGAGGAGCTGCTCGATTTCGTTATTGATGAACTGTTTACCTCCCCTGCTGCGATAAATCTGTATTCCGGGGCATATGATAAGAGCGTTTCCGTTTCACCGCAGCCGAAATTCACTCTCCTTTACGAGTTTAAAAGTGAGGATTCCCGCGAAAAACTCCGCGAGATGATCAAGACCGAGAGTGTGTTTGCAGAAGTAGACGAAGCCCTGTTGGAGAATGATCCGATTTACACTTTGGTGTTCTTTGCCGACAAGACGAAGAACGAGGACTCTCAGGATGTCGCAATTAATATCTGGGACGTGGACGGAAAGCTGGTTTGCCTTATCAGCAACAGCTCGCAAATAGAGTTTTCGCTTCAAGCAACGCCCGCCGATTTAGAAGCCCAGATAAAAAAGCTGACTGAACAAAAACCATTGCAGAATAACTTAAGATAGTTTTGCTGTGAAAAAGACTCCCCGAACGGGGAGTCTTTTTCATTCTCTATTTTTTCTGATAGCTTATTTTTTCCTCAGGCAGCCACTGTGAGAGTATCCTGTTCAATTCCTTTATCTCCACCGGCTTTGAAAGATAATCGTTCATCTGCGCCTTTAACAAAACGTCACGGACCCCGCCAACGGCATTTGCAGTCAGTGCGACTATTGGCAGCTCATTCATGGAGTAGATTTGCCTTATACGTTGCGTAGTTTCCACGCCGTCCATATCCGGCATCATGTGGTCCATAAAAATCAGGTCGTATGGCTTTTCGTTTATCATTTCAAGTGCCTGCCGGCCGCTGAGCGCCGTATCACTTATGATATCAAAACGCTTGAGGAGATTAGCCGCGACAATGAGGTTTATCTCGTTGTCGTCAACGACCAGTACTTGGGCGTCCGGCGCCAAAACAAAGCTCGTTTCCTTTTCCGAAGATGCCAGTGCCTCGCTGTTGCCGGCAACATAGGGGATCTGCACATGGAAAACTGTGCCGGAACCGTATTCGCTTTCGACACCAATCGTGCCGCCCATCATTGTAATGAGGCTCTTGGTTATCGGCAGGCCGAGACCTGTGCCTTTAATGGCGCGGTTTTGGCCGGTGTCCATCTGGGCAAACTCTCCGAAAATATCGGGAAGGTTTTCGGGCTTGATGCCGATGCCGCTGTCAGAAACATCAAAGCAGAGCATATCTCCATACAGTCCCGCTGTCAGCGATACTCCGCCTATCTTTGTAAATTTAACGGCGTTGCTGAGGAGGTTGACAAGGATTTGCTTTATTCTGATATCGTCAGCATATAGAAAACGCGGCACATTTTTCATTATATTCATGCTGAACGATATGTCCTTTTCCTTTGCCAGCATGGAAAACATAGAGCGTATATCTTCTAACAACTCATAAATATCAAAATCAATGGGGACAAGCTCCAGCTTTCCGGCCTCGATTTTTGAGAGGTCTAAAATGTCGTTGATTATTTCCAGCAAAGAAGATGCTGAGGATTTGATGGCGTTTACAAACGACCTTTGCTTTTCGGACAAGTCCTCGTATGTAAGCAAATCGGTAAGGCCCAGAATGGCGCTCATCGGCGTACGTATCTCGTGGGACATATTTGACAGGAAGTGGCTTTTTGCCTCAGAAGCGGCGATGGCGACCTTTGCCTGTATTTCCATGTTGATGCTGTGTTCTTCGGCCTCCTGCCGTTTTTTCTCGATCGCCCTTATTTCCCGCAGGTCGCGCGAGTATGCAGCAAGGCGGTATTCACCCTTCCAGGGCACTCGCACAAGCGTTGTTTCAACAGGCAGGGGATCTCCGTTCCGGGTCAAATAATGCCATTCAAAACGTCTGTATCCGCTCTTGAAAGCCGCCTCGATCTCTTCAGCGGCTTTTTCGGAGGTCAGCTTTCCGTCGGGCTGATACTTGGGGTTTAAATCATAAAAATGCTTTGTATAATCCTCTTTTGTCTTCAGCCCGAACATGCGCACTGCTTCCATATTGCAGTCGAGCATGTTGCCCTTCTCGTCCCAGAAGGATGCTGCCAGCGGAGTGGCGTCAAGCATAGCCTGGCTTCGCTCGTCCTCCTCAACCCGGCCTTCCCTCTCAGCCGCAAGCATGTTCTCTTTCAGCTCGTTTTCCATTTTAACGGTGCTTGTTATATCAACAGCATATTGCAGATGAACATTCCTTCCGTCCACCCACTTGATTATGCTGTCGTGATTCTTATACACGCGCCCGTTCATTGTATTTGTTATCTGCCACACAACGGGTTTTGAAGCATCCTTCATCAGGGTGCGCAAGGGACAAAACGGACAGCGACCTGTCATCCCTGCCTGAACAACGCTCCAGCAGGGTTTGCCTGCGCTTTCCGCATCAATTTGAAATGTCTGACGCATAACCCTGTTGGCAAACAGGAGCTCATCAGTTTCAAGGTCAGTTACGTATACCATTGCGTCAAGCTCATCCAAAATGCTCTTTAGAACATTCAGCATTTCGGGTGAATTATCACTGCCGACAGCATCAAAAACAGCCTTGATGCTGTCATCGTTGCTATTTGCTCCCTTATTGGTCATTATTTCACCTCTAATCAGTCAAAGTAAAAACACTAGAAGTAAATACTTTCCATCGTTGTATTTTAGCACATATTTTTACAAAAGTCCACATTTTCTGCACAATAAATTGAAAATATAACCATATATGTAAATAAGCTCCAGTTGCTTTTCGGGAAAACAAAAGCTCCGCACAAGAATGTGCGGAGCTTCGTGTTATACCTTCACTTCAATGCTTGCCAAAGAAACTTTCACGCGGGGTTCAGGCGCGTCAGGAATTTCAATTTCATCCAGATCGCAAGTCGGTAAAAATGATTCCTTTGCTTCAATACGGGTGCCCATGCGGTTAATCCGCTCCTCGGTCATTCTCAGGAATGTTCCTCTGCAGGTGACCGCTCTTTCTCCGGTGGGGAGAATTATCTCGCCCTCACTTATGTACGCTTTCGGCCCACGTTCTACAACTCTGCCAAGGATTATCAGGGGAACACCACAGGGAACAGCTTTCAGGAATTTGGTGTTCAGCTCGATAGTTGCACCGATAGTGTCCGGTTCGCATCCAATGATAGCCCTTCCGACAGTCTCATCCAAAAGACCCGCACTCGCGCCGCCGTGGACAATGCCGGGATAGCCCTGATGCTTTGAGCTCACCGTAACGAGTCCCATAAGACTTCCATCTTCGAGTAAATAATACTTGGTTCTCATGCCGTGCTTATTTTCCTGACCGCAAACAAAGCAGTCATCCGAGCTTGTCAGTTGTTTTTCTATCTTCATTTTCATTGTTTTTTCCCCTTGGGCAACGCAGCTTATCCCGCGTTTACCATTCTTTCAAGACTTTTTGCCGCTGCCTGAATTTCTTTTTCAGACATTTCTATAGGCGCTGTGCGACCCTCAAGACAGTCCAGAATATCCTGAAGAGTCGTTTTTTTCATATCTTCACAGACAAAATCCGATTTGGCGGAAACGATCTTTTTTTCCGGCAGCTCTCTGGAGAGAATTTCGCTTACGCCGCACTCGGTCGCGATTATTAAATCGCTGTCACCGCTTTTTCTGGCTTGGTCAAGTATCCCGGCAGTAGATCCGATGTAGTCTGCATGCTTGAGCACAGGCATGGGGCACTCGGGATGGGCCAGAACCATTGCGTTTGGATTTTCCTGCTTTGCTGTGGTGATGTCCGCCTCGGAAAGCGCGTTATGGACAGGACAGTGACCGTCAAAAAAGAAGAATTCTTTCTCCGGAAACTGCTTTGCGATGTAAGTGCCCAGATTCTTGTCGGGAATGAATATAATCTGCTTTTCAGGCAGCGAGGCAACAATTTTCTCAGCCGAGGACGAGGTGCAGCAGATGTCGCTGACCGCCTTGACGGCTGCAGAAGAATTGACATAGCAAACCACCGCGGCGCCGGGGTGCTCACGCCGCAAAGTCAGAACATCCTCGGGCGTTATCATGTCCGCCATCGGGCAGCCCGCGGATTTGGCCGGCAAAAAAACATTTTTATCCGGGTTGAGTATTTTTGCGCTCTCTGCCATGAAGCTGACGCCGCAGAGAATAATGTTCTGCTGCCTTGCATCCTGTGCCAGCTTTGCCAGCGCGAAGGAATCTCCCACAACGTCCGCAATGTCCTGTATCTCCAAGGGCTGATAATAGTGCGCCATTATCAGCGTGTCCTTTTCTTTTTTTAATGAGAGAATCCTCTCCTGAAGCCCGTTCATGTTCGGATGCTCCTTTCAAACAGGTGAAATTCATACCAAAATATTATACACAACTTCGCATGTTTTAGCAATATCAAAAGGCGAAGCCTTTTTGCATTACTCAATAATCTATTACTAATTAATTCGCCCTTCG
Organism: Oscillospiraceae bacterium; assembly: GCA_031552685.1. Taxonomy (GTDB): domain Bacteria; phylum Bacillota; class Clostridia; order Oscillospirales; family Oscillospiraceae; genus UBA2658. The sequence continues at coordinate 25,984 of JAVBMI010000030.1, forward strand.
GCGAGGCTTAGTTTCTTCCGCCCTTCGGGCGGAGCATGGTTTTCTTCCGCCCTCCGGGCGGAGCCCTCGCCGGGCAGGCGTGCTACCCGCACAGGGAGCAATCCATTTTTATATATTACCTGCTACCCGCAGGGGGCAAAAGAGGGGTGTCTTTTTACGAAAAGAACACCCCTCTCTTAACTCACCCCAGAAAAGGGGGTTATGAACGCTTCGCTCTGCATGCGGCCGCCGCAAGCGGCGGATATCCCCGCCGCTGCCTTCGGAGCGCGGCTACTGCAAGCGACGCTCAACAAGCTGCGCCCCCACGAAAGCTAAGCGAGCGATTCAGTGGCGCAGTGCTTAGCTGCCCTGTGGCACGGAAAGCAGTAAGCTCGCGGATGGTTTGCTTGAATTTGTGGCGATGCTATATTTTCTTTGGGAGAGTCAAGAGAGGGCATTTCTTTTTCTAAAAGAAAGCCCTCTTTTGCCCCCTGCGGGTAGCAGGTCATATATAAAAATGGAGTACCCCCTGCACGGGACGCGCAAAATAATTAATAATGAGTTGCCCTGTCCGCGCAGGACGCCTGCCCGGCGAGGGCCCCCGCCCGGTGGGCGGAAAACCATCATCCCCTTCGGGAGGCGAATTATAAAATGATAATTTATTACTATTTAGAAAGACGAAAGGCCGACCCCGCGGGGGGACGCTTGGAACAATGACTCGCTCGCACAGCTACACCGCGTAATATTTAACCACATCCTGATCGTAGTCGCCTCTTGCTTTGCCGAGTTTTTCAAGATGGCGTATATGCGCATGACACTCGCCAACCGCAAACCACTTCTGCCCCAGCGGGAAGTCCTCCCATGAGTTGCAGCGGATCTTCCAGGTCATTTTACCTGTCAGGTCATAGGTGCTGATTCCCGGATTCGCTCTTAACACATCCAGGCATTCCTCTAGGCGCTTTTCGTGATGGTTTATAAGTACCGCGATTCTGGCGTGGAAATCCCCGGTTTCCCGATGTCCCGGAAGTGCAAGTTGAACATCGTATTTGTCAATCTCGCGCAGGCTGTTGAGATAATCGCCCAGAGAGTCATCCACGCCTCTCCAGCCGGTAATGTTGGGGGAAATATCAAACAGCACGTGGTCGCCGGTAAACAATATCTGCCTGTCCTTTATCCAAAAGCACATATGCTCCGGAGTATGACCGGGGGTCGACACCGCCTCAAGTGTATAGTCACCGGCAGTAAAAACATCTCCGGCGTCAATCGGAAGATAGTCTGTGAATTCATCGTCAGATGCCATTTTCCAGGCGTCATTGTTTTTAAGTGACCCAACTTCAATTTCTGAAAAACCCATTCTGAGAAAAACCGCTCTGTCCTTCTCTCTGCCTTCAGATCTGATGCTTTTGAGCATATACGGCAGCTCTGTGCGGCTGATGAACACCCTTGTTCCGGGCACAACGATATCCGGGGCGAGTCCTGTATGATCACCGTGCAGATGCGTGAGCAGTATGTCCGTCTTTCCCATGTCTATGCCGATTTCTTTTATACCTGCGGTGAGGGATTCATAACACTCGGGTCGTCTGAAGCCAGTGTCAATGAGGATATTTCTGTCTTCGCCGATAATTGCGTAGCTGTTGAGCTCTTTCAGCGGACTGTTCGGCAGCGTAACTGGTATCCTGTAAAAACCCTTTTCTATTTCTTGGACCACGTTTATGTTTACTCCTTTTGTCTGGATCATTGTCTGTCAGCCCCCGAATTTTTCGTTGAACTCAACTACGATCTTTGCTACCTCAGCGCGTTTTGCTATCTCATTCGGAGCGAGTGTGCTTGTTGTGCGGCCTGTAATCAGGCCGTTTTTCACTGCCCAGGCCATGGCTTGCTTCGCATAGTCGGAAATTGATCCGGCATCACTGTAAGAATTCAAAACGCTCATGTCAGGGGCTGTTGTATCCTGCCCGCTGATGGTTGCATAGCGGTAGAGGAAGGTCGCGATCTGCTCACGGCTTACATTGCTGTCCGGGGAGAAGATACCCGCGCTCTGCCCCTTGACAATGCCGGTTGCCGAACCCCAGGCACAAGCCTGCGCATAGTAGGCATCATCGGGAACATCCGTAAAGGTGTTGTAGTATCCGCTTATGCTCTCCCCGCTCATTCTCGCGAGGACTGTTACGAACATCGCCCTGTTCATAGCCATTTCAGGAGCAAAGGTCGTGGTCGAAACACCGTTGAAAAATCCGGCCTCAACACAGCTGAGGATGTAATCCTTTGCCCAGCTGCTTTCTATGTCCGTAAACCGGTTCTTAAAAGTGAAGGTATAGTTATCAACTCTGTTTACGAAAGCTGCCATGTCAAGAACACCGTAGCCATACGAAGTGTCATATCCGGCGGTGCCGGCGTCAACCACAGAATTCATCAGCAGAGCTTTGAAGTCGTCCACATCTGCGTAACGGCTTTCCTGTTTCATTAACACCGCCGCGGCCACTGCGCAAGGTGTTGCAAAAGATGTGCCGCTCTTTCTTGAGTAAGAATCCTCGCCGTCATACCAGAGTCCTACAATATCAACTCCGGGAGCCGTCAAGAAAACAGAGCTGTTTTTCTGCGAAAAGCTGGCCACTTTCCCTTTTGAATCTACTGCGCCTACACCGATGACATTATCATAGGCCGCCGGGTAATTGAGCGTTGTTACGCCGTTATTTCCGACCGCGGCAACAACAATTACACCTCTGGCAACGGCATAGTCGATCGCCTCACGGACGCTTTTAAGATCTTTAGTCATGCCCAGACTGAGATTGATTACATCACAGCCATAAATATCAACTGCCGCATAAATACCGGAGACAACATACGATGCGTCTGTTTCGGTATCCGCACCAAAACACTTGATGGGAACCAGCACTACATCGTCGCAAAATCCGGCTATACCGAGATTGTTGTTCCTGACGGCGGCAAGCGCGCCGCTGACAAAGGTGCCGTGACCGCTCTGGTCGGAAACATCATGGGAGCCGTCGAGCACGTTGGTGCCTCTCTCGAACTCGGTGCCGTCAAAATCCTCGTGCATGGAATTGACACCGCTGTCGATCACCGCAACTTTTACTCCGGAACCCGTGCGGCTGCCGTTCCAAACGCTGCCCATGTTGAGAAATTCAAGTGCCCACTGTTCATCACTGTACCTGTCGTTCGTGAGAGCAAAAAGCGTCGCCGTGCAGTTTTCCTCGTAGTATTCAACGCTGTTGCCGAGGCTGCGCACATCGGACAGACTCTCAACCCTGTACAGATTTGCGTCTTCGGATATCTCGCTAATATCAACGCCTTCGAAAAGACTTAAAACTTCCTCACTGCTGTCTTTGAGCTTAACTATGTATGAGCTGTTTTCCGCCTCCGCCGATGCCGAGACCGCAGAAGCGGCAGGTACGACGAGCGATAACAGTATCGCAATCAATAATGGAATACTAAATTTTTTCACAGCAGTTCCTCCAAATGCTTTTCTCAGCACATATCTTTTCTTAGTTATTATAATTTTCTTTCGTCCACAAAACGTGTTATGTATTCGATCTGACAGAGTACGCTTTCCCGCGACGGCCCGCCGGGGGCGTTGCGCGCTGCCACACAGGTTTCAAGCGAAATGGCGTCAAACAGATCGTTTTCGAACTTGTCCGAAAAGGTCTTGTACTCCTCAAGAGTGAGTGTTTCCAGGGTTTTTCCGGAAGCAATGCAGTGGTTTATCAGCCTGCCGACAACGGTGTAGGCATCCCTGAACGGGAGTCCTTTTTTTACCAGATAATCGGCGCAGTCCGTGGCATTTATGAAGCCTTTTTCCGCCGCACCGCGCATATTTTCGGGTATCAGCCGCATAGTTTCAATCATGGCAGTGAAAACGGGCAAGCACTTTTTCACATTGTCAACGGCATCGAATACCGGCTCCTTGTCCTCCTGCATGTCCTTGTTATAGGCAAGGGGCAGAGCCTTCATCACCGTGAGCAGCGCGATGAGGTCGCCGTAAATTCTCCCGGTTTTCCCGCGCACCAGCTCGGCAATATCCGGATTTTTCTTCTGCGGCATGATTGACGAGCCTGTGGAATATGCGTCGTCCAGCTCAATGAATTTGAACTCCCACGAACACCAGAGAATGATTTCCTCCGAAAAGCGAGACAGGTGCATCATCAAAATTGAAAGCGCGCTGAGCAGCTCGATTGCATAATCGCGGTCGGAAACGCCGTCCAGACTGTTTTGAGTTATCCGCGCAAATCCCAGCTTGTCGGCTACAGCCTTCCGGTCAATGGGGTGGGTAGTCGCTGTGAGGGCGCCGCTGCCGAGCGGGCACTCGTCCATTCTCTCCAGACAGTCCTCAAGGCGTGTAACATCGCGGCGCAGCATATTTGCATAGGCCATCATGTAGTGGCCGAAGGTGGTTGGCTGCGCGCGCTGAAGATGAGTGTAAGCCGGCATTATCACGCTGATGTTGTCTTGCGCCAGCTTTACCAGAGTTTCAAGCAGATCAAGGGTCATCAGGCGGATTGCGGAAGTTTCCTGCTTGAGATAGAGCCGCAGATCCAGAGCCACCTGGTCATTCCTGCTTCTGGCAGTGTGCAGCCGCTTTCCGGCCTCACCGATGCGGCGGGTAAGCTCACCCTCTATCGCCATATGTACGTCTTCAACATCACTGCCAAAGCTGAGCACACCCGCTTCGATGTCCCTAAGTATTTCCGAGAGCCCAGCCGCGATTGCATCGGCGTCCTCTCTGGAAATTATCCCTTGCCCGGCAAGCATTGCGCTGTGGGCAAGGCTGCCTTCGATGTCCTGTCTGAACATTCGAAAGTCAAAGCCGATACTGGCATTGAGCTCGTCCACAAGGGCATCGGTGTTTTTTTCAAAACGTCCTGACCATAGCTTCATAATGTCATTCCTTTCCGGAAAAATTAAAAAAGCGGCGCAAAAACTCTAAGAACAGAGTCGAACAAGCCGCCCAAAAAGTTGAGGAAGGGCCCTTTATTGTTATCTTCCCACTGTACCTCGTGTGAGACCTCAAATGTGTTCAGCGCGTCCTGCTTTATCTCCTCTATTACCTTTGAGCCGTACATCAAAACGCCGCACTCAAAGTGGAGATAAAGGCTGCGGTAATCCATGTTAATTGTGCCGACCACCGCCAGCTCGTCATCGCAGACGTAGCTTTTTGAATGGATGAACCCGGGCGTGTATTCATACAGCCTGACCCCCGCGGTCATCAGAGGGTGGTAGTATGAGCGCGTCAGTCGGTAAGCGATTTTTTTATCCGGTATGCCGGGCAGCACGATGCGAACGTCAACACCGCGTTTTGCTGCGAAGCACAGGGCAAGATGGAGCTCATCACTGATAGCAAGATAGGGGGTGAAGATGTAAACATACTTTTTCGCCTGATAAAGAATGTCTATATACACATTGACCGACACCGTTTCACCGTCGAGCGGCGAATCCGAGAATGGCAGAACAAAACCGTCCGAAGCAATGGACGCAAGCTCCTCGGGTTGGGGTTTAAAGCAATCAAAATCCTTATCTGTGGATCTGAAAGAGTTCCACATGTCAAGGAACATACAGGTGAAGTTCCACACTGCAGCGCCCTTGAGCATTACCCCTGAATCCTTCCAGTGGCCGAATTTGACAGTTTTGTTGATGTATTCATCGGCGAGATTGATGCCGCCGGTGAAGGCAGTGTTCCCGTCAATGACCATGATTTTCCGGTGATCCCGATTGTTCATCACCACAGAAACCAGAGGCACAAGCCGGTTGAAAACCATGCACTTGATGCCCATTTTTTCAATGGTCTTGTAGTATTTCGACGGAATTTTCCGCAGACAACCCATATCATCATATATCAGGCGTACGTCCACGCCCTCTTCGACCTTTTGCTTGAGAATATCAAGTATGCTGTCCCACATCACACCCGGCTGGAGAATGAAATATTCCAAAAAGATAAAGCGCTTCGCCTTTTTCAGCTCAACAAGCATGTCGGCGAAGTGCCACTCGCCAAGATTATGATACTTGACGCTGGTGTTCGTCCAGTAAGGATAATTTACTTTTTCGGATACATATTCAAAAACGCCCAGTGCTCTGGTGCCTTCCAACTCCAAGCCCTGCCGCAGTTCCCCGTCCTGAATGAGCAGCTGCCTGTGGATTTTGTCTCCGTGATGCAGTTTTGTTTGCATTGCCATTGCCGGACGCTTATCGCCCATTAGCAGATACATCAATCCTCCGAAAAGAGGAATAACCATTATTATCAGAATCCAGCCCATTCTGTAGGCGGGAACATCATCCTTATTGATGATATATAAGGCAATTATTAAACTGAGTATCTGGAAAACCGTAGAAATCCAGCCTGCATAGTTGACAAATCTCATCAACAGCAGATAGAACCATACAATCTGCACAGCAACCAGCGCGAAGGTCAGCAGCATTCGGCTTGTAAGGAAATGGAGCAATCCGGATAGTTTCATCTGTCGTTCCTCAAAATCATGATGCTTTTTCAATAAATTTCATTCTAACATATTTTACTGAATATTAAAAGGCTTTTCTTCTTCCAATTTTATGTCTTTTTGAAATATTGAGGTTATTTTTATGAAAATTCGCGCACTTACCGCCGCAATAATTTTTATTGCCCTGACGGCAGTCAAGCTGATTTTTCCAAACGCTATTTCAAATGCCAAGAAGGTCGTTGAATCACGGATGGTTTCCGGCGAAAGCATCGCCTCCTACGCCCTTTCGCTGGGAAGGCGCGTAACCGGCCAAGAAGATGCGATCTATGCCTGGGAAGACCGCCAAACCTCTCAAATGGAGATTTCCCCCGAGCCGACGCCTGAAAACGCGCCTTCGCCCTCACCTGAGGCTTCCGCAACAGCGGAGGACTTCGATTTAGACAGCATGGTCAACTCCAATCTTTCGGGTTTCCAGCAGTTTTCGGATATTGGCAGAATACCGACAGAATCTGAGCTCCCAGAGGCATCCGCAGCATTGCCGGAGGAATCAGCGGCTATGCCGGAGGAGACCCCAATTGACAAAACGGCCGAGCTTGCAGGTTTGATTGACGGCTTTATAGCTGCGCAGGCAATGGTGACAGACCTTGCCTTTCCGGAACGAGTTTGTCTGGAGCCCGTAATACTGGACCTGGATTACGCTTCTCCCATACCTCTTGAAACAACATCGGTTTTTGGCTATAGGGAGCACCCGATACATAAGGACATACGCTTCCACTACGGTACTGACTTTGACGCGGCTACAGGTGACCCCATCGGAGCTTTTGCCAACGGCACGGTTATCGCAGCGCAGGAATTTTCCGGTTACGGATTGACCGTGATGATCGACCACGGAAACGGCATTACAAGCCTTTATGCCCATTGCAGCAGCATTGCCGTAAGCTATGGCGACACAGTTGAAAAGGGGCAGACCATCGCAAGAGTCGGCGCAACCGGGAATGTTACCGGCCCGCACCTGCACTTTGAGCTGCAAAAGGACGGAAAATACCTGAATCCGGAGTTCTATCTATGAGAGTCGTCAGCTCAAAACCGAGAAGAAGGCTTGCGCCGTTCCGTCTGGAATTCGGCGCAGGCTTTATTGCGCTGCTTGCTGTGATATACTTTTTTGATTACGAGGGCTTTGTTCCGGCCCTGATTCCCGCAGTCGCCGTTCATGAGCTGGGCCACATGACAGCGCTGATATTGCTTGGCAGAGCTCCGCGAAAGCTCACCGCCTCCCTGTCCGGCTTCTCTCTGGACTACGAAGGGCATTTAAGGCCCCTGCCCTCACTTTTTACAGCTCTGGCAGGGCCTTTCTTTGGGCTGTGCTATTCATTTTTGTGCGCCATGTGCGGAAAACTATGGAACAACGATTATCTCTTGCTCTCCGCCGGAATCGGCCTGATAATCAACGCCTTCAACCTTCTTCCCGCCTTCCCGCTGGACGGCGGCAGGGCGCTGTTGTCCTTTCTTTCGCTGGTGATGGACAAGCGGCGGGCAAGGCGGATAATAAACGCCTTGGGATTCATAACGGCCGCGCTGCTGATTGCCGCCGGAATATTTTTCACGATCACCCTGCGTTCGCCGGCCTTAGCCGCTGCGGGTGTGTGGCTGCTTGTGATGCAAAAAAAGGAAGTCTTGTAAAAACGGCGGGAGCATTATACAATGGGCATACGATTTATTTCTGGAGTGCTCTATGGATAAAAGACTCAGACGGATTCTTCCCCGGGTCCAGAAACCCTCGAGATACACCGGCGGGGAGTACAACCAAATAATCAAGGACAGGGCCGAAGTTGACCTGCGCATGGCCTTTTGTTTTCCGGATACATACGAGATCGGCATGTCGAACCTCGGTATGCGTATTCTTTACGGCGTAACCAACGAAATGGACGGCGTGTGGTGCGAGCGTGTTTTTGCGCCCTGGAGCGACATGGAGGCTGAGATGCGCCGTGAGGGAATTCCGCTCTGGGCACTGGAGAGCGGTGACCCGTTGTCGGATTTTGACGCAATCGGTTTTTCGCTGGGCTACGAAATGGCCTACACCAATGTTCTCAACATGCTGGATTTGTCGGGCATTCCGGTGAGAAGCGCCGAGCGTCCGAATCTTCTTCCGCTCGTTTTTGCCGGCGGGACAAGCTGTTGCAACCCAGAGCCTATGGCGGATTTTATCGACCTGTTCGCGCTCGGTGAGGGCGAGGAGATGAATCAGGAGTTGCTGCTTCTCTTGCGCAGGGCAAAGAATGAGGGATGGACAAAGACGCAGTTCCTGCTTGACGCCGCAAAAATCGAGGGGATCTACGTTCCCTCTCTGTATGAGCCGCAGTACGATGGCGACGGAACCTTGAGAGCACTGTCCGTGAAGGACGGCGCTCCTGAAAAGGTTACCAAGCGCATTGTCACCGACTTCGAAAATTCATATTTTCCGACCTCCCCTATCGTTCCGTCCACGGAAATCGTACACGACAGGGTAACCATCGAGCTTTTCCGAGGCTGTGTCCGCGGCTGCCGCTTCTGTCAGGCAGGCTTTGCTTATCGCCCCGTGCGCTCGCGCAGCGCGCAAAAATGTGTCGAGCAGGGTATTGCATCGCTGGAGAACACGGGCTATCAGGAGATAACTCTCTCCTCGCTGAGCACCAGTGATTACCGTCCCTTAGACGAATTGTGCGATGGTTTGCTGGATTACTGCGTGCCGCGGAGCATCGGGCTCTCACTGCCCTCGCTTCGTGCGGATAACTTTTCGATCGACCTGATGCAAAAGGTTCAGAAGGTGCGAAAAAGCGGTCTGACCTTTGCGCCCGAAGCCGGGACTCAGCGCCTGCGCGACGCAATTAACAAAAACGTGCTTGAGGAAGACCTGCTGGAAACCTGTCGTATCGCCTTTGAGGGCGGCTGGAGCAGCGTCAAGCTCTACTTTATGCTGGGACTCCCTACGGAGACCGACGAGGATGTTCTCGGCATTGCCGACCTCGCGGAAAAGGTTTTGCGCACCTGGAAAAATCACGCTTCCAATAAGTCCAGAGGCTGCCACATAACAGTTTCGACCTCGTGTTTCGTGCCGAAGCCGCACACTCCGTTCCAGTGGTCACCTCAGGTTTCGATGACGGAATACCGCCGCCGTGTTGCGCTTCTTCGCGATAACATGCGTTCAAAGGCGATATCCTATAACTGGCATGATGCGGAAACCAGCCTTATAGAAGCTGTGCTCTCCCGAGGTGACCGCCGCGTGGGTGCTGTTATTGAAGAAGTCTGGAAAAACGGCGGACGGCTTGACGCGTGGAGCGAGTTTTTTTCCTATGACCGTTGGATGTCGGCCTTTGAGAACTGCGGCCTTGACCCGCATTTTTACGCCACCCGCCCGCGCGGGGCTGACGAGGTTTTCCCCTGGAACAGAGTTGACATGGGTGTTGAGCCGGAATTTTTGCGCCGCGAATATGACCGAAGCGTCGAGGGCGTTTTATCTCCAGACTGCCGCCAGAAGTGCAGTGTCTGCGGCGCATTGCCGCTGCTGAAGGGGGGGCGCTGTGATGGATAAGCTCAGACTGCGTTTCACAAAAACCGGCAGGGCCGTTTACATTTCTCATCTCGACCTGATGCGCACAATGCAAAGGGCCTTTCTCCGCGCCGAGATACCTCTCAAATACAGTGAGGGCTTCAATCCCCACGCCATTATTTCAATCGCCCTGCCGCTTTCCGTCGGCGCCTCCAGTGAGTGCGAACTGATGGATTTCAAGCTGCGGGAGTTTATGGCGCCCGATGAGATCACCTACCGCCTCAACCGCGCCCTGCCGGAGGGCATAGAGATTTTGGAAACATATGAGTGGGAGCGCAAATGCAAGGAGATTAAGTGGCTTGATGTTGAGGGCTGTTTCGAGTATGACGAACGCAGCGCGGCTGAACTTCTGCCCATGCTGGCTGAGTTTTTCCAGCGCGATTCGATTTGTATAGAGAAAAAGACAAAAAGTGGCTCCGGCATAACGGACATTGCCCCCTCGCTCCGGAGTATCGAGCTTGATGAACGGAATAACAGTATTTACCTTCACGCTACCATTTCCGCACAGGAGCCTACCTTGAATCCGGAGCATCTTGTCACTGCGCTGCGGCAGTTGCGGCCTGAACTTGTGCCGGACTTTGCCTTTTTTCACCGTTGCCGGGTTTACGACTGTGAAATGAATATCTTCCGGTAACAGCGGTACTGCCTCTGTTACCGGCTATATTTGTTTTTCTTCTTGACTTTTGCCGTTAATTTCACTATACTTTCAATTGCACATTTCGGGGTGTAGCGCAGATGGTAGCGCGCATGGTTCGGGACCATGAGGCCGGGAGTTCAAGTCTCCCCACTCCGACCAAAAAATGATAATCCGAACCTCATCTTCCCTGGGGGAGATGGGTTCGGATTTGTCATATCTTCTGATATTATATTCTAATCTACACACGCATTAAGACCAGTTCTGTATAATACGGAACTGGTCTTTAATATGGTGGTTTTGATGTCTGTTTGACAGGGATCACGCCGGCTTCTATTCTACACCAAAATGGAGGTTTACAATGCCAAATAGGAATCCGGAGAAAGAAGCGCGCCGGGAACTCCGAAAGGAACTGACAGAATTTCTGCGCAATTCGGTCTGGTCAATCTTCTTTGCCTTTCAAATATTTTTCGATTTTCCCGATAAAAACTGAGAAATCAATAGGCTTGCTGATATGATCGTTCATCCCGGCTTTTTTGCAGGTCTCAACATCCTCTTTAAACGCATTGGCGGTCATAGCGATGATAGGAACTGACAGTGCCTGCTTGGTTTTAAGCGAACGTATTTGCTCTGTTGCCATAAGTCCGTCCATAACAGGCATCTGTACATCCATCAGTATGATATCATACAGTTCTTGATTTTCGGCAAACATTTCCACCGCCTTTTTCCCGTCAGCAGCACAATCAATTATTATTTTTTTGTCTTCAAGTAACGCTATAACGATTTCACGATTAATCTCCATATCCTCAACCAACAACAAATGACACTTGCTAAAGGTCATGTTATCACCCGATTGGTTTGGCTCCTGCACCAGAAGAGCGTTTTTATCAATCACAAGCTCGTTGATGGCGTTGATTATAGCCGATTGGAACAGCGGTTTCTGGATAAAACGAACAATACCTGCCTCACCGGCTTCCTTTTCAATCTGAGTCCAATCCGATATAGAAATCATAATCACATTGACGCTGTCATCTGCTAAAAGCCTGATTTTGCGGGTAGTTTCAATTCCGTCCATTCCATCCATCAGGTAGTCCACAAATACGATATTGTACGGGGCTTTATTATGTAATGAGTTTCTAACGGCTTCAACAGCCTCAACGCCGCTGCTGACCTGGTCGCAATAAATACCAAAGCTGTCCATGATTTTTTTGAAATACTCAAGAATCACCAAATCATCGTCAATTACTAAAACGCGCACAGAATTATAAATTGATTTATCAAAAACATTGTTAGATACGGCATTTTTATCTTCTTGCAGCTTAACATCAAAAGAAAAACAACTGCCTTTTCCAAGCTCGCTTTCTATGCTTACCGAACCGCCCATAAGCTCAACGATTTTTTTCGAGATTGCCAGTCCAAGACCGGTTCCGCCAAATTTACGGGTAATACCCGATTCAGCCTGCTCAAAAGACTTAAACAGCTTCTTTATATTTTCTTCGCTAATACCGATGCCGGTATCAATGACTTCGCAATGGAGAGTGAAGCTGTCTGTGCCAATCTCTCTCTTTTGTATATTCAGCGTAATA
>JAVBMI010000015.1:0-61652 GCA_031552685.1 Oscillospiraceae bacterium
AAGAATACGTTTGCCCATATCTGACTTGAAGAATTTTAGGATGCTGACCGTGTCAACGGCCTGCGTCTGATCATCATCAAGCATTCCGAGTGCGTGAATGCGCTCCACCTCGTTTTTTATCTCCTCAGGACTGCCGCAACGGTCAAAGTCTATAAACTGCATCACCGTGTGCGTGGCGATGCCGCGCTCCGCAGCGGTGAGCCGCCGCGCCTGCTCTGAGATGTCCGGCATACGGAAAATTCTCCCACGCTCGCGGACGAGCGGTTGAGAGTCGTCCGGCGCAGCATCCTTTGTCAGAGATGTCGCGGTGAGCTTGGAGGGCAGGGACGCAGCATATTTGTGAGGATAGCCGTAAGAGAGTTTTTTTCGGAGATCGGCAAGCTCAGCGCTGTCAACAGACACCGCGGCAGCCTCCGATTCGGCAGCCGTTTCCTCGCTTGCTTTGTCCGGGAAGGCAGTCAGCAAATCAATGCTGCGCCCGGCGTCAGTAACGGCCGCGCTCACCACCCAATGCGCCATTGACTGCTGTGTGCGCAGGAGTTCGGAGTCCGGAGCGGCGGAGTTCTTTTTGATAAATTCTTCGGGATCAGAAGCTGTGCATGATATGAACAGCTTTTCTTTCGCGCGGGTGAGCGCGACATAGAGCACGCGCATCTCCTCGGAAAGAAGCTCCCTGTTCAGTTGCATTTTTACAGCCCGGTGCGCGAGCGAGGGGTATTCGATACCCCGGTCAAGGTCGGTCAGCTTCCCGCCCAGACCAAGATCAGAATGAATAAGCACGGGATTCGCCAGATCCATTTTGTTGAAGCGGCGCGCAGTATCGGCAAGAAACACAACTGGGAACTCCAGACCCTTTGCTTTGTGGATGCTCATAATGCTCACACAATCGTGCCCGCTGCCGGAGACCTGGGGTTCAACGCCGCGCTCCTGCATAATCTCAAGCCGCGCGAGAAATTCCGAAACGCCGCGGAAGCCGCCGTTTTCGAACTGTCCGGCGAGCTCGGAGAAGGCCAGCAGATTGGCGGTTCCCCGGCGGCTGCCAAGCGCGGCTGTCCAAAGCGCGGGCAGCTCCAGCGTGTCATAGATGTGCGAGATGAGCTCATGCACGCTCAAATCGTAGGATAAGTCACGCAGCTCACCAAGAGCTTCTATGAAGTCCGCACACTTTTTGTTAGCCAGTGCACACTCGCCCATGGCAGTGAAAAAGTCAGCTTTTTTGTTTGTGGCGCGGATTTCAGAGAGCTCGTCCGCTGTGAAGCCGAACACCGGAGAGGAGAGAACCGCCGTAAGCGGAACATCCCTATGCGGGTTGTCGATGATCGACAGCAAGGCAATGAGCACTACGATTTCCGGAGAAGTGAAAAAGCCGCTGCCCTGCTGTGCCGACACGGGGATTCCGGCTTTCGCGAATGCGGATTTGTAGATTGCGCCGGAGGAGCCGGGAGAGCGGAGCAAGACCGCAATGTCCCCGTACCGAACGGTACGCAGTGCGCCGCCGTCCGAAATGCTGCTGCCCTCTTCAATCAGCTGCCTTATCTGCCCTGCTACATAATCGGCCTCAATGACAATTTTGTCCGGGCGCTCTTCCTCGTCGCCGCAAAGCGCTGAAATAACCGTAAACCGCACTTCTCCCCGGGCTTCCGGAGCATCATCGGGGGCGTACAGGGCGCAGTCATCGCCGTAATCGATGTCGCCGAGTTCCTTTGACATCAGCGATGAAAAAATACTGTTGCAAGCGGCCAGTATACGCCGGTCAGAGCGGAAATTGTGCCGGAGCAGCACGCTTGCGAACTCATTTTCCCCGGCATCCTCGGCTCTTTTGCCGGTTTCCAGCCTCCTGAGAAAAATCGCCGGCTCCGCAAGGCGGAAGCGGTAAATGGACTGCTTAACGTCGCCGACAGTGAAAATGTTTGTTTGATCGCGTGACACGCTGCGAAAGATGAGGTCTTGAACGGCGTTGACGTCCTGAAATTCGTCCACCAGAATTTCACGGTAGCGCAGGGAGATCTCCTTAGCCAGCAGAGTCGGCGCCTGCGTCTGCTCATCGCAAAGCAGCCTGACCGCAAAATGTTCGAGGTCGGAGAAATCAAGCAGCCCGCAGCGGCGCTTTTCCGCCGAGTAGCGCCGGTCAAATTCCAGTGTCAAGTCAAGCAGCGCACGCATGGCCGGAAAGGTCTTTTCAAGGTCGCGCAGCATCTTATCAGAGCTGCTGTCAAAAATGAGCGCAAGCTCGTTCATGGCTTTTTTGCAGCCGTCGCGAACGAGGCTGAAGCTGTTTTTCCTATCTTCAAATTCATAGTTTCTCAGCGGTTTCAGGTTTGGAAAGGGAATGGGAAACAGCCTGCATGCCTTGTCCCATCCCTGCTTCAGAGCTTGTGGGAGGCTGCGCACGGCGTCCATGGTCTCACCGATACTCTCGCCATAGGCCTTGATGAGAGGGGCGTTTTCCTGCTCGTTTTCGCAAATTTCAAGCCAGAGCCTGTCCAGACGCGCCGACCAGTAGTCGGCGGTATTGACAGCGCGCTCCATCAACAGAGCACCCCAGGGCGTCTGCGCGATGTCTGTTATGGCGGAGGGTTGCATCTGTTCGGTTTGCTGCCGCGCCCACTTTTCCGGGTAGGGGTGGCTCTGCATTTTCTCGTGCAGGTCCATAACGGTTTTAGCAAGCCGGGAGTCGTCACGGCCTATGCCTACTTCAGCGGCGAGAGCCGCAAAACCGGGATTCTCATCCATGGTTTCGTACGCTGTTTCCAGCGTTCTGTCAAGCGATTTGAGCTTCAAGCGGCGGCATTTTTCCTCATCGCCCACAGCGAAATCGGGTGACAGCCCAAGACTATGGCAGTTTTCTCTGATGATAGTGGTGCAAAAACTGTGTATTGTTCCGATTTGCGCCTGATAGCACAGGACGTTCTGATTGCGCAGACGGCGGTTTGACGGGTCCTCGCCGGAAATGCGGGAGAGCTCCTCTAAAATACGCGAGCGAAGCTCCGCGGCGGCTGCGCGTGTGAAGGTTATTACAAGAAATTCGTTGATGCTGCAAGGTTCGGTTTCGTCAGTGATATAGGAGATGAGACGCTTTGTGAGCACTCTCGTTTTTCCGCTGCCCGCTGCGGCTGAAACCAGCAGGGCACTGCGGCGTGACACCGCAAGCTGCTGCTCGGGAGTCAGAACAATTTTACTCATCGCCTTCACCTCCAAGCAGATTCCAAAACTTATCGTTTTTTATTTTTGAAAGATAACGGCGCTTGCCTTCAGTCTCGTCAAAGCGGCAGACACGCGAGTAAGGGCAATAGCTGCAAGCGTTGTCTGAGGCGGATTTGTAACAGGGTTCTACCTCGATGCCACCCTCGGAGATATCCCGGGAAAGCTCCAGCAGCCGCTTATCCACATGGCGGCTCAGCATCCGCAGCTGCTCCGCTTCGGCAAGGCTGTCAGAATTGGCAGGCTCTCCGTTTTTATATTTTACGGGTATGTATTCAGGCTCCTCCGACTTTTCCATCGCGCTCAGCACGGCGGGTTCGTTGAGAAGCAGCCCGCTGCGGCGCAGGTTCTTCTTTTTTGCATTCTCCAGCTCCTCGTCGGACAAATCGCCCGGAGAGCTGATTACAGTGTCACGCGCAGGAATATACAGCACTCCCGCAGGGATGATTTCGCCGTCATATATCATGCCGCCGCTCTTTTCGAGCGAAAACAGATACAGCAGCATTTGCATGCCCATGCCGTACCAGATATCAGATAGGGAGAAGGCTTTTTTGCCTGTTTTATAGTCCATAACGCGCAGATGAAGCTTGCCGCCGATGACGCAGCCGTCTACGCGGTCAACCGTACCGCTGACAAACAGTTCGCTTGCCCCGTCAGAAAGGTGGATGGGCGGCAGCTCGCCGCCGTTTCTGAAGCTCAGCTCAAAATTCAGCGGCGCGAAATCTGAGCGGGAGAGCTCGCGCACCATGTCGGAGACTACCCGCTTAACGGAAGGGCGCAGGCGGTTAAACAGGAAGATGAAACGAGGGGATTTTTCTTCAAAACCGCCAAGTTTTTCGTTGATGTAGAGGTCTGTGTATTTGTCCGTCAGTTCCGCTGCCAGCTGCGCAGTGGCATTTTTATAACCCACACCCGCAGATATTTCCGCGGCGCACTTTTCAAGGACATAGTGCATGTATGTGCCGAGCTCCGGCGGATCAAACTCTGCGCGCTCCCTCTCGTTGAGCTTTAAGCCGTAGCGAAGGAAGTAATAGAATTTACAGGAGAAAAAGGCGTCCGCCCTCGAGGGTGAGATGTGCAGGGATTTACCGTAGAGCGCGGCAACAGAGGCATCCGACAAGTGCCCAAGACTGCGCTTTGCGCGCAGGTCAAGCTCTTCCAAACGCTGAGTTCCGTCCGCGGTTTCAGAAAAATAGGCTCTTGCAAGGGCGGCGCCTTCGCCGCTATTTTCCCCGCCGGCCGCAAGCAAAAAGGCGGGATTTTCTGCGGAAAGCCGCAGCCTGTTCAGATCGCAGGCTGTAGTTTCCGCGTCAAACAGAAGCTGCGCACGGCTGATGGGGAAGCCCGGGCGGGTCTTTGAAGCGCCGGAATCCGTCGCGCTGTAGCAGAGGGTCAGGGTTTCAGACGGCAGAGTTAGACAGTTATAGATGAGGCAAAGCTCTCTCGGCAGCTTGTCGTTGCCGCCGGTCAGCAGGATTCCCGAGCCCTCAAGAAGAGCCCTGTCATCCTGAGTGAGCAGTCCGAAGCTCTCCTCGAGCGCCGGAATCCTGTCGTCGGAAGCACCAAGAAAAATCAGGTGCTTGATATTGCGTCGCCGCATCCTGTCAATCTCTCCGGCACTCACACTGTCCGGAGTGAACGGGATTGACGAAATATCATATTGCGACAGCATTTTCAGGAAGAGCTCGGCAAATTCAGGCTGAGACATCGGCATATCTCCAAGCATGGCGGAAAACTGCTCCATTGCCTGGCAGAGCGTTCCCCAAAGCTGCTGGAATTCGTCGGCGAGCTGCGATTTGCCGGCAAGGTCAAGCTCCTGCGCGTGGGCTTCCAGTGTTTCAGGCAACGAGATGTCAAGCAGAAAGTCCGACAGCGCCTGAACCTGCTCCCTTGCAGACTTTCCCTGCCTACCGCTTTTTTCAAGGCGAGTAAGCGGCGCGGCAAGTCGGCGGCGCAGACCGTCTATCTCATCGAGCGTAGTCAGGGATTCATCCGTGTGCTCCGCACCGAAACCTTCAGGATGCTGACGCCAGGGGGTTTGCTTAGTCCAAGCGCTGCCTCTGATATTCCAGAGGGAGGCATAGCCCGTCAGCTTGTCGCAGTCGGGTTGGGAAAGACCGGACAGACCGGTTTTTATGTAAGTGAGCACGTCGGAATTATCCCATCCGCCCTCAATGACGTCAAATGCCGCAGTGATCAGGGCGGGCACAGGCTTTTGCATTATGCTTCCACGGCGGGCAGAAAAAAGCGGTACTCCGTAAAGGCGGAAAGCGTCGGAAAGCGCTGCGGAATAGTCCTTAAAGCCGCGTGCTGCAATTGCGATGTCGCCCCAGCGGCAACCGGTTTCGCGCACCAGCTCGACACACCTTGCTGCGGCGAGTTCGCACTCTGCGCGCAGGTCGTCGGCACAGAAAATCGAGATAGCCTTGTTTTCCCCGTCATATTTTTGCGATGTATAGTAATAGAGATAATTATAATAGTATTGCAGGGCGGGGGCCTTGCCGCCGCTGTAATTGGCTGTGACAATTTCCGAGGCAATGCCGTGGCTTTCGGCAAAACGCAGCAGCTTGCCCGCGGCTGCACGAGCCGGGATGAAATGCTCCGAATCGCTGTGCAGACCGTCGCAGGTCAGACACAGGGTCACCTGCGCACCACATTTCAGAAGCGCCTCGATAACAAGCTCCTCGCTGCCTGTAAAATTGGTGAAGCCGTCGATAAAGATTTGACCGCTTTTCCCTACGCTGCTCTCACCCAGCGTTTCCGCCAAACGCAGTATTCTGTCCGCCGAATCGGCGTGGCCATTTGCCAGAACCGCCTCATATGCCTCAAGGCACAGGGCGAGGTCGCTTAGCTTTTTGGAGAGCTCTCCCTGCACGTTTGCTGAAGCATTCAGGAGTAATTCAGAGGAAACAAGAGAATTTTTGAGTTCGTCTATGGTGTTAAGAAGTTCCGACTGCAATCTGGGATTGTGGCCTGCAGCGGAATATAACTGCAGATTTGAGCCGATTTTCCCCAGAGCAAGGCTCATGCAAAGCAGCCGTCCGCCGTTATCCAGATAGGTTTTTCCTCCGGTACCCGTCTCCTGCGCAACACGAACCGCAAGTCGGGAGAAGCTGATAACCTCGGCATGCAGGGAGAGACGATCGCCGCAAACCGAGCAGAGCTCGCGCTCCGCTTCGTGACTGAACTGCTCGGGCACGATCATGTAAATGTCCGTTTCACCGAGAGCGACCCGGCGACTGATTTCCTGCGTTATCATGGCGGTTTTACCGCTTCCGGCGGTCCCTATGATCAACTTTAGCACAGACAAACCCCTCCTCCCCTTGAGATTATGTAAGTATAACATATTAGATGTTCCATATAAAGTGCATTGTTTCAAAAACGGGGAATTTAGAGCAAATTTGGGCAAAAGCGGGGCAAAGGAATAATTGACTTGTGATTTTGCGCATGATACAATTACCTACAATAATCCAAATCCGAAGGAGTGATATACCGCAATGGACGACGGCAACCCTTTGTCGTGGCTGATAATAGCTTTTCTTTTGCTGATGGCATTTTATTTTGCGATGCTGGAAACCGCATTCTCAACAGTCAGCCGTATCAAGGTAAAAACGGCGCTGGACAAGGGTGATCGCAGAGCGAAGAACGCAATGTTTGTTCTGGATAATTTTGATAAAGCGATTACCACAATACTTATAGGAACAAATATAGTCCATACAGTTACGGCGGCAATCGTAACTGTTATGGTTACGAAGCTGTGGGGCGTCTCTGTAGTTACGCTTTCAACATTTATAACGACCTTTGTTGTTTTTTTCGCGGCGGAAATGCTGCCGAAAACCATTGCGAAGAAATACTCACTGAGCCTGAGCCTGACCTTGGCTTCAACGCTCAAGTTCTTTATGACTATTTTTACACCGCTGGCTTATGTGCTTACTGCTATAGGCCAGACGGTTGCAAAGCACACCAAGGGCGATACCGAGGTAACCGTTACAGAGGATGAGCTCTACGATATTATCGAAAATATGAAGGATGAAGGCGAGCTGGATGCCCAAAAGGGCGAGCTTGTCCATTCTGCGCTTATGTTTGCGGATGTGACTGCCGAGAGTATTATGACTCCAAGGGTAGATGTTACGGCTGTGAATATAAGCCTTATGCCGGCTGATATTCTGGAAATTGTGAAGGCTTCCAGACACAGCCGTTTTCCTGTTTATGCGGGCACGATCGACAGTATAGTCGGAGTTTTGCAGATTCGCAAGTTTATAAAAGCCTATCTCAAGCAGGGCGATGCGCTGGACATCGCAACCGTTCTTGATGAAACGCACTTTGCCCACCAGAGCACGAAAATTGACGAGCTGCTCTCTGTAATGAGCCGTAAGCGCCTGAACATGACGGTTGTTACCGACAATTACGGCGGCACTTCAGGTATCGTAACTGTAGAAGATATACTCGAGGAGCTGGTCGGCGATATCTGGGATGAGGATGATGATATAATTGAGTCCTTTGTCCAGTTGGACGACGGCAGCTTCCAGCTCGACCCCGAGCTGACTATGGAAGACTGCTTTGAAATGATGGACTTTGATGATCCTGACGATTTTGACTTTGAACACAAGCTTATCGGCGAGTGGGTGTTTGAGCACTTTGACGCCATCCCCAGTGAGGGTGACAGCTTTATTTACAACGGGCTCGAAATCACAGTGGGAGAAATGAGCCACAACCGCATCGTTAAGCTGATTGCCCGCATCCTTCCCAAAGATGAAGAGGAAGGAGGGAACAGAAAATAATGTCTCCTTTATACTATGTGGCAATAATATGCCTTGTGGGGCTCTCGGCCCTCTTCTCCGCCGCGGAAATGGCATTTTCATCCGCAAACCGCATCCGCCTAGAAAATGCTGCGGAAAGCGGAGACAAATCTGCTGCGGCAGCATGCAAAATCTTTGACAAGTATGATGACATGCTCTCAACTGTTCTTATCTGCAATAATCTTGTGAATATTGCCGCCTCATCTGTGGCCTCGGTTATGGCAATACTGATTTCGGATAAGCTGGGAACTGAAGGATTGATTTCAGCGCTTGCTACGATTTTGATAACTCTCCTCATCATTATTTTCGGCGAAACCATGCCCAAAATGGTGGCAAAAAAGAACGCGAACCGCACAGCTATGGGTGTTGCCTTTGTTATCCGCGGGTTGATGTTTATTCTCAAACCGGTGATATTTGTGGTTGTCGGACTGATCAACCTGATTACGAAACCCCTGAAGGGTGAGCGCCCCGATGACGAACAAGAGGCAGCAGCGCTTGAGCTTGTTTCCATCATCGAAACCGTCGAGGTTGAGGGCGTTATAGGCGAGGAGCGCAGTGAGCTGCTGCAGGCGGCGCTGGACTTTTCCGACATTTCCGCCAGCGAAGTTATGACCAGCCGCGTTGATATGCTTGCAATCGACATAGACGACGACTGGGAGGAGATTATGGAATCTATTCTCAAATCTCCCTTCTCCCGCCTGCCGGTCTATGAAGACAGCATAGACAATATTATAGGGGTTTTGTATCTGAACCATTTCTTCAAGGCGATTTCGGGCAATGAGAAAATCGACATACGTCCCTTGCTGCTCCGGCCTTGTTTTGTTTACAAAACTTTGAAGCTGCCTGCGGTTCTCTCCGAGATGCGCAAAAGCAGAACGCACATCGCCATAGTCACCGACGAATACGGCGGCTCAATGGGTGTTGTGTCCATGGAGGACGTGTTCGAGGAGCTTGTAGGTGAGATTTGGGATGAAACCGACGAGGTCGAGGAAGAAGTCATTGAGCGCGCCGAAAATCTCTATGAGCTTGACGGTGACATGAACATGAGTGACTTCCTGGAAGTCCTCGGCTGGGAGGAGGACGCCATCGAAACGGAAAGCGCCACAGTCGGCGGCTGGACTATTGAGAGCTTTGAGCATTTTCCGGTTCGGGGTGAGAAATTTACCTATGAGAACCTGAGCGTGACGGTACTGTCTGTGTCCGGACAGCGCGTGGAAAAGATCCTGGTGCGCGTGGGCGACCCGAAGCTGAAATAATTACATTGTTTCAAACGTTCTGCGCTTGGGGCGACGTTGTCCTTTTTATAGCATATATTTTCTATATTATATATTTTCGCCTACCCGGCGAGGGCAAAAGAGGGCTTTCTTTTCAAAAAAGAAATGCCCTCTCTTGACTCTCCTAAAGAAAATGTGTGCAAGACAATTAATACAAGCAAGCTCTCCGCTCGCTAACTGCAACCCGTGCCACAGGGCAGATAACCACTGCGCCACATAATCGCTCGCTTAGATGTGGTGCGGGCGCATCTTCTTCCCCTTCGCTTAATGAAGCCGCGCTCCGAAGGCAGCGGCGGGGATATCCGCCGCTTGCGGCGGCCGCATATAGAGCGAAGCGTTTATAACCCCTTTTCTGGGGTGAGTTAAGAGAGGGGTGTTCTTTTCGTAAAAAGACACCCCTCTTTTGCCCTCGCCGGGTAGGCGAATATAATAAATAATAAAAATGGGTTGCCCCCTGCGGGTAGCAGGTAATAAATTAAAAAGGTTACCCCCAGCGTGGGGACGCCTGGAATAATCAGCACAATTGTGTGGTTAAAGCAATGAAAACACAAAATATGGGAAGAATAAATCGAGCCCCGTCGAAAACGCTATAAAAATGTGAGAAAACTGTGAAATTTATATTGACAGCTCTTGTGTTATCTGATATCCTAACAGGGCGCGAATTGGGGGAGTTGCGCCCTTTCGTGTGAAATGCGATGAAGCGGGAGATTGCGAATCGAGGTCGATTTGGTAACTTTCGTGGAGTATGTCCGTTGCCGGTCCTTTCCGGCAATAATCGGGCGGTTGAGAAGCTTCCAGTATCACGCGTATATCGCTTGGACGAAGTTTAGACCGGAAAAAGATTTCCGGTTTGTTTTTCGGGTGAGGTCTGATACGCACGGCGAAGTGTACGGAAAATATTCTCACCGGACGCAATTAAACTGGCGGAGCCCAAAGCCGCTGTGTAACAAACGTTTGGAGGAATAATCAATGGCAGCAGCATCTAACAAAAAAATGGTTCGCATCAGACTCAAGGCGTATGATCATCAGCTCATCGACAAGGCCGCGGAGAAAATCGTTGAAACCGCAAAGCGCACTGAAGCTAAGGTTTCCGGTCCTATCCCCCTGCCCACCAAGACTGAGAAGATCACCGTTCTGCGCGCAGTCCACAAGTATAAGGACAGCCGCGAGCAGTTCGAGCGCCGCACCCACAAGCGCCTCATTGACATCATGAACCCGACCCAGAAAACGGTTGAGGCTCTGACAGCTCTTGAGCTGCCTGCAGGTGTCGAAATCGAAATGAAGCTGTAAGTTCCTCACTTGCTCAGTACTGCCGTTCCGTTGCGTTGTCGTCTTGCTGTACACAAATACAGCGGCGCCACCTTCGCTTCGGACCGACAAAAACAGCTTCGTGAATTATTGCAGCGTTTCCCGCAATCAGTGCAATACATTATATATTGCGCACAAATTTATAGACAACCCTGTTGTCCGCCAAGCCGCGGACAGGGTCAAGTCAACAGCCTCTGACTTACTTGTCACGCGAGTTGACCAATAACCTAATAGGAGGAAATATCATGAAAAAAGCCATCATCGGTAAAAAGGTCGGCATGACGCAGATCTTCGATGAAGTTGGACGCGTCGTTCCGGTGACCGTTATTGAAGCGGGCCCCTGCGTTGTTGTCCAGAAGAAGACCGACGAGAAGGAAGGCTACACAGCTGTTCAGCTCGGTTATGAAGAAACACAGGAGCGCAAGCTCACCCAGCCCGAAAAGGGACACATGAACAAAGCCGGCGTTTCCCTTATGAAGTATCTTAAGGAATTTCGCCTTGAAGACTGCGAGTCTCTCAACGTAGGCGACGTTCTCAAGGCCGATGCTTTTGCCGAGGGAGACAAGGTCGACGTGACCGGCGTTTCAAAGGGCAAGGGCTATGCCGGCGTTATCAAGCGCCACGGCGCGCACAGAACCCCCATGAGCCACGGCGGCGGCCCTGTTCACCGTCACGCAGGTTCTATGGGTTCAGGCACCGATCCCTCACGTATTTTCCCGGGGAAGATTGGCGCAGGACACATGGGTGCTGAGCAGGTTACCGTTCAGAATCTTGACATTGTCAAGGTTGACCCGGAGCTCAACATGATCGTTGTCCGCGGCGCAATCCCCGGCCCCAAGGGCGGCATCGTCTATCTTAAGGATACCGTTAAGCATGTCAAGGCCAAGGGCTCGGCTGCCGGAATCAGCGCCAACCCGCAGAAGGCCTCCGCAAGAGTCAATCCGCAGAAGGCTTCTGCGAGAAATAAATAAGGGAAAGGAGAGAATGTAATGCCTACTGCTACTGTATACAATATGGCCGGCGAAAAGGTCGGCGAGGTTCAGCTCTCCGAATCCATCTTCGGAATCGAACCCAATGCCTCTGTTCTCCACGACTCCGTGAAGAATCATCTGGCTAACCGTCGTCAGGGCACACAGAGCGCGCTGACCAAGGGCGAGGTCGCTGTGACCACCAAAAAGCCCTGGCGTCAGAAGGGCACAGGCCGCGCACGCGCAGGCCATGCCGGATCTCCCGTATGGAGACACGGCGGTGTCGCTTTTGCTCCCAAGCCGCGCGACTACAGCTATACTCTCAACAAAAAGGTTAAGAGGCTTGCTCTTAAGAGCGCCCTGTCCTCCAAGGCCGCCGAGAACGAAATCATTGTTATCGACGATCTGAAGATGGACGAGATAAAGACCAGCGTTTTCAAAGGCTTCCTCGGAAAGATCGACGTTGCCGGCAAAGCACTTGTCATTACGCGCGAAGTAGACGAGAACGTCATTAAGAGCTCAAGAAATATCCCGGGCGTAAAGACCACCATCGCAACGATCCTGTCTCCTTATGACATCCTAAATGCAGGAAAGCTCGTAGTTGACAAGGCTGCGCTTGAGAAAATCGAGGAGGTGTACGCATGATGAGAACCGCTTATGATATAGTCATTCGTCCCATCATCACCGAGCAGTCGATGGAAGACCTCGACATTAAAAAGTACGTTTTCGAAGTTGCCAAGGACGCCAACAAGATCGAGATCAAGAAGGCTATCGAGGAAATCTTCGGAGTAAAGGTCATCAGAGTTAATACCAGCCTTGTTCACGGCAAGAAGAAGCGCGTCGGCTCCCAGCCCGCCGGATACACTTCCGAGTGGAAAAAGGCTACCGTTAAACTCAGCAGGCATTCGAAGAGCATCGAGATCTTCGAGGGAATGGTGTAAGGAGGTAAAGGAAAATGTCCATTAAAACTTATAAACCTACCACACCGTCCCGCAGGCATATGACGGTTTCGGGCTTCGATGGCGTTGACAAGCATGCAACTCCCGAGAAATCCCTGGTAGAAGTTCTTAAAAAGAGCGCCGGACGTAACAGCTACGGCCATATAACCGTTCGTCACCGCGGCGGCGGCAACAGAAAAAAGTACCGCATCATCGACTTCAAGCGCAACAAGCTTGATGTTGAGGGAACGGTTCTCCGCCTGGAGTATGACCCCAACCGCAGCGCTCATATTGCGTTGGTTGAGTATGCTGACGGAGAGAAGCGTTATATCCTTGCTCCCGTTGGGCTGAAGGCCGGCGACAAAATCGTTTCCGGCGCCGGCGCAGACATTAAGCCCGGCAACGCTCTGCCCATTCTGAATATCCCCGTTGGTACGGTCATTCACAACATTGAGCTCTATCCCGGTCATGGCGGACAGCTTGCCCGCTCCGCAGGTGTTTCGGCTCAGCTTATGGCTAAGGAAGGCGACATGGCACAGCTTCGTCTGCCCTCCGGCGAATACCGCAAGGTTCGCATCAACTGCATGGCTACCATCGGCCAGGTCGGAAATATCGACCACGGTAATATCCACATCGGCAAGGCCGGACGTAAGCGCCACATGGGTTGGCGTCCCACCGTCCGCGGCTCTGTCATGAACCCCTGCGACCACCCCCACGGCGGTGGTGAAGGCAAGTCCCCCATCGGCCGTCCCGGCCCTGTTACACCTTGGGGCAAGCCTGCACTGGGTTACAAGACCCGCAAGGCGAAGAATCAGAACGATAAGTATATCGTGAAGCGCCGTAACGCTAAGTAAGGAGGGAATAAGGTAAATGAGCAGAAGTGTTAAAAAAGGCCCTTTCGCAGCTCCCGAGCTTCTCAAGAGAGTCGACGAAATGAACAAGGCCGGCGAAAAAAAGGTTCTCAAGACCTGGAGCCGCGCAACCACAATATTCCCGACTTTCGTTGGCCACACAATAGCCGTCCATGACGGCCGCCGCCATGTTCCCGTGTATATTACCGAGGATATGGTAGGCCACAAGCTTGGTGAATTTGCACCTACCCGCACTTACCGCGGTCACGCCGGCAGCAAGTCCGGCAGATAAGGAGGAGAAAAATGGAAGCAAGAGCAGAACACAAGTTTGCCCGCATATCTCCCCGTAAGGTCAAGATAGTTTGCGACCTTATCCGCGGCAAGGACGTTAAAACCGCAGAAGCTCTCATGCAGCAGACCCCCAAGGCCGGCTCCGAGCTGCTTATCAAGGTTTTGAAGAGTGCAGTGGCAAACGCTGAAAACAACCACAATATGGATCCTGACAGCCTCTATGTCAAGGAAACCTATGCCAACGGCGGCCCCATCCTCAAGCGCGGCAGGCCCAGAGCACAGGGACGTATGTACAGGATCAATAAAAGAACCAGCCACATCGTTGTTGTAGTGGCTGAGAAGGAATAGGGAGGAGGCAGAATATGGGACAAAAGGTTAATCCTCACGGCCTGCGCGTCGGCGTCATTAAAGACTGGGATTCCAGATGGTACGCAAGAAACGATAAGGTCGGCGATCTCGTAGTCGAGGACTACAAAATTCGTGAATATCTGAAGAAGACCCTGTATTCCGCAGGCGTCCCTAAGATTGAGATTGAGCGCGACAGCGCAAAAGTCCGCATTTTCATCCACTGCGCTAGACCCGGCTTTGTTATCGGCAAGGGCGGTCAGGAGATCGAGCGCCTGCGCATGGCTGTTGAGAAAATGATCGGCAAGCCCGTAGCTCTTTCCATCGTTGAGGTTCGCACTCCGGAAACAAATGCTCAGCTTGTTGCTGAAAGCATTGCCCAGCAGCTTGAAAAGCGTATCGGCTTCCGCCGCGCTATGAAAAACTCCATGGGCCGCGCAATGCGTCTGGGTGTTAAGGGCATTAAGGTTATGTGCGCCGGTCGTCTTGGCGGTGCGGAAATTGCCCGCAGCGAGTGCTATCACGAGGGTACGATACCCCTTCAGACAATCCGTGCCGACATCGAGTACGGTTTTGCTGAGGCTGCCACAACCTATGGCCGTATAGGCATCAAGGTTTGGATTTACAAGGGCGAGGTTCTCTCCCAGACCCTGCGCAGCACACCCCGCACAATGGATATGACACGCCGTGACGATCGCAATCGCGGTGACCGCAAGAGAAATGACAACCGCGGCGGATACAACCGTGATGGTCAGGGCGGCGGTTATAACCGTGACGGTCAGGGCGGCGGCTACAACCGCGGCGGCCAGGGCGGCGGCTACAATCGTGACGGCCAGAGTGGCGGCTACAATCGTGGCGGCCAGAGCGGCGGCCAGGGTGGCGGATACAACCGTGGCGGCCAGGGCGGCTATAACCGCGGCGGACAGAGCGGCGGTCAGGGTGGCGGATACAACCGCACGGTGACCACGCCTGCAGCACCCGCAGCGCCTGCAGCACCCGCTGCTCCCCAGGAAGGAGGCAACGAATAATGCTTCTGCCTAAGAGAGTTAAATACCGTAGAGTTCACCGTGGTCGTATGACCGGCAGAGCCACCAGAGGCAATGTTGTAACCTACGGCGAATACGGCCTTGTGGCGACCGAGCCGACCTGGATCACCTCGAACCAGATTGAAGCGGCCCGTATCGCTATGACACGCTACACAAAGCGTGGCGGTAAGGTCTGGATCAAGATTTTTCCCGACAAGCCAGTTACCAAAAAGCCTGCCGAGACCCGCATGGGTTCCGGTAAGGGCTCTCCCGAGTACTGGGTTGCAGTAGTTAAGCCCGGCCGCGTCATGTTCGAAATTGCTGGCGTAACCGAGGACATTGCCCGCGAGGCAATGCGTCTTGCAAGTCACAAGCTGCCCTGCAAGACCAAGTTTGTCAAGCGCGCAGATACCGAGACAGGTGGTGAATAAGATGAAGGTCAACGAAATACGCGGAATGTCCGCCACCGAGCTTGAGAGCACACTGATGCAGCTCAAGAAGGATTTATTCAATCTTCGTATGCAGCATGCGACCAACCATCTTGACAACCCAATCAGGATCTCTGCGGTTCGCCGGGACATTGCCCGAGTCAAGACAATCATCCGCCAGAAGCAGCTCGAGCAGTGAGGAGGTAAGTGACTATGAACGAAGTAAGAACATCTTCCCGCAAGACCCGCGTGGGCAAAGTGGTATCTGACAAGATGGACAAGACCATCGTTGTCATCGTAGAGGACCGCGTTGCGCATCCTCTGTACAAAAAGATCATCAAAAAGACCTATCGCCTGAAGGCGCACGACGAAAATAACGAGTGCGGCATTGGTGACAGAGTTAAAGTTATGGAGACACGTCCCCTGTCCAAGGACAAGAGATGGCGTCTCGTAGAAATTATCGAAAAGGCAAAGTAAGGAGGCCATGACGTGATACAACAGGAAACACATCTCAAGGTGGCCGACAATACCGGCGCCAAAGAAATCAAGTGCATCCGTGTTCTCGGCGGTTCCAAGCGCAGATATGGCAACATCGGCGATGTCGTTGTCGCCTCCGTTCGCAAGACCCAGCCCGGCAGCGCAGTCAAAAAGGGCGAGGTTGTCAGAGCGGTCATCGTGCGCAGCGCAAAGGGCGTTCGCCGTGCGGACGGCACATATGTCCGTTTTGATGAGAACGCTGCAGTTCTCATCAAAGAAGATAAAAATCCGCGCGGCACCCGCATCTTTGGACCAGTTGCCCGTGAGCTTCGTGACAAGGACTATATGAAGATCCTGTCCCTGGCTCCCGAAGTAATATAGGAGGGCATGGAATGAACGTTAGAACAGACGATCTGGTTATTGTCCTGTCCGGCAAGGACAAGGGCAAAAAGGGAAAGGTGCTTTCCGCCGACCCCAAAAACGGTAAAGTTATCGTTGAGGGCGTCAACGTGGCTAAGCGTCACATGAAACCCCGCAAACAGGGTGAAGAGGGCGGAATCATTAAGAAGGAAACCCCCATCTATGCTTCCAAGGTAATGCGCGTTTGCCCCAAGTGCGGCAAGCCCACCCGTGAAGCTCACAAGTTCCTGAAGGACGGGAAAAAGGTTCGTGTCTGCAAAAAGTGCGGCGAAGAGAACTAAGAAAGGAGAGGCTAATCCATGACAAGAATGAAGAAAAAGTATCTTGAGGAAGTCGCTCCTGCTCTTATGACAAAGTTCGATTACAAGAGCACTATGCAGGTTCCGAAGGTAGAAAAAGTCATCATCAGCGTCGGCGCAGGCGACTGCAAGGACAACGCAAAGGCCCTCGACGCTGTAATCAAGGACATCTCGGCAATTGCCGGTCAAAAGGCCGTTGCCACAGTTGCCCGCAAATCCGTTGCAAACTTCAAGCTCCGTGAAGGTCAGAATGTCGGCGTTAAGGTCACCCTTCGTCAGGACAGAATGTGGGAATTCCTCGACAGGCTTATAAACGTCGCACTACCCCGCGTTCGCGACTTCCGCGGAATCTCCGCCGATGCTTTTGACGGCCGCGGCAATTACAGCCTCGGACTCAAAGAGCAGATCATCTTCCCGGAAATCGACTATGACAAGATCGAAAAGC
Organism: Oscillospiraceae bacterium; assembly: GCA_031552685.1. Classification (GTDB taxonomy): domain Bacteria; phylum Bacillota; class Clostridia; order Oscillospirales; family Oscillospiraceae; genus UBA2658. The sequence goes on from JAVBMI010000015.1 coordinate 17,070, forward strand.
TCCGTGGTATGAACATTGCAATCGTTACCACAGCAAAAACCGATGAAGAAGCTCGGGAGCTGCTCAGCCTTTTGGGCGCGCCCTTCGCAAGAGCATAGGAGGGAAAAATGGCAAAAACATCAATGAAAATCAAGCAGGCACGCCCCGCGAAGTTTTCCAGTAGGCAGTACAACCGCTGCAAGATCTGCGGTCGTCCCCATGCATATCTTCGCGACTACGGCGTATGCCGCATATGCTTCAGAGAGCTGGCGCACAAGGGTCAAATCCCCGGAGTACGCAAGGCTTCTTGGTGAAAATTCTGTTATGCACCAAACCTTTTGGCGGGCGCGGGAGCTTTGCTCCCTGCCGCCCCATGAAGGGAGGTTTCTTTTCTCGCTAAGAAAAGAAATCCCCCTTCACCCCAAAGAAAAGAGGCCCAAAGGGGACACCCCTTTGGAAACCCCTTAAAAAGCCGCTCACGCTGTTCGCTCTGTGGCACGTGCCGCTCCGCGGACAGATCCGGCGGCGGACTTCGTAGCGCCGCCTGAATAAGGCAACTGGAAAAAACCCGCTATCCGCGGAGGACACTTATCTGCCACGAGGCAGAATCGTAGCGCCGCCCAGATCAAGCGGCGGGCAAGAAGCATCTTACGTCTTTACTCAAACCAAAGCCCAGCGAAGCGGGTTTGGTTTGAAAGAGGAGAAGCAGGGTAGCGAGTGAGTGTTCGCGCTTGCGCGGATACGAAGGATGCAGCCCTTGCTTCGACGACGGTTTTGAAAGGCCGGGGTCAATCATGTATTGCTCCGGAACCTCATCACCTGAACAGCAAAATGCTGTAACTCTATATTAGGAGGAAAATCAAAAATGCAAATTACAGACCCCATTGCGGATATGCTCACCAGAATCCGCAACGCCGGAAGCGCGAAGCACGAAACTGTTGACATTCCCGCTTCCAACATGAAAAAGGCAATTGCCGGCATCCTTCTTGAGGAAGGCTATATCAAGAGCTTTCAGATAATTGAAGACGGCGGTCAGGGCCTTATCCGTGTTACTCTAAAGTATCTTCCCGGCAAGGAAAAGGCCATTCAGGGCCTTCGCCGTGTTTCCAAGCCCGGCCTTCGTGTTTATGCCGGTGCAGACGAGCTGCCCTACGTCCTCAAGGGACTGGGTATTGCTATAGTATCCACCTCCAAGGGCATCATGACCGACAAGGCCGCACGCAAGGCCAACATCGGCGGTGAAGTCCTGGCGTTCATTTGGTAAGGGGGTAGAGAAATGTCTAGAATCGGAAGAACCCCCATCACCATTCCGGCCGGAGTGGAAGTAAAAGTTGACGACAACAATCACATCACCGTCAAGGGCCCCAAGGGCACCCTTGAGCACACCTTTCCCGCAACCATTAAGGTTGAGCAGGACGGCGATGTCCTGAACGTAACCCGCCCCAACGACAACAAGGATAACCGCAGTCTTCACGGGCTTACAAGAACACTTGTAAACAACATGGTAGTCGGCGTTTCCGAAGGCTTCAAGAAGGAGCTGACTGTTCAGGGTGTCGGATACAGAGTTGCCAAGGATGGCGACAAGCTTGTTATGAATATCGGCTACTCCCATCAGGTGACGGTTGCCGAGACCGACGAAATCAAGATCGATGTTCCCAACCAGAACACCATCGTTATCTCCGGTATCAGCAAGCAGAAGGTCGGTCAGTTCGCGGCTGATGTGCGTAAAAAGAGACCCCCCGAGCCTTACAAGGGCAAGGGAATCCGGTATGCCAACGAAGTGGTTCGCCACAAAGAAGGCAAAACCGGAGCTAAATAAGAGGAGGTGTGCCTGAATGATTAAGAGAAAAGATAACAATATCCAGCGCCTTAGGCGTCATAAAAGGGTTCGCGCAAAAATTAGCGGCACACCCGAGACTCCCAGACTGGATGTTTACAGAAGCAATGCACACATCTATGCTCAGATCATCGATGATGTCAACCAGGTAACGCTCGCAGCCGCTTCCTCTAACGAGAAGGGCTTTGAGGGCTCGGGTTCCAACATCGAGGGTGCCGGCAAGGTCGGCAAGCTCATCGCTGAGCGCGCTAAGTCCAAGGGCATCGAGAGCATCGTGTTCGACAGAGGCGGCTACGTTTATCACGGCCGCGTCAAAGCATTGGCAGAAGGAGCCCGCGAGGGCGGCCTTGACTTTTAGTCGGGAGGAGGAAACAAAATGGCTTATAACAATAACAGAGACAATAGGCGCCAGGAAGAGCCCCAGTCCGAGTTCTCAGAAAAGGTCGTTTCCCTCAACCGTGTTTCTAAAACCGTTAAGGGCGGCCGCGTAATGAAATTCTCGGCTCTGTGCGTTGTCGGCGACGGCAAAGGACGCGTGGGCTATGGTCTTGGCAAGGCCGGTGAAGTATCCGAAGCGATCCGCAAGGGTCTTGAGGATGCAAAGAAGAATATAGTAACAGTAACACTGCAGGGCGCAACGATCCCCCACGAGGTGATCGGCGAGTTCGGCGCAGGCAAGGTTCTCCTTAAGCCCGCGGCCGAAGGTACCGGCGTTATCGCCGGCGGCGCAGTCCGCGCAGTGGTTGAAGCAGCCGGCATCAAGGATATCCGCACAAAGTGCCTGCGCTCCAACAACCCCCACAACGTCGTTGCGGCGACAATGGTCGGCCTCACCAGCCTTCGCAATGCGGAGCAGGTTGCAGCCGTCAGGGGCAAAACTGTTAAAGAGATCAGAGGATAGGAGGGACGACAATGGCTACTGTTAAGATTGAGCTTGTTAAGAGTCTCAATGGCAGAAACGACAAGCATATTGCCACTGCCAACTCTCTTGGACTGCATAAAATCGGCAACAAGACCGAGCAGCCCGACAACCCCCAGACCAGAGGAAAGATAGCGCAGATTGGCTACCTTCTGAAGGTTACAGAAGAATAAGGAGGTGCAGGCATGAAATTAAACGAGCTTTCACCCGCTCCCGGTTCAACCCGCGCTTATAAGCGCAAGGGCAGAGGCAACGGTTCGGGCAACGGCAAGACCGCGGGTCGCGGTCAGAAGGGACAGAAGTCCCGCAGCGGCGGCGGCGTTCGCGTCGGTTTTGAAGGCGGACAGATGCCTTTGGCTCGCCGTCTTCCCAAGCGCGGCTTCAACAACATTTTTGCCAAGCCTCTCACAGCAGTCAACGTTGCTGCCTTCAACAAGTATGAAGACGGTGCGGTTGTTGATGCTGCAAAGCTTCTCGCAGACGGAGTTCTCTCCAAGTGCGAGTACGGCCTCAAGGTTCTGGGCAACGGCAACCTTACAAAGAAGGTCACCATCCAGGCCAACGCTTTTTCCGAATCTGCCAAGCAGAAAATCGAAGCCGCAGGCGGAAAGGCGGAGGTGGTATAAGTGCTTCAAACAATGCGTAACGCATGGAAAATTGATGAACTGCGCAAGAAGATACTCTTTACCCTGTTCATCCTTCTGCTTTACCGTTTAGGTAACGCGATCCCCGTGCCCTATGTTGATATTGCAAAGCTCGGTACCTACTTCACTCAGCTTGAAGGCACGGTACTAGGCCTCTACAACGTAATGAGCGGCGGCGCCTTTTCCACTGCTACGATTTTTGCACTGTCCATCCAGCCATATATCAACGCATCCATCATCATGCAGCTGCTGACAATCGCCATTCCCGCCCTTGAGCGTATGCAAAAGGAAGGCGGCGAGGAAGGCAGAAAGAAGATTGCAAGCATCACCCGTTATGCCACCGTCGGTATCGCCCTTGTTCAGGGCTATGCCTTCTTCATGCTCATGAAGGGCAATCAGCTTATCGTTTCCGGCACCGGTGTTTGGGAAGCTATCGTTATAATCCTTACCTTCACAGCCGGCTCCGCGCTCATCATGTGGCTCGGCGAGCAGATAACAGAGTTCGGCATCGGAAACGGAATCTCAATCATCCTTTTTGCGAGCATCGTTTCCCGCTTCCCGGCAGGTGTTATCAACACCATAACCGGCGTTTCCAGCGGAACCACCCAATGGTGGGTCGCTCTGCTGATGCTCATAGGAGCTCTTGCAATCATCGTTCTCATTGTAATCGTCACGAATGCGGAGCGGCGGATACCCGTCCAATACTCAAAACGCGTTGTGGGACGAAAGATGTATGGCGGACAGAGTACGCACCTTCCGATGAAGGTCAATATGTCCGGCGTTCTGCCGGTTATCTTCGCACAGTCGATTGCGTCACTGCTGCCGACGGTCGCTATGCTGTTCGGCGTCGACAAAGATACCCCGGGCTTTTGGGGCTCAGTTCTCAAAGTTTTTGATGTAAGCAGTCCGGTGTATGCGATACTTTACCTTCTCCTAATCGTCTTCTTCTCGTATTTCTACTCAACGATTCAGTTCAACCCCGTGGAGATTGCAAACAACCTGAAGAAGAACGGCGGATTCATCCCCGGCTTCCGGCCGGGCAAGCCTACCAGCGACTTTATTCAGAAGTCTCTGAACAAAATTACGCTCTTCGGCGCGGTATACCTTGGAATAATTGCCGTTGTGCCGATTGTAATTAGTATGTTCAGCGAGCAGGCGAAAAACAGCGGTATCTCACTGGGAGGCACATCCATCATAATCGTTGTGGGTGTTGCGCTTGAAACCGTCAAGGCTTTGGAAGCGCAGATGATCATGCGCAACTACAAGGGCTTCCTTGAATAAAAAAGGGAGGGATTATGAAGCTTATACTATTGGGCGCCCCCGGCGCCGGTAAAGGCACTCAGGCTGAGATTCTCGGCCGGATCTACAACATCCCTACCATATCCACCGGTAATATTCTTCGCGCCGCGATACAAAATGGAACTGCCATAGGCTTGCGCGCGAAGGAGTATGTCGACAGCGGCAAGCTCGTTCCGGACGATGTCATAATAGGCATCGTCCGGGAGCGGGTCGCGGAGGACGACTGCAAAAACGGTTACATTCTGGACGGTATGCCCAGAACCATTCCTCAGGCGGAGGCTCTGGAGGAGTCGGGCGTTGTTTTCGACGCGGTTCTGGCTCTGGACATATCCGATGAGACCATAATCGAACGCCTCACCGGACGCCGTACCTGCAAGGAATGTCACACCACTTTTCATCTGGTAAGCAACCCGCCCAAAACCGAGGGTATCTGTGATGCCTGCGGCGGCGAGCTTTTCATCCGCAAGGATGATGCTCCCGAAACGGTCAAGGGAAGGCTGAAAACCTACCACGAGCAAACAGAGCCTCTCATTGAGTTTTATGACAAGAGAGGAAAGCTCAAGCATGTGGACAGTCAGTCCACAGTTGAGCAAACAACCGATGCTATGAAAAAGGCTCTGGGCTTATGAGCACAATTACGATTAAGTCCGCACGGGAAATAGAGCTTATGCGCGTTTCGGGCAGGATTACCGCGGCAGCCCGCTCAATCGGGCGGGAAATGGTTAGCCCGGGCGTAACAACCCATGAGATCAACAAAGAAATTCACAAGTTCATCACAAAATCAGGAGCAGTGCCGTCCTTTCTGGGTTACGGCGGTTTTCCCGGCAGCGCCTGTATTTCGGTGAACGACGAGGTTATCCATGGCATTCCCGGCAAGCGCGTTGTCAATGGCGGCGATATAGTCAGCATTGACGTGGGCGCGTTTATCGGCGGATACCACGGTGACTGCTGCGGAACCTTTGCTGCGGGCGAAATATCCGACGAGGCGAAGCAACTGATCGAGGTTACAAGACAGAGCTTCTTCGAAGGAATCAAGTATGCCCGCGCCGGCTGCCGCGTTTCCGACATCTCCCACGCGATTCAGGAATATGTTGAGAGCTTCGGCTTCTCACTGGTTCGAGAGTATGTGGGACACGGTATCGGAAAAAGCCTCCACGAGGGCCCCGAAGTCCCGAACTTCGGTGAGCCCGGACACGGGCCGCGTCTGGTCAAGGGCATGACGATTGCCATCGAACCCATGGTCATTATGGGGGACAGAGCGATACGCGTGCTGAACGACAACTGGACGGTGGTCACTCAGGACGGAAGCTATTCGGCGCATTATGAAAACACTGTTCTGATAACGGACGGTGAGCCGGAGATTCTGACCTGGGCGGAGGATATGTAATGGAGGCGCTACAGTCGCCCGACATCGTTTTCTCTCTTGCCGGTCACGACAAGGGCGGGGCGTTCATAGTATTAAAAGCTGAGGACGGCGAAGCTCTGCTGGTAAACGGAAAGACGAGAAAGCTCGAGAACCCGAAGAGAAAAAGCCTGAAGCACATCGGCTTCGGAAAACCGGGAAAACCTGAGCTTGCCGCGGCTCTGGCCGCAGGCAAGGCAACAGATAGGCTAATCAGAAAAGAGCTTGCGATTTATCGTAGCGAGGTCGGAATAAGGAGGGAAAATCCGCTTGTCAAAAGATGACGTTATTGAATTCGAGGGTATAGTGGTTGAAGCCCTGCCCAACACGATGTTTCAGGTTGATATCGGAAACGGTCATAAGATTCTGGCTCATATATCCGGAAAACTGAGGATGAACTTTATTAAAATTCTTCCCGGTGACAAGGTTACTGTCCAGATGTCTCCCTATGACTTGACCCGCGGAAGAATCACCTGGAGAAGCAAATAGGAGGTTTCAAAATGAAAGTAAGACCATCCGTAAAACCCATGTGCGAAAAGTGCAAGGTCATCAAGCGCAAGGGCAAGGTCATGGTTATCTGCGAGAATCCCAAACACAAGCAGAGACAAGGCTAATCAGGCAGAGCAGGGGTGCCTTTATCTGTGACACGGCAAAAGTGCAGCAGTGTCACAAGGAGAAAAAGCCCTGTTACGCAACAAATATTTGCGTATTTCTTAAAGCACAAACACATTGCAGGCGGGAAAACCGCCGCATCATGCGAAAGGAATGATTAAAAAGTATGGCACGTATCGCCGGAGTAGACCTGCCGAAGGATAAGCGAATCGAAATCGGACTCACTTATATTTTTGGCATTGGAAGAACCAGCGCAACCAAAATTCTCGAGCAGACCGGTATTAATCCCGACACCCGCGTCAAGAATTTGACCGAGGAAGAGGAAGCCAAGCTGCGCGAGTGCATTGACAGCAACTATACCGTTGAGGGCGACCTGCGCCGCAGAACCGCTCTTGATATCAAGCGTCTGACGGAAATCGGCAGCTATCGCGGCCTTCGTCACAGACGCGGGCTGCCCGTACGCGGGCAGAGAAGCAAAACGAACGCCCGTACCCGCAAGGGTCCGAAGCGCACGATTGCAAACAAAAAGAAGTAAGGGAGGGAACGGATAAATGGCAGCACCTAAGAAAAAGACCAGAACCCGCCGCAGAGAGCGGAAAAACATTGAAAAGGGAGTCGTCCACATCAGTTCCTCCTTTAACAATACCATGGTCACCATTTCCGATGTTCACGGAAATGCGATCTCCTGGGCATCTTCAGGCGGAATGGGTTTCCGCGGCAGCAAAAAGTCCACTCCCTTCGCAGCGCAAACCGCAGCGGAAACTGCCTCCAAGGCAGCTATGGAGCACGGACTCAAAACTGTTGAAGTTTATGTTAAGGGCCCGGGTTCAGGCCGTGAAGCGGCTATCCGCGCATTGCAGACCGCCGGTCTTGAGGTCACCCTCATTAAGGACGTAACACCCATTCCTCACAATGGCTGCCGTCCGCCGAAGAGACGCCGCGTCTAATAAAGGAAGGAGAAGTTAATTATGGCTAGAAATATGCAACCCATTGTCAAACGCTGTAAGCAGCTTGACGTTTCTCCTGCCGTCATGGGATACACCGCTAAAACCAAGAGCGGAACCATTCGCAATCCCAAGGTTCAGATGCGCAGGAAGCAGAGCGAGTACGCTCTTCAGCTCAACGAAAAACAGAAAGTTAAGTTCGTATACGGAATTCTTGAAAAGCAGTTCCGTATGTACTATGAAAAGGCGGCAAAGGCTCCCGGAATCACCGGTGAAACCCTGCTTACAACCATTGAGCGCCGTCTTGATAACGTCGTTTTCCGTCTCGGCTTCGCCATGACCCGCCGTGAGGCGCGTCAGGCAGTAAACCACGGACATTTCATGGTAAACGGCAAGCGCGTAGATATTCCCTCTTTTCTCGTATCCGTCGGTGACGTTATCGAGGTTTGTGAAAGAAGTCGCAGCTCTGTCCAGTTCAAGAGATTTACCGGTGAGGACGCAATTATGATTACGGCTCCCCAGTGGCTTGACAAGGACAAAAACGCTCTCAAGGGCACTGTTACAAAGCTGCCGGTCAGAGAAGACATCGACTTCCCCGTTCAGGAGCATCTTATTGTCGAATTGTACTCCAAGTAATGGCCAGACCCTCGTAATTGGTAAGCTGATCATAAGGGGCGCAAGTTTGCGCCAATTTCGAAGGAGGGTAATATAACATGATTGAAATAGAAAAGCCGCGTATTGAGTGCGTTGTAGTGCCGGCGGATGAATCCTACGGCAAGTTTGTAGTTGAACCTTTAGAGCGCGGTTATGGCACAACCCTGGGTAATTCACTGCGCAGAGTGCTTCTATCCTCACTTCCCGGAACAGCGGTAACATCCGTAAAAATCGCCGGTGTTCAGCACGAGTTTTCAACCGTGCCCGGCGTAAAAGAGGATGTTACGGAGATAGTCCTCAACATCAAGGGAATTATCGTTAAGCTTCATGGAGACGGTCCCAAAACCATCTACATTGAGGCCTCCGGCGAGTGCGAAATCACAGCCGGCGACATAAAGGCAGATGCGGATATTGAGGTTTTGAACCCCGATCTGCATATAGCCTCTCTCGGACCCGATGCCTCTCTTAGCATGGAGCTGGTCGTTGACCGCGGCAGAGGGTATGTTGTTGCGGAGAAAAACAAGGGTAATGCGCAGATTATCGGGGTAATCCCCGTTGACTCCATCTACTCACCTGTCCTGAAAGTCAATTACGCTGTTGAAAACACGCGTGTCGGCAACAAGACAGACTATGACAAGCTGACACTTGAAGTCTGGACTGACAGGACCATCTCGCCGAGAGATGCCGTTTCACTGGGAGCCAAGATTCTCAGCGATCACTTTTCGCTCTTTACAGATCTTTCCGAAACGATCGGAAATGAATCTACTGTGAAGGAAAAGGTCGAGGCTCAGCGCGACAAGGTGCTGGAGATGACCATTGAGGAGCTTGACCTGTCTGTCCGCAGCTTCAACTGTCTGAAGCGCGCGAACATCAACACGGTTGAAGATCTTATCGGCAGAACCCAGGATGAAATGATCAAGGTTCGCAACCTCGGGCGCAAATCCCTTGAGGAAGTTGAGCACAAGCTTGCGATGATGGGTCTTTCTCTCGCCAGTAACGATAACAACTAACCCAGAATACTTTTCCGGGTTCGGGGGAGAACATTCCCTCGCACCGCTACTCTAAAAAGGAGGAAAATCTAAAATGCCTACCAACAGAAAACTCGGCAAACCCACCGAAGCGCGTATGGCTATGCTCAGACAGCAGGTCACTGACCTTCTGGCAAACGGACGCATGGAAACTACCATCACCCGCGCAAAGGAAATCGGGCCGATGACCGAGAAGATGATAACTCTTGGCAAGAACGGCGGACTGGCGAATTACCGTCAGGCGCTGTCCTTCATCACTCAAGAGGATGTTGCCAAGAAGCTGTTTGATGAGATCGGACCGAAGTATGCCGACCGCAACGGCGGCTACACACGGATTTACCGTTTAGGGCCACGCCGCGGCGATGCTGCTGAAATGGCGATTATCGAGCTTGTCTGACAACAAAAAAGAGGCTGCGGATGCAGCCTCTTTTTTTTGTCCGTTAATTCACTTTTCCAGCTCGGACCCGGGGTAATAGTGCAGCAGGATCTCCTCATATGTGAAGCCGCCCTTTGCCATTACGTTCGCGCCGTACTGGCTCATCCCCAGTCCGTGGCCATAGCCGGTGACGGTAAAAACAAAGGCGCTGCCGTCATAATCAACGTTAAAGGCAGTGCTGCGCAAGGAAAAAAGTTTACGCATCTCCGAGCCGCTGAGCTTTGTGCCGCAAACCGCTACGCTGCGTACCCTGCCGCTCTCGTCCAGCTCCCTTTCACCCAGCCAGCTTCCGGCATCCTCAACAAAAACCGCCTCAGGATGCAAGAGCAGGACACTATCCCTGAAGTTGTCAACGCTAACTTCCACAGTGGTGATATAATTCGGCACATCCTCGGCGGTCTCAGGACTTTTGACGCTTGCGAGATAGGGAACGTCCCCCCATAGTTCGCTGCCCTTTTCGGTGGCTCCCGAGGAGGAGGAGTGGAAGGTGGCAAGAATCGGTGTGTCCTCATAGGTCAAAAGCATCCCGCTTGTTTCCTGCACAGCGGCCTTTACAATAGACAGCTTTTCGTTAAAGCTGTCTCCCCAATTGCTGCGAAGTGCCGTTTCGTCCAGATATGCCAGGCAGCAGCCGGAGCTTGTACACACGTCCGCTTGCGAATGCTTCGGATTTTCGTGACCGGTGCAGTAGATAACGTATGTACGCGCGGCAACAGCCTGCGCTTTGAGTGCCTCCGTCTCAAAGGTGGTTGGCATTTCCGCCGCTACAGCGCAGGGCAGATATTCAGCCATGGACATTTCTTTGACCTCGTCGCCGATCAGCACCTTAAAACGAAAACTCTCGTCTGTGTAATCAAAGGAAGGTTCCGCGCTGATTATAGGCGAGGGAGAGGGGGCCGGCTCCAGACTCTGAGGGTCTACGGTAGCCGGATCGTTTCCGCCTGAAAATACCAGAGGTAAAAGAACCCCTGCCATGGCTAGCAGCAACGAAACCCAGATAATTCGTTTCATGTTTTTTTGCTCCTTTCGGTTTACGGCCCTGGCTTGTACAGCTCCTGAGGATGATAATTATGCTATAAATGTTGACGGTGGTTAAAAATGAGTATAAAATAGCCCGTAATGAGCCATGTTCTAGTCAGGAACATTCATAACGAAATATATTAATATAGGTACAATATTATGCATAAAAAATCCTTCGTATTCTGCGGTTTGGCACTAATTTTCGGCTGTTTCGGAGCATTCTTCCGCTGGCTGCAGAACGCAAACGCCTTCGAGCCGGAAACCGGCCTGTCGATTACCGGCTCTTTCTGGAATTGGGGAATGGTTGTTTTTCTGGTCGTCTGCGCGGCGGGGCTGTATTTATTGCTCAGACCGCTTCAAAAGCTTGAAACTGCAGGAAACTATCCGGACGCCTTTCGCGGCGGACCCGCGATCTGCAGTGTCAGCGCTATCGCCTCCGCCGCACTGATCGTCACAGGCGGTATTCTGGCGGCAGCCGCCAGCGCAAGAACCATTTCCGGAGGAACATTTTCGAGAACGGCATCGCCCTACATTTTCGACCTTGTGGAAGCTGGATTCGCAATTATTGCCGCCGCCTGCATTTTCTTTATCCTGCGTGGCGTAAATTCTGCGGGAAAGGTAAAAGGCGGAATTCTTGCCGTACCGACCCTCTATCTTTGCATGCGGCTGATTGGCGAGTATAAAGTCTGCGCATCCGACCCTGTCATTTGGCACTTTGCAATCAGGATTCTGGCGGTTTGTGCCATGCTGCTTGCGTTCTACTATCTTACAGGCTTCGCCTTCGGAAAGGCTAAACCGATACGCGCGCTGTATTTCTCGCTGCTTGCGGTAGTTTTGTGCGTGACTACCTTTGCCGACTCTATCTCGCTTGCATATCACCTCACATCGGCGGGGATCTCGCTTGCGCTGCTGACCTTTTCACTTCTTCTGGTGGGCAATATGACTCCTATGGGGGCGGCGGCAGTTACGGAAAATGACACGGCAGCGGAGACTGACGCAGGCGGATTGCTGCCTTAAAGTAATGAAGCAGATTCTTCTGCCGGGCGGCTTCGAATTATATTGATTAATAGTATAGTGAACAAAAAAACTCAGAGAAACAGTTCGTTTCTCTGAGTTTTTTTGTTTGAGACTCATTTTCAGGTATCGCAGATCTCTCTGATGCAATGCTTACAGATGTTTCTGCCCTTGTAGACGACAACATCCGTTGACCTTGCGCAGAATATACATGCGGGCTCATATTTTCGAAGTATTATTGAGTCGCTGTCCACGTATATTTCCAATGGGTCCCTTTCTTCAATGCTGAGTGTTCGGCGCAGTTCAATTGGCAGAACTATACGCCCCAATTCGTCCACTTTTCTTACAATGCCTATAGATTTCATGTTATCGCCCCCCTATAGATTTGGTTACAATTTGCCTTTTTTTGGCACACACACAAGGAAATTATACCACCTGCTGAGCCTATGTCAATAAAATATTTTTTCCAAATACTATGTTTAGAATAGTAAAAAAAAGGAAAAAGGAGTAAAAAAATGCAATTTAATATTATTATTGTTGGAATTTATGCAATTTCTTTACTTTTTTCGGCAATTTCAGGAAATATTTACAAGTTATCCGCAGCGGCAATTGAAGGGGCAGGCTCCGCCGTGTCACTTTGCCTGTCTTTATGCGGGATGATTTGCCTTTGGTCGGCCGTTATGGAGCTTATGAGCCGTTCTGGACTTTCCGAAAAACTTGCACGTCTGCTCAGGCCGTTGTTGTCCAGACTTTATCCTGCCGCTTCGAAGGACAAGACCACCATGGAGGCACTCTCGGCGAATGTCAGCGCAAACCTGTTGGGGCTCGGCAACGCAGCGACGCCGGCGGGCATAAAAGCCGCAATGGGGATAAAAAGGCTGACCGGCGGCAGCAGCGCATCGAACGAGCTTTGTCTTCTGGTTGTGATGAACACGGCTTCCATACAGCTTTTGCCGACGACCGTAGCTTCGCTCAGGGCGAGCTTCGGTGCGGCCTCACCGTTGGACATTCTTCCGGCGGTATGGCTCTCGTCTGCGCTGTCAGTAACGGCTGGCATACTCGCAGCAAAGCTGCTTGAGAGGAAAAAAAGCTATGAAACTCTTGGGTGATCTTGCCATACCGCTGATTATATCAGCGGTACTTATATATTCGCTCACACACAGAACCGATATATTCCCGGCAATGACAGATGGAGCGAAAAGCGGACTTAAAACTGTTATGGGAATAGTACCGGCACTCATTGTACTGCTGCCGGGGATTTATATGCTCCGGGCAAGCGGCCTCATTGACGCTCTGTGCTGGCTGCTGCAGCCTCTGCTGTCCTTTGTGGGTATCCCGGCGGAAACAGTACCCCTGATGCTTCTAAGGCCGCTGAGCGGCAGCGGAGCCCTTGCTGTGGGCAGTGAGATTATGAGCACCGCCGGCGCGGACTCGCTTGTCGGGCGGACAGCAGCGGTCATGCTCGGCTCAACTGAAACAACTTTTTACGTTATTGCGGTTTATTTCGGCGCGGCGGGAATAAAAAAGAGCCGCCATGCCATACCGGCCGCGCTTGTGGCGGACACGGTGGGCTTTTTGACTGCAGCCCTGTTTGTGAGATTGTTCTGGGGATAAATTACAATATTCCAAACGTCCCCCCGCAGGGAAGGGTACTTTATCCTACACTACGCGAGATTATTACATTATTCCAACGTCCAACGTTGGGGCAGGCGCGGGCACTCTGTGCCCTGCTGCCCGTATAAGGGGGAACCGGTTCTTGCAAAGAAACGGTTCCCCCTTATGATCCCCTTCCGAAGAAGCCCAAAGGGGTGCAACCCCTTTGGAAACCCCAAGTAGACGCTCGCGTGGGCTCGCTCTGTATGCGGCCGCCGCAAGCGGCGGGGAAGTAGTTTTTCGTCTTACTCGAACAAGAGCCCAGCGAAGTGGGTCTTGTTCGAAAGAGGAGGAATGACGAAATGAATGAGCTTTGCTGTTTACGGCGAAGCGAAGAATATGGAGTCCATTCCGACGAAGCGAGCGATTATGTGGCGCAGTGGTCGCCTGCCCTGTGGCACGGGACACAGTTAGCGAGCGTATGGACTGCTTGCATTTGCGGCGATGCTGTATTTTCTTTAGGAGAGTCAAGAGAGGGCATTTCTTTTTGAAAAGAAAGCCCTCTTTTGCCCCCTGCGGGTAGCAGGAAATAAATAATAAAAATGGTTGCCCCCTGCGGGGGGACGTTTGGAATAATGTAATTGATTTTCACATCTTTTCAGGGGCAGAAACGCCGATAACTGCCAGAGCGTTCGCGATTACGCGCCTTGTGCAGTCGCACAGCAGCAGCCTTGCCGACAGGAGCTCCGGCTCCGCGTCTTTGATGTGGCAGGAGGCGTAAAACCTGTGGAAGCGGGCAGAAAGCTCAACAACATAATGATTGATGCGCGAGGGATCATAATCCCGGGCTGCAAGGCGAACTTCCTCTGTGAAAGCTGCCAGTTGCTTAATCAGCTCCTGTTCCTGCTTAGAGGAGAGCAACTGAGAATTAATGCCTCCAGCGGGCACAGCATGTCCGTCGCTGACGAGATTTGCGATCAGACTGCAAATTCTTGCGTGGGCATACTGAACATAGTAAACGGGGTTTTCGCTATCCTGTCTTATGGCGAGGTCAAGGTCAAACACCAGATGTGTGTCCGGCTTAGCATTAAAAAAGAAGCGGCAGGCGTCAACCCCGATCTCGTCCATCAAGTCGTTGAGTGTGAGCGCCTTTCCGGTGCGCTTTGATACCTTGATGACCTCATCGCCGCGTACAAGCCGAACCATCTGCATGATCAGGAAGTCCAGTTTCTTATCCTTCAATCCCAGAGCAGGGGCTGTCATTGAAGCCGCAAAACGGATAGCGTGACCGTGGTGATCGGCGCCCCAGACGTCGATTACCCTGTCAAAGCCGCGCTCGATGAACTTGTTGCGATGGTAGGCAATGTCAACTGCGTAATAGGTATAAAATCCGTTCTCACGGCGCAGAACCTCGTCCTTGTCCGCGCCGAAGTCGGTGTTGCGCAACCAGAGCGCGCCGTCCTGTTCATAGGTGCAGCCGGAATTTTCGAGAAGTTTTACGGTTTCCGCAACGTAACCGCTATCATGCAGAGCGCTCTCGAAAAACCAGGTGTCAAAATTGATGCGATAGCGCTCAAGATGCTGCTTCATCAGCTCCGTGTTGCGGGTAAGTCCGAACTGTATGAATATTTTGCAGCGCTCATCGCTGTCCATGCTGATATATTTATCGCCGTCTGCATCATGCAAAGCGGCGGCAAGCTCGCGGATATCGTTGCCGTGGTAGCCGTTCTCAGGGAATTCAACGGCGTCCTCACCCCGGACAAGCTGCAGGTAACGCGCTTCGATGGATTTGCCGAACAAATCCACCTGATTTCCCGCGTCATTTACATAGAACTCGCGGCTGACATTGTAGCCGGCGAGATCCATAACAGACGCCAAGGCATCGCCCAGAACGCCGCCTCTTGCGTTGCCGATTGTCATCGGTCCGGTGGGATTGGCGGAAACGAACTCCACCATGACGCGCTCGCCTTTTCCTTCGCCGCTGCGGCCGTAGTCTACGCCCTCAGCTGTAACTGTTTCCAGAACCTTACCATACCAGGTTGATGAGAGAAAAAAGTTGATAAAGCCGGGGCCTGCGATCTCCACCTTTTGAAAAAAGCTGCCCTCCAGCTCCAGACAAGCCGCAAGCGTTTCTGCAATCTTCCTCGGCGGCAGCTTCAGACTTTTCGCCCCTGCCATAGCGTGGTTCGCGGCATAGTCACCGTTTATGCTGTCCTTAGGGATATCGACCTTGCCCGAGGGAAAGTCAGCGGGCTCAAATTCTCCCGCTGCAATTGCCTTTTGGAACGCCTTTTCCAGCAAAGCGTCAACCGCCTGCCGTGCTTCTTCAATAAGATTTGCCATTAAACTTCTTCCTTCTGCTCTCTGACATTGATCATAAACATATTGTGCCCGATAACCGACTGCTGTACATCAACCAGATAGTCAATTTCCATACTGCCGCCGTGTTCGTTGAGGTCAATGCTCACGCGGCTTGTATTAACGCCCATGGTCGTTGAGCCAAAAGGCGTGTCGTAGATGAAATTATGCTTTTTGCCCTCTTCGAAAATCATCTGCGTGTTGAGAGTCCCTTCGCGGGTCATCACAACACTCATTGGACTTATATCGAAGGTGGTTTTCGTCCCATCGAGCCCGGTCAGCTCGCTCTCCATGTAAGAAAAACTGGCCTTGCCCTTTTCAAAGCTGAAAACACCGTCGGTCACAAGCTCAATCACGCTCTCGCCGTTTCCGGGGTTGTTTTGTGTGCCTTTTATAGAAATAATTACGTCTTTCATAACAAAAACCGTTTCCTTATATTATCAAATCACTTTATGCAGCGGTTATTATACTATGCAAGCAGATATTTGTCAAAAAGATACTTATGTATTTTCCGGCAAATCCAGCTTTGTGAGCTGCCGGGAAATATCGCGCATCAGCATGAATTTTGCGCAGCGGGCAAATTCATCACTGTCGCCGGTGGTGAAGTATTCCAACCTCTGCTCTTTTGCCTCGGAAAGCATGCCGCCGAGCTTCAGCTCCTGACTCAGCGACCTTGCCGCGGCAGCGCCGGAGCTGATGAACTGCACATCCTTGCCGACATACTCATGTATGACTTCCGAGAGCAGCGGATAATGAGTGCAGCCTAAAATTACAGTGTCGACCGCAGCCTTCCGCAGTGGCGGCAGGTATTCGTCTGAGGCACGGCGGATAAGCGCGTTGTCTTTGTCGAAGATGCCGTATTCAACCATTGTGGCGAAAATAGGACAGGCCCTCGCCTCAACAAAAACATCGGGGCGAAGGGCTTTAAGCCGCGTTTGAAAGGTTTGCGCCCTGATGCTCGCCCGGGTCGCCAAAACGCCGATCCGGTTGTTTTTTGTGATGGCTAGTGCCTCGCTGACAGCGGCCTCAACAACTCCGATAATCGGGACGGGGCACTGCGCCCGCAAAATATCCAAGGCGTTGACTGTTGCTGTGCCGCAGGCGACGAAAACCGCCTTGACATTGCGGGAGAGAAGGAAAGCAAGATTTTTTTTCGACATGGCGACTATTTCGTCCGCGCTTTTTTCGCCATAGGGCATGTTTGCGGAGTCGCCCAAATATATGATATGCTCGTTCGGAAGAAGCTGCGTAAGCTCCTGCATTGCGGTCAGCCCGCCTATGCCCGAATCAAAAACGCCGATTGGCCTGTTATCCATTATTACACTCCGATAAGTATATTTACATTGTATTCTCAACATACAGAACGATAATACCGCGAATCAGTGTTTTTTTCAAGGAAAAGAAGCGATGTGATAATTAATATTTAGTGGAATTCTTCATTGGCTTTTGATATAATATTCTAGGGGCGCAATGATAACATGACCTGTGTGCGCCCGAAAGGAGGCCGTTATGGAAATTGAGCTTACTAAAGGCGAGTTTCGGCATCTGCTTGATTTGGTTTATATCGGCAACTGGATTCTGAACTCCGTCAGAGGCAATGACCGCTTCGAGAATTACGATCTGCTTCAGGAAAAGATTTTTGCGCTGGCGGCAAATAGCGATATGGCCGGACTTATACAGACCTATATGGGGCATGTGTTCCCGTCAAGAGCCTATGAAGAGGGCGGAATCCACGATGCAATCGCTGACTATGAGGACGCGGTGTTTTTTGATATTCTTGCTGAGGAGCTTGCGCGAAGAGACATGACAGAGGCGCAGCTCAATCCCGATGATATCAGCGAGTTGACTGCAAGAATGGACAATTACATGAATGAATTCGAACTCAACGGAGTAGAAAATATATCGTTGGATCTATAGTAATTTAAAAGTGAATAATAATACCCTCGCTGTGCGGAATAATATATTTATTAAGCATAGGGAGGGTCTTTTTTGGACTATTTTAATTTGAACGCCAAGGAATATGAGGAATATGTCAAACAAATGTCACCGAAGTCGAACATAGTAAAAGACACGCTTCTCGCCTTCGCTATCGGCGGGCTTATATGCTGCGCCGGGCAGGGGCTGCTGCTGATGTACAAGTGCTGGATGCCTGAAGAAGCGGCGGCAACGATGGTGAGCGTTACTCTTGTTTTCATCGGCGCTCTGCTCACGGGGCTGGGAGTGTATGACGATATTGCAAAACATGGCGGAGCGGGCACTTTAGTACCTATAACCGGCTTTGCGAATGCAATGGTTTCCCCTGCGCTGGAATTCAAGACCGAGGGATTGGTGACAGGTACTGCGGCAAAAATGTTCATCATCGCAGGGCCTGTGATAGTTTACGGCATATCCGCGAGTGTTATCTACGGAATCATACTTGTTGTGTTTGGGCTTGTTTAGTCCCATGCGTGGGCAGGTTCTAAACGATTAGCACATTTCGAACGTTCAACGCTTGGGGCGCAGCGGGCAGGGGCATTTTTCAATAACTTATTATTTATTACCTGCTACCCACAGGGGGCAAAAGAGGGGTGTCTTTTTACGAAAAGAACACCCCTCTCTTAACTCACCCCAGAAAATGGGGTTAAAACGCTTCGCTCTATATGCGGCCGCCGCAAGCGGCGGATATCCCCGCCGCTGCCTTCGGAGCGCGGCTTCATTAAGCAACGGGCAACAAGTTTTCGCTGCACTGAGTGCAGCGAGCGGTTCTGTGGCGCAGTGGTAATCTGCCCTGTGGCACACTCCGCAGTTAGCGAGTGGACGGGCTGCTTGCACTTACGGCTTCCGGTGGGGATTCCAAAGGGGATTGACCCCTTTGGGCTTCTTCGGAAGGGGATTATAAGGGGGAACCGTTTCTTAGCAAGAACCGGTTCCCCCTTATTCGGGCAGCAGGGCACAAGGTGCCCGCGCCTGCCCAAGCGTTGGACGCTTGGAATAATGTAAATTGTTATGCGCCTGTCCCCTGCGTGGGGGACGCCTAGAATAATATGGACGTTTGGAATAATGTGCAATTACTCCGTAAAATGCACATGCGAATTAATGTGGTTTATGCAGAAGCAGTGGTATCCGCCGCATTTGGAACAAAAGCGAAACTCCATGTTCGGGTCGTCTGCATCTGTTACACCGCAAACCTCGCACTTGCGTGTATAGGGCTTGCGCGCCTGGTCGCGGTTGTACTGTTTTGCAGCGTTTTTGTAGTTGATGGTTTTTTGTTTTTGCTTTATAGTCTTCGGGCGCATTAAGTCGAATAACCATCCGCCGCAGAAGATGAGGTAATGGAGTATCGCCACTGCCGGCAGCAAGTTGATTGGGAAAGGAAGGGCGATCATCTGATAGACCAGATACAAGCCCATTATCACTCCAAGCCACTTGGCCTTGAGAGGGATAATAAAGAACAGAAGTATGACCGAATCCGAATATAGAGTTGCAAAAACAAGGACCAGCGCAAGATTCATGTAGGGCATGGTGATGGAAACGTTGATGCCCAGCGCAAGCCACATGATAACACCGCAGATGATGGTCAGCAGCATTCCGCAGAGATAGTACAAGGTGAACTTACCCTTGCCCCAGGCACGCTCCAGTGTTCTTCCGAAAATGAACGAGCAATACAGGGTGATAAGTGCAAAATAGGGGCTGGTATCCAGCAAAAAGATAAAAGAAACCAGGCGCCAGACCTGGCCCTGCAAGAATACCTTGGCAGGGTCGAAAGCCAGCAGATTGTATAAAGTGCTGCTCGGATCAAGCCAGTTTATCAGCCAGACAATGGCGTTTCCGATAACGATATAAAGCATAAGGTTGTATATACCGAAATTCGGGTGAGTATAGCAGAAGCGGTCTACTCTCCGCATAAGGCATTTCATGTGCATCCCTCCGTTTGTTTGATGGGAATCCTGCTGTTCGGGTTAAAATGATAATACCCTTTTTGCTCTGCAAAGTCTATGAATAAATTGCAAAATGTTTTAACACGACAAAAAATAGCATTATCCTGAAGATTTTCCTTTAAGTTTGCGGCTGTATATGCTAATATGTAATGTGACGAAAATTACCCGCTAATAATAACAAAAGGACCAGTCTCGAAATGAACAATAAGAATTACAGCAGGATTTTTTCATCCGAATCCGTCACGGAAGGTCACCCGGACAAGGTCTGCGACCAGATTGCCGATGCGGTTTTGGATTATATCCTCGAAAACGATAAAAATGCCAGAGTTGCCTGCGAATGTGTTGCAAACACGGGTATGGTAGTGGTTTTTGGTGAAATCACGACTAACTGCTATGCGGACATCCCCGCCATAGTCCGCAAAACCGTAGATGAAATCGGATACAATAAACCGGAATACGGCTTTGACAGCAAGAGCTGCGCGGTGCTGACCTCCATAGACGAGCAGAGCCCTGATATAGCCATGGGCGTTGATGACGCATACGAGCATCGCGAGGACGGTGAGAGCGAGCCCGAAACGGGAGCAGGCGATCAGGGCATGGTTTTCGGTTTTGCCTGCGATGAAACGCCGGAGCTTATGCCCGCGCCGATTTCGTATGCACACAAGCTCGCCCGTCAGCTTGCGGGAGTTCGCAAGAGCGGCACTCTGCCCTGGGTTCGACCGGACGGTAAAACGCAGGTTTCCGTGCAGTACGCCCCCGACGGCACAATCGAGCGCATCCCGGCTGTGGTTATCTCCACCCAGCATGACCCCGATATATCCACAAAAGACCTGCGCGAGGCGATCATGGAAACGGTCATCAAGCCCATAATTCCGGCGGAGCTTGTGGATGCCAACACAAAGTATTTCATCAACTCGACGGGGCGTTTTGTAGTAGGCGGGCCTGTCGGGGATTCCGGCCTTACAGGACGGAAGATCATTGTGGATACTTACGGCGGCTACGCGGCTCACGGCGGCGGCAGCTTTTCTGGAAAGGATCCCACGAAGGTCGACCGCAGCGGAGCTTATATGGCCAGATATATTGCAAAAAACGTAATAGCCGCGGGTCTGGCAAAGCGGTGCCAGATAGAGGTGGCCTACGCCATCGGCGTTGCAAGGCCTGTCTCGGTTTTTGTTGAAACCTATGGCACAGGCACGGTTTCCGACGAGACGCTGCTGCGTATTATTGACGAGTGCTTCGACCTGCGCCCGAAAAATCTCATTTCAACGCTTGATTTGCGCCGTCCTATCTACCGCGCCACAGCGGCTTACGGTCACTTTGGAAGAACGGACATTGACCTTCCCTGGGAACGTCTGGACATGGTTGACGCGCTCAAGTCGGCAGCGCACTAAGTAAAACAGTTAAAAGGAATAAAAGATGAATTTTGAGAACGACCGTGAGGACATAATTGAAGGGCGAAACGCCGTCATTGAAGCTCTCCGGGCCGGAAGGATTATCGACAAGGTCTATATACAAAAGGGTGATACGGACAAGACGCTAGGGCACATCGCCTCAAAAGCGCGGGAAGCCGGCTGCGTAGTGGTTGACGCTGACAGGCGAAAGCTCGACTCAATGAGCCGCACCCACGCCCACCAGGGCGTTATTGCGCTTGCCGCCCTGCGTGAGTATTGCTCGGTTGAAGACATCCTCCAAATCGCGAAGGAGCGGGGCGAGCCGCCCTTTGTGCTCATATGTGACGAGCTGAGCGACCCGCACAATCTGGGCGCGGTTATCAGAACTGCGGAGGCCGCCGGTGTTCACGGCATAATCATCCCGAAACGCAGGAGCGCGGGGGTGACCTCCATAGTTGACAAAACCAGCGCAGGAGCGGCCTCTCATATGGCAGTTGCGCGTGTGGCAAACCTCAACGCTGCTATCGGACAGCTAAAGGATGCGGGTCTCTGGGTCTACGGAACGGCGGCAGACGGCAAAAGTCCTCTGTGGTCAACCGACTTAAAAGGCCCGATTTGTATCATTATCGGTTCTGAGGGCGAGGGTATGGGCCGCCTGATTTCGGAAAACTGCGATTTTCTGGTGAGCATTCCCATGAAGGGAAAAGTTACCTCTCTCAATGCCAGCGCGGCCGCTGCCGTTCTGATTTACGAAGCCCTGCGGCAGCGCGAACCCTAACTTCCGACAGTTCTTTCTTATACGTTAGTAATTTGGAAAAGGTGTAATATGGACAACAACAATTTGAACAGCACTCCGGATGACGCCAGCTTTTCAGTTGAAGCGATTCTAGCGGAATACGAGGCGGAACGCAGCATGAGTGCGGGCTTTGAGCCTCCGATACCGCCGCCGGACAGCTCCAACCATATAGTTTATGACTCAAGAGAACAGGCAATAGGTGAAGCCGGAATCAGCTCCGAGCTGCCTCAGAGCCGGGTGCGGCTTGACGACGAGATTCCTGCACCGGAGCCGGAATTGCCTGAGGACGAGCCGGTTTTGAAGCAGCTTTATTCCCCCGCTCAGGAGCAAAAGGCGAATGATGAATTTTTTGCCAGCCCTATGGTGGAGGAGGCAGAGCCGGAGCTTGCTCCGCCGACACACAGCAGGGAAAAAACCGCGCCGGTTCAAGAGCAGGAGCCGGCCTTTGAGTTTTCTCACGAAACCCCCGGAACTATTGACGAATTGATTGCCGAGGTCGCCGTTGAGGAGAGCTCCGACGAGCTATATGCCGTGCAGGATGATTACGAAGTCCCGCCGAGGCACAGAAGCTCTGAGCGCGTACCTGATTTTAAGGAGAAGGTTCTCGGCCCAATCATCGGGATGATTGCCGCCTCCTCAATGCGCAGGGAAGAAAAGCGTAAGGCGGAGTATGAGAAAAGAAAGGCAGCTCCGAAGGTTGAAGTGCCGGAGCTGCGTGCCGACAGGGCAGCGGCCTTCTATGCCGCGCAGGCGGATTCAATTAGAATGCGCAGCTTTATCGCATCGGCATTGACGATAGTTTTGGTGTATTTGTCCTACGGGTTGCCGGCTTTCGGACTTCTGGGTTCCAATCCGGCGGTCAGAGCTATCGTATGTCTTGTGCTTATGCTGGCGGTAGTTGTTGTAGGTCTTGATATTTTTACGAACGGACTTCTCAGCCTGGTGCGGAGGAAACCGGGCGCAGAGTCCTTGATAGTTGTTTCCTGCCTCGTTACCGCTGTGGATGCCATTGTTATTGCTCTCACGGGTGACACGGTTGCCGGTCTTCCCTTCTGCGCAGTTTCCGCGCTATCGGTCACCTTCGCACTGTGGGGCGCATATCTGTCGTGCAAGAACTTTGCGATGAGCTTTGCCACTGCCGCCTCGGCGGACAACCCCTCTGTTGTTATGGCGGTGCCCGGGGTTGATGAGCAGGGCAGCGTACTGATAAAAGCCAAGCGACCTATTGACGGCTTTGTTCGAACCGCCGAAGCGGCGGACGGCTTTGAGAACGCGTTCCGTATAATCGCGCCTATTCTTATAATCGGCTCGCTGATTTTGAGCCTGTTCTGCTTTATAGCGAGCAAGGCGTGCGACAACTTCCTGCACACTTTTGCCGCGTGTACCGCTGCCTGCGCCTCGTTTTCCGCGGTGTTCGGGTTCGCGTTTTTATTCTCGGTTGTTGCAAAACGCCTTGTCAGAAGCGGAGTGGCGATTGCCGGATATGCCGGAACGGCAGATTTGGGCAGAATAGACCGGGTACTTGTTACAGATACTGATGTTTTCCCCGTCCGCACTTTGAGTATCGCAGATATTTCCATTGCCGAGAGCGCGAGGCCCGACACGGTGATTTCGTACACAGGCAGCATGATTGCCGCCTCCGGCATGGGTATTGCCCCGATTTTTACAGAGCTTATGCGCAAAAACGCCTGTTCAATGCAGAAGATAGAAGACTTCGCCTGTCACGAGGGGGGCGGTCTTGTCGCCAGAGTAAACGGTGACCTTGTGTATGTCGGCTCTTCAGGCTTTATGCAGCTCATGGGCATTCGTCTGCCAAAGGGGGCCGCGGCAAAGAGCTCTGTCTTTACAGCAATAAACGACAGCCTCTCAGGAATATTTGCAATCGGCTACAAACCGGTGGCCTCTGTTCAGAGAGCTCTGGTTTCCCTGCTGCGGAGCAAAAAAGAGCCGCTGTTTGCAATAAGGGATTTTAACATTACCCCCATGCTCGTTAAGCAAAAGTTCCGCCTGCCTAACGACAGGTACGATTTTCCATCGTTTGCTGACCGCTACCGCATCTCCTCGCCGGAAATTGAGGAGACGGGAACAGTGGCGGCGGTTTTCTCCCGCGGCGGGCTCAACAGCGTTGCCGGTCTTGCCACCCGCGGACAAAAGCTCTATAACAGGCTCAGGCTCAGCCTTGCAATTTCACTTCTGGGAACGATTGTCGGGCTGGTGCTGATGCTTGCCCTGTGCTGGTCGGGCTCATTCACTTCGGCGAGCTGCGGCAACCTGATGACTTTTATGCTGCTTTGGCTTGCGCCTACGTTTGTGGTGTCATTGGGACTCAGAAACTAATAAATTGAGCAAAGGCAACGGTTTTTTTCTTCCGTTGCCTTTGTAAGCGACCCGTTTCGCGGAACGAATTTGTTTTTTAATCGTCAAAAGCTGACATCCAGCGGCATATTTCGAGCAATATTGACACGCTGCCGCATACGGTGGT
This sequence comes from Oscillospiraceae bacterium, assembly GCA_031552685.1. Classification (GTDB taxonomy): domain Bacteria; phylum Bacillota; class Clostridia; order Oscillospirales; family Oscillospiraceae; genus UBA2658. The sequence continues at coordinate 41,395 of JAVBMI010000015.1, forward strand.
ATCATATTCTATCTGGCTGCAGAGGAGAATTCCGACGTTTTCTCCGTCAGTCCATCATTGGAGGTCAACATGAATAGAACCAAGAGCAACGGCTCGTATTTTATCTGGTCAGCACTTATCGCCCTGTGTGTGCTGCTGGCGGTATTTGTACTTTTCTTTACCTCTTGCTCCAAAGGGGCGGACGGGGAAACCAAGCCCTCGCCGTCACCCTCACCAGAAGTAGTCAGTCCCAGTCCTGTAGTTGATGATGAAACACCCTCCCCGGATGTCAGTGAGCCTGTAGAATCAACAACACCCAGTACAGAACCGGTTACGTCCTCAACCGAACTGGGCGAAACTGAGGACTTTGGCCAGGAATATATAGACAAATTCGCCTTCCTCGGGGACAGCACAACAAACGGTCTCAGACACTATGAGCTTGTAAAGAGCGAACAGGTTTGGACTCCGAGTAACGGCACGCTTACGCTCAACCGCTGGAATATAGACGCGCTCTATGATCCCAGCAATCCGACCCCGCTGAGTATTGTTGAGACGGCTGCTGCAAAGAAGCCGGAATATCTGATGATAACTCTTGGCGTCAACGGCGTTTCCTTCATGGATGAGGAGTATTTTACCTCGGAGTACACAGCAATGGTAAACGCCATTAAGGAAGCCAGCCCGGATACCAAGATCATTCTTAACTCCATCTATCCGATAGGCAGAAACTATGTCTATCTCAAAGAAATCAACAACGAAAAGGTTGATGCCGCAAACGGCTGGATCCGAGGAATTGCAGAAGCCACAGGCGTTCGTTTCCTCAACAGCTGCACCGTTCTAAAGGGAGATGACGGCTTTATGGTGGATTCTTACGACAATGGCGATGATATACACCTCAACGCGGACGCGTTCAAACTCGTTATCAACTATATCCGTACGCATGGATACAAATAAGAGTGAGGGAGAATTGAAATGAAAAAGAAAACTGTACTTCTTATTCTCTGTGCCGTAATGCTTCTGGGAGCACTTACAGCCTGCGGCGGAGCTTCCGTAAAAGACAATGTAGCTTGCGCCGACCTTGCCACAGCAGTTGAGAGCGGTGCGGGCGGTTCAATTGATATGATAGACGCGCCCGACAGCTATATAGCAGGAACTATGAAAATGTCATCCTCGGATTACGCCGACAAGGTTGTGAAAATCAACTCCCGAGGCATAAATGTGGATGAGTACGGTATTTTCAAGGGAGCGGACAAGAAGCAGACCGAGAGTATTAAGGCCGCGCTAGAAGCATATATTCAGCTGAGGAAGGATATTTGGATTGCCGACTACATGCCGGAGGAATATCCTAAGCTGGACAACAGCGAAATCAAGGTTGTGGGCAATTATGTAATGTACACAATCCTGTCGAATGAGGCGCGCGACACCGCGGTCAAGTCGTTTGAGGACGCTCTTAAGAACTAACAGGGGGATTAATTTCAAGGCGAAGAAGGTAATTTTTCGCCTTGAACTGCTAGTTAGGGGGATAACATGGCACAAAACAGCGGCAACAACAAGAAAAAAGGGCAATCAAGACCGAACGCTGCCAGCGTGACACTTCTGATCGCGCTGCTGCTTGTGTTGGCCTTCCTTGTCTGGAAAAATGCGGATCCGGGTGCCGAACCAGTTATGGACGATACGAGTCCGCCGGTTAACACCGGAGAAACGACGCCCACCCCAGAGCCGGATCCCGGTGAACCGGATGAAACTGAAGAGCCGGAATATCTGCCGGAATTTGAACCCTATGCGGTGGATTCTACCCAGCCGTCAAAGCTGCTCAGAAGCACCGGAATCCAGGTCGGCGGCAATATTGCAGAAAGCTATAGCGCCGCAGACACCGAGTACATAGATTTTGGTCTGGGCGCTGACTATACGGCTCTGGAAGGTGTTATCACTTTCCGCGGCAACAACTTCAGAGACGCTCCGGCATATGGAACGGCAAACATCACGAGCATGGAGCTGGAAAACGTCTGGCATTCGAGCACCGGGGCCCTGAGCGCGCCTGACGGTAATGCCTGGACTGGCAACGGCTGGACGGGTCAGCCGCTTATTGTAAAGTGGCCGGCGGAGACGCGCAGAGTTATGAATATGTATGACTGGGCGAAGCAAAAGGACAACCTCACGGAGGTCATCTATGCTTCAATGGATGGCAACGTGTATTTTCTTGAGCTTGAAACCGGAGAAAAAACTCGTGACACGCTGACTCTGGGATACACCTTCAAGGGTGCCGGAGCGCTTGACCCGAGGGGTTATCCTCTGCTCTATTTAGGTGCGGGATACAACAGCAACCGCGGCAGCTCAAGAGCTTTTGTCGTCAGTCTGATTGACGGCAAGGTGTTGTTTGAATACGGCAACGGAGACGGCTTTGCACTGCGTCAGTGGCCCATGTTTGATGGCTCGCCTCTCGTCGACGCGGAAACCGACCAGCTAATTCACCCCAGCGAAAACGGGATAATCTACATTGTTAAACTTAACACTGCCTACGACAAGGACGCGGGGACGATTTCCATCAATCCCACGGTAGTGAAATGGCGCTACAACGGGGTGCGTACCGGGGGCAACTATTGGCTCGGCATGGAGGATAGTCCGATTGTTTTCCGCGGACACATGATTGTTGCGGACAACGGAGGGAACCTTATGTGCATCAACCTGAACACCCTGCAGCCCGTCTGGGTTCAGGACGTTCTGGATGACACCAACTGCACTCCGATACTGGAATTCGAGGGCGACCACCCCTATGTGTACATTAGCACATCCTTCCACGCCGGGTGGCGCGCTTCTGCCGGGAGCACAGCGACTATCCCGATTTGGAAAATAGATGCCGTTACGGGTGAAATTGTCTGGCACACGGACTACCAGTGCTACACAGTGCCTGATTCATCCGGCGGAGTTCAGGGAACGATAGCAGTGGGCAAAAATCAGCTTGAGGATTTAATTTTTGCGCCGGTTTCGAGAACGCCCGGCGGAAGCAGCGGTATACTATCAGCCATGAACAAGCATACTGGCGAAGTTGTGTGGGAACAGGAAACTCAGATGTATCCGTGGAGCAGCCCTGTTGCGGTTTATGACTCGCAGGGTAAGGGCTATGTGATTATGGGAACGACCGGCGGATTTCTGTACTTGTTTGACGGCCTAACAGGCGAGGTGCTCGCTCACCTTGATCTGGGCTCAAATATCGAGGCATCGCCCGCTGTTTTTAACAATATGCTTGTTGTCGGTACCAGAAATACAGGCATATACGGAGTAAAAATCAAGTAAGACAAAAGACAGCTGCTCTATTGGAAAAGGAGCGGCTGTCTTTTTGCCGGATGAGGGCAATAAATGAAAAAATGGCTTGCATTTGGAAATTAGATGTGGTAACATAATCAAGCGCCGTCGGGCGCGGAATATCCGGGTGTGGCGCAGTTGGTAGCGTGCTTGACTGGGGGTCAAGAGGCCGCAGGTTCAAACCCTGTCACTCGGACCAAAAACAGATCATCGGCTTTTGTCGGTGGTCTTTTTTGTTTGCAAAGGTTTTGAACCTGCGGCCACACAGGCGGTGAAGCCGCCGTTAAATTTGCCGCTGCGGCCAAGCAGACGCTTGCGTCGGCTTGGCCGCAGGTTCAAACCCTGTCACTCGGACCAAGAAGAAGTCGTCGAACCTCAAGTTCGGCGACTTCTTCTTGCTACCTTATATTGCTAATACCTTTTAATATTTCCTCACAGAAGCGGTGCAGCAGAGCAGCGCTCTCACAACGCAGGGTGTCGCCAGCGGGATCCAGTGTGCCGTCGTCATAACCCTTGAAGAGTCCTGCTGCGACAGCCCATTTCATTGCGGTTTCCGCATAGTCGCTGGCTTTGCCTGAGTCGCTGAACTTGCTCAGATCGGCCTGTGCAGAAACATCAATACCCTTGTAGACGCAGTAGTTATACAGTATGACCGCAAACTGCTCGCGCGTTATATTGTCCTCGGGACCGAAGTTTTTTGCGTCATAGCCATTTGCGATCTTGTTCTCCGCCGCCCAGACAATTGCCTCGGTATAGTATTTGCCGCTAGCCACATCTGAGAACGGATTGTCCCCGCTCACTTCCGGCTCGCCGTCCAAACGCCAGAGGATTGTGGCGATCATACCGCGCATGGTCGTGTCGTACGGAGAGAATGTCCGTGCGCCGGTGCCGGACATAAGTCCGTTTTTATAGCAAAACAGCACATCTCTGTAGAACCACTGGCTTGAAAGAATATCGTCGAAAGGCTTGCTGTCCGTGACCGTCAGTGTTAACACAGGATCGGCGCCGCCTGTCATGTCAAAGACGATTTTGTGCTCGTTGTTTGCAAGAGTGGCAAGGAAGTCCTCAGTGAATGTGACCTTGCCGCCGCTGAACGAGTAATCTTTACCCTCAGTCAGCATCCTGCCGTCAGCGGTAATACCGGACAGAGAATAACTGCCCTCATTCAGCATGACTGGCAGGTCACCGCCGTCTGCTCTGTCGTAGGCAGCAGTGTTGCGTCCGAGCCTGCCGTCAGCGAAGTAGGGGAAGTTTCCGGACACTGTACACGAGGCATTGACCTGCCCTGCGAGGTTCGGTATTGTCAAAGCCGCCGTTGTTTCGCCGTTTGTGCCAGCGCCTGTCCAAGAGTAGGCATAGCCGGGGGCGCCCACGGCTGTAATCACAAGGGTTTCACCGCCGAAGACAATATCTCCGGAGTCGATAGGCGCACCGTCATAAGTCGCTGAAATCGTTGAGCCGGACGCGATACCCGCATCTGAAACCGCAAACTGCACCGTGTAGTAGTTGATGGTCAGTTCCGGATTGCTGCTAGGATCGACGACTATGTCAAAACCGGTGTCTGCCGCGCCGTCGTAAAGGTCATATGTACCCGCAAGCATGACGCTGAAAGTGACAGTGCCTTCTGTGCCAGTTCCGGTATACTTTTCAGTGTCGGCCTGATATAGCTTAAATGTCTTGTTATGACCGGTATATTCCGCACCGTTCTTGTTGACTGTCATGGTGACGGTTCCGCCCATTTCAGGGTTATCACAAAATAATATGTAATTGTGAGTGGCTTCAGCAAATACAGTGGCAAGGTTTTCCTCGCTGCACATGGGAAACTCCCAATCTGAATCTGTATATTTCATATAACAATAGGGAATCTCTCCTAACTGATCATTGTACATACACCAAACAATATCATCTTCTACAGGAGTTATCTGGCTGAGCACATACACCTCAGCATCATGTTCTCGCATATGAGAGTTTTGCTTGATTAGGTCAACATCCGCTACTTTGTCTATTTCTACTAAAAAGTATTGCGCAGCCTGCGCTGTAATGCCCCCGAACGTTCCGAACAGTCCTGCCATCACTAACAATGCCACTATTGCTCGTGTTATTTTTTTCATGTGGCCCCCTTTCAATGCCTCAGTTGTTTCGTGAAATCAGTGTTTAACTTGTTTCACCTTTACTATCGGGTACTTATTATACTATATCATCGAAACCACAAAAACCTATTGCCGCAATATATTAATCTCTCCGTTGAACACCTTGCTGATTACGTTGGAAACAGAGCCGACAGAAATGGCGTCTGAGCCGTAATATGCGTTATATACACGAACATCGCGAAAATAGGATGCCGCCACTCTGCCGCTTAACTTGTTTTGCAGCATGGTTTTAATAACGTCGTTGTAGCCCTCCTGATCACCGCCCACAATAACAGCGCTCAGGTCGAAAGTGTTTATCGCGTTGCCCAAAGCAAAGCTCAAATACTCGCAGAACTCATCGAGCGCCGCCAGAGCGGGACCATTGCCATTTGCCGCCGCCTCCTGAATCTGCCACCATGTAATTTCCTTGTCGGGGGGGAATGACGCATCCCCGGAATAAAGACACAGCTCCCTTATGCGAGCGATCACGTTTTCCTCATTCGCGTACTGCTCCAGACAGCCGCGGTTGCCGCAAATACAGGGAGGACCAGAAAAATTGATACTAGTGTGACCCAGTTCTCCGGCGATACCGTCGCTGCCCCGGTGTATCTGTCCGTCCACAACTATACCGGCTCCGATTCCGCGGCTTATATTTACAAAAATAAAATGGTTGACCTTTTTCCCGATGCCGTACAGATTTTCACAGAGCGCGCCCGCGCTGGAGTCGCTGATAAGATGACATTCATAGCCCAACCTGTCAGAGAGCATTTTGCATATTTCGACATCGCGCAGACCGTAAAAATGATCCGGATTCAATATGACGCCCCGAACGGAATCGATCGGTCCGGGAGTTGCTATGCCAACTGCTATAAGCGGCCTGCCGCACTTTTCCTTTAACATCCTGAAATGCTCGGAAATCAGGTCGCAAAGCTCATCGGAGCTAATGTCTTCAGGTACTTTGAACCGGTCTTTTGCCACTACTTTTAGCTTGAGATCCGTAAAAAGCAAGCGGCAGCCTTTTCTGTTGAGCAGAATACCCACTGCAAGTGGCGAGGTTGCTGATAAGTCCAGATAGACAGGCCGCCGCCCTGCCCCTGCCGGCTGGATTCCGCCGTCGGGACGTTCACAAACAATGTCCGCCTGGATAAGCTCGGAAATAATATTTGACAAAGTTGTTTTTGTGAGGCCGGCCTTTTGTGCAAGAGCAACCCGTGACATATCTTCATTTGTGCATAAGAGACGAAGAATGTGCGCTCTTTTTAGTAAACTAGCATGACCAATTGAAATGAAATTGTTATTATTCAACATTCTGGCACTCCAAAATTTATTAATAAGTTGAAAAGAATACAAAAACCGCTTGATTTTTCAATTTTATGTGATACAATGTGTATAAATTCAGCAATTAAACGCCGAATGAAAATTTTATAGCTCTGCTTCACTCTTATATTTTTAATTATTTAGTCAATCAGGTTTACTAAATAATATCTACATACGAATATTATATCCCACGGCAAAATAAAAGTAAATAAGCTTTGTAATAAATTATTTGAAAATACGGATATACGGCAGTAGTTTCCGTGCAAATAGTGTGATAATCAGTGAAAGGAATTCGGATGCAAATGGATGAATATCTGGTAAAAGCTGAAGGGGTATCCAAGTCTTTCCCGGGTGTAAAGGCGCTTGACAACGTGTCATTTGAGCTAAAGGCCGGGGAAGTTATGGCGTTGTTGGGTGAAAACGGAGCGGGAAAGTCCACCTTAATGAAGATTCTGAGCGGCGTATACACAAGAGATGCCGGAGATATCAACATTTTCGGGCAGGAAATCGTCGATTTGAACCCCAAAAAAGCGCAGGAGCTGGGTGTGGCAATTATCCATCAGGAGCTGAATATGTGTCAGCACCTGACAGTGGCGGAAAATATTTTTCTCGGACGCGAGCTTACCAGCGCCACCTTGTTGTCCAACAGGGAAATGAACCGAAGAACACAGGAAGTTCTCGGGCGGCTCAACATCAGCATTTCTCCGGACACAATCGTCAGCGAGCTTCCGGTGTCCAAGCAGCAGCTTGTTGAGATTGCGAAGGCCCTTTCTACGGATGCGCGGGTTTTGATAATGGACGAACCGACAAGTGCGCTGAGTTCAAAGGAAATTGATGACCTCTTCAAAATTATCCGCAGCCTTCGTGATGAAGGACGCGGGATAGTCTACATATCACACCGCCTGGATGAGCTGCAGTACATTGTGGACAGGGTTACCATTCTGCGCGACGGGCAATACATTACAACTATGAATTTTGCCGACACAAATATGGATGAAATCATCACCCATATGGTTGGTCGTGAAATAAAAGAAAAATATCCCCGCGTTACTTGCGAAAAGGGCAAAGAGGTGTTTTCGGTTAAAAATCTCAACGCCGGAAGAATGGTGCGGGATATTAACTTCAGTCTTTATGAGGGCGAAATAGTCGGTTTTGCGGGGCTGATGGGCGCGGGGCGCACAGAAACCACAAGGGCCATTTTTGGAATTGACCCCAAAGAGAGCGGTGAAATAATACTCGAGGGCAAGGAGATTAAAATCAAATGTCCCGAGGACGCGATAAAGGCCGGAGTTGTTCTTGCTCCAGAGGACAGGAAAAAAGACGGACTCTGCACAAAGCTCAGTATCCGGCAAAACATTGCGCTTCCTAATCTGGACATCATCTGCAACAAGCTGGGAGTCGTCCGGCGCAAAAAAGAAGAGGAGCTGTGCGACACAGCCGTAACGAGCCTCGGAGTTAAAACGCCGGATTTGGAGATAGACGCGGGCAATCTTTCCGGCGGAAACCAGCAGAAGGTAGTTGTTGGGAAATGGCTGGTCCGCAACTCAAAGGTCGTTATTTTTGACGAGCCGACCCGAGGCATTGACGTTGCCGCCAAAGTCGAGATTTACAATTTAATGAACCAGTTAAAAGAACAGGGCATTGCCGTTATGTTCGTTTCTTCCGAAATGCCGGAGGTCATGGGAATTTCAGACCGGATAATAGTAATGTGCGACGGAAAAATTACCGGAGAGCTTATGGCGGATGGCGCAACGCAAAATGAGATTCTGACGCTTGCGACCCGCTTTGAAAACAAAATGGCAGACGCTGTTTGACGAAGGGAGAAAACAATATGGAACGCCAGTCACCGCTCAAGAGATTTTTTGGAATTCGGGGAATGACAACAGCGCTAACAGCTTTTGCCGGACTCATTGTAATCTACGTCGCATTCGGACTTATCAGCCCTAATGTCTTTTCCTCAACCAACAATTTAAACCTGCTGCGCTCTATGTCAAAATACCTGCTTATAGGTATCGGACAGAGTTATGTGCTCATAACAGGAAACATTGACCTTTCGATAGGTTCTGTTGTAGGTATGAGCGCCATGATCTCCGCAACGCTCATGACAATGGGGGTTCACCCCGTTATAGCAATTCTTGTTACGATTGCCTGCTGCCTTGTTGTGGGAGTGATAAACGGAATCCTTGTTGGAAAATTCAAGCTGCCCCCCTTTATTGCAACTCTGGGAACGATGTTTGCCGCAAGAGGCGTAGCTTATATGGTCAACGGCAACCGTAACACCGATGCTATTTCTTCAGGAATAGGCACGGAGCTTTCTTCTAAAGTTGAAAACTTCTTCTATTACGGAAAAACCCTGGGTATCTATAACTCCTTCTGGATTGCAATTGTTCTTTTTGCGGTATTCTTCTTTGTGCTCTCAAAAACCAAAACCGGACGGCATATTTACGCAATCGGCTCAAACGTTGAAGCGGCTAAGCTCTCCGGCGTCAATGTTGAGATGGTAACAATTAAAACATACCTCATCAGCGCGTTTTGCGCGGGCGTTGTAGGGTTGATTCTGTGCGCACAGGCGGGCATGGGCAACATGGAAGCCGGAATCAGCTATGAGATGTACGGAGTTGCGGCCGGTGTTCTCGGCGGTATTTCCCCGCTCGGCGGCACAGGCATCCTGCTCGGAACCCTTGCAGGCGCAGCTGTCTGGCAGACACTTGAAAACGGATTGATTATGATTCACGCCCAAGTGGGTATCCAGCGTGTGGTTATCGGCGTGATAGTCACCGTGGCGGTGCTGATTGACGTTGTCAGGAAAAAAGGCTCAGCCGGGAAAGGCTCGCTGGCAAAAATGTTCACCAAGAAGACATAAAAAACGATAGACTTACCGCGTTGAAAAATGTGGTATCTATAATAAATTAAACTATGGAGGAAAACTATGAAAAAGAAAACATTAGCGATTGTTCTCGTAGTGTGTCTGGTTCTTGCAGTATTCGCCGGATGCGGCGGCAAGGGCGGCGAAAAAACAGGCGACATCAAAATTGCTCTTATCACCATGGACTCTATTGACCAGCACTGGGTTACCCTTAATGAGGGCGCTCAGAAGGCAGCAAAGGAACTCGGCGTAACTGTTGATTTTCTGGCTCCGACGACCAAGGACGACGCTCTGCAGATCGAGTGCGTCAACAACGCGGTGGCTGACAAATATGACGCCATCATCGTTGCCGCAAACGGACCCGACGCAATCTCCGGCGCTCTCAAGGAGGCAATAGCTGCCGGAATCAAGGTAGTTTATGTTGACTCTCCTGCTAACGTAGAAGCAGAAGCAACCTTCTCAACCGATAACCAGGCTGCCGGAAAAACTGCCGGCGAAGAAATGCTCAAAGCTCTTGAGGCTGCCGGCACCACCAGCGGAAAAATCGGCATCATCAACGTCAATGCCGCAACCGACTCCTGCGTGAAGCGTGAAGAGGGTTTCCGCTCAGCATTTGAGGGCAAGGGCTTTGAACTTCTCGAAACCCAGTACGGCGAAGGCGATGCCGCCAAGTCACAGACAATTGCCGAAAACTACATAACTCAGGGCGTAGCAGGAATCTTTGGCTGCAACGAAGGCTCCACCACAGGCGCCGGCAACGCAATCAAGGCTGCCGGTGACAACAAGATCATCGGTGTTGGCTTTGACAAATCCGATGCTATCATGAACCTGATCAACGAAGGCTTCCTTCTTGCAACCATGGCTCAGAACCCGGACAAAATGGGCGAGATGGGCGTAAAGGCTGCTGTTGATGCAGTAAACGGCACTTCCGGCGGCGGAAAAGTTACAGACACCGGCGTTTCCGTTCTCGTTTCGGAAGGTGATCCCGGCGCACAGGCAGGCGGCGCAAGCCAGGAGTGGAAAATTGCTCTTATCACTATGGACTCCATTGACCAGCACTGGGTAACCCTGAACGAAGGCGCTCAGAAGGCTGCAGCCTCAATGGGCGTGAAGGTAGACTTTGTGGCTCCGACAACCAAGGACGATGCTCTGCAGATCGAATGCGTCAACAACGCGGTTGCTGACAAATATGACGCTATCATCGTTGCAGCAAACGGACCCGACGCAATCTCCGGCGCTCTCAAGGAGGCAATAGCTGCCGGAATCAAGGTAGTTTATGTTGACTCCCCCGCTAACGTAGAAGCAGAAGCAACCTTCTCCACTGATAACAAGGCCGCAGGAAAAACCGCGGGTGAAGAAATGATCGCAGCGCTCGAGGCTGCCGGAACCACCAGCGGAAAAATCGGCATCATCAATGTTAACGCCGCTACCGACTCCTGCGTAAAGCGTGAAGAAGGCTTCCGCTCCGCATTTGAAGGAACCGAGTTCGAAATCCTCGAAACTCAGTACGGTGAAGGCGACGCCGCCAAGTCACAGACAATTGCCGAAAACTACATAACTCAGGGCGTAGTAGGAATCTTTGGCTGCAACGAAGGCTCCACCACAGGTGCCGGCAATGCTATCAAGGCCGCCGGAGACAGCAAGATCATCGGTGTTGGCTTTGATAAGTCCGATGCTATCATGAACCTGATCAAGGATGGATTCCTCTATGCAACCATGGCACAGAACCCCGACAAAATGGGCGAGATGGGCGTTATGGCCGCTATTGATGCTCTGGAAGGCTCAGGTGCCGGCGGCAAAGTTACCGACACGGGAGTATCTGTTCTCAAAAAATAGTTTGATATGGTTAAACATTAATAAAGCCTGATATACTATTGCGGTATAGGCTGAAAGCACTGCGGCAGCCGGCAGGGTTCACTTCCTCCGGCTGCCGTTCCCTAAAAGACAGAGTTTCAAAGGATGAATAGTAGAGGCGTGAAGGCTATGAAATATAACCTAGGCATAGATTTGGGCGGCACAAGCATAAAAGTTGGGGTTGTAGATTCCAATTACAAAATAATCGGGCGGAGCAGCCGTCTCACTCTCAGTCCCCGTCAGCCGGAAGCGATTGCCGATGATATGGCAGCCGCATCGCTGGCGGCGATAGATGATGCCGGTCTGAAGCTGGCAGACATCGAAACAGTGGGCATCGGTTCGCCCGGTGTCATCGACCCGTCCAAAGGAAGAATAATATATTCAAACAACCTGCAATTTGAGGATGTGGCGATTTGTTCACTGATCTCCGAGAGGCTCGGAGGAAAACCTACTCTGATTCTAAATGATGCGAACGCGGCAGCGCTTGGCGAACTTAAGGCCGGAGCGGGCCGTAATGTAGAGAGTTTTGTTGCCGTTACCCTGGGCACGGGAATCGGCACAGGTGTAATTCTAAATTCAAAACTATACTACGGCTTTAATTCTTCCGGCGGCGAGCTGGGACACATTGTTATTGAACACAACGGGAAACCCTGCACTTGCGGACGGCGCGGCTGCTTTGAGGCCTATTCGTCAGCGAGCGGACTCATTGGTATGACCCGAGAATATATGGAAGCAGACCCCAAGACTATTATGTGGGAATTGACGGGCGGCAACTTGGACGCTATTAGCACACACACGGCGTTTGAGGGTATGCGTGCGGGCGACGAAACCGCCAAAAAAGTAATTGACGAATATATTGACTATTTGGGAACCGGTATACTCAACATTGTAAACGCTCTCGCACCTGAGATAATCTGTATCGGCGGTGGAATAGGAAATCAGAGCGAAATACTGATTCCTCCCCTTAGCCGGCGCCTTAAAACGGAAAGTTTCGGTCGGAACTGTGAAATACTAACTCAGATCGTTCCGGCGGAGCTCGGCAACGATGCCGGAATAATAGGCGCTGCAAGTTTGGGAGATTTTTGATCATGGGCGCTATGAAATTAAAACCGGCCTTCAAGGACTATCTTTGGGGCGGAAATAAACTCAGGGAGAATTATGGAAAACACCCTGATTTTGACGGGCCGTTGGCCGAAAGCTGGGAGCTGAGCTGTCATCCTGACGGCTCATGCATTATAGGCACAGGAGAATATTCCGGACTGACATTAGATGAATATATCCGCTGTGAAGGGAAAAACGTGCTTGGAGAGCGCGGCGTATCGGACAGCGGCGACTTTCCGATACTTATTAAGTTTATAGACGCGGCGCAGGCTTTATCGGTGCAGGTCCATCCGGATGAGGAATACGCTCAGCGGGTTGAGGGCGGCCACGGAAAGACTGAGATGTGGTACGTTATTGACTGTGACCCGGGGGCCGAGCTGATATATGGCTTCAAAAGATCTGTTACACGGGATGAATTTCGGGAGAGCATATTGTCAAATACGCTTGAGAGCCTTGTAAACAAGATCAGTGTGCATCCGGGGGATGTTTTTTTCATCGAGGCGGGAACAATCCACGCCATTGGAGCGGGGATACTAATTGCCGAAATACAGCAAAATTCGAACACTACCTACCGTATATATGATTACAACCGTGTTGATTCACAGGGGAACACAAGGCCGCTGCATATTGATAAAGCGCTGGACGTTACACGCAGAGAGCCGCCCCTGCGACTGCCCGGGGCGCAGGGCAAAAAGCAATCGATTGAAGGCTGCGATACTACACTGCTTGCGGAATGCAATTTCTTCAGGACTGAGCTTATCGAAATGCCCGCAAACGGGCAAATGACCTTTTTTTCGGACAGCAGGTCGTTTATGTGTCTAATGAGCATAGGCGGCGAGGGAACTCTGACAGACAGCGACGGCACTCTTTCAATAGGAAGAGGCGAAACGGTTTTCATTCCCGCAGATACAGGGGAGTGCAAACTGCACGGACAGGGAAAATTCATTCTTACGGGAATGTAAATATCTGCAAGCAGCGTCCTTCCGCGAAGGACGCTGCTTTTGTATTGCACGGCAAAAAAAGACCCTTCGACGCGTTGATATATGGCGGAATTATTTATAGAATTCCGCCGTATTTTGTGGTATAGTCTGATTGAAAAAAATAATAAAGGGGAGTGTTGGCATGAAACTGGCATATCAAGGCAAAACAAAGGACGTTTATGAGCTTGAGGACGGCAACTATTTACTGAAGTTCAAGGACGATGTGACCGGAGAGAACGGGAAGTTTGACCCGGGCGCAAACACCGTTGGCCTGACGATAGAAGGCATGGGGCGAGGCGGACTGCGTTTGACGGACTTTTTCTTCAGGAAAATTGCCGCGGCCGGAATACCGACACACTATATTTCAGCCGATATCGCTAACGCTGAGATGACAGTTCTGCCGGCAAAGACTTTTGGCAAGGGACTGGAAGTAATCTGCCGCTTCCGCGCTGTCGGAAGTTTCCTGCGCCGTTACGGGCAGTACGTCTCAGAAGGTCAGCCGCTTGACGCTTTTGTAGAGGTGACGCTCAAGGACGACGACAAGGGCGACCCTCCGATTACCAAGGATGCGCTGGACATGCTAGGCATACTCAGCGCGGAGGAATATGAGACGCTGAAGTCTCTGACACAGAAGATTTCCACAATAATAAAGGATGTGCTTTCCGAAAAGGGTCTTGATCTCTACGACATCAAGCTGGAGTTCGGACGCGTTGACGGCAAGGTTTACCTCATTGATGAAATCTCCGGCGGCAACATGCGCGTTTACAAGGACGGCGAATATGTTGAACCCATGGAGCTTGTAAATTTGATTCTGAGCTGATAATTGAGTATTATTGGAAAAGGTTCTGCAGAAAAATCTGCAGAACCTTTTTGTTGTTTTTCCGTACCAAATGAAGGATAGTCTTTTGCCTGTGAATCTCAATGAATTTCTTGAAAATGCAAAAATAATGCACAATAATGGTCTGCTGTTTTTGTACAAACGGCATCCCCCCCGTGGGCTTGTTTGCATATTTCAAGGCTTGGTATAATAAGCGCGTACATCAGAGTACGAGATTCTGACACGATTCTGTCTTTATTATAAAAAAACGATTGGGGAGAACATACAATGGCAAAGAAAATCATTTGCACAATATCAGCTGCAATCCTTATGCTTGGACTTTTTGCCGGGTGCGCAAAAACACCCGCAAGCAACGGGGATACAGGTCCAAACGACAACGGCGATTCAGGTTCAAAAGCGAAGTCCGAGGTGGTAATAGCCATTTCCAGCGAACCTTCCACTCTTGACCCCTGCCAGGGCTGGGGACACGGAACAACTCCGCTGGTTCAGAGTACTCTTTTGGAATACAGGCAGGATATGAGCTTTGCAAACGACCTCGCCACCGATTACAGCCTGTCAGAGGACGGACTGGTTTGGAGCTTTACAATGCGCGACGATGTGAAGTTCACCGACGGCAAAGCGCTTAACGCCTCCGACGTTGTATTCACTTTTGAAACCGCGAAAACGAGCCAGTCGTCGCTCGACCTGACCTTTATGGAAAAGGTTGTAGCCGTTGATGAAACTCATGTCGAATTCGTACTTAAAAAACCAACCTCCACCTTTCTTAACACTATCGCTACGATTGGAATAGTTCCCGAGCACGCTTACGGCGCCGATTACGGCACAAATCCCATGGGTTCAGGCCCGTTTAAGTTCGTTCAGTGGAATCCGCAGGAACAGCTTATTCTTGAGGCAAATGAAGATTACTACGGCACTGTTCCCGCGATGAAAAAGGTTACAATCGTTTTCATGGAAGAGGACGCAGCCTTTGCGGCGGTGAAATCGGGACAGGTCGATATCGCGCTGACCTCAGCAACCCTTGCCACGCAGGAGATTGCGGGTTATACTCTCGAAGCTGTAACAACCGTTGACAACCGCGGCTTCACATTGCCGATGCTGCCGGACGAGGGCAAGCTCACTGCGGACGGGAACCCATATGGAAATGATATTACCTGCAACCTTGAGATTCGTCAGGCTATGGCCTATGCCGTTGACCGGGATTATCTTGCACAGGCTGCTCTCAATGGCTTCGGAGATCCATGCTACTCAGAAAACGATGGAATGCCCTGGAACAACCCTGAGGTAGTCATAGCCACGGATAAAGAATATGCGAAAAGCCTTCTTGCTGATAATGGTTGGTCGGACAGCGACGGTGACGGGATTGTTGAAAAAGACGGGCTAAAGGCTGAATTTACCTGTATCTATCCGAGCGGTGATTCGGTCCGCCAGTCAATTGCTCTCGCTGCCGCCGAGCAGATTATGGAAATCGGAATCAAAATCAACGTTGAAGGCACAAGCTGGGACGATATTGCAAAGCGCATGTTCAGCGACGCTGTTTTGATGGGCTGGGGCAGCTCTGACCCCTACACCAGCTACTGCCTGTTCCACAGCGACAACATGCTTCGCGACGACTACTACAACCCAGAGGGTTTTTCAAATAATGCCGTTGACGGGCATCTGACGGATGCAATGCAGTCGCTCACAGTTGAAAAAGCAAATGAAAACTGGCGGCTCGCTCAGTGGGACGGCGAAACCGGAACAGCCATGAAGGGCGATTGCCCCTGGGTCTGGCTGGTAAACATTCAGCATCTTTATTATACTCGCGAGGGTCTTGACATAGGTATGCAGCAGCTGCACGCTCACGGCGCGTCCATGCCGCTGATTCAGAATCTCAAAGACTGGAAATGGAATTAGGAAACAGATTGTTTCTCAGTATTCCTATTCCACCGGGAGAGCTTGGCACCAAACAATATCCCATGTTGCTATAAACACGGTTGTGGCGCGCAAACTTTGTTTTGCATTGTTAATTAGAACTTTAGCGCTGTTCTCCCACCGTTTCTTTAGGAGAGTCAAGAGAGGGAATTTCTTTTTAAAGAAATCCCTCTTTTGCCCCGCGCGGGTAGCGCGAGAGATAGTAAACAAAAGAATTCCCCCGCCCGGAGGGCGATTAGAGTTTACCCCTCGCGGGTAGCGCGGGATGTAGATAAGGATATAAAGAGGATCACAAATGACAGGTTCACTTGGCCGTATTGGCCGCACATTTATCAGGCATCTTTTCAAAATTGTGCTGCTTCTGCTTGCGGTGAGCATAATCGCTTTCGCTCTTGCCAAGCTCTCGCCGGTTGACCCGGTGCAGCAATATATTTTGGGCAACGGTGCGGTTTCTGCCGAGCAAAGGCAGGAGCTTGAGGAATACTGGGGAGTGAACGAGCCGCCGGTGCGGCAGTATTTTACATGGCTCAACGCCCTGCTCCACGGAGACTTCGGCGTTTCCCGACTCTACCGTCAGCCGGTTATAAACATAATCGAAAGCCGCTTTGTCAACTCCCTTGCCCTTATGATGTGCGCCTGGGTTTTCGCGGGGGTCATCGGCTTTGCGCTGGGCTGTGTTATGGGAATGAACCGGGACAGACTTGTCGATAAGATTCTTAAAAGAATATGTATTGCCCTCTCCTCCGCGCCGACTTTCTGGATAGGGCTTCTTTTGCTGCTGTTTTTTTCGGTTTTTCTGGGCTGGTTCCCTATCGGTTTCTCCTCTCCGATAGGGATACTGGACTCAGACGTTTCAATCTGGCAGCGCCTGCACCATCTGTTTTTGCCGGCTTTAACGCTGAGCCTTGTCTCTTTTGCAAGCATCGCTCTGCATACGCGGCAAAAGCTGATTGACGTCAACAACAGCGAATATGTGCTCTTCGCCAGAGCAAGAGGCGAATCCTGGGGTATGGTGCTGCGCCGTCACGGACTGCGCAATATTTTGCTTCCGGCGGTATCGCTGCAGTTTGCGTCCTTTGCGGAGCTTTTTGGCGGCTCGGTTTTGGCGGAAAATGTCTTTTCGTACCCCGGTCTGGGTTCCGCTGTTTCCGCTGCGGGACTCAACTCGGATATACCCCTGCTGCTTGGGATAACCCTCTTTTCAGCGCTCTTTGTCTGTGTCGGAAACCTTATCGCAAACGTGCTCTACGGCGTTGTAGACCCGCAGATAAGGGAGGGCTAGAGCATGAGAAAAAGATTAAACCGCAGGACAAGACTGCTATACTTGACGATTACCATCGGTGTCTTGGTTCTGGCGACATTTGCCGCCGGAGCGTTGATTCCCGACTCCGCCGTTTCAGTTGATTTTATGCAAAAGAACCTCTCCCCGTCGTTTGCACATCCTTTCGGGACTGACTGGATGGGACGTGACCTGTTTCTGCGTACGCTCAAGGGCCTCTCTATCAGCATGACGGTCGGCGCTGTCGCCTCAGTTTTCAGCGCGGTTCTGGCAACCTTGATAGGCATTGCCGCCGCGACCGGCTCAAAGGCTGTTGACGGCTTTATCACCTGGGTCATAGACCTCGTTATGGGTGTGCCGCATATCGTTTTGATTATCCTTATATCCTTCGCATGCGGGCGCGGGCTCAAGGGTCTGCTCATCGGGATAACCGTAACCCACTGGACGAGCCTTGCAAGGCTGGTGCGGGCGGAGGTCATGCAGCTTCGCAGTCAGCAGTATATTGCGGTGTCGCGCCGCTTGGGCAAAAGCAGCGGCTGGATACTTACCAATCACCTGCTACCGCATCTTGTGCCGCAGTTTGTAGTGGGTTTGGTGCTGATGTTCCCGCACGCGATTTTGCACGAATCCGCAATTTCGTTTCTGGGCTTCGGGCTTCCGCCCGAGCAGCCGGCAGTTGGAATCATCCTGGCCGAGAGTATGCGCTATTTGTCCTCCGGCCACTGGTGGCTGGCAGTGTTCCCGGGCTTACTGCTGGTGATTATCGTTCTGCTGATAGACAGGCTGGGCGACAACCTCAAAACACTCATCGACCCGCACAGCGCGCAGGAATAGGAGGCAGGGAACATGGAAAACAAGAAAACTCCTCTGCTTGAGGTTTCCGATCTTTCCGTCGCGTTCCGCATGTACGACAAGGGTCTTGAGCAGAAGGATCTGGAAGTGATTTCAAGCCTCAGCGTGTCCGTTTATCCCGGAGAAGTTCTGGCCATCGCCGGTTCTTCGGGCTCGGGCAAAAGTCTGCTGGCGAGCGCGATTCTGGGCATCCTGCCCGGAAATGCGATTGTGGGCGGCACTCTCAGATACAAGGGTGAGGAGCTATCACCGAAGGCGCAGGAAAAACTGCGCGGAACGGAAATTGCGCTCGTTCCGCAGTCTGTTGCCTATCTTGACCCGCTGATGAAGGTGGGCAAGCAGGTTGACGGTCACAAAAAACCGCGTCCGACGGGGAAACGGCGCAAGCTGTTTGAACGCTTCGGTCTGCCGAAGGAAACGGAAAAAATGTATCCCTTCCAGCTCTCCGGCGGAATGGCGCGGCGTGTTCTGGTTTCCACGGCTCTTATCAGCGAAGCGGAACTCATTATCGCGGACGAACCGACGCCGGGCATGAGTCTTGACCAGGCGCTGTCCGCGCTGTCGATGTTCCGAGAAATGGCGAACGAGGGCAAGGCGGTGATTCTGATAACCCACGACATTGACTTGGCGTTTCAGTTTGCCGACAGAGTGGCGGTTTTCTATGCGGGTACGACTGTTGAAACCGCGGATGCGGCGGATTTCCGCGCAGGGCCTGAGGCTTTGCGCCACCCATACAGCAAGGCACTCTGGGAAGCCTTGCCGCAGAACGGGTTTAAGCCTTTTCCGGGCTTTCAGCCCTACGCGGGCGATTTGCCCTCTGGCTGCCTGTTTGCTCCGCGCTGCCCGCATAAAACGCCGGAGTGCGAGGCCGCCGTGCCCCCGGTCAGGGAGATCCGCGGCGGAGAAGCGAGGTGCATTCATGCGACTTGAGGCAAAAAATGTGAGCTTCCGCTACGGAAGGGATTATCCTTGGATATTCCAGAACAAGGATTTTTCAATCGAGAAGGGTGAGCACGTCGCTATTGTTGCACCCAGCGGATATGGAAAAAGTACGCTTGCGCTTCTGCTGGCGGGGCATCTCAAACCCGTTTCCGGTGAAATCTTGCTGGACGGCAAGCCCCTTCCCAATTCCGGTCTATGCCCGGTGCAGCTAATTTTTCAGCATCCGGAAAAGGCCATTAACCCCCGTTGGCGGCTCAGGCGAGTTCTGGAGGAATCCGGTGAGCTGCGCGAGGATGTGCTTGGCTCTTTCGGCATCGAAAAGGCCTGGCTTGACCGCTTCCCGGTTGAGCTCTCAGGCGGTGAGCTGCAGAGATTCTGCGTTGCGCGGGCATTGACGAGCAGCTGTGATTTCCTGATTTGCGATGAGATCAGCACAATGCTGGATGTTATCACTCAGGCACAGATCTGGAACAAAATACACGATGAGGCGCACGCGCGCGGTCTGGGTCTGGTAGTTGTAACCCACAACATGGAGCTGGCAAAAAAAGTTGCAAGGCGAGTTTACGACCTGGCAAATGATAAGTTTATTGATAATTAATTGCATTATTCCATACGTCCAAGGTCCTCAAGCGTCCTACGCTTGGGTGCTGCGGGCACGTTGTGCCCTGCACCCCTTGAAGAGAGGTTTCTTTTCTCGCAAGAAAAGAAATCCCTCTTCACTCCAAAGAAAAGAGACCCAAAGGGAGTACCCTTTGGAAACCCCTTAATGAACGCTTCGCTCTGTCCTCACGTGCCGCTCCGCGGACAGGTCCGCCGCTGCCTTCGGAGCGCGGCTACAATAAGCGACGGGCAACAAGTCTTTCGTCTTACTCGAACAAGAGCCCAACGAAGTGGGTCTTGTTCGAAAGAG
>JAVBMI010000032.1:0-54710 GCA_031552685.1 Oscillospiraceae bacterium
GACAATTCAAGGGTGAGTTAAGAGAGGGGTGTTCTTTTCGTAAAAAGACACCCCTCTTTTACCCTGTGCGGGTAGCACGCCTGCCCGGCGAGGGCTCCGCCCGAAGGGCGGAAAACCATCGTCCCCGCCCGAAGGGCGGAAAGAAAGCAAGCCTCGCCCGAAGGGCGGGAAATCTTACTCCCTGCGCGGGAAGCGCAAAATAATTAATAATGAGTTGCCCTCGCCAGGCAGCGAGAAATAATAAAAATAGATTATTGAAAATTGCTATTCAAATAGCGAAAGGACGAGCGGTCGCCCAAACGTCGGACATCTGGAATAAAGAAGTTTTATTTCAGCTTGCTTTCAAGTATCTCAAGCGATTCAAACAGCTCTGACGGCACCTTATCGCCAAAGCTCTCGAAATAATTGCGGATCTCCGAGGCTTCCTTGCTCCAAAGCTCGCGGTCAATCTCCAGCATACCCTGAACTGTCGCCTCGTCGACGCCTGAGCCGTCAAGATTGATATCTCCTGCATTGGGAACGTAGCCGACTTCGCACTCTTTGGCGTCAATTTCTCCGAAGCTGCGTTTGAGAATCCATTCAAGCACGCGCATATTATCGCCGAATCCAGGCCAGATAAAGTTGCCTTCATCGTCCGTGCGGAACCAGTTGACATTGAAGATTTTAGGCGGGTTCTCAACTTTTTTGCCCATGTCGATCCAGTGCTGCCAATAGTCCGCCATGTGGTAGCCGCAGAAGGGCAGCATCGCCATCGGGTCTCGGCGTGTCACTCCGACTGCGCCGGTGGCGGCGGCAGTGGTTTCGCTGGCCATTATGGCGCCGACGAAAACTCCGTGATCCCAGTCGCGTGACTGATACACCAGAGGCGCGGTTTTTGCGCGTCTGCCGCCGAAGACTATAGCGGAAATGGGCACACCCTGCGGATTGTCAAATTCGGGAGACAGGCAGGGGCAGTTGCGCGCGGGGGCGGTAAAGCGTGAATTCGGGTGCGCCGCCTTGTCAGTGCTCTCGGGCGTCCATGGTCTGCCCAGCCAGTCGATAGCATTCGCGGGAGGCGTTTTGTTCATGCCCTCCCACCAAACGGTGTTGTTGGAGGTGTCCAGAGCTACGTTTGTGAATATTGTGCCTTCTTTGGTGGACTCCAGTGCGTTGGGATTTGACTTCATGCTCGTTCCGGGCGCAACACCGAAAAAGCCGTTTTCGGGATTTACTGCCCAAAGCCTGCCGTCGTCGCCGACGCGTATCCAAGCAATGTCATCGCCCACGCACCATATCTTCCAGCCGTCCTTGCGATATCCCTCGGGAGGGATGAGCATTGCGAGGTTTGTCTTTCCGCAGGCTGACGGGAAAGCTGCGCTGATATACCTGGTCTCGCCCTTGGGGTTTTCGATGCCAAGAATCAGCATGTGCTCGGCCATCCAGTCCTCATGTCTGCCAAGGTTGGAGGCGATGCGCAGCGCAAAGCATTTTTTACCCTGAAGCACGTTGCCGCCGTAGTTTGAGTTGACCGAGATGATCATGTTGTCATCCGGGAAATGGGCTATATACTTGCCGTCCTTGTCCAGATCCTTCTGGGCGTGGATACCCTTGATAAAGTCGCGGCTCTCGCCGATTTCGTCAAAAACTTCCTTGCCGACGCGGGTCATAATCGCCATGTTGAGAACAACATAGGACGAGTCGGAAAGCTCGATGCCGTATTTGGCAAATGGTGAACCAACTATTCCCATGGAATAAGGGATGACATACATTGTGCGGCCCTTCATGGCGCCTTCTATCATGCCGTAGAGCTTGGCATACATCTCCGACGGCTCCATCCAGTGGTTGGTGGGTCCGGCGTCAGCTTCGTTTTTGCAGCAGATAAAGGTGCGGTTTTCAACGCGCGCAACGTCGTTCGGGTCGGTGCGGTGGAGGTAGCAGTTCGGAAGGAGCTCCTCGTTGAGCTTGTGCAGTATTCCGGCATCAACAGCCTCGCTGCGCAAGCGGGCAAGCTGCTCTTCGCTGCCGTCTATCCAAACGATGTTGTCCGGCTGCGCCAGCTTGGCAACCTCGTCAATCCAATCTGTGATGTACTTGTTCTCTGTTAAATTCATGGGGTTCACCTCCGCAAGTTATCCTAATGTTATAATGAGTTGATTCTATACCAATTCTGCTCAAAATGCAATCATTGAATTACAAGCTGCATTGCCGAAATTTATAATACCTTGGCTACTTCGCCGATATTGTTGAAAATACTCGCACAATATGCATAAAATCAGTGTTTGCATGGTATAAAGGAACAAATTTACAAATAGTTCACTATTGTTAATATTCTTTCTGTTGACAAAGATTTTCCCGTGTATATACTTTATATGTGATTATTGTGGGGTAAGTTTGCTCCACCGCATTAATGGGGAGAAGAAGAAATGGCGAAACTGCTGAGACGTTTTACCTGGCAGGAGACCCTGATGGCGTTCATTAGCGTCATTTTTGTGGCATTCCAGGTTTTTCTTGAGCTAAGATTACCGGACTATATGTCCGAAATCACAACACTGGTGTACACTCCGGGCACGGCAACCAGCGAAATCTGGCTGGCCGGCGGAAAGATGCTGCTGTGCTGCTTCGGCAGTCTGGCCTCATCTGTAATTGTCGGCTACATAGCAGCACAGATTGCGGCAGGCTTTTCACGCAAGCTGCGGCTGGGAGTGTTCCAAAAGGTGCAGTCCTTCTCGATGGGCGAGATACATGAATTTTCAACCGCCAGCCTCATCACCCGCTCAACCAACGACATTACCCAGGTTCAGATGCTTATAGCTCTGGGACTTCAGGTAATTATCAGAGCACCGATTATGGCCGTATGGGCGATTATAAAAATCGCCGGAAAGGGCATGGAATGGACCGTCGCAACAGCTGTTGCGGTGGGATTCATCCTGCTTGTCGTCGGTGCGCTCTCACTTCTGGCGATTCCAAAATTCCGCAGGATGCAGGCGCTGACCGATAATGTTAACAGTGTCACCCGTGAAAACCTCACCGGCCTGCGGGTCGTTCGGGCTTACAACGCCGAGGAGTATCAGGAGACGAAGTTTGAAGGCGCAAACAAGGATCTCACATACACGCACTTGTTTACTTCGCGCGTAATGGCTCTCATGATGCCGTGCATGGTGCTGGTTATGAGCGGTCTGCCGCTCGCGGTATATCTGATTGGCGCAAACCTGATTAATCAGGCGGAAATGATGGAAAAGGTCACCCTGCTCTCAAATATGGTGGTCTTTTCGCAGTACGCGATGCAGGTTGTTATGTCCTTCGTTATGATGGTCATGATCTTCATAATGCTTCCGCGAGTCCTTGTTTCCGCAAAGCGCATCAACGAGGTTATGGATACTGAAACCTCCATCCACGACGGTCCGGGCGCAGAGGCAGCTTCCCTTGACGGAGAAAGACTTGCCGGAACGGTCGAATTTAAAAATGTGAGCTTCAAATACCCGGGTGCGGAAAACTATGTCATTCGTGATATCAGCTTCTCCGTCAACAAGGGCGAAACTGTTGCCTTCATCGGCTCGACGGGAAGCGGTAAAAGCACGATCATCAACCTCGTCCCCCGATTCTACGACGTATCCGAGGGCGCGGTTCTCGTTGACGGCGTTGACGTGCGCGAATACACGCTCGAACAGCTTCGCGACAAGCTGGGTTATATATCGCAGCGCAGTGTTTTGTTCTCCGGAACTGTAAGCTCCAATGTCGCCTTCGGCGACAACGGCAAAGAGGCGCCGGACGAGGAGCAGATCAAGCGCGCCATAAGGATCGCTCAGGGCTCGGAATTTGTGGAGAAGATGGCAGACGGCTACGACTCGCAAATTTCCCAAGGCGGAACAAACGTCTCCGGCGGACAGAAGCAGCGAATTTCAATTGCCCGCGCTGTCTGCCGCGATCCGGAAATCTTTATTTTCGACGATTCCTTTTCTGCTCTGGACTTCAAGACGGACAAAGAGCTTCGTCAGGCACTGAAATCTGAGCTGGCACATACGACCAGCCTGATTGTTGCGCAGCGTATCGGAACTATCCGCGAAGCCGACAAAATTGTTGTTCTCGAAGAGGGCGAGCTTGTAGGCATCGGCACGCACTCTGAGCTCATGAAGACCTGTCAGGTCTATCAGGAGATTGCGTATTCCCAGCTTTCAGAGGAGGAATTGGCAAATGAGTAACGAAAAAACAACAACTAGCGCACCACCCGTACGCCGCGGACCGATGGGCGGTCCCGGGGGCGGTATGGGCGCAGGTGAGAAGCCGAAGAACTTTAAGAGGGCTTTTGGCCGTTTTATCGAATTCTGCAGTCCCTACAGCACAGCGATTATTATCTCTTTTATCCTCTCAGCGCTGGGCGCAACATGCACGATCATCGGCCCCAGCAAGCTCAAAGAGATTGTTGAATTCATTCAGGAAGGCTTTATGACCGGCATCGACCTTGAGGGCGTGGCGAAGGTCGGACTGTTTCTGGGCATACTTTACGGCATTGGCGCCCTGTGCTCCTACGGTCAGGGCTTTATTATGGCGACGGTCACCCAGAGGCTGTCCTACTCGATGCGCAGCAGGATAAGCCGCAAAATAAACCGCCTCCCCCTTGCCTATTTTGACAAAATGAGCTACGGTGATGTTCTGAGCCGTGTTACAAACGACATCGACACAATGGGTCAGACTCTGAACATGAGCGTCGGCTCCCTTACCAGTGCTACTGCTCTGTTTCTTGGCTCACTGATTATGATGCTTGTAACTAACGTTACTCTCGCTCTTGTTGCCGTCGGTTCAACTATTCTGGGTTTTGCTCTGATGATGATCATCATCTCCAAATCGCAGAAATTCTTCAAATCTCAGCAACGCGAACTGGGTAATATAAACGGACATATCGAAGAGATATACTCCGCGCTGAACATTGTTCGCGCTTACAACGCCGAAGCAGAGTCTGAAAAAGAATTTACAGATATCAACGACCGCCTTTATAAGAGCGCTTGGAAAGCTCAGTTCATATCCGGCATTATGATGCCGCTGATGGGCTTTATCGGAAACCTCGGATATGTCGGGGTTTGCGTTGTGGGCGGTGCTCTGGCTGTTGCCGGAAAGGTTGACCTTGCAGTCATCGTTACCTTCATGATCTATGTGCGCCTGTTCACACAGCCGCTCGCGCAGTTTGCTCAGGCTATGACTTCCCTGCAGTCTGCAGGAGCCGCCACCGAGCGCATTTTTGAGTTCCTCGATGAAGCAGAGCTTTCACCCGAGGTAAATAATGCCGTGACCAGTCACGAATCAAAGGGCAATGTTGAGCTGCGCAATGTACACTTCAGCTACAATCCCGAGCGTGAGATTATTAAGGGTATTTCCGCCAAGGCGGAGCCCGGGCAAAAAATCGCCATCGTCGGCCCGACAGGCAGCGGTAAAACCACCATCGTTAACCTGCTCATGCGCTTTTACGAGCCGGACAGCGGAGAAATCTTTATTGACGGCATCCCCATCAGTCAGATGACTCGTGAGTGCGTCCACGAGCAGTTCGGCATGGTTTTGCAGGACACCTGGATTTTTGACGGAACCATACGCGAGAATGTGGTTTACAGTCTAAAGGATGTATCCGACGAGAAAGTTGTCGCCGCCTGCAAGGCAGTTGGACTTGACTACTTTATCCGCACGCTTCCTCACGGCTACGACACAGTTCTGGGCGATGCCGACTCACTTTCGGCGGGCCAGCGTCAGCTTCTGACCATAGCAAGGGCAATCGTTGAAAACGCGCCTCTGCTGATCCTGGATGAGGCAACCAGCTCTGTTGACACCAGAACCGAGGTTCAGATACAAAACGCCATGAACAAGCTGACTGTAGGCCGCACCTCTTTTATAATCGCGCACAGGCTCTCGACGATAAAGAGCGCAGACCTGATTCTCGTTATGAAAGAAGGCTGCATAATCGAGCGCGGCACCCACGAGCAGCTTCTCTCCGAGGGCGGCTTCTACGCTGAGCTCTACAACAGCCAGTTTGAGGATAATATCGCCTAACCATTAGTATCCTTCAGCCTAAGGAGGCATTATCGCAAATGAAACAAAGATTCGCAAAATTTATGTATGGACGCAACGGCTCGGATAACCTCACCCGTTTTTTGACGGCAGCTGCCGTTGTGGTGCTGCTGTTGTCAATGTTCTTGGGTTCCGGTATTAAGGATATAGTGTTCGTTCTGGCGCTTGCTCTGGTTATTTACGCTTACTTCAGGATGTTTTCGAAGAACCTGACGGCGCGCAGAGCAGAGAACGCCAAATACCTGCGCCAGAAACAGCGCTTGAAAGACTGGTGGAAGCTGCGCCGGGACATGTGGGCACAGCGAAAGGAATACAAGTTCTTCACGTGCCCTTCCTGCAAGGCGGTTATGCGCGTTCCAAAAGGCAAAGGGAAAATACGTGTGGTTTGCAAAAAATGCGGCACTTCTTTCGAAAAGAAAACTTGAGGTAGGCTGTCATGTTTGGTTTTGTAGTCGCAAACCTCGAGATTCTCAACGAGGAGGAAAAGGCCCGATACAAGTCTGTTTACTGCGGGCTGTGCCGCAGTCTGAAGGCCCGCCACGGTCAGATAGGACGGCTCTGCCTGAACTACGACATGGCCTTTTTGGTGCTGGTGCTCTCCTCCCTCTATGAGCCGGACGAGTGCCGTGGCTGCGAGCGCTGCTACGTCCACCCGATGAAGAAACACGACTACACTGGTTCGGAGCTATCCGACTACGCGGCAGACATGACCGTGGCTCTGACTTATCTGAACCAACTGGATAACTGGCAGGACGACAGGAATCTTTTCAGTCTCCTGCACGCAAAGCTCCTGAAGAAAAAGTATAAAAAGGTCAGTCTTGACTATCCGCGCCAGTGCGGGGCAATGCGCGAGTGCATAGTCGCGCTCTCGGAGCTGGAAAAATCCTGCGAAGCGAATCCCGATGTCGGGGCAAAGCTCTTCGGGAAGCTCATGAGTGAGCTGTTCGTATACAGAGAGGACCGCTGGTCGCCCGGAATTCGGGAAATGGCCGGAAAGCTGGGCGAATTCATCTACTTGATGGACGCCGTAATCGACCTTGAAAAGGACATAAAAAAGCGCCGCTACAACCCGCTGATCCCGCTGAAAAGCAAAGGCCGCGGCGATGAGTTTTTCCTTGAGCTGCTGCGTGTTATTATGGGCGAATGTACTATGGAATTCGACAGGCTTCCGCTGGTGGACGACGTGCCGATTATGCGCAATATTCTCTGCTCCGGTGTCTGGACAAGATATGAACAGGAGCAGGAGCGCAAACTAAAGAAAAAAGGAGGCGAACGCCTTTGACTGCTGACCCTTACAGAGTACTGGGCGTTTCGCCAAACGCCAGCGATGATGAAATAAAAAAGGCCTACCGCTCACTGGCTAAAAAATATCACCCGGATGTAAACCCCGGCAACAAGGAAGCCGAGCGGCGCATGAACGAAATTAACGCCGCCTACGACCAGATAAAAAACCCTCAGCAGAACAACCCCTACGGCGGCGGATACGGCAGCGCAGGATACGGTCAACAGACAGGTTACGGCGGCTTCAACTGGGGCGGTTTTAACTGGGGTGGCGGATTCAGCGGCAGCGCGTCAGCGAATGACAGCGAGCCGACTGCCTTCCGTGCGGCGATTAATTACATCAACACACGCCACTATCCTGAGGCGGTTAATACCTTGAACGATGTTCCGGCTTCCGAGCGAAACGCCCGCTGGTACTATCTCTACGCCCTCGCCAATTACGGTTTGGGCAACAGAATTGTCGCAATTGAAAACGCCGAGCGCGCCACAACTATGGAGCCGAACAATGCGGAGTACCGCTCTTTGTACAATGAACTGAAAACAGGCGGAACCTTTTATCAGACCTACAGTCAGGGCTTTCCTGCGGGAAAAGGCGGCAACAGTCTGTGTCTGTGGCTGTGCGCGGCAAACCTGCTGTGCACCTTCTGCAGGCCCTGCTGAAATAGTTTATTGTTTCAGCGTCCCCACACTGGTACGGGCGCATAATGTTACAATATTCCAAATGCCCCGCGTTGGGGCAGGCGCGGGCGCTTCGAGCCCTGCTGCCAATATCAAAACCATTTCTCTTATGAAATATATTTCAACTTAGTATTTACCTGCTACCCGCAAGGGGAAGCATTTTTCCGCCCTTCGGGCGAGGCTTGCTTTCTTCCCGCCCTTCGGGCGGAGCTTGGTTTCTTCCGCCCTTCGGGCGGGGACGATGTTTTCCCGCCCTTCGTGCAGGTACAGTGTTTTTCCGCCCTCCGGGCGGAGCCCTCGCCGGGCAGGCGTGCTACCCGCACAGGGAGCAATCCATTATTATTTATTACCTGCTACCCGCAGGGGGCAAAAGAGGGGTGTCTTTTTACGAAAAGAACACCCCTCTCTTAACACACCCCAGAAAAGGGTTTATAAACGCTTCGCTCTGTTCTCACGTGCCGCTCCGCGGACAGGTTCGCCGCTGCCTTCGGAGCGCGGCTGCATTAAGCGACGGGCAACAAGTCTTTTGTCTTACTCGAACAAGAGCCCAACGAAGTGGGTCTTGTTCGAAAGAGGAGGAATGACGAAATGTATGAGCTTTGCCGTTTACGGCGAAGCGAAGAATATGGAGTCCATTCCGACGAAGCGAGCGATTATGTGGCGTAGTGCTTACCTGCCCTGTGGCACGGTACGCAGTTAGCGAGCGGATGTTTTGCTTGCATTAATGTCAGTGCGCATATTTTCTTTAGGAGAGTCAAGAGAGGGCATTTCTTTTTTGAAAAGAAAGCCCTCTTTTGCCCTCGCCGGGTAGGCGAAAAAATAATTAATAATGGGTTGCCCCTGCGGGGAGCAGGAAATAAATAATGAAATATTAAAATATGATGCTATGCACGAGTATAAATGCCAGTTCCCGCGTTGAACGTTTGGAACAATGAATAATGTGTGCTACTTTTCCCATTTGCTCGCCAGTTGTTCTACCTGGTCAGCAAATCGCCCGAGCTCTTTATTCGGCATACCCTCGCTTTTCTTGGCAACACGCAAAAGCTTCTCGCAGGCTGATACAAGCCGTCCGAAGACTTTTTCAGTGCGGGCATCCTTCTGCTTGCCCCCAATATGCGGCTTAACAATCGGAACAGCCTCGGTCAGCGTTACCGCGCTGTCTGTGAGCAGGTCATAGCTGGTGCCGCTGAACGGCGCGCTTGCGTTGTGCCCGTATTCCTCCCGCAGGCACTGCGCAAAGCTCTCACAGGCCTCATCCTCACCGTGGTTGACGAAAATATGCTGCGGCTTCGTTTTGAAGCCCGCCACCCACTCAAGCAGACCTTTTTTGTCGGCATGACCTGAAATGCCGGGCATTTCAGCTATTTCCGCCTCAACTGTTATCTCCTCGCCGAAGAGCTTGACGGATTTGGCGCCGTCCAGCAAAATTCTGCCGAGCGTCCCCTCCGACTGGTATCCGACAAACAGTACCAGGCTCTCCGGCCGCCAGAGATTGTGCTTCAAGTGGTGGCGGATACGCCCCGCCTCGCACATTCCGGAGGCGGAAATGATGATTTTGGGCGTTTTGTCGTCGTTTATTGCCTTGGATTCATCAGACGAAACGGATATTTTCAATTCGGGGAACATCAGTGGATTGATTCCCTGCTTGTACAGCTGCCTAACCTCTTCATCGAAGCATGACGGGTCACTCTGGAGAAAAATTGCTGTGGCCTCGTTCGCCAGAGGACTGTCCACATAGACCGGAAAACCAGTGTGCCCCTTTATCAGACCCTCATCCTTTATTTCTCGGATGAGGTAGAGCATCTCCTGTGTTCTGCCTACAGCAAACGACGGAATAATGACGTTGCCGCCCTTGTCCAGCGCACGCTGAATGCACTGCGCCAAGATTGGCTTGCCGTCTCTGAACGGCTCGTGATAGCGGTCACCGTAGGTGGATTCAACCACTACATAATCGGCCTCCTCAATAAGCGAGGGCTCGTTTAGGATGTGCTTGTCCTTATTGCCTATGTCGCCGCTGAAAACGATTTTCTTCGTTGCATTCCCCTCGGTTATGAAAACCTCAATGCAGGCCGAGCCGAGCAGGTGTCCGATATCCGAAAAACGCACAGCAACATTTTCCAGCACCTGATGGATTTCCCCGTAATTGCAGGGCTGCATCATTGATACTGCGTTGAGCGCATCCTGCGTCGTGTACAGCGGCTCGTTGACCTCATCACCGGAACGCTTTGCCTTGCGGTTGCGCCATTCGGCTTCAGACTCCTGAATATGCGCCGAGTCCAGCAGCATTATCTTGCAGAGATTGACCGTCTCCTGCGTGGCATAGGTCCTGCCGTCGTAGCCCTGCTTGCAAAGCAGCGGCAGCTTGCCCGAGTGATCAATGTGGGCATGTGTCAGCAAAACGCAGTCAATGGCGTTTGCCGCAACAGGAATCTCCTGATTGACAAACATATTTGCGCCCTGCTCCATGCCGCAGTCAATTAAAATCGCTTTACCCAGCGTTTCAATAAGCGTACAGCTTCCCGTTACTTCATGCGTTGCGCCTAAAAATGTTATTCTCATTTCGTCACCTCCGGAACAGATTACTAAATGTATTTTACCTCAAAATTGTGAAAAAATAAAGAAATGTCCGTATTAATTTATAAACACAGTTTTGTGTAGATTTTAGTCAATCCATGTGCTATACTGTTTTGGCCGACTGCCAAAACATGGCAGACACTTTTACACAGTATTAGACGTTTTGCGCCTGAAAGGAAGATAGATATGCTCGAGCTAAAAAACATCAACTTTAGTGCCGGCGGCAAACATATACTCAAGGACATAAACCTTACACTGGACACGGGAAAATTTATTGCGATAACCGGCCCTAACGGTTCGGGGAAATCCACTCTCGCTAAAATAATCATGGGCATCGAAGCACCCGACTCCGGCGCGATCCTCCTTAACGGCGAGGACATCTCCTCACTGTCGATCGATGAACGCGCGAGAAAGGGCATCAGCTTCGGCTTCCAGCAGCCCGTCACCTTCAAGGGCATCACAGTACACAACCTCCTCAAGCTCTCCGGCAACCGTGATTTAACGGCTGCGCAAGCCTGCGACACGCTGGCCACCGTAGGCCTGTGCGCCAACGACTATTTAGAGCGGGAAGTTAACAGCTCCCTGTCCGGAGGCGAGTTGAAGCGCATCGAGCTGGCTTCGGTAATCACACGGGGCACTCAGCTCACTATTTTTGACGAGCCTGAGGCAGGAATCGACCTTTGGAGCTTTAACAATCTTATCACTGTTTTTAATAATATGAGGAAGAACATCTCCGGCAGCATAGTGGTTATCTCCCATCAGGAGCGTATCCTCAGCATCGCCGACGAGATCGTGCTGCTCTCTGACGGACGCATTGAAAAAATCGTGCCTCACGGCGAGCCTCTCGATTCTGTCATGATGGCGCCGAGCTGCCGCAAGCTTTAACAGGAGGTCACGCTGCTATGGAAAAAGTAAATCTTGATAAAATGGAATCAGCACTGCTGATGGCGATTGCAGACATTCCGGGCATAACACCCGGCGCCTTCAGTTTGCGCAAAAACGGTAAGCCCGTTTTTGTAAACACCACCCCGAACATCAACATAATTCCCAAGGGCGACAAGCCGGGTATCGACATCTATATCCGTGAAGACACCAAGGGCGAAGATATGCACATTCCTGTCGTCATCACTGAAAGTGGTATTGACGACACGGTTTATAATGATTTTTATGTCGGCAAAAATGCCGATGTGATAATAAACGCCGGCTGCGGCATCCACAACGACGGCTGCAACGACACTCACCACAACGGCGTCCACCGCTTTTTCCTCTCTGAAGGAGCGAAGGTCAAGTATGTTGAAAAGCACTACGGCGAGGGCAGCGGCGAGGGTAAGCGCGTTCTCAACCCCGTTACCGAGGTAGCTCTCGGCCCCGGCTCATCTATGGAGATGGAAACCACGCAGATAAAGGGCGTTGACTCCACAATCCGCAAGTCGGAAGCCAAGCTGGAGGAAAGAAGCAGCCTTGTTATTACGGAAAAAATCATGACTCACGGACATCAGTTTGCGGAAACGTATTTCCACGTTGATTTAGACGGCGCGGGCTCAAGTGTTCATGTTACAAGCCGCAGCGTTGCAGCAGGAGATTCGCTGCAAAAGTTTGTTTCCGAGGTGAACGGCAACACCGAGTGTTTCGGACACGTTGAGTGCGACGCGATAATCAAGGACAACGGACGGGTTATTGCGACCCCAGCTATTACCGCGAACAGCGTTGAAGCCAACCTCATCCACGAGGCGGCAATAGGCAAAATTGCAGGTGCGCAGATAATCAAGCTGCGTACTCTCGGTCTTTCCGAGGCGGAAGCGGAAGCCGAAATCATTAACGGATTTTTGAAATAGGGTGACCAAGTATGACAGTCCAGTTTCTTCCCTCTGACGTTTGCTCCCGATTTATGGAAGTCTCATCCGAAGAGGGAGTTGTGACAAACATAGAAGTGATTGGCGGCTGCGGCGGAAATATACAGGGAATTATCAACCTTGTTGTCGGCATGCCGGTAGAGCAGGCAATCGAAAAGCTCTCAGGAATTGATTGCGGCGGACGCGGGACTTCCTGTCCCGATCAGCTTTCTCTTGCGATGAAGCAATTGCAGGAGATGGAAAATCAAGCCGAGGTAGAGTGAAGCAAGTATAGAAAAATACCCCGCTGCATTGCAGCGGGGTATTGCTTTAGTATAGCCTTATCAACCAATCCAGCGATCTTCCGTTTCATGCCTTTTGCGGCGTGTCATCAGTGCTTCAAAGGTCTCTCTCAGGGGGGCGTTGTTGTACAACACGTTGTAGGTCGCCTCGGTGATCGGCATTTCGACCCCACAGCGCCGGGCCATTTCAAAGCCGGAGGCAGCGGCATAGTAACCCTCTACCACCGAACCGATTTCCTGCATGGCCTGCTGAGGTGTCATTCCCTTGCCGATGAGCACTCCGGCGCGGCGGTTGCGTGAGTGGCGTGAAGTGCAGGTGACAATAAGGTCGCCCATTCCCGCAAGACCGGCGAAGGTGTCCTTGCGTCCGCCCATTTTTTCTCCGACACGGGCAATTTCTGAAAGGCCGCGCGTCATGAGCATCGCGAGGGTGTTATCTCCGAAACCCATGCCGTCGCAAAATCCGGCACAAAGCGCGATCACGTTTTTCAGTGCGCCGCACAGCTCAACGCCGATGAGGTCGTCCGTTGCGTAGATGCGGAAGCGCTCGTTCATAAAAAGATCCTGAACCCACTCGGCAAGCGAGATATCCGAAGCCGCGGCGACCACCGCCGTGGGAATGCCGCATCCCACTTCCTCAGCGTGTGAGGGTCCGGACAGCGCGGCAACCGGGTTCTCCGGACTGATTTCCTGACGGATAATATCAGTAAGCGGCAGAGATGTCTCTCTTTCAATGCCCTTGGAAACCGAGATGACAACTGTTCCCGGGCGGAGGAGACCGGACATATTGCGGGATATTTCACGCACAGCAAAGGACGGAGTTGCCAGCACGACCGCGTCCGCTCCTGCAACACAGTCCAGATCGTTCGTCAGCTTTAAATTATCGGGAAGCGGAACTCCTTTGAGAAAGGGGTTCTCGCCTGTTTCTATCATCGTTTGAGTTTCGTGGTCAAAGTATGACCAGAGAGTGAGGTCGTTTCCGTTTTCCAGCAGCAGCAAGGCCAGAGCCGTGCCCCAGGCGCCGCTGCCGAGTACCGAAATTTTCATTTGAATCCTCCGGATGTATGTAAAATAAGCCCGCAAAAACAGCGGCGCCCGTCTTTTTCATCTCGGTATATAATACCGTTCAAATTGAAAAAAGACAAGCGCCGTTTGTTTTGTTTAAAATAAGTTTACATTAGTCGAGGTTAAATCCTTCGCCGTAGCCATAGTGCTCATAGATATAATCGATGTCCTTGTCGCCGCGTCCGGAGAGATTTACAAGGATGGTGCCAGTCTTGTGCTCTTTTGCGTACTTGATAGCATAGGCAAGGGCGTGGCTGCTCTCGATTGCGGGAATAATTCCCTCGTTGCGGCACAAAAGAAAGAAGGCCTCCATCGCTTCGTCGTCTGTAATTGATACATAGTCAACTCTTCCGAGCTCATGAAGATGAGCGTGCTCAGGCCCGACCGAAGGGTAGTCCAGACCGCTGGCAACCGAGTAGACCGGCGCGGCCTCACCCTTTTCGTCCTTGAGCATCATGCTGTTGAAGCCGTGCATAACTCCCTCGGAGCCAAAGGTCATAGAAGCCGCGTTGTCGCCGTAGCCCTCGCCCCTGCCCATGGGCTCAACGCCAAAAATCTTGACGGGGTCGGGCAGGAACGCGGTAAACATACCGATGGAATTCGAACCGCCGCCAACACAGGCGCAGACCGCTTCCGGCAGGTAGCCGGTCATTTCCTTAAATTGCTCGCGGGCCTCATAACCCACTACAGACTGGAAGTCGCGAACCATCATCGGGAAGGGATGGGGGCCGACGGCGGAACCGATGCAGTAAATCGCATCGTTATATTCATTCATGTAAGCGTCAAACGCTCCGTCCACGGCCTCTTTCAACGTCTGCAAGCCTTCTGTTACCTCAACAACTCTGGCGCCCAGCATTTTCATGCGGGTCACGTTGGGAGCCTGTTTTTTGATATCCACCGTTCCCATGTAAACATCGCACTCAAGACCGAAATAAGCAGCCGCAGTGGCCAGAGCAACGCCGTGCTGCCCCGCGCCGGTCTCGGCAATAATCTTCTTTTTGCCCATGAACTTGGCAAGCAGACCCTCGCCCATGCACTGGTTGATGTTGTGTGCGCCGGTGTGGTTCAAATCCTCGCGCTTGAGGTAGATTTGCGCGCCGCCGATTTTGCGGGAGAGACGCTCACAGTGGTAAACCGGCGTGGGACGGCCCTGAAATTCCTTGCGGATGCGTCGCAGCTCGTTTATGAACTGAGCGCTGTTGCAGATGGTGTTGTATGCCTCGGTGATTTCCTTAAAGGCCGGCTCAAGCTGCGGCGGCAGATATGCGCCGCCGTATTTTCCGAAGTAACCCTTTGCGTCAGGATTGTTTTTCGTATAAGTCTCAAAAAATCTGTTGGGATTCTCAAAGTTAGCATTCATTTTTTTCTCCTCTTTAGCCACTTTAGTGGTAAATATTATCTTCATAGTTGATTATTGGGTTTGTAATTCTTAACCGCGCCATCGTATCATTCCCATAATTTTCTCCTTAGCCGAGCCAAATAAAACAAAAAAGCCCTTGTCCTGCTTTAGGACAAAGACTTAACATCTCTGCGGTACCACCTAAATTGACGGGAAACCCGCCCACTCATGATGCGCTTACACACATCCGCACGTTTTACGGGCTGCTCCCCCGTCGGCCATTACTAACGCTTTGCGCTTTCCTGCCGCCCTCACAAGTCCATTCGCGAACACACCCGCTGCAGCGTTCACACCATCCGCCGCTCTCTTTGAGCCGTTCTTGCCCGTTACTTACCCTTGTTCATCGGTTTATATTTGATTGACTGAATACTAGCACGTTGGATTTGCAATGTCAAGGACTTTTTCCTAAATGATTTCATTTTCCAAAGCCTGACCCTAAAGACGGCGCAGGGAGCAATGCTCCCTGCTACCAAGAAAGAGGAACCATAAGGGCAGGCGCATATTGCCTGACCTTATGGCGCAAAGTTGGAAATTCAATCATTAATACGGAGCGCCTGAAATGCCCGTCTCCGCGTGGGGGACATGCGCCTTGTTACAATGAAAAGCGTCAAAACAAACTCATTTGACTTGTGTCAGGAATACTTCCCAGAGCCCCGAGTAGCTTAAGCTGCTCAATGTGGGTTTTACTCACCTTTGGACAGACAGCCGCTACCTCCTCAACAGAGATGAAGGTCCGCCCTCCCTCGCGGCAGCGTTCCAAATCAGCGGCTGCAGTTTCGCCCAGGCCCGCAATCGCCACAAACGGCGGAATGAGCCTGTTGCCTTCGATGACGAACTTCGTCGCCATCGAAGTGTACAAATTCATGTTCCCGAAGCTGTAGCCCCGCAGATAAAACTCGTATACCGCCTCCAGGGTCGTCAGCATGTCCTGATCCTTTGCTGTCGGGTGCTGCTCATTCTTGATTTCTCTAATCCTCCGCCGAACCGGCTCAATGCCCAGAGTCATAAGCTGCGCATCAAAGCTGTCACGGCGGCGATAGAAATAGCAGGAGTAGTATGCCATTGGGTAGTGCACCTTGAAGTAGGCAATGCGAAAGGCCATCATAACATATGCGACCGCGTGCGCCTTCGGGAAGAGGTACTGAATCTTACGGCAGCTTTCGATATACCACATAGGCACGCCGAGCTCCCTCATCTCCTCAACAATTCCCTCCTGCCAAGGTTTGCCCTTGTGTATCGCTCCCTTTCGGACGTCCTCCATGAATTTAAACGCCTTCTTGGGATCCATGCCCTTCGAAATCAGGTAGAGCATGATGTCGTCGCGGCAGCCGACTGTTTCGCCGATGCTGGCGACATTTGAGAGGATAAGCTCACGAATATTTCCCGCCCAAACGTCCGTCCCGTGCGAGAAGCCGGAGAGCTTTACCATCGTATCAAAGTTTTCGGGCTTGGTGTCTACCAGCATCTGACGGGTAAAGCCCGTGCCGAATTCGGGGATGCCAATTGTGCCCGTCTGCCCAATCACGGGGTCGTCCTCAGGAAGGCCAAGCGGTGCCGGAGAGCGGAAAATCTTCCGTGTTTCAGGGTCGTCCAGCGGTATTTCTCGCGCGTTGACGCCGGTCAGATCCTCCAGCATTTTTATCATAGTCGGGTCGTCATGCCCCAGCTCGTCCAGCTTAAGGAGGTTGTCCTCCATGCTGTGATATTCAAAATGCGTGGTGATGATATCCGAGGTCGCATCGTCCGCCGGGTGCTGAACCGGACAGAAGTCAGTAACGTCCATATCCTGCGGGATAATTACCAGTCCGCCGGGGTGCTGCCCCGTGGTGCGCTTGACGCCCACACAGCCCTGAGCAAGGCGATTTTCCTCCGCCTTGGTTACTACAATATTCCTCTCCTCGAGATAGCTTTTCACATAGCCGAAGGCGGTTTTCTCCGCGAGCGTTCCCACTGTTCCGGCTTTGAAAACGTGATCCCGTCCGAATAGTTCCTCAGTGTATTTGTGCGCTCTGGCCTGATATTCACCTGAAAAGTTCAGGTCGATGTCCGGAATTTTTTCTCCCCCGAAGCCCAGAAAAGTTTCAAAGGGAATGTCAAAACCATCCTTTTGCAGAGGTTCTCCGCATACCGGACAGACACTGTCAGGCATATCCGCGCCGCAGCCGTAGTCCCCGCCGGACTCGAAGTCGGCGTACTTACACTTTGGGCAGCGGTAGTGGGCCGGCAGGGCGTTTACCTCAGTGATTCCGGACAGAAATGCGACTATCGACGAGCCGACACTGCCACGGGATCCGACAAGATAACCTGCCTCCAGCGAATTTGCCACCAGCTTCTGCGCGGACATATAAATTACGTCGTAATGGCGGTCGATAATGTCCTTAAGCTCTGTTTCCACGCGGATTTTTACGAGTTCAGGCGGGTTCTCGCCATAGAGCTCACGCATTCGGTCATACACGAGCCGCTCCAAATCTTCGCGGGAGTTTTCGATTTTCGGGGCGAACAGCTTTTTCGGCAGCAACTCGATATTCTCGCACATCTCCGCAATCGCGTTCGGATTTGTAACTACAACGGCGCGGCAGTCCTCGGGTCCGAGATAGGCAAATTCGTCCAGCATCTCATCAGTGGTTTTGAAATAGATGGGCATGGGCTTGTCCGCGTCTGAGAATTTACGTCCCGCCAGAAGTATGCGGCGGTATATTTCCTGATGCGGGTCCAGAAAATGGACGTCCCCGGTCGCGACCACGGGCTTGCCCAGCTTTTTTCCCAGTGCGAGAATTCTGCGGTTGAAGTCGCGCAGTTCCTCCTCGTCTTTTGCGGCGCCGCTGTCAATGAGAAAGGCATTGTTGCAGATAGGCTGAATCTCCAGATAGTCATAGAGCCCGCAAAGACGCTCCACTTCCTCATCGCTCCTGTGCCGGGAAACAGCTTCAAAAACCTCTCCCGCCTCGCACGCAGTGCCGATTATAATGCCCTCTCTGTATTGCAGCAGAAGGCTTTTGGGGATTATCGGGTTTTTCCTGAAGTGTTCCAAATGCGATTTTGAAATTATTTCGTACAGGTTTTTCAGACCTGTTTTGTTCTTTACCAACAGAATAATGTGCTTTGTACGGTAGAGCCGGCTGTGTCCGTTACGCTCAGAACGGCTCACACCCTCAAGCTGAGAAATGTCTGTTATCCCCCGCTCGGCGAGCATCCCGACGAATTTTACCATAATTCTGCCGCAGGTCAGCGCATCATCTGATGCCCTGTGATGGTTGAAGCCCGGCAGTCCCAGACGGTCAGCCACCATGTCCAGCTTAAAGCGCTTCATATCTGTCAGAAGGCCCTGTGCCAGGGTCAGCGTATCCAGGCAGACAGGGGCAAATTCGACCCCGCAGCGCCGTGCACAGGCAGTCATAAAGCCCATGTCGAACTCCGCGTTATGCGCTACCAGCGGTCTGTCGCCTATAAAGCGGATAAAGTCCTGCAGCACCTTTTCCTCGCCGGGCGCATCCGTAACGTCAGCATCGGTAATTCCCGTTAGCCTTGTGATTTCTGCCGGTATGGGCATTCCGGGGTTTATAAAGGTCTGGAAACTGTCAACGGCTTCACCGTCACGAAACAGCACTGCGCCGACCTCGGTTATTCTTTCCTTCTGTGCATTGAGCCCCGTCGTTTCAAGGTCAAAGGCTACAAACTCATCAGAAAGGCTGCCCTCCGCCTCACCAATTACGGCAAGTTTGTCATCCACGTCGTTCACAAAATAGCCTTCAAGGCCGTAAATCACCTTGATTCCCGCCTTTTTTCCCGCCTGCCAGGCATCGGGAAAGGCCTGAGCGACACCGTGGTCGGTTATCGCAACCGCAGGATGTCCCCACGCTGCCGCACGAGCTATCGCCTCCGCAGGGTCTATCAATGCATCCAGCGTGGAGTAGCGCGTGTGCAGGTGCAGCTCAACGCGTTTTTCCTCCGCGTTGTCCATGCGGATTTCCTTTTTGTGCAGCTCCACGCCTGTAGGCAGGATGCATATATCCTGTTCATACCGGTCATATGTAACACTGCCGTAGACCGTCATGTACATGCCCTTTTTAATATCGCTCAAACTGCCCTTTTCATCCTTCGGGCCAAAGTATTTTGAAACGCGGATTGACCCCGTATTGTCCGAGATGTCAAAGGAGAGTACCCAGCCGTCTCTTTTTGCAATGGCGCGGCTTTCAACTGCAAACACCTCGCCTGTAACCGCAACGGAACCTGTATCCATCGACACTTCGCCCATTGGTGTGCTTTTGCGCTTGAGCGCCTTGCCATAGAGCACCCGTCCCTTTTTCTTTTCTTCTTTTTTTCCCGGCGCAGGCGCTACTTCAGGCTCTTTGTCGCGCGGAGTTTCTGCTGCGGCTTCCTGCTCCGCTCCGCGCTGGCTTATTGACACCGAGCTCAGTCCGTATTCTGAGGCGATTTTGCCCTCAAGCATATGCAGGTCGGCAAGCTCCGCCCTTGTTGCAAAGTCGGCGGTGATGCTCATGTTCTTCTGTTCGCGGTTTATCTGAACCTGCACAACAAAAGCCTCATCCAAACCTCCGCAGAGACTGGACAGGCTGCCGCAGCAGGGGAACATTTCCAAAAATTTTGTCTGCTCAATATTTCTCACTGTTTTCTCCTATGTAATTTATGCTGCCCAAAGGGGGTATTTTTTTCTATGCTCCGCATAGGGGTCTAAGTATTTTTGCTATTTCTAAGCTCACCACCGCCCACACGAAGAGAGGTTTCTTTTCTTGCGAGAAAAGAAATCCCTCTTCACTCCAAAGAAAAGAAGCCCAAAGGGAGGACCCTTTGGAAACCCCAGCGGAAGCCACAAATGCAAGCAAACCATCCGCTCGTTAACTGCGTCCCGTGCCACAGGGCAGGATACCACTGCGCCACTGAACCGCTCGCTGGGTTGGATGAGCGTTACAGAGGCAAGAGCGGCGAAGGCACAAAATATTACTCCCGTTACACTATCTAGGCGCGGGCGAGCAACTATAGTGTCACATCGCGCCGCTCAGAAACTTTAACGTAAGATACGCGCCCTGCGTCTTTTTCTCTTTCGAATTGTTAAAACGGTTTCTCTTTTTGGACGCTTTCCAAAAAGAGAAATGGTTTTGACATGGGGCGGCAGGGAGCAACGCTCCCGCGGTCGCCCAAATGTTCAACATTTGAAAATGCTAAACACATTCGCTATGTATCATCTCCGACAGTGCCTGCGGCAGATTTTCCTGCGGCACTTTCCCGACTGTTTCGCCGTGCCTGAAAATAAGACCCTCGCCATTTCCTCCGGCGATGCCGAAATCCGCATGCTTTGCTTCGCCCGGGCCGTTTACTACGCAGCCCATAACGGCTACAGTAATCGGTGTTTTTATGTCTTTTAGCAGCAGCTCGACCGCCTCTGTCAGCGAAAACAGATCAATTTCTGTCCTCCCGCAGGTGGGGCAGGAAATTATCTCAACACCCTCACGGCGCAAACCTACGGATTTCAAAATCGCTATGCCTGCCTTGACCTCCTCTACAGGGTCGGCGGTCAAGGAAACGCGGATTGTCGAACCGATGCCGTCCAGCAGCAGCGCGCCGATTCCGGCGGCAGATTTAACAATCCCCATATAGGCCGTGCCCGCTTCGGTAACACCCAGATGCAGAGGGTAGGCTGTCTGCTGCGCAAGCAGGCGGCAGGCCTCCACGGTGCTTTGCACATCTGACGACTTCACCGACACACAGATGTCGCCAAAGCCCATGTCCTCAAGCATATGTATATGCCCCATTGCGCTCTCGCACAGGGCCTGAGGCGTGTTTCCGTGTTTTATCAGCAGTTCTTTTTCAAGACTGCCGCTGTTCACGCCTACACGGATCGCTGTTCCGTTTGCGCGGCAGGCGTCCGCAATCAGCTTCACCCTATCCTTTGAACCTATGTTTCCCGGGTTAATGCGGATTTTGTCGAATCCCGCCTCAATCGCCGCAAGCGCGAGCTTATAGTCGAAGTGGATGTCCGCCACAAGCGGCATTTTGCATTCCCTGCGAATCGCGGGAAGCGAGCTCGCTGCGGCCTCGTGCGGCACGGCAAGCCGCGCGATGTCGCAGCCAGCACTCTGCAGTGCGCGAAGCTGGGAGAGCGTGTCCTGAACGTCCTCGGTCTTAGTATTGCACATCGACTGCACCGAAACAGGCGCATCCCCGCCGATTTGCAGGCTGCCGACTTTTATCGCTTTGGTTCTTTCTCTGTTCATCTAGGTCACCAGCTTGTAAATATCGCTGAACATAACCACCGCCATCAGCCCGAAAAGCGCAATTAGAAATGCGCCGTGGATATATCCCTCGTATTTCGGATTAATTTTCTTCCGAGTGATTTTTTCAACCACGGTAGTAACCAGCAAAAACGCGATTCTTCCGCCGTCCAGCGCCGGAATCGGCAGCAGGTTCATCACACCGAGGTTCACGGCTATAAAGGCGGCAAGATACGCGGTGTTGTACGCCGCGGCGGATGTAGTCTGCGCGCTGGTACCCACATCGTTTATCATGCCGACAATTCCCACAGGCCCCGCCAGATCCTTCAGTCCCACCGCGCCCGTGACAAGCTGCGACAGACCCATCCAAACCATACGGACATAGTCAACACAGCCGAACCAGGCGTTCTTGATTACAGACAAGAATCCCCCGCTCTCCTGTGAGAAGATAAATCCGTACATCTGGTATTGCTCGCCGTCAATCGTATAGTTCACTTTGGTCAGCTCGAAATTATCGAGAGTGACCTTCTCGCCGTCCCTGAGAACAACTATGTCGTGGACAGTTTCACCCTCCCAGTCAAGGTACATGGAGACATTGGACTTGAAGTAAATGCGGTGTCCGTCGATTTTATAGAATTCGTCACCCGCTTTCAGAGCATCAGCACCCTCATAAGGGCAGCCCTCGTAGAAATCAGTCACTACAGGATTCAGAAAAAGGCTGGAGCCGTTCACTATAAAAAGCAAAACGATAAATCCGGCAAAAATGTTCATCGCTGCACCGGAAATAAGTATAATAGTCCGCTTCCACCAGCTCTTGTTCACAAATGCGTTCGGGTCGTCTGACTCGCCCTCGTCCTCCGCCATGGCGCAGAAGCCGCCGACAGGAAGTGCGCGCAGGGTATAGAGGGTCTGCTCCCCCTGCTTTTTCAGGAGAACCGGACCCATGCCGATTGCAAACTCATCCACCCTCACCCCGCATGCCCGCGCGGCAAGGAAATGTCCCAGCTCGTGGACAGTGATGAGCACGCCGAAAATTAAAATTGCGATGACAATATACATAGAAAAACCTCAAAATAAATGGACGAATTGTTTTGCCTCAAAATCCGCCGCTTCCAGTGATTCCAAAGTCGCAACGCCGCTTGTTCCGATTTTTTCCACCGCTGCGGAAACAAGGTCGAAAATGCTGCAGAAACCTATTTCACGCCTCAGAAACCGCGCCACGGCTTCCTCATTGGCGGCGCTCATCACTGCTGCGTATGTGCCGCCTTTTGCGGCGCAGTCGAGCGCAAGCCTCAGGCAAGGGAAGTTAACTAAATCAGGCTCAATGAACGTAAACTTACCAATCTGCGCAAAGTCCGGGGCCTCCATGTCGGACTCCACACGCACAGGATAGCTTAGCGCGTAGCGAATCGGCAGGCTCATATCCGGCATACCGAGCTGAGCCATAACGCTGCCGTCGCAGAACTCTACCATAGAGTGTATTATGCTCTCCGGATGTATTATTACCCTGATTTGATCAGGTCTAACACCGAAAAGGTGCATCGCTTCAATATATTCAAGGCCCTTGTTCATAAGGGTCGCGCTGTCCACACTTATTTTCGCGCCCATACTCCAGTTGGGGTGGGCGACCGCCTGCCCGGGCGTGACGTTTTTCATCCGCTCCAGTGTCATACCTCGAAAAGGCCCGCCGGAGCCTGTCAGGTGTATGCGGCGCAGAGCGCGCTTTTTCCCCTGCGCCTCCAGACACTGGAAAATTGCGGAGTGTTCACTGTCCACCGGCAGGATTTCCGCATTCTTCTCCCTTGCCCGCGCCATCACTATTTCGCCCGCACATACCAGCGTTTCCTTGTTAGCGAGGGCAATTCGCTTTCCTTCGTCTATCGCGGCGAGAGTCGGAATGAGTCCGACAGAGCCGGAAACCGCCGTCACAACACAATCGCTATACGCCGCGGCGCACTCGGTCAGTCCCGACATGCCGCTTGCGACCTTGATATTCGTGTCTCCCAGTG
This sequence comes from Oscillospiraceae bacterium, assembly GCA_031552685.1. Taxonomy (GTDB): domain Bacteria; phylum Bacillota; class Clostridia; order Oscillospirales; family Oscillospiraceae; genus UBA2658. Next base: position 23,401 of record JAVBMI010000032.1, read on the forward strand.
CAATTTTGAGCTGTTTTGCGGCAGTTTCGTCAAAAACCGCCACCAGCTCCGGCATATGTTCTCTGGCCTGCTTCTCCAGCAGGTCAATATTATTATTGCCCGAAATGGCTTTTACCTGAATGCCCAGCTGCGCCGCTGCAGTAAGAGCCTGACGGCCAATGCTGCCGGTGGAGCCGAGCACGGAGATGGATTTAATCATAGTCAGCCCTCTGCAATTTTAGCGATTGCGGGAAGAAAGAGAACGCAAATTTCAATCATCGGCGCTGTGAAATGCATGCTGTCGAAGCGATCCAGCATTCCGCCGTGTCCGGGGATAAGGTCGCCGTAATCTTTCAGGTTATACTGCCTCTTCACAGCGGAAAACGCAAGGTCGCCGATTTGGCAGGCAAGGCTTCCGAACAGGCCATAAATCGCCAGATATATGTAGTTGACTTCAAATTTCAGCAGCGAGAGTATAAAACCATAGAGCAGCATCAGCACGATCGCAGAAATAAAACCTCCGACCACACCTGCGAGAGTTTTGTTCGGCGAAAGGTGAGGAAAAATCTTGGTTTTGCCGAGAAAACTGCCTGCAAAATACGCTCCGCTGTCGCTGGAAAATGCCGCGACAAACGGCAGAAGCAGATAGACCGATGAATTATCACGATTGCCCAAGCGCACCAGCGCCGCCAGCATCAGCGGCATTATCCCTCCCGCAAAAAACACCTGCAATAAGGTTTCGAGCTTGAGCTGTTTTTCCCGCCGGAAGGAGAGCATCAGCTCGATGAACATTATCAGAACCAGCGCATAAATTGCGGTGTTGGTAACGACACTGCTCTCGGCAAAGGCGCAGGCAATCGGCGTTGCCAGCCCCGTAACTGATGCGTACACCCTGAATCGCAGCGGCATTTCAGGGTCAACGCAGCGCAGCAGCTCCCATGCGGCTCCGGCGGAAATAATACCCACCAGAATCGCAAAGGCCCACAGCGGTGCGAAGAAGATCACCGCCAGCAGCAGCGGAATTGCAATCGCCGCAACAATAACACGAGTTTTCATCTTTTCTCTACCTCTCTATACTCCGCCATAGCGCCGCTCGCGCTTCTGATACCATGCGATTGCTTCGTTCAGCTCCTTTGTTCCGAAGGCCGGCCAGAGCGTGTCGGTAAAATACAGCTCGGAGTACGCCGCCTGCCACAGCAGGAAATTTGAAAGACGCCATTCCCCGCCCGGACGGATTATCAAGTCGGGATCGGGCACGCCGGAGGAATACATAAGCTCTGAAAAGCTTTCCTCCGTCAGCTCGGGGGCTACGCCCATGGCTGACTGCGCTGCGTAGATTTTGGCTGCGCGCAGAATTTCGTCCCTAGCGCCGTAATTCAGACAGATATTGACCTGGCAGCCCTCATAATGAGTGCTTATCTCCGCAGTTCTGGCAACCAGCTCGCGAAGTTTCGGACTGAGCAGAGAGGTATCGCCGAAAAACTTCATCTTGACCTTATCGCGCTCCATTCGTTCGATGGACTCGTACAGGTACTTTTCCAGCAAGTTCATAATGGTTTCGACCTCATCTGCGGGTCTTTTCCAGTTTTCCGTTGAAAAAGCATATACAGTCAGATATTCAATACCGATATCCTTGCAATAGGTCGCAATAGTGCGGAAATTTTCCGCACCGGCGGCGTGCCCTGCCGTTCGCGGCAGCGCACGTTTTTTTGCCCAGCGGCCGTTGCCGTCCATAATAATGGCAATATGGCGGGGGAGATTTTGCAAATCCAACTCCCCCGCCCTTTTGTTGTTGTTTTGTTTTCTCGAAAACAGCCCCATCAGATAGCCAAGAGCTCCTTTTCCTTTTTAGCGGCGATCTCGTCAATCTCCTTGGTATAGTCATCGGTGAGCTTTTGCAAGTCCTTTTCGACTATTTTAAGATCGTCCTCGGTTATCTCAGACTTCTTTTTCTGATCCTTGGCCTTTTCGATAGCGTCGCGCCGGATATTGCGGATCGCGACCTTGGCTTCCTCGGCATATTTTTTGACGAGCTTGATGAGGTCTTTTCTGCGCTCCTCCGTAAGCTGCGGGAACAGCAGGCGGATGGTCTTTCCGTCGTTCTGGGGGTTGATACCCAAATCAGACTCCAAGATCGCCTTTTCAATGGCCTTGACCATAGAGCCGTCATAGGCCGTTATCGACAGAGAGCGCGGGTCGGGGGTCGCAATGGTGGCAATCTGGTTGATGGGTGTAGGAGTACCGTAATACTCAACCCGAATCTGATCCAGAACAGCGGCGTTCGCGCGGCCTGCCCGAACGGAATCGAACTGGCTGCTGAGGACTTCCGTGGTCTTCTTCATTTTTTTTGTAAACTCAGAATAATTGTCTTCCATCGTTTTTTCCTCCGTATGTCAAATAATTATTGTACTATTGTGCCGACCTTCTCGCCGGTAACTACCCGCACAATGTTCTCCGGGTCTTTCAGGGCGAAGAGGATGACAGGAATCTTGTTGTCCATTGAAAGGCTTGTCGCCGTGGAGTCCATAACTGCCAGATGCTGCGACAAAACATCGTCATATGAGATGTTGTCATACTTGGTTGCCGACGGGTCGAGCTTGGGGTCTGCCGTGTAGACACCGTCCACGTTTTTGGCTAGCAAGATGGCGTCCGCTCCGATTTCAGCGGCACGCAGCACGGCTGCGGTGTCCGTTGAGAAGAAGGGGCTGCCTGTTCCGCAGGCGAAGATGACCACCCGGCCTTTTCCGAGGTGACGCATCGCGCGAAGGCGAATGTACGGCTCTGCGATCGCCCGCATTTCAATGGCTGTTTCAACACGCACGTCAACGTCCATCTGTTCCAGAACGTCCGCCAGAGCAAGCGCGTTCATAACCGTCGCCATCATGCCCATGTGGTCGGCACGGGTGCGCTCGATTTTCCCGTTGCCGTCCTTAACGCCGCGCCAGAAATTGCCGCCGCCTACAACAACGCCGATTTCAACGCCCAGCTCCACGCACTTTTTTATGGCGTTGCAGACATTGTTCATCTCGGCAAAATCAAGGCCGAAGCCCTTTTCTCCGGAGAGGGCTTCTCCGCTTATTTTCAGTAATACCCGCTTATAAACCGGCTTTTTTTCTGACATATATCGTTCCTCATTCCATCTATCAGCTTCACTATTTTGCGATACACAAGGCTATTCTAATACATGAGCGACCATAATAAAAGGGTTTTTCACATAATAACAAATCTTTTACTTTTTGTCCATATTACAGACGGACTATTGCGCTGCCGCTTCTTTCCGCTTAACATTTCTGATATTGCGCTCAAACTTGTTTCTCGGACCCATAACCTCGTGTCCGCAGCCCAGACATTTGAGCTTGAAATCCATGCCCGTGCGCAGCACCTGCCAGCGTTTTTCCCCGCAGGGGTGCTCCTTTTTCATAGTGAGAATGTCTCCGACCTGAATATCCACCTACTTTTCCCCCTTTATTGCGTCCCAGTAAGCTTTTGCCGCCTGCTCGGTCTTGTTCTCGCCGTATTCGTAGTAACGAACAGAGGCCAGCTCGTCCGGCAGATACTGCTGCTTGACCCAGTGTCCGGGGAAATTGTGCGGATATTTGTAGTTTTGTTCGCGTTTGTGCTCTGTGGAGTCGGCATGGACGTTTTGCAATTCGCGCGGTATCGGGCCGGCCTTGCCCGCGCGGACATCCTGCCGCGCCTGCATTATCGCTTCAACAACGCTGTTTGACTTCGGCGCGGTTGCCAGCAGAATAACCGCCTGCGCCAGAGGAAGCTGAGCCTCCGGCAGTCCGAGCTGCATTGCGCTGTCCACACAGGCCTTGACAATAGACACCGCCTGCGGATATGCCATACCTATATCCTCCGACGCCGAGCAAAGTATGCGGCGGCAGGCCCCGATAAGGTCGCCCGCCTCCAACAGACGCGCCAGATAGTGTAGTGACGCGTCCGGGTCTGAGCCGCGCAACGACTTCATCAGGGCAGAAACGATGTCGAAGTGGTCGTCCCCCTCCCTGTCGTAGCGCATGGCGCTCTTTTGCGTGACGCTGCGCGCATCCTCAAGCGTCATTTTCAGGCTGTTTTTTGCCCCGCGGCTGGCAGTGTAGAGCAGTTCAACAGCGTTGATAGCCTTGCGCACATCGCCGCCGCAGCACTGCGAAATGTGCTCGGCAACTCCGGGCTCTGCCTTGATTTTTACCTTGTCGCGCGTTTCCAGAAAGGCAATAGCCCTCTCAACCGCCTTGACAGTGTCCTGTGCCTCCACCTGCTTGAATTCGAAGATGGTAGAGCGCGACAATATGGCATTGAAAACGTAGAAATACGGGTTCTCAGTCGTGGAGGCAATCAGCGTTATCTTGCCGTTTTCTATGAACTCCAGCAATGACTGCTGCTGTTTTTTGTTGAAGTATTGAATCTCGTCCAGATACAGCAGAACGCCGTTTGGCGTGAGCATAGTGTCCAGCTCGTCGATTATCGCCTTGATATCCGCGATGCCCGAGGTCGTGGCGTTGAGACGGCGCAGGCTGCGGTTTGTCTGCTCGGCGATTATCCGGGCAACCGTTGTTTTTCCCGTACCCGAGGGGCCGTAGAAAATCATATTCGGAATCTGTCCGGAGGCAATTATCCGGCGCAGCATCGAGTCTTTGCCGAGTATGTGGTCCTGACCGACAACCTCGTCCAGTGACTCCGGGCGCAGCTCATCGGCAAGCGGTCTGTATTCCATCAAAATCCCTCCTGAATAAGTTAGGGAAGAGGTTCGCCATGCCTAAGCATTATACCTCATATTTGCCCATAATGCAAAGAAAAAGCCGAGAAACGACTGTCTCCCGGCTTGACATTTGCAAATTTTTATCTGTACAGCGGATAGTGCGCGCACAGAGCCTTCGCCCGTGCGGAAATCTCGTCCTTTTTTTCGTCGAAGTCGTTCAGCGCAAGGTAGATGAGTTCTGCGACCTCCGCCATGTCCGCCTCGGTGAACCCTCTGGAAGTGACCGCCGCTGTTCCCAGTCTGATGCCGCTGGTTTCCTTGGCACTTCTGGTGTCGTTCGGAATTTTGTTCTTGTTGGCGGTGATGTGAACCTCATCCAAACGCTTTTCCAGCTCCGCACCGCAAACCTCTGTAGCCCGCAGGTCAAGCAGCACAAGGTGGTTGTCCGTTCCCCCTGTGACAAGCTTCATCTCGCGCTTTATAAGCTCGCCGGCCAGCGCTGCGCAGTTTTTAACGATCTGCTGCTGGTAGGTTTTAAATTCCGGCTGCAGCGCTTCACCGAAGGCGACAGCCTTCGCCGCGATAATGTGCATGAGCGGGTCGCCCTGCGCTCCGGGGAAAACAGCGCTGTTTATCTTCTTGGCAAGCTCCTCGCTGTCGGTCATGATTATGCCGCCGCGCGGACCGCGCAGAGTCTTGTGAGTTGTTGAGGTAACAACATCCGCATAGCCGAAGGGCGTTGGATGTTCTCCCGCCGCTACAAGCCCCCCGATGTGCGCCATATCAACAACAAGATATGCTCCGGACTCCTTGGCGATTTCGGAAAACTTCTTAAAATCTATAATGCGCGGATATGCAGAAGCTCCCGCGATAATCATTTTCGGCCTGTGTTCCAGCGCGAGAGCGCGAACCTGGTCGTAGTCGATAAGACCGGTATCCTCACAGACGCCGTAGGAGACCATGTTATAGTTCCTGCCGGAGAAATTGACCTTGCTGCCGTGTGTCAGATGTCCGCCTGCATCCAGATCCATGCCCATAACGGTGTCGCCCGGAGTGCAAAGCGCAAGATAAACAGCGTAGTTTGCCTGCGCGCCGCTGTGTGGCTGGACGTTTGCAAACTTGCAGCCGAAGATTTCCTTCAGTCGCTCAATCGCCAGATTCTCTACAATATCTACGTACTGGCAGCCGCCGTAGTAACGGCGTCCGGGATAACCCTCGGCATATTTATTCGTAAGGACGCTTCCCGCGGCGGCAAGCACCGCCTCGCTGACGAAGTTTTCCGAAGCTATAAGCTCGATGTTGTTTCTCTGCCTCGAAAGCTCAAGACCCATGGCGTCCGCTACTTCTTTATCCTGCTTTGCAATCAGTTTTAGCCGCTTGTCAACCATTATAGTGCCTCCCGATATTGTCATAATGTACGTACGAGCTTATTATATCTGATACATTTCCCTAATACAACTGTCTAATTGTCAAAAATCTTTCCTTATTTGTCGCAAAATGTTATACTTAGTACCATGTACATTACTATGATTTCTCAGGATGGATAAATATATGACAAAAAAAGAAAAGGTAAGTAAAATAATTGCGGCCTTTGAGGCCGAATATCCGGACGCGCTGTGCTCTCTCAGATACGGCAAGGACTATGAGCTGCTTTTTGCAACCCGACTCGCAGCCCAGTGCACGGACGAGCGCGTCAACAAGGTGACCCCCGCGCTTTATGAACGTTTTCCGACTCTGGAAGCTCTCGCTGCTGCAGACATTGAGGAGCTTGAGGGTCTGATCCGCTCCTGCGGATTCTATCATTCGAAGGCGAGGGATATTATCCGGTGCGCAAACACTCTTATCGAGCGCCACGGCGGAAAGGTGCCCGGCACTATGGAGGAGCTCACCGCTCTGCCCGGTGTCGGCAGAAAAACGGCCAACCTCATCCTCGGCGACGTTTTTAATAGACCCGCAGTTGTGGTGGATACGCACTGCATTCGCCTTGCAAACCGCATGGGACTTGTTTCCGGCACCAAAGACCCGGTAAAGATCGAAACGGAGCTCAAAAAAATCCTCCCGCCGGAGAAATCCTCTGATTTTTGCCACAGGATAGTGCTGCACGGACGGGCAGTTTGTCCGGCCCGCGCTCCGAAATGCGAGCTATGCTGCATAAGCGAATGGTGCTCAAAAAAGCTTTAAACAGAGAGAAAACGCAAAAAACTGTGCAGATTCAAAAAGTCTGCACAGTTTTCTAATAGAATTTTTTACCAATTTACATTAAATTTACAAGTATAACAAGACTTATTGACATTACTGTGTTAAACTCGCTAGCATAGCCATACAGGAGGAAAGCCAAACATGCTTCAAATAAAGAACATCTGCAAAACTTACGTCACGGGGGATTTAACGCAGGAAGCCCTGAACAGCGTCAGTTTTAACCTGCGGGAGAGCGAATTTGTAGCGGTTCTGGGCCAGAGCGGTTCGGGTAAAACGACGCTGCTGAATATCATCGGCGGACTTGACCGCTATGATTCGGGGGACATTGTTATAAATAATGTCTCCACGAAAAGGTACACCGACAGGGACTGGGATTCATACCGCAACCACACGATAGGCTTCGTTTTTCAAAGTTATAACCTTATTCCTCATCAAAGCATCCTTTCAAACGTAGAATTGGCCTTAACAATCTCCGGCATTCCCAAGAGCGAGCGTAAAGCGCGGGCTTCAGCCGCACTTGAGGAGGTCGGGCTCGGAGATCAGCTTCACAAGCGCCCTAACCAGATGTCCGGAGGCCAGATGCAGCGCGTGGCGATTGCCCGCGCTCTGGTAAACGACCCCGACATTCTGCTGGCGGACGAGCCGACAGGTGCGCTGGACTCTGAAACCAGTGTGCAGGTTATGGAGCTTTTGAAAGAGGTTGCAAAGGACCGTCTTGTAATTCTTGTTACGCATAACAAGGAGCTGGCGGACGAATATGCAACGCGCATTATCCGCCTGCACGACGGCAAAATCGTAGACGACTCAAACCCGTATGAGCTTGATGAAGCGCAGCTCGCCGAACCGAAGCACAAAAACATGGGCAAAGCGTCCATGTCGTTTTTGACGGCGCTCTCTCTGAGCTTTAACAACCTGCGCACAAAGAAGGGCAGAACTATACTGACCGCCTTTGCAGGTTCGATTGGCATTATCGGCATTGCGCTGATACTTTCTCTCTCGAACGGCGTCAACACATATATCGAAGATATTCAGAAGGACACAATGGCTTCCTATCCAATCGCTATTGAAGCCCAGTCCTTTGACCTGAGCAGTATTATTTCCAGCAGCGGCGGCTCCGGAATGATGGGATTTGACAGCGAGCCGGAGCACGAGCTCGACGGAGTTTACTCAAACCCCTCAGGGCTCAAAATGGCAAGCAGCGCCGTGACCAGTATCAAGAAGAACAACCTGACAGAGTTTAAAAAATACCTCGATGACCCGGATAATGAAATCCACCAGTATATCGGTGAAAACGGCATCGTCTACTCTTATGATGTTTCCTTCAGCGCCTACTCCAACGACCCGGACGGTGTTCTTGTCAACTCCGACGGAAGTGATTTTGAAGAAACAGGCGGCACATCCAGAATGGCTGACAGAATGTCCTCCATGATGGGTGGCGGTATGCTGGGTTCCTCCGGAAACTTTTCGGAGCTTTTGCCGGGTTCCGGCGATAATCTCATCAGCGTAGCGATCACAGACAATTATGAGGTTCTCCACGGTTCGTGGCCGAAGAGCTATGACGAGGCGGTTCTGGTTCTGGACGCGAACAATGAAATTTCAGCCACAGCCCTTTATGAGCTCGGTCTGCTGCCCTCAAGCGAATACAAAACCATTCTGGAGAAGCTAAGCGAGGGCGAGGAGCAGAACTTTGACACCGAAAAGCTCAGCTATGAGGACATTTGCAAGCAAACCTTCAAGATTATTCCCGCCAGCGACTTCTACATTGAAAATGAGCAGGGTCTGTTTGACAATGTGGCGCAAAACAAGGATGAGCTGGCAAAACTGCTGGAGGACGCGCTTGAGCTTAAACTTGTAGGTGTTGTGCGCCCCACCGACGATTCCAGCTATTCCTCTGTTTCGAGCGGTGTCGGCTACACCATAGCCCTGACAGATTACATCATTAATCACACCGATGACAGCGCGGTTGTTGCAGCCCAAGAGGCAAGTGCTGATGTCAGTGTTCTGAACGGCATGACCTTTGAGCCGAAGGACGACGCTACAAAGATTGCCGACACAAAAGAGTATATGTCTAGCCTGAATGTTTCCGCCAAGTCGGAGCTCTTCAAAAGCATGATGGCAGGCGCTTCCGCCGGAAGCCCCGAAAACCTGGAAAGAATAATGGCAATGGGCGAAGTGGAAACTGCCGCAATGCTCGACCAGTATTTGAATGATCCCGAAGATGAAAGCATGCTGATGATATATGAGACCTATATCTCTCCGGGCAGCTACGAAGACAATTTGACCGATTTCGGAGTAGTAAGCCGTGACGCTCCGTCCTCTATCAGCATATATTCCGACAGCTTTGAAGACAAAGACCTCATATCAGCCTGCATATCGGACTACAACAGCACGGCAAGTGAGGAAAACCAGATAACTTACACCGATTTTGTGGGCCTGCTCATGTCCTCCGTTACAACCATTGTAAACGTGATCTCATATGTATTGATCGCGTTCGTGGCAGTTTCACTGGTGGTTTCTTCCATCATGATCGGAATAATCACCTATATTTCCGTGCTCGAGCGCACAAAGGAAATCGGTATTCTGCGTGCGATCGGCGCTTCAAAGGGGAATATTTCGCAGGTGTTCAATGCCGAGACCTTCATTGTAGGTCTCATTGCCGGTCTGTTTGGCGTCGGGCTTACGCTCCTTCTGCTGATTCCCTGCAACGCAATAATTCACGCGGCGGCAGGAACGACCTCTGTAAACGCAGCTCTGCCCGCCGTGAGCGCTGTAGTGCTGGTGCTGCTTAGCATGGGCTTAACCCTCCTAGCGGGCCTCATCCCCTCAAAAAAAGCAGCGAAAAAGGATCCTGTGGAAGCTCTCAGAACCGAATAAACAAATTTACCAAAGGGCGGAGAAAAACTCCGCCCTTTACTCTTGCGTATATGTGTGTTCGGCTCTGAAGTGCAAACGCATAATAAAAGGTGACCCCTTGGGGTCACCTCTTATTTATGATTTAACCTTGATCCACATATTGTCGTAGTATTCAAGAATATTCTTAGGAAGGTTCGTATACGCTTCACACTTTCCGAGAATTTCTTCTGAAGGATACATAACCGACATTGAAAGCTCATCCAAATCAAGCGTTGCTTTGACTTCCTTGTTAGGACTGGTATATCCGATGAACTCGGCGTTAGCCGCGGAAACCTCCGTACCGGTCATGAAATTGATAAAAGCTTCGGCGTTTGCCTTGTTTTCCGCGCCCTTTAGAATGCACATGGCATCAACAAAGACGTTGCTGCCCTCCTCGGGAATGCAGAACTTAAGGTCAGGATTGTTCTCCAGCATTATCAGATAGTCCCCGGCGTAATACGGGCCGATGGCTGCCTCCCCGCTCTCAAGCTTATCGAAAATCTGGTCCATAACATAGCCCTGCAAAATCGGCTTCTGCTGCCTGAGCAGCTCATAAGCCTCGTCCAGCTCGTCCATATCCGTGGTGTTCAGCGAGTAGCCCAGATACTTCAGCGCAATGCCCATTGCGTCTCTGGAGTTGTCGAACATGAGGATATCTCCTTCATACGCGCTGTCAAACAGTGCGCCCCAGCTCGTCACTTCGCCGACGATGTTCGGGTCATAAATGATGCCCACCGTTCCCCACATGTAGGGCACACTGTAAGCATTGTCCGGGTCATAGTCCATGTTCTTCAGACTGTCCTCGATCAGAGAGAAGTTCGAGATATTGGCAAAATCCAGCGGCTCGAGCATATCCTCGTCGATCATTCGGGAAATCATGTAGTCTGAGGGAATAACCACGTCGTAGTTAACCCCGCCCTGACGAAGCACGGAGTACATCTGCTCGTTGGACTCATAGGTTTTGTAGTTTACCTTAATACCAGTTTCCTGCTCGAACTGTTTTAAGAGCGAGCTGTCGATATATTCGCCCCAGTTGTAGACGTTGACAACGTTGTCGGAGCTTGTCCCCCCTGAGCCGCAACCGACAAAAACGGATAAAATCATTATAACGGCAATCAATACCGCAAGAGTTTTTTTCATTAGTCTGCTCCCTTCAAAATTTTATCTTTCTTTTCTACCGCCTTCATCTGCCGCGCCTCACGGACGTTGACAATGATCAGCAGTATCAAAACCACCGCGAACAGCAGTGTGGAGATAGCGTTTATTTTCGGGCTTATTCTTCGTCGGGTCATGGCGTAGATGGTCATAGACAGCGTCTGCACATTTCCGGCTGTAAAATAACTGATGACAAAGTCGTCCACCGACATGGTAAAGGCAATCAGCATACCATTGATTATACCGGGCATAACCTCAGGAATGATAACCTTATAAATAGTCTTGAACCAGGTACAGCCCAAATCCTGCGCCGCCTCAAAGAGGTTGCGGTCAAGCTGGTACAGCTTAGGCATAACCGAGAGAATTACATAGGGCACGTTAAAGCTGATGTGGGCTATCAGCAGAGTACCGAAGCCCAGCTCAAAACGCAGAATCGCACCGGCTGAAACGAAAAGCAGGGACAGCGAAACGCCTGTAATGATGTCGGCGTTGACCATGGGAATGTTGTTTACGGTCAAAAGCGGTGCGCGCCACTGCCTTTTCATGTTGTAAAAACCGATTGCGGCAAAGGTGCCGATAACGGTCGCTATAACTGCCGCAAGAACTGAAACAAGCAACGTGACCTCTAATGATGACATAATCGCGCCGTCACTGAACAGCTCTTTGTACCAGTCAAAGGTGAAGCCCGACCAGATCGTTCGGCTCTTGGTAGAGTTGAATGAAAAAATAATCAGAACCAGGATCGGCAGGTACAGAAAAATGAAGGTCAGAGTGGTTAAAAACTTCCCTCCGGCATATCTTCTTCTCATATCAGCACCGCCTGTTCCTCGCCCTCACCAAAGCGGTTCATAATGCTCATGCAGATTACGACTATCAGCATCATAATAAGCGATATTGCGGAACCGAGATGCGGGTTGTAGGCAGCTCCGAGAAACTGCATCTCGATCAGGTCACCGAGCAGCAGAGTCGTTCCTCCGCCGAGCAGCTTTGATATGACAAAAGTTGAAACCGAGGGCACAAAAACCATCGTTATCCCGCTTATTACGCCGGACAAACTCAGGGGGAATATGACCTTTCGGAAAACCTTGCCGTGGTCCGCGCCGAGATCCTGCGCCGCCTCAATAACGAAGGGGTCGATTTTGATAATAACGCTGTGAATCGGCAGGATCATAAAAGGCAGATAGTTGTAAACCATGCCGAGTATGACCGCGCCGTTAGTGTTGATAAGCTGGAAGTGGTCAATGGGCACATAGCCCGCTCTGCCCGAGTTCAGGTTATTAATGAGGTCAAATACTCCGATTGCGCCTAGCGCCCTGTTGATAAGCCCCGTGTTCTCCAGCAGTGACATCCACGCGTAGGTGCGCAGCAGGAAATTTATCCACATCGGCAGCATGATCAGCAGCATCATTATCCGCTGGCTGCGCGTTGTCATGCGGCTTATTGCCAGAGCTACCGGATATCCTATCAGCAGGCAAATCGCAGTCGCGACCAATGCCAGCCACAGGCTGCGCCAGAAAACTCCGGCATACTCGGGAATCGTGCGGAAGTTATCAAACGTGAATGCGCCGGCAGAGCTGGTGAAGGCATAAACCGCAACCAGGATAATCGGGACAACCACAAAAACCGCCATCCAGATAACATAGGGATAGGCAATCGCTTTTTTGCGGTTGCGGCTCCAGAAGCCGGAAGCTTTCCGCCTGAGGGACGAGTTCTGATTACTCATTGTCCCCCTCCTCCCCCTCGGGGTCAACGGAGAGTTCGTCATATTCCGCGCTGTACGAGCTGTAGTCTCCGTACAGTCCGGAGTACTCGCTCTTTTTCATGATATGGAAGCCGTCCGGGTCAATTTTGACTCCGATTTTCGCCCCGACAGGACAGTGGTCCGTGGTCTGGATAAGCCACTTGAAGCCCTGAAAATCAACGATAATGTCGTACTGCATGCCCTTGAAGGTAACTTCAGTGACTATCCCCAGCATCTGACCCTGATCCACCGGCACAATGTCGATATCCTCGGGCCGCACAACAACGTCCACCGCCTCGTTTGCGGCAAAGCCCTTGTCCAGACAGGGAAATCTCCTGCCGTACATCTTCACGACCTTGTCTTCGACCATGACGGCGTCAATAATATTGCTCTCACCGATAAAGTCCGCCACAAATGCGTTTTTCGGCTCGTTGTATATATCCACCGGAGAGCCGATTTGCTGGATCTGACCGTTATTCATAACAACAACGGTGTCCGACATCGTCAGGGCTTCCTCCTGATCGTGAGTAACGTATATAAAAGTAATACCCACCTGCTGCTGGATTTGTTTCAACTCTCTTTGCATGTCCTTTCGCAGCTTCAGGTCGAGCGCGCCTAGCGGCTCGTCCAAAAGCAGGACCTGCGGTCTGTTCACTATCGCTCTTGCAATGGCAATTCTCTGCTGCTGTCCGCCGGATAACTGGCTGACGCTGCGATTTTCAAAGCCCTTGAGCGCAACCAGCTCCAATGCCTCAAAAACCCGCCTCGAAATTTCATTCTCGGCGATTTTGGGCCGCTGGACACGCAGTCCGAAGGCGATATTTTCAAATACGTTGAGATGTGTGAACAGCGCATATTTCTGGAAAACCGTGTTGATCTTCCGCTTGTGGGGCGGCACGTCGTTGATTTCAACGCCGTCGAATAACAGGCTTCCTGAATCGGGGCGCAAAAAGCCCCCGATAATGCGCAAAGTAGTTGTTTTCCCGCAGCCAGATGGGCCTAAAAGTGTAAGAAACTCCTTGTCCTTGATTCCTAAATTAATAGAATCCAGTACGACCTCTCCATCAAACTCCTTGCGGCAGTCGACCAGTCGTATCAGTTCTTTGGCCATTGGCGTCCCCCTTCTGTGCAATACACGACGACAAAGCGTTTCGCTCCGCCGTTTGCCCCGTGTATCTTCCCCGATTTTAATAATAAAATTTCACTCCGAACCAAGTCGAACGTCCGGAGTTTTCGCCCCACATAAAAGAAAGGGCGCAAGACACAATATAAATAAAAAACTGTCAATTGTCAACGGAAAAATTCAAATCAAAATACTTTTCGACAAAATCTATCTCCCGCATAGCAAACTGCCTGCCCCTGAGATAGTTCAGCACGCCCGCGTCAGTAACAAAATCAAAGCTCACTTTGTAGGAATAAAGTGCCTGTCCCTTCTCCTCAAAACTCTTGTTATCCCGCTGTCTGCCGTACTTGCCGTCGCCCACCAGGGGGCTTCCGATGTTTGCCATTTGCGCGCGTATTTGGTGAGTTCTGCCGGTGTGCAGCAGGCACTCAACAAGTGATATTCCGTTTTTCGTTTGCAGCGTTTTATACTCGGTGACCGCTTCCTTTGCGCCCGGACAAAAATCATTGCGCACGAAGACCTGATTTTTCGTCGAATCTTTAAATATATAGTTCTTCAATACCCCGCTTTTGGGTTTCGGCGTTCCCACAACCGCGCAAAGATAGTATTTGCTTACTTCCCGGTCTTTGATTTTTTCGTTAATTATCCGCAGGGCCTCTGCATTTTTCGCGGCTATGACTATACCGCCGGTGTTTCTGTCGATGCGGTTGCACAGCGCGGGAGCGAAGGCGTTTTCTTCCTTGGGCCGCCACTCCCCCTTAAGATACAGATATGCCTGAATGTTCGCTATCAGTGTGTCATAGCTCCAGCCCTCAGCGCTGTGGCACAAAACTCCGGGTTTTTTATCCACGAGCAGAATGTTCTCATCCTCATATACCACCGTGAGCTTCGGAGCGTTAACCTTGAGAAACGCGCTTTCCTCCGTAGGCAGCTCGAAGAATTCGTCGTTTATATAAAGCTGCAGAACATCTCCCTCGTGCAGCCTGTCGTCGCGCTTTGCTCCCTTACCGTTGATTTTTATGCGTTTTATTCGGATATACTTTTGCAAGAGAGCATCGGGAAGCAGCGGAACAGCCTTGCCCACAAAGCGGTCAAGGCGCTGGTTCGTATCATTTTTGTTAACTCGAATCTCTTTCATGAATACTCCGGAATAAAAATGTTTAAGTAAAGTATAGCATAATCCCAGCAAACAAGTACAATATATTTTTGAAAAAGCGTGTAAAATAAAGGTGAAAACGCTGCAAAAGATGTATCATATGTCTATTGACGGCTTAGCAATTTCAGAATTATAATGAAGTGGTTAGATTTGCCAGAGTGACGGCGAGAAACCAATTCTTGCCGTCTATTTTTATCTTACGAGATTGGACATGTTATTAATAGGGTGAAAGATGGATATTGATTTTTCTTCGTTCCTGAGCCAGATCACAACAAACCCCATGCTGGCTATCACAGCGCTGCTGACGCTGGGCGTTATCCTCGTCAACGGCTGGACAGACGCGCCGAACGCAATTGCAACCTGCGTTTCGACTCGGGCAATAAAGGCAGGTCCTGCAATTTTGATGGCGGCGGTCTGTAACTTCTTAGGCGTTTTGGTCATGACGCTGATTAACTCCAAAGTCGCCATGACCATTTACAACATGGTCGACTTCGGCGCTAACGCTCAGGAGGCAACGGCGGCTCTGTGCGCCGCGCTCTTCGCGATTGTCGTTTGGGCGACCGCGGCATGGCGCTTCGGCATCCCGACAAGTGAGAGCCACGCGCTTATTGCCGGTCTTTCAGGCGCTGCGATTGCTCTGCACGGCAGCATGGAGGGTATCAACGGCAGCGAGTGGATTAAGGTTATTTACGGCCTGCTGCTCTCCTCCGTACTCGGATTTGGCGCCGGCTTTCTCTGCACAAAAGGCATTGAGGGTATCTTCCGCAAAACCGACAAAAACAAATCAGTAAAGTTCTTCAAGGGTGCCCAGATTTTTGGCGGCGGTACGATGGCATTCATGCACGGCGCTCAAGACGGTCAGAAATTCATGAGCGTGTTTCTGCTGGGAATCTTCCTCGCCTCCGGAAACGCCGGTGTCAACGAATTCACCATCCCCATCTGGCTGATGATTCTTTGCTCTGTAGTAATGGGTCTGGGAACCTCAATCGGCGGTTACCGCATCATTAAATCCGTCGGAATGGACATGGTTAAGCTGGAACCCTATCAGGGGCTTTCCGCCGACATCGGCGCGGCGGCCTGTCTGCTCCTGTCTTCCCTTACGGGTATCCCCGTGAGCACCACCCACACGAAAACCACCGCCATCATGGGCGTAGGCGCGTCAAAGCGCATGTCCGCTGTCAACTGGGGCGTTGTCCGTGAAATGGGTCTGGCCTGGGTGCTCACTTTCCCCGGCTGCGGATTGCTGGGCTTTGTAATGGCTAAGCTGTTTATGCTTTGGTTTTAATCAGCCACTCAAATAGGAGGATTATGATATGAAAAAAAACAAGAAGGACTCGGATTATTTTGACTTTTTCCGCATCAGCGCACAGTATGCCAGCGACGCGGCGAAGTTTCTCCACGAAATTCTCACAAGTTTCGACAAGGCTACCTTTCCCGATCAAACACAGAAACTGCACGAAATCGAGCACGCAGCGGATGATAACCGCCATGAGATGATTGCCCGGCTGGCGAAGGAATTCATCCCGCCTATCGAGCGCGAGGACATTGTTGCCCTTGCTCAGGAGCTCGATAATGTTGTGGACATGATCGATGAGTGCGCCCAGTGTCTTTACATGTTCGACGTTTCAGAGATCCGTACTGAGGCGCTGGCGTTTTCAGAGCTGATGATTCGCTGCACCAACGCGCTGCTGGAGGCTACGACCGAATTTCGCAGCTTCCGCAACTCCAAGACCCTGAAGGAAAAACTCATCGCTGTTAACACTCTTGAGAGCGAGGGTGACGTTCTCTACACCGAGAGTGTTCGCAAGCTCTTTCTGGAAAACGCCGACTCGCGTACAACCTTTGTGTGGATTAAGCTCTATGATCGTTTTGAATCCTGCTTTGATGCCTGCGAAGACGCTGTTGATATCATCGAGAGCGTCGTTATGAAAAACAGCTAAGCAGACCGTCTGAAAAAGCACATATGTTTTGCCGAATACGCTGTAATTTTGTGTTGACAACGCAAACTATATAAATTATAATGCTTAGGCGACTGTGTGGAGGTATGCAATGAAAATCAACCTCTGCGAAATTATCGAAATGTCAGGGTCAAGCCTGCCCTTCTCCTGTCAATTGGAGACGGAGCGTCTGGCGGATCCGGCTATCGTTAAGTTCGTTTCCCCTCCTCTAGCTGAGGGTCAAATCACCAACACTGCCGGTGCTCTCACTCTCACAGGAAAGATTTCCTCCAGGCTCGTCTGCCTTTGTGACAGATGCGCCACTGAGTTTCAGCACGAAATTGAGCTCCCTTTAGACCTCAAGCTGGCGGCGGATTTGGAAGATGAAGAAAATCCGGATATTTTCCCGCTCGAAGGCAACTACCTCGACCTGGACGATGTTCTGGAAACCTGCTTCATCCTTAACACAGATGCGAAATTCCTTTGCAGTGAGGACTGCGCGGGGCTTTGCTCCCGGTGCGGAAAAAACCTTAATGAGGGGCCCTGCTCCTGTGTTAAGGAAATTGATCCAAGATTGGCTGTATTGCAGCAGCTTTTGGATAAACAGGAAGAAAAAAGCTGACAATCAGCTGAATTAGGAGGTGTCACCATGGCGGTTCCAAAGAGGAAAACATCAAAAGCGAGAAGAGATAAGAGACGCAACTCTCATTGGAAACTCGAAACTCCCGGCATCGTTGCGTGCCCTAATTGCGGCGCGTACCGTCTGCCCCACCGTGTCTGCAAGGCTTGCGGATATTACAACGGTCGTAAGGTTCTCGAGATTAAGAAGTAATTATACTCAGGCAGAGAGAGGAGGCTTTTGCCCCCTCTCTTTTTGCTATTCCTCTTTTATAGGCAAGCTTTGCGTGACATTGCAGAGAAATTGTGGTAAAATCTAAAACAGGTTTTGCAAATAAACCACCGTTCAACAAGGAGAGCAACATGAAACCGCTCGTAGCCATTGTCGGCAGACCCAATGTGGGAAAGTCGCATCTTTTCAACAGAATAGTGGGTCAGCGCCTGTCCATTGTTGAGGACACCCCCGGTGTCACACGGGACAGGCTGTATGCCGAATGCGACTGGAACGGCGTTAAATTCGATGTTGTGGACACGGGCGGAATCGAGCCCTCCACAGACAACGAAATTCTTCTTTTCATCCGCGAGCAGGCGCAAATAGCAATAGATACCGCCGATGTGATCGTTCTGGTAACGGAGATCGGCACGGGTGTTACCGCCGCTGACAGGGACGTTGCAAACATGCTTTTGCGCTCCAGGAAACCGGTTGTTCTGGCTGTTAACAAGATGGATAAAACCGGCAGCATTGACCCGGCTTTTTATGAGTTCTACGCCCTTGGTCTTGGTGACCCCATAGCGGTCTCCGCTGTCCACGGGCACGGCACAGGCGACCTGCTGGACGCCTGTGTGGATGCTTTTCCGGAAACCACTTACGACGATGAGGAGGACGACCGCATAAGGGTTGCCGTAATCGGCAAGCCAAACGTCGGCAAGTCATCGCTCATTAATCTGATTCTCGGTGAAAACCGCTGCATCGTCTCCGATATAGCAGGCACTACCAGAGACGCAGTAGACAGCCGTGTAGATAACGACTACGGTAAATATATTTTCATAGACACTGCGGGAATCCGCCGGAAATCCAGGGTAGACGACCGTATCGAGAAGTTCTCCGTCATGCGCGCCCAGCTCGCAATCGAGCGAAGCGACGTATGCCTTATCATGCTTGATGCCCGCGAGGGCGTTACCGAGCAGGACACGAAAATTGCCGGTATGGCGCACGAGGCTGGCAAGGCCAGCATTGTGGTTGTCAACAAGTGGGATCTGATCGAAAAGGACTCCAAAACCATGGACGCCATGCGCAAGGACGTGCAGCGCGACCTCTCCTTTATGTCTTACGCTCCTGTACTTTTCATCTCCGCTATGACGGGACAGCGCACACAACGCATTTTCGAGCTGGTCAATTATGTGGACAACCAGAGTGCCATGCGCATCACCACAGGAATGCTCAACAATGTGCTGGAGGATGCTCAGGCGAGGGTGCAGCCGCCTTCCGACAAAGGCAAGCGCCTGAAAATATACTATATGACGCAAACGGGCATTCGGCCGCCCCACTTCGTAATATTTGCCAATAGCCGTGAGCTGTTCCACTTCTCATACCAGCGATATATCGAAAACCAGATTCGAGCTGTTTTCGGCCTTGAGGGGACCCCCATCCGCATGACTATTCGTCAGAAGGGAGATAAGGAATAATGTTTACCCTGTTCTTGGTCTTGATCGCCGTTGTTTCCTACCTGTTGGGCGGATTAAACGGAGCGATAATCACATCGATCAACTTTTTCCGCAAGGACGTGCGCAAATATGGCAGCGGAAATGCAGGTCTGACGAACTTCACTCGTGTTTTTGGACCGAATCATATGGCGCTGGTTGTGCTTGTCGATGTACTGAAAGCCGTTATCACGATTCTGTTTGGCAAATGGCTGCTGGGAACTCAGGGCTATCCCGTGATCGGCACGCTATTTGCAGGCTTCTGCACCATGCTCGGACATGTCTATCCTCTCTATTACCGCTTCAAGGGCGGTAAAGCTATCCTCTGCGGCGGTGTTCTGGTCTGGATGATCGACTGGCGCATAGGTCTTATCTGCTGGCTCCTGTTTCTTATTATAGTTGTGTTCACAAAATATGTTTCCCTCGGCTCACTCTGCGGCGGGCTTGCCGTTCCCCTTTTGCTTCTGGCATTCAGCTATCAGGGGCTGGACGTAATTCTTGGCCTTTTATGTGCTCTTCTGATTGTAGTCTCGCATAGAGAAAACATCGTAAAACTAATAAAAGGTACTGAAAACAAGCTGTCGATTGGCGGCAGCAGCGGCGATAGCCGACCATAATAACAAAAAACAGCCGACCCAAAATATGGGTCGGCTTAACTGTTTATCCGGACTTGACACGGCGGAGAGTTCATGCTAAAATAACACACGTTCTGGAAAAATTCGTTTCTGGTATATGTGGGGGTATAGCTCAGCTGGGAGAGCGCTTGAATGGCATTCAAGAGGTCAGCGGTTCGATCCCGCTTATCTCCACCACTGAAGAAGCACTGAAATCACTACGATTTCAGTGCTTCTTTGTTTTTTATATTATTGCTGCTTTCGGCGAAAATGTGGAATCATTGTGGAATGGGGAAAACCTCCGCATTGAGGTGCACCCGGTATTTGGACCAGCTTGAGAGTTAAAAATCAGAGGTATTAAACGGCCAACGCCGCATGGTTTCTGGAAAATCGGCCGGCGAGTGGTAGGTTGTGCACTGTGCGGACGGAGCTCATTGTAGTCGTCTTTCCAGACATCAATCTTCACTTTCTCGCCTATAACGACATAAACCAGTGCGTGTTCAGGCATTCATCCCGGAAAGAGCCGTTGAATGATTCAATATGCGAATTATCCGTCGGCGTTCCCGGTCTTGAGTAATCCAACTGGACCTGATTAAAATACGCCCACGCGTCCAGAGCCTTGGAGACGAACTCCGGACCGTTATCTACCTTGATGCGCGCGGGAAGGCTTCGCCAAGGCCCCAGTCTATCCAGAACATTCACCACAGACTCGCCAGTAATATTCTTGTCAACATGCAACGCAAGGCATTCTCGGCTGCACAGGTCGATGAGCGTAAGAATTCGGAACCTTTTACCATTATACAGCTGGTCGCAGACAAAGTCCATGGCCCAACGCTCGTCCAGCACGCTTGGCAGCTCTATCATTGGAGCTCTGGAGGCGCATTTTTGTCGAGTCTTCTTACGTTTACGCAGGTTTAAGCCGTCTTCGCAGTACAGGCGATACACTCGCTTGTGATTAACAACATACCCTTTCAGCCGCAGCATCGCTGTTATTCGGCGGTATCCGTACCGACCGTAATCGTGCGCTAACCTCACAATTTCCGCCGTTATTTCATCTTCGTCCGGTAGCCGTACGCCTTGATAACGCTGGCTGTTCCGGTTTTGCCCCATGATTCGACAGGCCCGTCTTTCGCTGATTCCATACTCTGATACGGTTTTTTTCACAGCCGCTTTTCGCTTGGACGGGCTTAGAAGTTTCCCGAGTTTATATCCTTCAATATCTGGCTATCCAGCATCACTTCCGCCCGAAGCTTCTTCAGGCGGTTGTTTTCTTTTTCCAGTTCTTTCAGGCGGCGTGCCTCCGACGGGTGCATCCCGCCGTACTCTTTCTTCCACCGATAGTAAATAGACTCGCTGATCCCCTTCTCGCGGCAGATGTCAGCAATACTATAGCCTTTTCCCTGTTTGATTTCCGCATCTCGGAGGATCCCTATGATTTCTTCCGGCTGATATGTTTTTCGTGGCATAACTTTTCATCCCTTTTTCTTCTTATTCTACCACGTTTCTTCTCCACAAGATATTGGTGCTATTATACGGGGGCAGGACAAGCAGAACGCGTTCTGCTGTACCTTAATTCTTTTATGTTAAAATAGCCTCTCAGCATCTATATCTTGAAACAAATAATCAGCGCCTCGGATTTCTCACACCGAACCAAGCGGAGGCGGAATTTGCGATAACACCACAAGTTAAATAGCTACAAAAATGCCTACAGCGTCTGAAGCAGTCCGAAAACGACTGTCCAATTTACTGTAGGCATTCTAGGAATAGATGCATGTTATGTTCCTATATCATCAGTATTTTCCTATATATTTGAGAGTAGTCTTGATCCAGAAGCTGCTATGATTTGTTGTCTTTGGATTAATTTGTTATAGCTTCCGTCCGTTGGAGGAGATCACATCTTTATACCAATAGAAGGAATGTTTTTTAATCCTGTGCAGGTCTCCGCTGCCGTCGTCATGCTTATCAACGTACACAAGGCCGTACCGCTTTGCCATTTCTCCGGTGGACGCGCTTACCAGGTCTATCCAGCCCCAGGGCGTGTATCCGATAAGATCAACACCGTCGCTTATGGCTTCTTCCATCTGCTTAATGTGCGCTCTCAGGTAGTCTATTCGGTAGCTGTCGTGAATGCTGCCGTCAGCTTCCAGGGTATCCTGCGCTCCGAGCCCGTTTTCAACTACCATAATCGGAAGATGATAGCGGTCATAAATTTCATTCAAACTGTACCGAAGTCCTTTGGGGTCAATGGTCCAGCCCCAGTCGCTGGCTTCCAGATATGGGTTTTTGATACCCCCGGAAAGGTTCCCCTTTGATTCTGCTTCCATGAGGTGCTCTGCCGATGCACAGGTGCTGGTATAGTAGCTGCAGGTGTAAAAATCTACGATTCCTTCCTTCAGCAGCAGGTAGTCGTTAGGGTCTGCTTGTATTAGAATATTGTTTTCTTCAAAATAACGTTCCATATATTCCGGATAGTAGCCACGAACTTGAACATCTGAGCAAAACCAATTTGTTACCCTCATCTCTTTTTGCGCAAGAAGCATGTCTTCCGGTTTGCAGGTAAAGGGATATTTTGTTGCAAATGCAATCATATTGCCGAATACAAAGTGAGGATACTTTTTCTTTGCCTTTTTTATCGCCTTAGCGCTGGCAACAAATTGATGGTGAAGGCTCTGATAGCGAGTTTGAGGATCGTCGCGAACAGACAGCACAGGTCCTGAGTAGTTCTGTACGCAACCCAGAGAGAGCGCTGCACCTTCCGGCATGGTACCAGCGTTTATTTCGTTAAAAGTGAGCCAGTACTTCACCTTGCTCTGATACCGCCTAAAAATCACATCACAATAGTTGCAATAAAATTCTATGACCTTCCGGCTGTGCCAGCCGTTATACTCCTGCACAAGTGTGTAAGGCATTTCATAGTGGGAAATGGTCACCAAGGGCTGTATGGAATACTTGGCGAGCTCATCAAATACCCTGTCATAAAACCGCAGGCCATCTTCGTTCGGATAGGTCTCCTTACCCGTTGGAAATATCCTTGTCCAATTAATGGACATGCGAAATATAGTAAAACCAAGTTCTGCTGCAAGGGCAATATCTTCTTTGTAATGATGGTAAAAATCAGTCGCCTCATGGCTGGGATATAAGACTCCCGGTTCCGGGAGCGGTGTAATTCTTTTTGGGTTTTCCCTAGAGCCCACTGTACACAGATCGGATAAGGAGATCCCCTTTCCGTCCGCATCCCAGGCTCCTTCACATTGGTTTGCGGACGTCGCTCCACCCCAAAGGAAATTATCTTTAAATGATTTCATTTTCCCTCCCAAATAATAACAGGGCGAAGCGAAACGCCTCGCCCTGCTTCTTATTATACTGATAGTCGCTTTCGCTCACTTTTTCTTCTTTTGTTTTCCTTGATATCGTCAGCATTTGTTGATATCAGCATAAACACAATAACGAATATGGCAACCACGACCTGGCCGTACTGAGTGGGGATGTGGAATACCATAAGGGCGATTTGGATCAGCTGCATAATGACCGCTCCAAAATAGATGGAAGCAAAAATATTTCCTTTACTGGCTATCGACAGGCCGATAAATACGCACATCATGGCATTAAAGCATGTCCCCATCGTACCCATTGCGCTGACTGTCCTTGTAACGCCCGATGAACCGAGATTTATCGCGGCGTAAAGACCGGCGAAGACTCCGGCTATTGCAAGTGCTGCGGCCTTTGTTCTGACAACATTAATTCCGTTGTCTTCCGCAACCTTTATGTTACTGCCGACAGCCTTGATGTTATAGCCGATTTTCAGCTTGAACATCAGCATATATGCAAGTGCAAAGCCCAGTGCAAACACGATCAGGTTTCCCGGGAATTTTCCGAGAACAAGATATTCAATCCCAATCGAAATGCCTTTCCCGCCGAAAACTATCCCGCAAACGCTCTCATAGATGAGCATGATAGCTATCGATATAATAATCGTCGGAATCCTCAGCAGCTTGTAAAGCAGGCCTGACACGCAGCCCGCAGCGAGGCCGACTGCCATGCAGCACACAACTACACCCACGATACCCAAATTCAAGGCATTTGCAATGTTGCCCCCGATGATCGCGGCGACTAATACCTCCGCTCCAACTCCAAAGTCCCAGTTACCGGCCTTGATGTTGAACAGAACGCCCCAGCCGAGGATTGCCGGAGCAATACCTTGTTTAAGCAGTGACACTACTGTTGCGAAAGAGCGCGTTGACGGCGCGAATATCATCAACATCCCAACAAACGCTACGGTAATGCCTACCATCAGGATGTATTTTTTTATGAATTCAAGAACCTTCTGCATAGCAGCTCACTCCTTCACTAGTGTCGCTTAGTTATCCAACGCAGTTTTCTTTGACCCAGTCCAGAGAAAATGCGTCCATCAAATCAGTAAAGTCTTTCAGAGAAACATCTTTATTGAACTTACCGTTCAGACTCTTGAGGGTATCATCAGAGTAGATCTGGAAAGCAGGGTTGTCAATATACTTTTCAAAATCTGCGCACTCTTCAGCGCTTTTAACAACGACCTCTTTTTGTGACAGGTTTATAAAGGTGTCGGAAAGCGATGTGCCTTCAACAGAGTTTGCAAGCATCAGGAACACAAACAGTGCGTCGGGAGAGTTGCCGGCTGCAGCTGCAGCTACCCAGCCCTCTTCAAAGTCAGCTGCAATGCCTTCGTAAAGGTCGAATGTTACTACCTTAAGCTTGTCGGGGGTCGTGTTCTGCTTGATTGTATTCATGATGGCTTCTGCAGCACCTTGGCTGGCGGTGGTCATAAGTATAGCATCCATATCAGGATAGAGATTGAGGAAGTTTGTGATCCCGTTAATATGTGTCTGGCTGTTGCCGTCATTCGGGACCTCATATTCGGCTACGATCTCTCCGCCGTTTGCGGCGGCGCCGGAAGCAAAGCCGTCATTGCGGACAGCAAGGGCGATTGAAGGGTTCAGCTTTTCAAGTCCATAAACCTTGCGGTCGTTCTCAGAGAGAACTGAAACGAGCTCTTCCGCCGCTCCTTTGTCGTCTTCCCAGCAGCTACCGACATAATACTCACAGTCTTCCACGTAGGATTTGATTTCCTTATCCAGAATGTCACGGAAGCAGATTGCATAGTACACGCCGTTTTCCTCACAGTACTGTCCAACCTTCTGCGCGCTTGCGTCCTCTATGGGCATGAACATGATGCCTTCGCATCCGGCCGCAATCAGGTTTTCTGCAGAGGTCAACTGAGATGCCGTATCAAAATCGCCGATGGCCCATTCAACCTTGATTCCAAGTACTTCAGCCGCGTGGTTTACTTCAGTGTACACACAGGTGCCAAGAGCGTCGTCCTTCCCGTAGAAAATAACTCCGATTTTTTTTGGCGTTGTGTCCTCTCCCACATCTCCCGATGCTGCCGGATCTCCCGATGCTGCGGGATCGCCGCTGTTGCCGCATGCTGTAAACAACACCAGCATCATAGCAAAGACAAGCAGCAGTGCAAAAATATTCTTTTTCATTTTTTGCTCCTTTTCTATTATTTTTTATTTTAAGTATCTCCGATACTTAGAGCACATGTTTCTGTCCGTTTCTTTCAATTGTAATAAAAACAGTCGCCAGGAAAATAATTCCTTTAACAATAGCAATATAGTTGACATTTAGCCCCCATATCGTCAGGCCGTTTCCGAGAATATAGTATGTCAGCGCGCCAATCAGCGCGGAACGCATTTTTGCACCTGTTCCACCGGTCAGGGGTATTCCGCCAAGGGTTAGCGCAATAAGTACGTCTGTTTCAAGTCCGCTGCCGATGGTCTTTGTCACGCTTCCAATGCGAATCATGGTAAGAAAGGTCGCTATGCCAAGGGTTGCACCGCTTATTACAAAAGCTAAGGCCTTGTATTTATTCACCGCAATACCGCTTAGCGCGGCGGCATTCGGATTCGAGCCAATCAGCTTTTGATACTTTCCGACTTTGGTGTAGTTGAACAAAAATGCACAGATGAGGAACACCGCAACAAGAAAGATTAGATAGAACACATTGTTTGCATATACGGAAGTGCTTGCCGGCAAATTCATAACATTGCCCGTTGCCAGGCCCTCCACTACACCTCTTCCGACAAACATGATGCACATGCCTGCCATAAACGCCGGAATTCTGCCTTTTATATGTATTACCGCTGTGATCAAGCCGCAAATAATACCGAATATAATGCATACAATCAGCATAAGAAAAAGGTCCTGTCCGCGTGTGAGCAAAAAACTGAATGCGGCAATCAGTGCGCACCCGCCGCCAAGTGAGAAATCCAGATTATTGTGGGCCATTACGAAGGTGCATCCGCAAGCGGCGATCATCGTGACCATAGATTGTCCGATAATGTTTGTGAGGTTTCTTGTTTGTATAAACCTTCCGTTAGTAGTAAGAGAAAAGACAATTATAAGAACAATGAGTCCCGCATATGGAGCTAGACTTTTCAAAACCCTGCTGTTTACTCTTTTCATATCAGCGCTCCATTCTACAGCATTATTTCGATGATTTCCCGCTCGCTGGGTCTTTCGTCGCGGAGAAATTGTCCGGAAATCTCACCGTCCTTGATAATGATTATCCGATCTGACATTCCTATAAGCTCTGTAAGCTCTTCGGACACCATTATTATGGATCTGCCATCCTTTTTTAGTTCCTGCATGAGCTGATAGATATTTGCCTTAACCCCAATATCGATCCCGCGCGTAGGACAATCCATAAGGAATATCTCGGAATCATTGGAAAGCCATTTGGAAATAGCAACTTTTTGCTTGTTGCCACCGCTCAGTTCGCTGACCATCTGGCGGACATTGTTCATCTTCACCTGAAGTTCGTCAGCGACTTCGTTTGCAAGGTTTGTTTCCTTTTTCGGAGCAATAAACACGCCTTTTTTTATCTTGTCGTATGAAGACGCGATTATATTGTCGCAGATACTAGCAGATATGAACAGCGACTCTGTATCGCGATCTTTGGGGATATAGGCTATCTTTTTTTTAAGAGCTGTTATGGGCGAGTCTAACTTTGTGCCGTCCTCGTATGTGACCGAGCCGCTATCTGGCTCAATTGCACCAAAGAGCACTTTGCACAGCTCATGCATCCCGCTTTCCGCCAGACCGCCTATGCCTAGTATTTCGCCTTTGTGCAGCTCCAGACTTATATTTTTTATAATGTCACGGTAGTAGATGTTCTTTGCATTCAGAACTATCTCGTCATCGCAGGTGCCTTCCCAATCCGTTCTGTAATACGCACCGTCAAGCTCGCGGCCTATCATTAAGGAACGCAGCGTATCCTTGCTATAGCTGTTCTTTCCCAGGGTCTCGATGTAGTGTCCGTCACGCAGGATCGTGACAGAATCACAAACTTCGATTATCTCATCCAGATCGTGTGAGATGAATATCACGCTGTTTCCATTTTCTTTCATCTGGCGGATGACTTCGTATATCTTCTGTCTTCCGTGGTGGGACAAGGCAGTGGTTGTCTCATCAACAATGAGGATCTGCGGAGAATGCTGCACCGCTCTAGCGACCTCTATCATCTTCCGGTCTTCGAAAGAATACGCTCCTACATTTGCAGACGGTTCGATATGAAAAAGTCCGTTGCTCTCCAAAATCTTCTTTGTCTGCGCTTTCAGCTTGCCTATGCTGACAAATTTCGACTTGCTCTGCATAGTCTCTTCGCCCAGAAACATGTTTTCATATACAGTAATCCCGGCTATGGTTCCGGTCTCCTGCGCAAGCAGGGAAATACCCTTTTTGCTGGCGTCAAGAACGCTTTGGGGGTTATAGGCCTCGTCCCTGTATGTCATCTCTCCGCTGGTTCTGGCATGGATGCCGACGATGATGTTGGAAAGCGTGGATTTGCCGCTTCCGTTCTCACCGATAAGCCCTCTGACTTCACCGGGAAAGATCTCAAGAGAAACGTCCGTCAGTGCCTTCGTCGCCCCAAAGGCTTTATAAATATTTTCAACTTTCAGCAATGGTTCCATTTCAAGCTCACTTCCTGCATTCCGCCTGAAACCTTGCAAGGCGCTTATCCGCCTTGAGACTCAGGCTCTTCCCAAGTTACAGTCTTGGGTGTTTCCCAGAGGTACACACCGTTTCCTTCGCTGTCTTCAATAATTGCATATTCATTGCCAGATTCGGCATATCTCGGTTTGAGCAGTTTTCCGCCATATTGCAAGACTTTCTTTACGCTCTCTTCAATATTGTCGACCTCGATCATGAAGAAAGGTGCTTTTTCTGTCTCGTCCGTTGCTTTATCCTTGAAAAAGCCATAAATAAAGGAGGGAACGCTGGGTTCCCAGTTCGGGCTCCCCGGTCCGGTGGCACAGAATAAGGTGGGATGCTCCGCATCCGTTTCGCTACACTCAATAATATCCCAATCAAGAAGCTCCGTGTAGTCTTTTTTCACTTTTTCCACATCGCTATACTGAAAAACAAATCTTCTCAAGCGACCGTTTCTTGAGCGCACGGGAAATCTCTTAGCCACATGGTAGCTGATATCCAAGGGGTCTCTCTCAGTGTCATCGGGTTCCGGAGGGTCAACATGGATCCTGCGTTTCTCCTCCTTGTTATAAGGCTCTCCAAGGTACCACTCCGGACCGCAGTTGCAAGCCGGGCATCTCGGTGGCAAAGCCTGATCGTCCGCTTTAAAGGGAAAGCAGCATTTATAGCAAGTATATAGCTTTAGCATAACCGTTTCCTCCCCTATTCTTTGTCATAGCCGGCTTCCGGCTCTTCCCAGGTTCTTGAGTCCGGACACTTCCACAGTAATTGTCTGTTTCCGTCCGGATCCTCCACCACTGCGAAATCCGCCCAATCCCCGTCGATCTCGGTTTCCGACACAAGCTTCCACCCGTGGGCTGTAAGTGTGCTTACCGTTTCGGAAAGAGGCACGTCCATGCTTACTTCCATAAATGTCTGTGGCTGCGGCACACGTTCTTTTGCAACAAGCTGAGCCCAGACATGTCCTGGCACGGAACACTCCCACGATACTTGAGAAGGCCCGGTAGCACACATCAGATGCGGCCGCTCGTCACTGTCTTCAATGAAGACTCCCTGGGGCACGCGCATCATATCCCAGCCGAACACCTGTGAGTAAAACATTACTGCGCGCTCGTATTCCTCATAAGGGATCATCATTCCTCTTACTCGCCCATGCAAAGATTTCTTCGGGTACTTTTTTGGGGCTCGAAACGGATAGCTGTCTGTTTTCTTTTCGCTCATTGTTTCATCCTACTTTCTGTGAGTTATCTGGAAAACGATTCAAATAATTGCGCGCTGCTCCAATGATGTTGCACTCATCCAGATATTTGCTTAGTACTACAGTAGCTTGAAGCTCAGGACCAAATCCCGTGCTTCGGTAATAGGAGTCCAGCTCTTCCTTCAAGTCCAATATCATATTGTTTATCCTGCTAAGGCCGCCGCCAATCACTATCCTCTCAGGTGCAAAGGTAATTTGGATATTGACGATCATGAATGCTAATGAGGCCAGAAACTCATCGTATATTCTTTTTGCGACCGAGTCCCCTTCTTTTATCCATAGCGATAATTGCTTGCCGTCAGCTCTTATCGCAATGGGCTTCTCCTCAAACACCTGGAAGCTTGAGCCGTATTCCTTGTCTATATCAAGCATAACATGTCCCAGATCCTGACAAGCGAGATCAATATTTTTCTCTTTGCATAATTTATATGTAAGTCCGAAGGCGGCGCAATTCATGACGGCTTTGCCCAAAAAATTCGGTTGATTGGGATTGACGATATAGTTTGAGAATTCACCTGCGGTCATGCTCTTTCCGGAGTGGATCCTTTTGTCCTTTATTACTCCGCCCGCCACTCCTGAGCCGAGAATAAGAACAACACCATCCTCGCAGTCTGACAGCGCACCTTTCCATGTTTCAGCCAGCGCACCGCATTTACCGTCGTTTTCAACCGCAACGTTCAAATCTAAGCGGGTATGGATTAAATCAACGATGTTTTGCCCGTACATATTATAATATGCGCCGGAGCCGACAAGCTCGCCGGTGTCTGAGTTGATGTATCCGGGTATACTTATGGATATACCATCAGCACAGCCGCCTGTCATCTTGTAAATATTACAAACCGTATCCAGAAATTGTTCGGGAGACTCCAGCGGCGCCTCCATACGATCCGTTTCGACAATTTTTACATTTTCATTAACTAATGCGTACTTGACTGAGCTCCCGCCAAAATCTAAAATCAGTATTCTCATCTTCACACTCCGCTGTTAGAATTCGCTAACGCTTGTCATAAGTTTCCTTATATGGTATAATAAACATGAAATAATGATTGTAAGACTTTGCCGCCGGAGGCGGTAAATGGCCGATTATATCATGATATAATTTCACTTAGGAAGTGATGCTATGGATATCCAAACGCCGTCTAAACAGAAAATAATTAATGCAATCATAGAGCTTCTCGCAGAAAAAAGCTTAGGGGCTATTAAAGTATCTGAAATTACTGTAAAAAGCGGCGTGTCTAACCAAACTTTTTACCGTGTGTTTATGGATAAATATGATGCCTGTGAATGCGCGTGTTTTAAGCTTCTGTCAAACGCTGCTCAAATCGTAGGCGTGAATTCTACTGTGAAAGAGCATACAGCCTGTACGCTCAATATTGTTAAGACAAACAAAAAGTTTTTTAGGCGCTTGCTTTCAGAGCCTGACGGAATAGACGTCCTCAAAAAAACGCTTGTACGCCTTTCAGAAGAATTTATTGAATTTCACTCAAATCCGCCAATCATGAGCTCATGGATCTTTTGCCTTCAAGAGTGGAGTAAAAATAATTTCACAACGCCGATTGACGACGTGTATATACGTATACTAAGCTGCTACCCTGTTGATGAGGTCGTTTTCGGGGAAGAGCTTTACAAAGTCTTGGAGAAATACGGCAATTACACGATGAACGAATTGAACACCGCCGTTAACGCCCGTCGTCCTAAAAAAAACACATAACTGTAATTAAACGGTAACTTTTTGCTAACTTTTTTGCAAGTTAGAATGATTCTGCCCTTGTTCTATAAACTAGATTTTTTCGTCTAAATGTAACATTTTTGAGAATAGTTTTATCATTTAATTATTTGGGAAATTTTGCACCTGCATCCCCGAAAGAATCATATAATTAAAGTTTAGAAAGAATCATCTTGATTGTGTCATCGTAGAAAGCTAACTTGGGAGAGCGCTTGAATGGCATTCAAGAGGTCAGCGGTTCGTTTCTCAATTTTCTCTGCCAAAAGATATCTGCTGCAACGGTCTGTCATGGTAAGAAGGCAAGAAGAACCGATTTTCCCTAGGACGGTGTCCACTTCCCAATGACCGATCTGCGCTCGAGTTTCCGCCTCTTGGGGTCGTTCCTGAATACGATTACTGATCGCGATCTTTCCTCTGGTTTCTACGCTGCCCTTGCTCTGACGCTTCTTTCCGCGATGGCGGAGCTTTCTGGCCG
>JAVBMI010000006.1:0-74488 GCA_031552685.1 Oscillospiraceae bacterium
CAACTGCCGCCCTCGCAAATGCTTACATTGGAGATCTCCGTTTGAGGCCTTCTTTCAGGTTGCGTTGCACTTGATTTGACAATTCAAGGGTGAGTTAAGAGAGGGGTGTTCTTTTCGTAAAAAGACACCCCTCTTTTACCCTGTGCGGGTAGCACGCCTGCCCGGCGAGGGCTCCGCCCGAAGGGCGGAAGAAGCCGTGCGGACACAACTTTTTCCCCGTCGCTTGATGCAGCCGCGCTCCGAAGGCAGCGGCGAACCTGTCCGCGGAGCGGCACGTGAGAACAGAGCGAAGCGTTCATTAAGGGGATTCCAAAGGGTTCTCCCTTTGGGCTTCTTCGGAAAGGGATCATAAGGGGGACCCATTTCTTTGCAAGAACCGGTTCCCCCTTATACGGGCCGCTGGGCACGTTGTGCCCGCGCCTGCCCAAACGTTGGACGTTTGGAACAATGTTAATTATTCCGGTTTATCCAGCCCTTCTTTGCGTCCGGCCGCCAGAACCTTCAACATCCACGCCATGCTTCTGCCGAGATTTCGCATGATCTCCATTCCCTCGGTGTCCTGCATAACTTCTTCGGCATCGTGACCAATTGCCATGTTCCAATAGACGGAAGGTATCATTATCATCTTATTTATGCCTATGTACTTGTTTAGCTGGTCATAGGTGGCAGTCGTTCCGGCCCGTCTGGCGCAGACTATGCTGGCGGCCGGTTTGTAGGAAAAGACACCGGTGCCCGCGCTGGAATAAAACAGTCTGTCTAAAAACGAAATCATCGACCCGTTTGCGGAGGCGTAATACACCGGGGAGCCGAGGATGAAGCCGTCGCTCTCCTTCGCCTTTTCAATCGCCACATTTACAATGTCGTCTATGGAGCATTTGCCGGCATTGGTTCTCCGGCAGGTTCTGCAGGCGGTGCAGCCGCTGATGGGCTGTGTGCCGATATGGAAAATCTCCGTTTCCACGCCTCTTGTCTCGAGCTCTCCCGCAATTTGGCTCAGCGCTGTATAGGTGGAGCCCTTTGCGTGGGGACTGCCGTTTATAAGCAAAACCTTCATTGTTTTCTCCTTTATACTTGATTCCTTAATCTTTGCACAGCAGGATGTGTTTGTCAAATAATCCCTGTCGGTTATTGTTTCTCCCCGGTCATCTTCATTATCTCATCCGCAATTTGTACTTCTTCATTATCAACAAAATAGAAATGGTAGGACTCCGGCAGAATATGTATTTCTGCCTGCGGCAGCTTTTTTCTAACAAAGCCCGCCGCTCTTTTGCTCACAATTTCGTCATGCTCAAAGTTGAAAATAACGAACGGAATACTGAGCCGCCCGAGCTCACGTCTCACGCCACGGCGCACCTTCAAAAACTCCGTTGACTTTCTCGCTGCGCGGCGCACATCGCTCATCGTGTGCATTTGAATTCCGGAGAGCCCTCTTGCCGCGGTAATGCGCGGGTGCTCGCCCTCGCGATAGGGCTTTGTCGCAAGATAAAAGTTTGTAAACCAGTCTTTCGTGAGGTGTACTGAAATCGGGAAACCAATGGCTACTATACCGCCTATCTTATCCGGCTTTGCGATTGCCGAGTGCACGGAAAGAAGACCACCCATGGAGTGGGAAACAATATATATGTTGTCGTACTCCGCTCGCAGCCGGTCCAAATGCTCGTTGACCCCGCGCTGCCAATCCGCTGCGCTGCTCGCGAGAAAGTCGTTGAGCGTCAGGCCGTGTCCTGCAATACTGTGCAGAATCAGCTCGGCGTCAGTCCCCTCCAGTCTGCGGCGAAGCCCGTCAAACTGTCGCGTAGAACCCATAAAACCGTGCACCATTAAAATTGCGCTCTTTATTACACTCACCTCAACTGAACACATGCCGCCGCAAAGAGTGCTTTGCGGCGGCATTAATAATTAGCAGAGCTCAGCTCCTGCCGGAATTGCGTCATCGAGCATCAGAAGATGCAGAGCGCCGTCTTTCTCGGCGGAAATGATCATGCCGTTGGAGATATCGCCCATCATCTTGCGCGGCGGGAGATTTGTGCAGGCGACAACCGTTTTGCCCTCCAGCTCCTCAGGCTTGTAGAATTTGGCGATGCCGGAGAAAATCTGGCGAGGAGTACCGCTGCCATCGTCAAGGCTGAATTTGAGCAGCTTCTCGGATTTTTGCACGTTCTCGCAGGAGAGCACCTTGCAGACCGTGAGCTTCACCTTGGCAAATTCGTCAATTGTCACTTCCGGAACTGCGGGTTTCTCCTCCGGAGCGGCGTTTAGAGCCTCAAGCTCCGCCAGCTCCTTTTCAATGTCAATGCGCGGAAACAGCGTCTCTCCTCTTTTGACCGTTACGTCCGCCGGAAGCTCACCGAAGGTGCCGGCCTTGTCCCATACGGTCAAATCCCTCGAAGCGCCAATCTGCTCAAAAATCTTGTCACAGCTCCCGGGCATAAAGGGCTGCAGGAGAACCGTTGTAATGCGTATGGTTTCAAGGAGGTTATACATAACAGTTGCGAGTCTGGCCTTGTTGGCCTCGTCCTTGGACAGGACCCAGGGCATCGTCTCGTCAATATACTTGTTTGCGCGGGAAATGACTCTGAATACCTCGATAAGCGCCGACTGAGTGCGGAATTGATCCATATTATGTTCATACTCAGCACGAAGCCTGCCTGCCATTTCAATAAGCTGCTCGTCCAGAGGGTCAGCGGTGCGCATCTCGGGAAGCGTTCCGTCAAAATACTTGCCGACCATCGCAACAGTTCTGGAGACAAGATTTCCGAGGTCGTTTGCCAAATCAGAATTGATGCGGGAAATAAGCAGCTCGTTGCTGAAGTTGCCGTCGCTCCCGAGCGGAAACTCACGCATGAGAAAAAAGCGCAGCGCGTCTACCCCGTAGCGTTCGGAGAGAATAAGCGGATCTACAACATTGCCGCGGCTCTTGCTCATTTTGCCACCGTCCATCAGCAGCCAGCCGTGACCGTATACCTTTTTCGGCAGCGGCAGTCCCAGACTCATCAGCATGGCGGGCCAGATAATTGAGTGAAAACGCACGATCTCCTTGCCGACCATATGGACATCCGCCGGCCAGTATTTTTCAAAATCGCTGTATTTGTCGTTATTATAGCCGAGTGCTGTGATGTAGTTTGAAAGAGCGTCCACCCAAACATAAACAACATGCCCCGGGTCAAAGGACACGGGAACACCCCAGGAAAAGCTGGTGCGTGAAACGCACAGATCCTCAAGGCCCGGTTTGATGAAGTTATTTATCATCTCGTTGACTCGGCTTACAGGCTCAAGAAACTCACCTGTTTCAAGAAGCGCCTGAACCCTGTCGGCATACTTGGAAAGGCGGAAGAAATAGGCTTCTTCCTCGGAATCCTTTACCTCTCGCCCGCAGTCCGGACACTTGCCGTCTACCAGCTGGCTGTCTGTCCAAAAGCTCTCACAGGGGGTGCAGTACTTGCCCTTATACGAGCCCTTGTATATATCGCCGTTGTCATACATCTGCTTGAAAATCTTCTGGATCGCTTCTACATGATAGTCGTCCGTCGTACGGATAAAGCGGTCGTTGGAAATGTTCATCAGCTTCCAGAGGTCTAGGATTCCTCCCCTGCCCTCAACAATTTCGTCAACAAACTGCTTGGGAGTAACGCCCTTTTCCCTGGCCTTCTCCTCAATCTTCTGACCGTGTTCGTCCGTACCGGTAAGGAACATTACATCATATCCGCACATTCGCTTATACCGGGCAAGCGTATCCGTTGCCACTGTGCAATAGGCGTGGCCTATGTGCAGCTTAGCTGAAGGATAGTATATGGGCGTTGTGATGTAGTAGGTTCCCTTGTTCATGTGGTTCTTCCTCCAAATTAAATCAGAATGCAAAGAATTTTTTACCAGTCCATCGGCGTATCAACCGGTGTCGGTGGCGGCGGAGTCGGGTCAACCGGAGTTGTAGGCGTGGGCGGTGGTGTTGTTGTTGTGGGGGTGGGGGTTGGTGTAACAGGTGTGGAAGGAGTAGGCGTCGGCGAAGTCGGAGTTCCTGACGGAGACGGGCTGGGCGAAACCTCGGCGCTTGGGCTCGGGCTCGCGCTCGGTGCCGGATCGTCATTGTCGTCCGTATGATAGCTATACTGACTTCTGTCCTCTTCCTTCTTGCTTATCAGGTTCCCGTCCTTGTCGTAGACCCAGCGGTAGGACACCGCGCCGTAACCGTTCGGAATACTCCATGTTTCGGTGGTCATTTCAACTCTGATACCGTCCGGGTTTGAGCCGTGTATCCTAACTGTTACTACATAGGAAGATGTGTCGACAAAGGCCTCTATTTTTATCGGATATTCGGAATCGTTTTTGAATTTGAAGTCAGGCGCAGGCCAGCTTACCGTGGCGTCCAGCCCAGCGGGGAGGTAGCTGACGCCGAACATGTGGCATAGACGCGAAGTGATTTCAAGATTGGCATAAAGCGTGCAGTAATATAGCGTTGAGGAAACCTGGCATATGCCGCCGCCAATCTCCGTAACGACCTTGCCTCCGGAGTATGCGCCCGCACCCTGATAACCTTTGGAGGCAGTGCGTTCTCCGACAGTGCCGTTATATGAGAATTCCTCGCCGGGGTTAAGCACCGTTCCGTTGATCGCGGCAGCCGCCCTGGTGATATTATTTACACGTGCGGAGCTGCTGCCGCTCAGACTTGTGCTCTTTTGCGAAAGCACCTCGGCAAACAGCATGGAATTGAGCTTATCGGTCGAAATCTCCGGCTCGGTAATAAGCAGCGGAATGACCACCTTGTCGCCTACTGCCGCCGCGTCCCAGAGGCGCTGCGCCTCATCCATATCAAAGCTGCGTCCGTTAACCGACTCGGTCGCCGCCTTGGTTTCCGGGTCATATTTGGCGTTGACCGGCTCCTCAAGCACTGTGTCATAGAGCTTTTGCAGGTCTATTTCCGCAACCTTGTCACCCACTGAAACAGCGTCATAATTGATGGGCATAAAGCTGCCATCCATAAGAGCTTTTTTAACAACGTCATAGAGGTCTTCTGCATCTATTTCCGCTGCGCTCGCGCCCTTAATGATGGATACGCTCTCATCTTCGATTTCGAGGTCGGACTCCAGCAGCGCAAGCTGAACCTGCTTTGCCGCCTCATCCACCTTTGAGTGAAGATAATCTTCATCAAGCATAGCCCCGTCTCCGACGGAGAGCTCAAGGCCGCCAAAGAGGCATCTCAGGTAGGCCGCCGTGTTACTGAAGAAGTTACCGCCATGGCAGCGGTCGAAAACGAAAACTGCCGCGTCCGGCGCATTCAGATAGCAGCCGGCTTCCTTTGCGCTCACCGACATCTCCAGACCGGCAGGAAGATTTACCTTCAACTCCTGATCATCGTCGTTGCCGAAATCTGCTGCGCTGAGCTTGTCGGCAGCTTGCTCAACAGTTGTTCCTCCAAGGGCTATGCCCTCCATACTCACTTTCGGGAATATGGTGTCAAGTCCGTTGGCATATGCACCCAAAGCGAAAAATGTCGCGACAATGACAAGCACCACTATAAGTACTATCTTAAGTGCTTTTTTATTTCCGGTCTTTATGTTCTTTTCACGGGGCTCGGATCGTTTCTTTGCGGCCGGCTTTGCCGGCTTCGCCGTTTTTACGACCCCGGACTTATCGCTTACAATCTTCATATCTCCACCATCCATCTCTTTTTTTAGCTGAGATTAACTCTTCCGATTGGCCCTGAGGGCGTTGGCGCCTCCTGTCCGATCGTATCTATCATCCATGGGTTAGCGTTCATTCTTTCCTGGGACTGCGCTTCAAGCAGCGTTCCTATTAAAATATTCGAAAGCAGGAAGCCGGAAGAAGTGAAACACCACCTGTCGCCGGACTGCTGCGCCCAACCCTTCTTTTCATACTCGTTCAGCAAATATTCCAACTTATCAAAGCCGCTGCGGTAAATCGCTGTGTAGGCCTTTCTGGATATGCCCTGAATGGTTCTCATCCCCAGCATCAGATACTCTGACGCGCGCTCCAACTCATGGATTTGCTCGTATTCGTCAATAATGTTATCATTCCCGTTGACTCCTGATATATAAGCTGCAAGATCGCTCACATAGCTGTATCTTACATCTCCAACGCAGGAGTGGGCTGCAGGACCAAAGCCCATATAATCGTCAAGATTCCAGTATTTCAGATTATGCTTTGATTGGAAGCCCGGCATTGCAAAATTGGATATTTCATACTGCGGATAACCGTAGTGCTCCAAAATATCCGTCATGTAAAGGTACATATCCGCCTGGGCGTCGTCATCCGGGAGCAGCTCACTGCCCTTGTAACGGCAGATTTCCGTTCCCTCCTCCAGCTTCAGTCCGTAGCTGGAAATATGGTTCGGGCGTAAGGTGAGCGCCTTTGAAAGCGTGTCTGCCCAGTCGTTGCGGGTCTGACTCGGCAAGCCGTAGATCAGGTCGATGCTGAGATTTTCAAAACCCTCGGCGCGAATGTTTTTCACCGCCTGCTCGACCTGCCTGAAGGTGTGGCGGCGGCCGATCAGCCGGAGGATATCGTCATTTGCCGACTGCATTCCCAATGAAATGCGGTTTACGCCCTCAGTCTTGAGCACGCGAAGCTCCTCGGCAGTAACACTGTCCGGATTCATTTCGACAGTGACCTCCGCACTTCTGAGAACCTTGGCGGAATTTTTCAGAGTGTTAAAAATGTCTGCAAGGCGTCTTGCACCGAAATAACTCGGCGTTCCGCCGCCGAAATATACAGTATCGATATAGTAGTGCTCCATCTGCGGAGCACTCTCCTCTATGTGCTTCTTCAGGGCGGCAAGGTATTTGTTCATAAGGTCGTCCCTGCCGGAAGTGGAGTAGAAATCGCAATAAGAACACCTGCTTGCACAGAACGGTATATGAAAATATATGCCCAGCATTTTGTCCATATGGCGTCCCCTTCAAACATTCAAAATCAGTTTATTCTATAACATTGCGCCCGTTGTGTCAAACAACAAAAACTTCCCAAAAATTATACGGAGAGAGCCTTTATCCGCTCTCCCCGTATAACTGTTGCAGTTAAAACAGCTCGCAGATCAGTTCGGTATACTCCGCGGCGTCCTCAAGAGGCAGTCCGGCTATCAGTTTTCCCTGGGCGAGCAGTATTTTTGCGAGCTTTCCGGCAAGTTCCCGGTCGCCGGTGTAGGCCTTCTTCAAGGCCTCGAAAGCCCCGTGGTTCGCATTTAGCTCCAGAACTCGTTTTGCTATGACATTCTTCGCCATGTCGTTCTTCAGATTCTGGAAATATCGCTCCATCTCGATTGAGATATCACCCTCGGTCGTAAGATAAACGGGGTGGCTCTTTAGCTTCTGACTGAGCCTGACATCCACGACCTCGCTGCCCAATGTTTCTTTGACGAAATCCAGAAGGTCTTTGTTCTCTTCCTGCTGCTTTTTATTCTCTTCCTTTTCCTGTTCGTCCTCAAGCCCCAAATCATCGGTGGAAATGTTGCAGAACTTTATGTCCTCAAACTGCATCAAACGCGCAGCAACAAAATCGTCGATTTCGTCGGTCATGTAGAGCACTTCAAAGCCCTTTTCGCGCACACGCTCCGCCTGCGGCAGGCTTTCCGCCCTCTGCACGCTGTCCGCGCAGACGTAATAGATGAGCTTCTGCTCCTCCGGCATCTTGGACTTATACTCGCGCAGGGGCACAAGCTCCTTCTCCTTGCTTGAATAGAACATGAGCAAGTCGATTAGCAAGTCACGCTTTTCGCACTGCTTCGCCAAAATCGCATACTTAAGCTGACTGCCGAAGGCACTGTAAAACTTTTCGTATTTTTCCGGCTCTTCGTCCATAAGTCGCAGAAGCTCGTTCTTAATTTTCTTTTCAAGGTTGTTCGAAATCTGCGTGAGCTGACGCCCGTTCTGAAGCATCTCGCGCGAGATATTCAACGGAAAGTCGGGACTGTCCACAACGCCCTTGACAAAGCGGAAGCACTCGGGTATCACATCGGCGCATTTTTCCATAATCATAACGCCGTTGCTGTAGAGTTGAAGCCCGGGTTCGAACTCGGTCGAGAAGAAGTTCGTGGGCAGCCTGCCCGGAATGAAAAGCATCGCCCTGTATGTGAGCAGCCCCTCGGCGTTAACTCTAATCGTGGATACAGGCGGTTCAAAGTCGAAGGCAAGGTTCGTGTAAAACTCATTTACTTCTTCATCGGTCACCTCGCTTTTGTCGCGCTGCCAGATGGGAACCATGCTGTTAATCAGCTCGATTCCGGGTACCTGAACCATTCTTTTTATGGGGTTTCCGTCAGTGTCCAGCTCGCCGGTTTCCTCCTCGACCATCTGGAAGCCGTCCATAATGATCGGCCAGCGGATGAAATCGCTGTATTTCTTAACAAGCTGGCCGATGGAAATGTCGTTGAGAAACCTTGTGTATTCGCTCTCCTCAACGTCCTGCTTGATGTGCAGGGTAATATCCGTTCCAACATCGTCCTTCTCGCACTCCTCGACGGTGTAGCCATCGATACCTGTGCTCTCCCATTTATAGGCCTGGTCGCTGTTGTATTTTTTTGTGATAACGGTCACCTTGTCGGAAACCATAAAGGCAGAATAGAAGCCCACACCGAATCTGCCGATAATATCGGCGTCAATCGGAGCGTCGTCCTTGGAAATCTCATCCTTGAAGTTTAAAGAGCCGCTCCTGGCAATAACACCGAGATTATTTTCAAGCTCTTCCTTGTTCATGCCTATGCCATTGTCCGAAATCGTGATTATGCGCTCAGGCTCCGAGACGCCCAGCTTAATACGGTATTCTTCCCGGCTGATGCCTACGGAGTCGTCCGTCAACGACAGATAGCACAGCTTGTCTATCGCATCGCTCGCATTAGAAATGAGCTCACGCAGGAAGATTTCCTTATGCGTGTAGATTGAGTTGATCATCAGATCAAGAATTCGCTTTGATTCTGTTTTGAACTGTTTCTTTGCCATTTTTTCTGACCTCCAGGTAAATCTATCTGTTGTTTGCATCATTTTTACATATTGTTTTATATTGTAGCACTTTTTCAGTTTTTTTCAACACAGATTTGTCAGAAACATTATTTATTCCGATTAATAATTGTGCTATACTGACTCCAATACTTCTTTGGAGGAAAACACTATGAGCATTGAGAAAAAAATTATCTCCACACCGAACGCCCCGGGCGCGATCGGTCCATATTCCCAGGCTGTTGCGATTTCCGGCGGCTCCGTGCTTTTCGTTTCCGGACAAATCCCCATCGACCCTGTCACGGGTAGCGTAGCCGGCAGCGACATTGCGGTTCAGGCGCGGCAGTCCCTGACAAATATCAAGGCTGTCCTTGAGGCCGCCGGAGCAACGCTGCAAAATGTTGTAAAAACCACTGTGTTTCTTACAGATCTGAATGACTTTGCCTCGATGAACGAGGTTTATGCCTCCTTCTTCCCCGAGAATCCTCCTGCAAGGAGCGCGGTTCAGGTGGCAAGGCTGCCCAAGGATGTAAATATTGAAATTGAAGCAATTGCTTTTGTTTGATAATTACCTCACATTTTTCCTACGTCCCCCGCGGGGGAATACGCGGCAAAACCATTTCTTGAATCTATTAATTTCAATATTATTTTGCGCTTCCCGCGCAGGGCACTCATTGTTATTTATTTTTCGCTTTCCGCGCGGGCAACTCATTATTAATTATTTTCGCCTACCCGGCGAGGGCAAAAGAGGGCATTCTTTAAAAAAGAAATGCCCTCTCTTGACTCTCCCAAAGAAAAAATAGCATCGCCATTAATGCAAGCAGTCCATCCGCGAGCTAACTGCGTTCCGTGCCACTGGGCAGATTACCACTGCGCCACATAATCGCTCGCTCAGCTTTGGTGCGGGCACAACTTCTTCCCAGTCGCTTGCAGTAGCCGCGCTCCGTAGGCAGCGGCGGGGCTATCCGCCGCTTGCGGCGGCCGCATGTAGAGCGAAGCGTTCATAACACCTTTTTCTGGGGTGAGTTAAGAGAGGGGTGTTCTTTTCGTAAAAAGACACCCCTCTTTTACCCTGTGCGGGTAGCACGCCTGCCCGGCGAGGGCTCCGCCCGAAGGGCGGGAAGAAAGCAAGCCTCGCCCGAAGGGCGGGAAGAAACCGTCTCCGCCCGAAGGGCGGGAAGAAACCGTCTCCGCACGAAGGGCGGAAAGAAACCGTCCCCGCACGAAGGGCGGAAGAAACCAAGCCTCGCACGAAGGGCGAATTAAGAATATTGAAAACATTATTCAAAAAAGGCGAAACATCAACACCAGAACGGGTACAAGAAAAACAACAAAGTATTGTTTAAAAAAACTAAAAATCGGCATCCTTTGCACAAGATATGGTATAGCATGGTATCGAAAGACCAAACATCCTGTTGCAAAGGAGTGCATTAGATGCCGATACTTAAGAACAGACCGCGGCTTTTCCAAAACGGAATAACATACCTGTCGGTCGACGAGATATACGCAAGCCCCGTACAACCACGCAAACGCTTCCATCAGGAATCATTGCAGGAGCTCTCGGACAGCATCGCCAGATACGGCGTTCTGAACCCCCTCACCGTGCGCAGACGCGCCGGAAATTATGAGCTGGTCGCGGGTGAAAGACGCCTGCGCGCCTCAAAAATGGCCGGGCTGGCGGAGGTTCCCTGCATCGTCATTGATGTTAACATGGAGGAATCAAGCCTGCTCGCGCTGATTGAAAACATCCAGCGGCGCGACCTCGATTTTGTTGAGGAGGCGGAGGGAATTTCTCAGCTAATCCGTCTGTTTGACATGAGTCAGGAGGAGGCAGCCCAGCGTCTGGGAAAATCGCAGCCCTCTGTCGCAAATAAGCTGCGTCTGCTGAAGCTGCCGGCCGATGTACTGGACAAGCTGCGCGAGGAGGGTATGACCGAGCGCCACGGCAGAGCGCTTCTGCGCCTGAAAACTCCCGACGACCAGCGCGCGGCCTGCAG
This sequence comes from Oscillospiraceae bacterium, assembly GCA_031552685.1. GTDB lineage: Bacteria > Bacillota > Clostridia > Oscillospirales > Oscillospiraceae > UBA2658. The sequence continues at coordinate 10,943 of JAVBMI010000006.1, forward strand.
TGTTATGGTCAGGCAGGGCATGAACGTCGCCACAGCAGAGGAATATGTTGAGTCTCTGCTGCAAATTCCTACCGAGAAAGAGCAGAAAGCCCGCCGAAAAACTCTCTTTATTTTGAAAGATGTCCGTGTTTTCATAAACACCATGACGCATGGGCTCGAAATAATGCGGCAGGGAGGTATCAATGCCGACATGCAGCAGCTTGAAACGGAAAACGAGCTGATTCTCACGATAAGCATACCGAAGCAAAAATAAACTCCTCCTCCTGCTGCACTCCTGAAGGCAAGGTCATTTAGCCGGAGGGAGTGCAGCTATAGCATTCCACATATTGGGCTTATTGCCAAATATAACTACAATATTTTGGGGATTTCGAGAAAAGAGCCTTGTTTTGTTTGACGAAATTGTTAATGTGCCGAGTGATAATTCGGCTATTTTTATTTAATATTGTGTCTTGTCTATTTTTGTCGTTTAGGGTAAAATATTTTCGTAAGCGGATATGTCTTTTTAGGCTTTTTCCGCGCTTTGTTTTTTAAGCCTGTCAAGAGCATTTTTTAGGGGAGGTGGAGAAAAATGAAACTTCTTGAAGAACGCATCCTGAAGGACGGCATCGTCCTTGAAGGCGGCGTTTTAAAGGTCGACAGCTTTCTCAACCACCAAATGGACGTTTCTCTTTTCGGCGAAATGGCTAAGGAGTTCCACGCCCTTTTTGCCGATTGCGGTGTAAACAAAATTCTCACAATTGAAGCATCCGGGATTGGCATAGCCTGCATTAGTGCGCAGGTTTTCGGCTGTCCCGTTCTTTTTGCGAAAAAAGCGAAAACAAAGAACATTCCCGGAGACGTATACACCGCCGAGGTCGACAGCTTCACGCACGGAACGACTTCAAGTGTGATGGTCTCCAAACAGTTTCTCTCGCCAAGTGACAGGGTGCTCATTATAGACGATTTTTTAGCCAACGGCGCGGCTGTTTCGGGTCTTGCAAAGCTCGTTGAACAAGCCGGAGCAACTCTTGTGGGCGCGGGCATCGTGATAGAAAAGGCCTTTCAGCCCGGTGGAGAAAAACTACGCGCACAGGGTGTTCGCATCGAATCGCTTGCTCGCATCAAGTCTATGGACGGCGGCAGTTTACAGTTCTGCTAGTTTAAAAAAATATTCATCGGTATATATCAAACAATCTGGGTTTGAAGTCTCTACCCGGCCACCGTAAACGGCCGGACTACCGATATGGCGGACGGGCGTGTTTTGCGCCTATACTGCCGTATTGCGGAGACGGATCGCCGGCTCCGCAAATTTTTTTCACCGGTCTAAAATTGCAAAGCAATTTGGATATAATAAAACTACAATTGGAGGAACGAAAATGAAAAAAATTCTTGCACTGATACTTGCGCTGATCATGGTTTTCGCTCTTGTCGCCTGCGGCAACGGCGAAGCAAAAGACAGCCCCGCCCCTGACAATGGCGGCGACACCACCACTCCCTCTGCCGACGCAAAGGCAGACCTCAAGGTTGGCTTCATCTTCCTGCACGATGAAAACTCAACCTATGACCTGAACTTCCTGAACGCCGCCAAGGCCACATGCGAGGCAATGGGCTTCACCGAAGACCAGTTCATCTACAGAACGAACATCCCCGAGGGGCAGGAGTGCTATGATGCGGCCGCCGAGCTTGCCGACGCTGGCTGCACTATCATCTTTGCAGACAGCTTTGGTCACGAGGACTACATGATCCAGGCCGCTAAGGAATTCCCCGAGGTTCAGTTCTGCCACGCAACCGGCACCAAGGCTCACACCGAGGGACTTGACAACTATCACAACGCATTCGCGGCAATCTATCAGGGCCGCTTCCTTGCAGGCGTTGCCGCCGGAATGAAGCTCAACGAGATGATTGAGGCCGGTGAATTTACCGCTGAAGAAGCAAAGATGGGCTACATCGGCGCTTTCACCTATGCGGAAGTTATGTCAGGCTACTCCTCCTTCTTCCTCGGCGCACGCTCTGTTTGCCCCACTGTTACTATGGATGTAACCTTCACCGGCTCATGGTATGATGAGACTGCCGAAAAAGAAGCTGCAAACAAGCTCATTGACGGCGGCTGCAAACTTATCAGCCAGCACGCTGACTCCATGGGCGCTCCCACTGCCTGCGAAACTGCAGGAGTTCCCAACGTTTCCTATAACGGCAGCACCCTTTCCGCCTGTCCGAACACCTATATCGTGTCGTCCAGAATTGACTGGCAGCCCTACTATGAGTATGTAATCAATGCCTACCTCAACGGCGAAAAAATTGATCCCGACTGGACCGGCACTATTGCCACCGGCTCTGTTGTTCTGACTGAAATCAACGAAGCTGCAGCCGCAGAAGGCACCGTTGCAAAAGTCGATGAAATTAAGGCTAAGCTGATCTCCGGCGAGCTCCACGTCTTTGATATCACAACCTTCAAAGTGGAAGGTGCCCAGCTGGACAGCTATATGGCTGACGTCAACACCGATCCCAACTACGAACCTGACACAGAGGTCGTTAAAGACGGATATTTCCAGGAATCCGCTTTCCGCAGCGCTCCCTATTTCGATTGCACAATTGACGGCATCAACCTCCTCGATCAAAACTTTGGTTAAGTTCTATTGATTCTCAAACCGGGAAGCCCTGTTTTTTGCAGGGCTTCCCACCGCCAATCCTGCTTTAAAGGGCAGCGCAGTGACTTTCGCCGCCGCGTTGCCCTTTGCCGCAGACGTACTTAAAAAGGAAGTGACGCCTTTGAACAACAAAGTTGCCGCAGTGCAAATGCGTGATATTACAAAAACCTTCGGCTCTGTTATCGCTAACGACAGGGTCTGGCTTGACATCTTCAAAGGCGAAATCCTCGCGCTGCTCGGAGAAAACGGCAGCGGCAAAACGACGCTGATGAACATGCTCTCCGGCATCTATTATCCCGACAGCGGTCACATCTTCGTCAACGGCGAGGAGGTCACTATTAAAAGTCCTAAAGAGGCCTTTGGCCTGGGCATCGGTATGATCCACCAGCACTTCAAGCTGGTTGACGTGCTGACTGCCGCAGAAAACATTGTTCTGGGCCTTGACGAGCCGGGCAGGCTTGATTTGAACTCGGTTTCGCGCCGGGTCAAGGAAATATGCGACGCTTACGGCTTCGATGTTGACCCGAAGCAGAAGATTTATGATATGTCCGTTTCGCAGAAGCAAACGGTTGAAATAGTCAAGGTGCTGTACCGGGGAGCCGACATTCTCATTCTGGACGAGCCTACCGCCGTGCTGACTCCTCAGGAAACGGACAAGCTCTTCTCCGTGCTGAGAAATATGCGCGAGGATGGCAAGGCGATTGTTATCATCACACACAAAATGCACGAGGTGGAGGCTTTATCTGACCGCGTGGCAGTTCTCCGTCACGGACAGTTTGTCGGCGATATGCTGACGAGCAAAACAAACGCACAGGAGATGACCAACATGATGGTCGGTCATCCTGTTGAGCTAAGTATTGACCGCCCCGAGCCCGTGGATCCCAAACCGAGAATTAAGGTTGAGGGTCTGACCGTGCGGAGCATTGATGGCGTACTTAAGCTGGACGAGGTGTCCTTTACCGCCAACTCAGGCGAAATTTTAGGCATTGCCGGTATTTCCGGCTGTGGTCAAAAAGAGCTGTTGGAAGCCATCGCCGGACTTCAGCCCACAGAAAAGGGCAGCATCATCTACCTTGACGACGAGGGACACGAAGATGAGCTGATAGGCAAATCTCCAACGCAGATAGCTTCACTTGGCGTGGCTTTGTCCTTCGTTCCGGAGGACAGACTGGGCATGGGCTTAGTCGGCAGCATGGATTTGACCGACAACATGATGCTGAGATCCTTCCGCAAGGGCCGCTCAATGTTTACCGACCGCAAGTCTCCTAAAAATCTGGCGGAGCAGGTGGTTCGGGATTTGGAAGTGAGCACTCCCAACGTATCCACCCCTGTTCGGCGGCTATCAGGAGGAAACGTGCAGAAGGTTCTGGTTGGCAGGGAGATTTCCTCCGCGCCCACGGTTTTGCTGACAGCTTACGCAGTGCGCGGGCTGGATATCAATTCGTCCTACACAATATACGACCTTGTAAACAAGCAGAAACAGCGCGGCGTTGCAGTAATCTACGTCGGTGAGGACCTGGATGTTCTGCTTGAGCTGTGCGACCGTATTCTGGTGCTTTGCGGCGGAAAAGTCAGCGGCATCATCGACGGCAGGGGCGCGACAAAGCGCCGTGTCGGCATGATGATGACACGTTTGGGAGGCGGTGAGGACCTTGAATAAACAAAAGAAAGCACCCCTTTTCCATATCACAAAGAGAAAAGAACTCCCCTGGTACAGGTCGTGGGGGATCCGGGCCGCGGCAATCGTCCTTGCCCTGCTCGTCTGCGCGCTGGTTACAACTCTGTTCACAGGTGAGAATCCTCTCGATATCTTCAAAACGATGATTGACGGAGCCTTCGGCACCAGCCGAAAGATTTGGACTCTGCTGCAAAATCTGGCAATCCTGCTGTGCATTTCGCTGGCGGTTACCCCCGCTTTCAAAATGCGTTTTTGGAATATCGGCGGCGAGGGTCAGGTCCTTATAGGAGGTCTTGCCACCGCAGCCTGCATGATCACTCTGGGCGGCGTTCTTCCCAACTGGCTGCTCATAATCGTTATGGTTGCCGCCAGCATCATTGCCGGCGCGATATGGGCGCTTATTCCGGCTATCTTCAAGGCTAAATGGAACACTAACGAAACTCTCTTTACTCTTATGATGAACTATGTTGCCACTCAGCTTGTGGCATATTTCATCATCGTTTACGAAGTTCCCAAGGGCGCGGGCAAAATCGGCATTATAAATCAGGATACGATGTCCGGCTGGCTTCCGCAGATCGGTGACAACAAATATCTGCTGAACGTTCTGGTGGTCGCCGTGCTGACTATCGGCATGTATGTCTACCTTAACTACAGCAAGCAGGGCTACGAAATCTCCGTTGTCGGAGAGAGTGAGCGCACTGCGCGCTACGTTGGAATCAAGGTGGAAAAGGTCATTCTGCGAACCCTCATCATCTCCGGTGCCATCTGCGGTGTCGCGGGTCTTCTGCTCGTTGGCGGCACTGACCACACCATCACGACCACCATTTCAGGAGGCCGGGGCTTTACCGCCGTTATGGTCGCGTGGCTTGCGAAGTTTAACCCAATTGTAATGATTTTCACCAGCTTCCTGCTGGTGTTTCTGAGCCGCGGGGCGAGTGAAATATCCACGGCTTTTGGTCTGAACCACGCCTTCGGCGATATTCTCACAGGTATAATTCTGTTTTTCATCATCGGCTGCGAGTTTTTCATCACATATCAGCTTAACTTCCGCAAAAATACAAGGGAGGAGGCGTAAGGCATATGTTTGATTTTGTTTCCTTTATCCCCCGCGCGGTCGTTCAGGGGATACCGCTGCTCTTCGGCAGCGTAGGCGAAACGGTTACGGAAAAGTCCGGCAACCTGAACCTCGGAATCCCGGGTGTCATGTATGTGGGCGGTATCTGCGGGGTCATAGGAGCCTTCTTTTATGAGCAGTCGCTGGCAAGCGCTGCTGATATCAACGGCTTTTTGGCAATCGCCATCCCGATGCTCTCCTGCCTGCTCGGTTCTCTGATAATGGGCCTTATTTACTGCTTCCTAACGGTTACCCTGCGTGCAAATCAAAACGTCACGGGCCTTGCCATGACGACCTTTGGTGTGGGCTTCGGCAACTTCTTCGGCGGCTCGCTGATTAAGCTCACAGGCAGTGAGGTACCCTCGATCGCCCTGTCCGCCACCAGCAGCTACTTCAGCCGCTCATTACCCTTTGCATCAAGTCTGGGTTGGTTTGGCAAGATATTTCTGTCCTATGGTTTTTTGGCCTATCTGGCAATTGTTATTGCGCTGATCGCCTCCCATATTATTTCGCATACCCGTACGGGCCTGAACCTGCGGGCTGTGGGTGAAAGCCCCGCCACAGCGGATGCAGCCGGCATCAGCATAACGCGCTACAAATATATTGTCACCTGCATCGGCTGCATGATTGCTGGACTCGGCGGCCTGTACTACGTCATGGACTACGCTTGCGGCGTCTGGTCAAATGACGCCTTCGGCGACCGCGGCTGGCTGGCGATCGCACTTGTTATCTTCACAGTATGGAAGCCTAAAATCAGCATTCTGGCTTCAATTTTGTTTGGCGGACTCTATATCCTCTATCTCTATATACCCACGGGCATGGATCTGTCGCTTAAGGAACTCTACAAGATGCTGCCCTATGTGGTAACCATAATTGTGCTTATCGTTGTTTCAATGCGCAAAAAGCGCGAAAATCAGCCTCCGGCAAGTCTTGGTCTGCCGTATTTCCGGGAGGACAGATAGATTTATTATCCCTTTTTCTGGTAATTAATTTTGTTGTATTTTCCCAGTGTTTGGTATATAATCTACCGAAGATATATATTAGGAGGAAATAAACATGAGCTATTTTTACGAATACGACCCTTACGGATTCGATGGTTTTAGTGCCGGTCTGTTCGGCGGCTTGGCTACAGGTATTCTTGTGATGTATTGGATAATCGGTATGGCTGTTGCCGCTCTGGCAATCGTTGCCATGTGGAAAATATTTGTCAAGGCCGGTGAAGAGGGCTGGGCGGCAATCGTTCCGTTTTACAACATGTATATTCTGTTTAAAATTTCATGGGGCAACGGCTTAATGGCCCTGATCCTGCTCTCCGCCATCATTCCCATTCTTGGATGGATAGCATGCATGGTTATTATGATAATGACCTATATCAAGCTTGCAAAGGCCTTCGGCAAAGGCGGAGGCTTTGCCTGCGGGCTGATTTTCCTGAACACCATTTTTATGTGCATCCTCGCCTTTGACAAGAACATCCACTATATCGGAGTGCCCGACAAGGCAGAACCGGACTACAGTGCATATAACGCCCCCGGCGGCTTTAACAGCCCCGGCGGATATGCCGCGGGAGGTTTTGTTGCAGGCGGCGCCGCTGCGGGCGGAGCAGACGCCGGCTTCACGACTAATTACGAACAGACGCAGGCGCGCTTCACTCAGCCATATCAGCAGCAGAGTGAGCAGAACGCAGACTATCACTATCAGCGCACTGAAGCTCCCGAAGCTCAAAAAACTGAAGCCGAAAAAACCGCCACAGGTGGTTTCTGCCCCCAGTGCGGAGCTAAGCTGGAACCGGGAACAAAATTCTGTCATAACTGCGGAAGCAAGCTGTGATCGCATAAGAAAGCTAATTTCAGAACGACAAATAAGCCGCATCCATAAAGATGCGGCTTATTTTTTTATTCTATGCTCTTAACATTTTATTGAGCAGACCATAGAGTGCAACAATTTCATCTTCGTTGAGATTCAGGCAGGACATCATGCGTTCCGGAATAGTTTTTGCCTGCTCTTTCAATGCCTCTCCTTTTTTTGTGATCGCCACGATCAGATTCCGCTCATCCTCTTTGGATCTTTCCCGAGATATAAGACCCATAGCTTCCAGTTTTTTCAGAAGTGGCGTCAGTGTGCCGGAATCGAGATAAAGACATTCGCCCAATGCTTTCACATTGACGGTTTTCTTTTCCCATAAAACCATCATGGTAATATACTGCGTGTAGGTAAGTCCGATTTCGTCCAGATAGGGCTTATATTTTTTTACAACTTCTCTTGAGCAGGCATAAAGCGGAAAACAAAGCTGATTTTCCAGTTTAAGAGCGTCATATTCCATTATTCTCAGCTCCTCCTTCAACGTTTGTGCGCTTATTTTCCTATAAGTTTTGCAATTTCTTTTTCAAGCGCTTCAGGTGTTTTCGTTGAGCCATGGCGGGCGACCACTTCGCCCTCTCTGTTGAGCAGGAATTTAGTGAAATTCCATTTAATTTTTGAGCCGCCGATGCCGCCCTTTTGAGCTTTGAGCCAGGTATACAAAGGACTTTCATTTCCCCCGTTGACCTCGATTTTTGCAAACTGCTTGAACGCAATGCCAAAGCGGCCTGTGCAAAAACTTCCGATTTCTTCCGCCGTTCCCGGGGCCTGATTCCCGAACTGGTTGCAGGGGAAATCAAGAATTTCTAGGCCTTTGTCCTTGTACTTCTCATACAGCGCCTGCAAGCCGCTGTATTGAGTCGTGAACCCGCATTCTGTAGCTGTGTTGACAATTAAAAGCACCTTGCCCTTATAGTCAGAAAGGCTTATCTCATTTCCATTTGCATCTTTTACGTTGAAATCATATACGTTCATGTTAAATTCTCCCTTAATATATTGTATGCAATATAATTATACACAATATATTAAGTTTGTCAATAGAAAAGCACCCCTTGAGGGGTGCTTTTTTTATTTCATTGTTCCGTCTGCGTTGAACAGCGGCAGCGGCGCAAGGTATGTAACATCCGGGCGCTTTTGCGCCTCTCCCTCCGCCAGAACAAACATCTTTCCCACTACGATTCCTCCGGCCTTCTCAACAAGCTTTTCAATAGCGTTAAGCGACTCGCCGGTGGAGATAACATCGTCGATAATGAGGATACGCTTTCCCTTCATCTGCTCGGCGTCCGCCTTATCCAGATAAAGCTTTTGCGTTGCTTCCGTTGTGATGGACTTGACCTCCACCTCAAAAAGCTCGCCCATATACAGCTTTGGCACTTTACGGGCGAGAAAATACTTGTTCTCGCCGCTCTGCCTTGCCATTTCATACAGCAGGGGAATGCTCTTGGCCTCCGGGGCGATAAGGTAATCGTATTCCGGGGCAATCTTCAGCATTTCGGTGGCACAATGGACAGTAAGCTCAACATCACCGAAAATTACAAAGGCGCCGATGTAGACATCGTCGGAAACGCGGCATAAGGTCAGCTCGCGTTTTAGGCCGGCTATATCTATCTCGTAGGTTGACATGAAGGTTCTCCTCCCAGTAATCTCTTAAATAGCCGGAGCGCTCCGGCGACACTACTATTATACTGTTGTTTTGATAAAATGCAACATCTTACTTTTTGTAATAATCCACTACTACCGGAAGTCCGTTCAAATACCGTCTGGCCATGTCCAGAGCGAAGGACGACGCCATCGTGCGAACGCGTCTGCGTCCGAAGCCGGAATTGAGGCAGCTGACAAAAACTTCGTTTTCCGCAGCGAGCGCGACATATACTGTTCCAACGGGATTTACACCGTCCCCGTCCGGCCCAGCCAAGCCTGTTGTGGCAAGCGCCAAATCGCTGCCGAATATTTGCCTTGCGTTTACCGCCATAGCCGATGCCACCTGCGCGGATATAACGCCCTTCTCAGATATGAGTTTTTCATCAACTTCCAAAAGGCGGATTTTGCTCTCGGGTGAGTAGGTGACGGCGCCTCCCAAAAAAACTGAGGAAGAGCCCTTCAGGTCTGTAAGACGCTTGGAAATAAGTCCGCCGGTGCAGCTCTCGGCTGTCGCAATCGTCAGCTTCCTGTCGCGCAGGGCTTCAAAAACCACCTGCTCAAGAGAATTTACGTCCATACCGTATATAACGTCGCCCAGAATCTCACGCACTCGCTCTATTACAGGCAGGGTCATCTTTTCGGCTTCTTCGCCGGTCTTCGCCTTTGCGGTTACGCGCAGCATGACCTCTCCCTCCTTGGCATAGGGCGCGAGAGTCGGATTCGTCAGCTCGTTCATCATATCGACCAGCTTTGCCTCAACGGTGCTCTCGCCCATGCCGACAATGTGCAGGCTGTGTGAGAAAATCACTTCCTCGGAAAGCGTTCGCAGATAGGGCATCGCGCAGGCTTGAAACATGGCGTTGCACTCTCTGGGCGGCCCGGGCAGCATTATGACCCGCGTTCCCATTGCCTCGAACGCACAGCCGGGAGCCGTGCCCCAGTCATTGTGAAAAATTGTGCAGCCTGCCGGAAGGAAAGCCTGTTGTAGATTGTTATCCGTCATGCTGCCGACGCCGATCACTTCTCTGAAATAGCGCCGCATTTCCTCGGCAAGCTCATCATGGTATACCATCTCAAGTCCGAAAGCTCCGGCGAGAACCTGCTTTGTCAGGTCGTCGCAGGTTGGGCCAAGACCGCCGGTGGTAATGATGATGTCGGCGCGTTCTCTGGCTATATCTACAGCCTTTGTCAGGCGCTCGGGATTATCGCCCACGACTGTGTGATAAAACACGTTGATGCCGAGCTCCGAGAGATAAACGGAAATATCTCTGGCATCTGTGTTCGTGGTTGATCCTAAAAGTAACTCTGTTCCCACAGAAATTATTTCTGCGCTGTATTGCCTTGCCATACCCGCACTTCCTTCCAATCTATTCAAAAAAACGATGACCTTTTCTTATTCTATGTCCAGCCGCACCCGCTCGATGCCCGTCAGCGCCTCACTCACGAGGGCTTTCACATCCAGGGCCGCCTCCGCCGCAAGCACGTCCTCAAGCCGTGGCTTGGTTTTCGGATGGCGGGGTGTGAATACCGTGCAGCAATCTTCATATGGTAAAATCGAGGTTTCAAAGGTGCCTATCTGGTTGGCATACCTTACAATGTCTGATTTGTCCAGACCGATCAGCGGGCGCAGCACCGGCAGCGTGAGCGGCTCTTCCGTGACCCGCAGCGCCTCCATGGTCTGGCTCGCCACCTGACCGAGATTCTCGCCCGTTACCAGCGCCTTGCAGCCGTTGAGCAGGGCAATTTCCTCCGAAATACGCATCATAAAGCGGCGCATAAGCAGCGTAAAATACTCCTCAGGACATTTTGCGCGGATCTCCTCCTGAATATGTGTGAAGGGAACGATTTCCACAGTCAGCCTTCCGCAGTACGCGGTGAGGATGCGCGCGAGCTCCAGCACCTTTTCCTTTGCCTGCTCGGAGGTATACGGAAAGGAAAAGAAGTGCACTGGGATAAGATGTATGCCCCGGCGGGCGATGAGATAACTGGAAACCGGGCTGTCAATCCCGCCGGAGAGCAGGGTGACAGCGCTGCCGTTGCAGCCCACAGGCAGCCCGCCCGCTCCGGGCGAGGGATTGCCGTGAACATAGGCGGCTTTTTCGCGAATCTCTACGCAGACGGTCAGCTCAGGATTGTGCACATCCACCGCGATGTTCGGGAACTCCTCTGCCAGAAGTCCGCCGACGTATTGCGAGATCTCGATGCTGGACATCGGAAAGCGCTTGTCGGAGCGTTTTGACTCAACCTTAAAGCTCTTTGCGGAAAGCATTTCTTCCTTCAGATATATCTTCGCGGCGGCGAAAACCGCGTCCTTGTCTTTCTCGCAGGCCAGAGCGCGGGTAACGCCCACCGCGCCGAAAACCGTCTTCATTGCTTCAAAAGCGGCGCCCATATCGCAGTCGTCTGTTTTCGGCTCAACATAGACGGTAGACTGTGTAGAGTAGACATCAAAAGCACCGTGGGCTTTAAGCCTGCGGCGGATGTTTGCCATGAGCTTATCTTCAAAATACCGGCGGTTTTGTCCCTTGAGGACGATCTCGCCCTGCTTGAGTAAAATAATATCGTTCATTCTGGTTTCCTTACAAAAAAATATGAGGCATAACACCTACGGTATTATACCTCATATTTATGTTGTTTTCAATTAGAACATCGGAACAACAGCACCGTCATACTTCTCATTGATGAAGTCACGAACCTTTTCGCTCTGCATTGCCTTGACAAGAGCCTTGATGCCTGCGTTGTTCTCATTGCCTTCCTTGACGGAAAGAACGTTAACATAGTTGCCCTTGATAACATCGGAATTCGCGTCTTCGGTAACAAGAGCGTCAGTCATTGCGGACAAGCCTGCAGCAATTGCATAGTTGCCGTTTATAACAGCCATGTCAACACTGGTCAGAGCACCCGTCAACTGAGCTGCTTCCATCTCAACGATATCAAGATTCTTGGGATTTTCAACGATATCGAGCTTTGTTGCTTCAAGTCCGACGCCTTCTGCCAGCTTAATCAGTCCCTGTGCCTCAAGCAGAAGCAGTGCGCGCGCTTCGTTGGTTCCGTCGTTGGGAACTGCGATCTGTGCGCCGTCGGCAAGCTCATCAATCGTTGCGGTCTTTCCGGCATAGATGCCGAAGGGCTCATAATGGATTTCCGCAGCAGAAACCAGATGGGTACCGTTCTCCTCATTGAAGTTGCCCATGTACAGGATGTGCTGGAAGTAGTTTGCGTCAATGTCGCCGCTCTCAACGGCACTGTTGGGCTGAACATAGTCGGTAAATTCGACTATTTCAAGTGTGTAGCCCTCTTCTGCAAGAATTTCCTTTGCAACTTCAAGAATTTCTGCGTGTGGCGCAGGGGTTGCTCCAACCTTGATGGTCTTGTCGTCCTTCTTTGTGCCGCAGGCTGCAAGGCAAGCAATCAGCGCGAGTGCAAGAACGAGTGCAATAATTTTTTTCGTCATCATCATTTTCTCCTTTTCGTTTTCGTTTGGTTTATGCGTTTGTCGCTCTTAACAGTCATTCGGGTACCGATTGACTGGAAGATTTGTACTAAGACTATTAGCAGAATGACAAAAAGATACATGACCCATGGCATTTTGCGGTAGTAACCGTAGTTTATTGCGGTTCTGCCCAGCCCGCCGCCGCCAATTATTCCTCCCATCGCACCAAAACCCAGAATGGTGGTGGTGGCAATGGTAAGCCCGGAAATCAGCGAGGGCTTTGCTTCAGGGAGCATCACTTTCCAGATTATTTGGAAAGGCGTTGCGCCCATGGACTGCGCCGCTTCTATAACTCCCTTGTCAGTCTCACGCAGGGAGGACTCCACCAGCCTCGCTATAAATGGGAAGGCCGCGATTGTCAGCGGCAGAATGATGGCCGGTGTGCCTATTCGCGTGCCGATAGCCGCTTCAGAAAGTGGCAAAACAATTATCATTAATATTAAAAACGGAATGCTGCGCAGCATGTTGATAATGAAGTTTAGGGTTTTCATCAGCCACCCCGGCAGGGGTCTGACACCATCAGGTTCGCCTGTAACAAGAATGATTCCCAGCGGAAGTCCTATGACAAAAGCCAGAAATGTTGAGAGCACAGTGGAATACAGCGTCTCCCAAATGTCAGTAACGACAACGGCGCGGGTAATCTTTATTAGCTCCTGAATAGCAGGAGAGGAAAAAAACTCAGTCAACATAGTCCGACACCTCCTCCGCTGTTACATCCTTGCGGGCGCGGATATAGCTGAGTGCTTTTTCCGCCTCGTCAGGGTTGTTCGGAAGTCCGATAAGCATATTGCCGAAGGCCTTGCCGCCCACGTTCTTTGTGTCTGCGCCGAGAATATTGACCTTTACGCCGCAGTCTATAGCAAGCGACGCGATAAGCGGCTCGTAGGAGCTGCCGCCGTTGAACACAATGCGCACAACCCGCTCGCTTTTGAGGTGGGAAACAGGCATTCCGTCCGGAAAAACCAGCCTTCTCGCAGCATCAGTTTGAGGATTTGAGAATATCTCCTCAACGATCCCGATTTCAGCGACGTGTCCGCCGTCCAGAATGGCAACGTGGGTGCAGATCTCCTCAATAACCGTCATCTCATGCGTAATAATGATTGCGGTTATTCCCAGTCGGCGGTTGATGTCTTTTATCAGTTCCAGAATCGAGCGCGTGGTCTGAGGGTCGAGAGCGCTCGTGGCCTCGTCGCACATAAGTACTTTGGGGTCGGACGCAAGAGCGCGGGCTATTGCGATTCGCTGCTGCTGTCCGCCGGAGAGCTGCGCGGGGTAGGCATTTGCCTTGTCCGGCAGGCCTACAATTTCAAGCAGCTCCATAGCGCGTTTTTTCGCCTCAGCTGCATTGACTCCCGCGATTTCCATCGGAAAACAGATGTTTTTCAGGCAGGAGCGCTGCATGAGAAGGTTGAACTGCTGAAAAATCATGCTCATGCTGCGGCGGGATTCGCGAAGCTGCTTCGGAGACATTTTCATCAGGTCTTTCCCGTCAAAGAGCACCGTTCCGCTGGTGGGGCGTTCCAGAAGGTTGACACAGCGGATAAGCGTTGACTTGCCCGCGCCGCTCATGCCGATCACGCCGAAAATGTCGCCCTCGTTGATGGTGATGTCGATACCCTCAAGCGCGGCAAGCTCGCCGTCCGCCGTGTTGAAAATTTTGCCCACGTTCTGCAATTGAACAATCGGCTTGCCCATGCTCACATTCAGCCCCCTTCCCGCGTAGTCAAAGTTGTTTTTCTGAAATTCTAACATAATGCTTTCAGCAATGCAATTAAATTTGTTAAATGCCGCTTGCCGCGACGGATGCTGAAATCAGCTTTCCTGATCGCCGCCGTCACGGAAGTCATAGGTTCTGTATTGAATCGCCTCCGCCAAATGTCTTGTCTGTATCTGCTCAGAATTGTCGAGATCCGCAATAGTTCTGGCGACCCTGAGTATACGGTCATAACTGCGGGCGGTAATGCCCATTTTGTCGAAAGCGGTTTTCATCAAACTCTCGCCTTCATCACTGAGTATGCAGTCCTCGCGCAGCGGCTTCTGCCCCATTTGGGCATTGCAGTTGAGCTTGGTTTCGGCAAAACGCCGCCTCTGAATGTCCCTGGCGGCGTTGACACGCGCCCTGATATCCGCACTGGCCTCAGACGGTCTGCGCAAACGCAGCTCGTCAAATTCCAGAGCGGGAACTTCAATTACTATGTCAATACGGTCAAGCATAGGACCGGAAATCTTGCTGTGGTATTTTTCAATGCTGCTGTCCGTGCAGCGGCAGCGCCCGCTCTGATGCCCGAACCAGCCGCATTTGCAGGGGTTCATCGCACAAACAAGCATGAAGCGCGCCGGATATGTAATGTTGCCCTGAGCGCGGGAGATTGTGACATCCCCGTCCTCCAGGGGCTGACGCATAACTTCGATAACGTCACGGTGAAACTCCGGCAGCTCATCCAAAAACAATACTCCGTTGTGCGCCAGAGAAATCTCTCCCGGCTGGAGCTGAGCGCCGCCTGCCATTGCGGATGCAGAAATCGTATGGTGCGGAGAGCGGAACGGTCGCTGGGTAATCAACGGTTTCTCACGGCTGGTAAGACCCATAACTGAGTGGATTTCTGTGGTTTCCAAAATCTCCTCGCGGCTCATGTCCGGCAAAATCGTGGGCAGACGCTTGGAGAGCATCGATTTTCCCGCACCCGGTGGGCCGACCATCAGCACTGAGTGACCGCCCGCCGCTGCCACTTCCAAGGCGCGGCGAACGTTCTCCTGACCCTTTATCTCTGAGAAATCAACCACGGCTGACACGTATTTTTCGATGCCCGGCGCTTCGACCGGAGCAATTATCTGCTCACCTTCAAAATGGGCGAGCAGGTCTTTAACGTTTTTAACAGGATAGACTTCAAGCCCCTCGGCAAAGGCCGCCTCCACAGCGTTATCCTCCGGCACGAACAGCTTTTTCACACCCTCGCGGCGGGCTGCCAGAGCCATCGGAAGAGCTCCGCGGACGGAGCGCACTTCGCCCGTTAGTCCAAGCTCCCCGATAAAGGCGCAGTCCTGTTCGGGCGGCTTTATGGTACCGTTGGCTGACAAAATCGCAAGCAGCATCGGCAAATCGTAGGTAGTGCCGCCCTTTTCGTATCCGCCGGAGCAAGGTTGATGGTAAGCCTTGATACCGGAAAAACCAGGCCGGTGTTTTTGATAGCAGCTCGGACTCTGTCACGCGCTTCCTTCACCGCCGTGTCCGGCAGGCCGACGATCTCGAAGGCGGGCAGTCCGTTGGACAAAAAACACTCCACGGATACGCCGTAACCTCCGATACCCCTTATTCCCAGTGAGCGAATTTGTGATACCATCTTTTATTCCTGTTTCTTTCTCAGTATTGGCAGGATTAAAGTCTTGCGCTGCGGAATATAGAAAAAATCAGATGTTTTTCAGTTTTAATACTTATTCCGAAACGAGCTTTATATGGAGCTCTTTGAGCTGCTTGTCCTCAACCTCAGACGGGGCGTTCATCATAACGTCCTGAGCGTTTTTATTCATCGGGAAAGGAATGACCTCGCGTATGCTGTCCTCTCCTGCCAGAAGCATCACCATGCGGTCAACTCCCGGGGCGATACCCGCATGGGGCGGCGCTCCGTAGCAAAAGGCATTATACATCGCCGGGAATTTCGCCATAACCTCGGCCTCGCCCAGTCCCACAAGCTCGAAGGCTTTGACCATAATTTCCGGGTCGTGGTTTCGAACCGCACCGGAGGACAGCTCAACGCCGTTGCACACAAGGTCGTACTGAAATGCGGTTATCGTGAGAGGGTCAACTTCGCCGCTCTCCGCTTTATTGAGCACTTCAAGTCCGCCGTTGGGCATGGAAAACGGGTTGTGGCAGAACTCCAGCTCGCCGGATTCCTCGCCCATTTCGTACATCGGGAAGTCTACTATCCAGCAAAACTCATACTTCTCACGGTCCATCAGGCCCTCGACGCTGTTGCCGAGCATTTTGCGAAGGACGCCGGCAGTTTTCAGGGCAGTCAGCTTTTTTCCGGCGGCAAGGCCTACAAAACAGCCGGGCTTGAGGTCAAGCGCTGCTATGACAGCATCCTTTTTCTCAGCGAGGAACTTTGAAATTCCGCCGACAAGCTCGCCGTTTTCGTCGAGCCTGAACCAAAATGTCTTTTCACCGGTCTGTACCTCGACATCGGTGCAGAGCTGGTCGATGAACTTACGCGTCTGTGTAAACTCAGGCACGACAACCGCCTTGACAATACTGCCCTCAAAAGGCCCAAAGCCGCAGGAAGCGCCGATTTCCGTAAAATCCCTCAGCGTCAGACCGATGCGCAAATCGGGCTTGTCCGAGCCGTAGAGCTCCATGGATTCGTTGAAGCCGATACGCTTGAAGGGTGCGGCTGATGCGGTATTGTAAATCCCGTACTGCGCAAAAATCGGCGGCAGAACGTCCTCAAGAACTGAAAAAACGTCGTCCTGACCGGCAAAGGCCATCTCCATGTCCAGCTGATAGAATTCGCCGGGTGAGCGGTCGGCTCTGGCGTCCTCATCACGGAAGCAGGGGGCTATCTGAAAATAACGGTCAAAACCGGAGGTCATCAAAATCTGCTTAAACTGCTGGGGCGCTTGAGGCAGGGCGTAAAACTTACCCGGGTGGTTCCTCGCGGGAACGAGATAGTCACGCGCACCCTCTGGAGAGGAGGCGGTCAGAATCGGGGTCGTTATCTCCAGAAAGCCGTGGTCGGTCATGCTCTTTCTCAGAGCGGAAACCACATTGCAGCGCAGGATTATATTATTTTTGACCTCCGGATTGCGCAGGTCGAGATATCGGTATTTAAGGCGCGTCGCCTCGTCCGCCTCGCGGCTGTGATTTATCTGGAAGGGCAGCTCGTTATAGCGGCAGCGGCCGAGAACCTCCAGCTTTTCCGGCACGACCTCGATATCCCCCGTGGTCTGCTGCGGGTTCTTGGAGGAACGCTCACGAACAACGCCCTCAACCAATATCGTGGACTCCTTGTTTATCTCACGAAAGCTCTTTACCAGCGCCTCGGTGTCTGCAACGACCTGTGTTGTGCCGTAAAAATCACGCACTACGACAAAGGCCAGACTCGCGCTCACTTCGCGGACATTCTCCATCCAGCCGACTATTTTTACCTTTTCCCCTGCATTTGCAATGCGGAGCTCTCCGCAATTATGAGTTCTGGATTGTAACATATATATCTTCCTTTACTAGTAATTCTATCTGTCGCAGATGATTTTTCCGGTCAAGCGACCGGCGACACCGCTTTGAATGTGCTGTGCGGCGGCTTCCGGCTTGAGCAGAACCTGCTCGCCGCTGACCATATCCTTCACCGCCAAAACGCCGGCGGCTATTTCATCTTCACCAATCAGTACCACGAAGGGCACTTTAATTTTGTCTGCGTAATTCATCTTGGCTTTAAACTTCTTATTCTCGCTGTAAAGCTGGGTGCGTATTCCTCTCTCCCGCAACAGTGTAGCGGCGGAAACGGCGGCAGACAGATCCTCCGTCATGGGGATCACCAGCGCATCGCAGGGGGAGCAGATAAGCTCGTCCGAGAGCTGGCCCTGTTCCTCCAGCACATAGAAAAGGCGGGTCAAGCCTATTGAAATTCCCACGCCGGGCAGCTTTTTGTCCGTGTAATATTCCGCAAGGTCATCATATCTTCCGCCGGAGCAGACCGAGCCGATTTCCGGGTATTCTGTGAGCGTGGTTTCGTACACAGTGCCTGTGTAGTAGTCAAGCCCCCGGGCGATTGTGAGGTCTATTTCAAAGTTTTCCTCCGGAACGCCGAACTGCGGCAGGAAGGACGCAACCGCCCTGAGCTCAGAGAGTCCGGCATCAAAAAGCTCGTTTTTACCGCAGTATTTTCCGAGCGCTGTCAGCTTCTGACCGCTATCGCCGGAAACGGAGATAAAATCTATTATATCGCGGGTTTGTTCTTCCGAGAGGCCTTCGTCAAGCAATATTGACTTGCACTTGTCACTGCCGATTTTGTCCAGCTTATCTATAGTGCGCATGATAACGCCGGATTTGCCGGATACGCCGAGGATAGCGAAAAATCCGCCCAGCACCTTGCGGTTGTTAACGCGGATTTTAAATTTTGTCAGACCCAGACCGGTGAAGGTGCGGTAAATTATTGCGGGAATTTCGGCTTCGTTCATAATGTCGAGCTGACCATCGCCGATAATGTCGATGTCCGCCTGATAAAACTCCCTGAAACGTCCGCGCTGCGCCCGCTCTCCACGATACACCTTGCCGATCTGATAGCGGCGGAAGGGAAAGGCAAGCTGCCCGTAGTTGATGGCAACATACTTCGCCAGTGGAACTGTCAGGTCAAAGCGCAGAGCGTTTTCCGGATTGCCTCCGGAATTCATTACATGGTAAATCTGCTTTTCAGTTTCACCGCCGCCCTTTGCAAGCAGCACCTCGGCCGCTTCGATCGCGGGAGTGTCCAGCGGCGCAAAGCCGTAAAGAGCGTAGGTTTCGCGCAGGCTTTCCATAATGCGTTCCATTTGTATCTGCTTTTCGGGAAGCAGCTCCATAAAGCCTGACAGGGTGCGGGGTTTGACTCTATCCATAAGCGTGAATCCTTTCAGAGTATGCCGCCCGAGGCGGAAACTGTATAGTTAAAAATAACGCTCCCTCTCAGATTCGAGCGAGCGCGTTATTTTTTGTTTCTGATGTTTTAGTTCTTGGGATTGACAATATCGCGCCAGTCAAGGTCGCCCCTCTTAAGACCCTGAATCAGCACTTCAGCGGTTGCAACGTTGGAAGCAAACGGGATGCTGTGCTGGTCACAGGCGCGGGAGATAGCAACCACCTCTTTATCGTCATCCGCAGAGTTCGGATCCCAGAAAAACAGGACAAGGTCTATTTCATTATATGAAATTCTGGCGTTTATCTGCTGCGTGCCTCCCTGGGCACCGCTGAGGTAGAGCGTTATCGGCAAGCCCGTGGCTTCGGCTACCATGCGTCCGGTGGTGGCCGTCGCGCAAATGGAATGTTCTGACAGTATGCCGCAGTAGGCAATGCAGAACTGAACCATCAGTTCTTTTTTGTTGTCGTGAGCCATTATTGCGATATTCACGGTAGTCATCCTTTCTCGGTCATTTACATACTTAAGAATTATACATTAGTTAAATAGAAATAGCAACACATAGTTTGGAATCATCTCAACAGAGTATTCTCTGTTTCAACAGCGGTTGTGCTGTTTTTAAAATTGAAGTAATATTCGAGAACTTCCTTTGCGACGCCCGCAATCGCGCTGCCCGCGCTGCCCTTTTCAATAACGACGGCAATGGCGATTTCAGGCTTGTCATAGGGTGCGTAGCAGATGAACACGCCGTTGTTGGTTACGCCCTCGCCCAGCTGTGCGGTACCTGTTTTCGCGGCGACATCGACCATGAAGTTTCCAAAATAGGAGTAAGCCGTGCCGCTGGGGGAGTTCGCCACATTGTACATTCCGAGGTTAACGGCGTCAAAATAGCTCTGGTCAGCGTCAACTTCGCTTACAATCGAGGGCTGGCGCTCATAAACAGATTTGGAATTGTCATAGCTGCGCACACTCTTGAGCATTGAAGCGCTGTGTCTTACACCGCTGTTTGCCATGGTTGCTGTGTAGCATGCCAGCTGCATGGGGGTGAACAGGCAGTCGCCCTGTCCGATGGCGGTTTGGAGAGTGTCACCAATATACCACGGCTTGTCATAAGTTTCTTCTTTGTATTCTATAGTCGGCATTATGCCCGTTCTCTCGTCAAGTTCAATGCCGGTGTGCTCGCCGAGTCCAAAACGGTTTGCATAATCTGAGAGCAAATCAATACCCAAATCATTGCCTACAGTGTAGAAATAATAGTTGCAGGATACTTCTATCGCTTTGGTCACGTTAACATCCCCATGGGAGCCCTTGGGGTATATCCAGCAAACCGGGGCATAGCCTTCATCCTCGTACCTAGTATATTTCCCGGCGTCATAAACTGTGGTGTTGATTGAAACCTTGCCTGAATCCAGTGCGGCAATCGCGGTTACCGGTTTGAAGGTAGAGCCGGGCGCATAAGTCCCGCCGAGCGCGCGGTTAAACAGTGGTTTTCCTTCTTCGTCAGCGCTGAGCTCAGCCATGTTCTCCTGCGCTGTGGAAATATCAAATGTAGGCGCGCTGGCAATGCACAGCGGCTCGCCGGTATCAACCCGCACCGCAACAAGCGCTCCGGCAGGGATAAGGTCCATAATTTCCTTCTCATATCCTGCAATGCCTTCGTACTTTGCGTTATTTGCCTCACGCGCGGCGTTGGTCTTTGCTATATAGCTGGCAAGCGCGGCCTCGGCGGCTTCCTGCAGACCTATATCCAGCGTGGTCGTTACGTTGTTTCCCGGCACAACTTCCTTTTCATATGTGGTGCTGATAACCGTGCCGCTCTTAGTGGAAACTATCTGGGCCCGGCCGTCAACACCATGAAGATATTTTTCAAAAGCCAGCTCGATGCCCACCTTGCCCACGAGCGCGTTAAGAGGGTAGCCCTCGTTCAGGTAGCTATCCTTTTCGGTAGGTTCTATCTGTCCCACAAAGCCGAGAACATGCGCGGCAGCCGTCGTGTTATACTCACGGACGAAGGAGGAAACGACCAGAAATCCCGGCACTTCATTCTCCATCAGCGTTGTTATCAGGTCGATGCTGACATCCTGCGCGAAGATATAGTCGGAGGTACCGATAACATAGCGGATTTTGATCTCATAGCGGATACCGGCGATAATTCGCGTCTCCTCGGAGGTGTAGTTGGGGTCAATGCCGAATTTATCCCTGAAAACCGACATCAGCTCCACCGCGGATGTTGAGGCGGGAAGTTTGTTTGCCTCCAGATACGCATCCAATAGAGTGCGCTGTATATCAGTCATGTTTCGAACATACTCAAAGGGCGCCTCTTTTGTTATCGGAAGCGTGTCAAAATAAGTGCTTCCCGAGTCCGTCACTGTCCTCGCGAGCTCCAGAATGACGGCGTTGGGATCCTCCTGCTCGAAAAGCTCCTCGTCATTGAAAATCAGGTTGTTGCAGGTGCGGTTCGTGACAAGAACGCGCCCGTAGCGGTCGAGAATATTCCCTCGAGCCGCAGCAACGGTGGTGTTGGTGACTATACTGTTTTTTGCCTGCTCCGCATAGGCCGCGCCCTCAACGATCTGCACCCTGTAAAGGGAAATCAGCGTGACCGTTATCAGAGCGACCAGAAGCAGGGTTATTACTGCAAGCCTCGTAGGCTTAATGATTCTGTCCATAAAGATTCCTTTCGCGGGGATTCAACGCTGATTGGGGTTTATTTGCTTAAATCCAGTTTTGCCAGCTTCTTGCAGGGATAGTAGATAAGAAAAATAAAGGGTACCGACCAGAGCACCTGCAGACCTGCGGTCAGCAGCAGGGCAAACACATCGGTGTCGGTAAACAGCAGGTATTTGATCATCTGGCAAAATACAGTCAGAAGCAGGGCGCATACGCTTACAGCGATAAAAGAACCCAGTTTCCTGCTGATAAAGAACATGGGCAGCGCCCCGGAGAAAAAGCCGATAATCGGAAAAACGACCGTCATGGTAACAGCGCTTGTGTTCAGACTCATATCTGTGAGAAGCCCCGCGATTATTCCGAAAACCCCGCCCCAGACCCCGCCGTCGAAGAAGCCGATTGCCACGACAGCAATTGGGATTATCAGCGCCTTTACGCCGAATATCTCTATTCGTGATAGGATAATGTTTTGGATAATAATCGCGGCCAGAAGCGTTCCGGCGCAGATAATCGCCCGGCGCAGCTTCGCCAGGTTTATCAGATCAAGAAACATTATACCCTCACCTTCTTTCCGCGGCTTCCTCAGATTACATTGCCTTGACCTATTCTACCACCTTGAAGTCCTTGATAACAAACACCAT
Source organism: Oscillospiraceae bacterium (assembly GCA_031552685.1). Lineage (GTDB taxonomy): Bacteria > Bacillota > Clostridia > Oscillospirales > Oscillospiraceae > UBA2658. The sequence continues at coordinate 33,269 of JAVBMI010000006.1, forward strand.
TGTAAGTCCATTCGGGTCGGCGGCGGGAATTACCGTTGCATATTCCACCTGTCCTCCGGCCTCTGTATAAATAGATTCAATTTTCCCTATAACGAGGTTTTTCGGGAAGGTCGTTCCCTTGCCGGAAGTGAGCAGAACGTCGTTTTCGAACACCTGAGCACCGCTTGTCAGGTAGGTAAGTTTTGTTTTGCCTTCCCTCATGAGAGCGAAGTCTCCAACGACCATTGCGGCAGTTTTTCCGTCACCAACGAGCACTCCGACGCGCATGTCGGTATCTATAACAGAGCGGATAGTCGCCCAGCCGCTGCCAACCTCGATGACCTGTCCGACAAGGTTGTAAGCGCTGTCAACAACGCAGTCGCCGACTTCGATTCCGCTCTCCTCGCCCTTGCTGATGGTAAGTGTGGTGTTCCAGTTGGAACTGCCCCTGTCAACCACATTTGCCGACTCAAGAGTAAAGTCTGTAAACTTTTTGCTCAGCTCCAGAATCTCACGAAAATGCTCGTTCTCAATTTCGGCTTCGGCGGCCTTACGCAGTTCATTTTCCAGCTCCGTAACTCTGTTTTTCAGCTCCTTGTTTTCCTCAGCGAGCTTGTCATAGCGGAACATATATCCGTAAATGCTCTCAAGCCAGCCGACAATTCCGGTAGCGCCCTTTTTAGCGGGCATGGAAAGCGACTCAGCCGCATCCTCCACGGCTGAGGCTCCGCTCTGCGTCCGGCTGCTGATAAGGCCGGAGAACAGGGCGACGACAACGACCGCTATTGCAATTCTGGTTCCGTATTTTTTGAGATAAGCTGTAAAATTATTCAAATCAGATTCACCCCCAGCTTTTCCAGCATTTTACCCAGTCTGCACAGCGGCAGTCCCATAACATTAAAGAAATCTCCGTCAATGCGTTCGACAAAAAGCGCCCCGATGCCTTGCGCTCCATATGCTCCTGCCTTGTCCATAGGTTCTCCCGTGGCAATGTAGGCATCTATCTCGCGGTCTGTCATCTCCCGAAAACGCACCTTTGTGGATTCATATTCAGAGATGATGTCTTTGCCGCGCATAACTGTTACTCCCGTGAAAACCGTGTGTTCATTCCCTGAGAGCTTTTTCAGCATAACGGCAGCGGCTTCTTTATTCTCCGGCTTGCCGAGAATCTCACCGCCCAGCTCCACAAGAGTGTCGGCTGCGATGATTACCTCATCTTCGCCGCACTGCTTTGAAACTTCTTGCGCCTTGTTGCGCGAGAGCGTGAGCACCGCCTTGTGCGCCGGCGTTCCCTGGACGAGGTTTTCGTCGCCCTGAGCGGGGATTATTTTGAAATCCTGCACGCCCAGCATGGCGAGCAATTCACGCCTGCGGGGTGAGGCGGAGGCTAAAACAATTTTCATATCTCTATTCAACCCCACGGTAGTACAAGCCCCTGGTGGTCCCGTTGGGGGTGTAGTCTTCCTCTCCCGTATAGCTTCTTACTACATGCAGGCACTCCTCCGCGCTCTCGCCGGTAAACAGGAGTCTGATGCCCCAAACGCCCGCTTCGGCGCACTCGTCCAGCTTGTCCGCCATGAAGAGCTTATGTGCGTTGTAGATCACATTCCTGCATCCGAATTCGCGCATAACATAGAAAGTCTGTCCCGTTCTGTCTGTCAGCATTGCGGGATTTGAACATGTGCAGCTTCCCGAGCTGTTTTTTATTATGCACTGGTCGCTGACCATCAGCGGCAAACGTCCGTAGACGAGCATTTCCGTGTTGATGGGCTTGAGCAAATCGCGAATCTGCGCCAGACGCAGCTCGAACGAGGCTGTCGCAGAGAGAAATCCCGCGGCATTGAGCACCTGCATAGCATCAGAGTTGCAGATGTTCAGGCCAAAATCGCCCCGCAGCTCAAAGCCGGTGAGCTTAGCGGCCTGAATATGACCCATATTCCCCACAAGCGCCTCACTGACGCCCATTTCCCGTGCCTTTTTCAGCATTCCGGCGACCTCAGGCCCGTTCCTGCCGGTAATTATTCGCGGCAGAACTGCCACCAGGATAACTCCGTTTTCAACGAAAGCGGCTGTCCTCTCGGGCTCTTCAACCAGCAGCTCCAGCGGCAGGTACAGATAGTCCGGCTTCAGTCCGGCGAGGGCTGAAGAAAGCTGCTCTGCGCGCGTCACCTGAAAAATCATCTTGGGTCTGCCAAGTGTTTTTACATCAGACGGTGTGCGAGGCATGCTGCCAATTTTGAATTTGGGCGGCGCCTTGCGCAGCTCCGTCAAATCCTCAAGCAGATTGCGGCGCATTTCATTTATGAGTGAGGAGGGTAAAAACAGCCCGTCCTCGACGATCGATTCTATGTCTGAGCAGACATAGGTCGTTCCGCCGGTTTTGTAGAGCTGATCGTGAACGCTCTTTTTCGTTATGCCCTGGCTCTCCGCCTTTGCCGGCACAGGACCCTCCCGTACGGCCTTGTTTCCGCTTTTATCCTCAACCGCAAAGCGGGAAATTTCGTTTGCCTTTATCATTGCGAAGAACTTAATCGGAACACGGCGCAGCTCGGATGCCGCATATTCCTTGCGCACGGCTGTAAAGAGCTTATTTGCCTCCCTGTCCGGTTCGCCGCGAATGCCGAACATCTCCGGCCCTATGTTGCCGGTCAGGTATCCGTCTGTGAAGCCCTGCCGTGAAAACGCCATCTCCAGCTCCCGCATCTCCTGCTCCGTGGGCTTGAGCTTTTCTTTAATCGCGCGGGAGTAGATGCCGGTAGCCACCGCAGTGTATTCCGGACGCTTCATGCGTCCTTCGATCTTGACGCAGGTGACGCCCGCTGCTTCCAGCTCCTCCAGATGCTCCGCAAGGCAGTTGTCCTTTAGAGAAAGCGGATAATCATCCATCCTGCCGCCGAGACTGTACTGCAAACGGCAGGGCTGGGCGCAGGCGCCCCTGTTGCCGCTGCGGCGGCCGATCAGCGCACTCATATAGCACTGGCCGGAGTGGCAGAAGCACAATGCCCCGTGCACGAAAACCTCCAGCTCAATGGGGGATTTTTCCGCAATATGACGTATTTCGTCCAGCGACAGTTCCCTTGCCAGCACAGCTCTGGTTATCCCCAGCTCTGCTGCCGCCTGCACTCCCGCGAGATTGTGAATGCTCATTTGAGTGCTGGCATGCAGGGGCATGTCCGGCAGCAGGCGGCGCAAAACACGCACCAATCCCAAATCCTGAACGATGAATGCATCCACCCCCGCCTCAGCCGCGCGGCGCGCAAGCGCGAGAACTTCGGGCAGCTCCCTGTCGCTGACAAGGGTGTTGAGCGTTAAATATACCTTACAGCCCCGGACACGACAATAGCGGACGGCAGTTTCAAACTCCTCGTCCGTAAAATTTTTTGCGCCCCGGCGGGCGTTGTAATCGCCGAAGCCCATATATATTGCGTCAGCGCCGTTTTGAACAGCGGCAACAACCGCCTCCGGCGAACCGGCCGGTGATAAGAGTTCAAGCATTGCTTTGCCTTTCGAAAAAAATTGTGCTTTTACAGAAGTGAGGTCGGCTCACTTTCCGGATCAGGGACATTTTTCTTTCGCGGCGCGGGCTTTTTCTTTTGCTGCTCCTTGACGAAGCGGTCCGCAAAATCGAGCGCCGCCATAGTGGCGCAATCCGCAGCGGAAGCTCCGGTGTCCCGCTTTATTTCAAGAATTTTGACCGTTACAAGATTAGCCAGCATTTTGACATATTCCGCATCCTCATCGGTCTTGAGCTGGTAGGTGTTGCCGGCAATGTCAACTAAAACAGAATTCATCTTTTCCACTTGCCTTTCTCTAGCCGAAGCAAAATAATTTCAAACTCGCCCTGTCGGGCCAATTTTCGCAGAGATTCCGAAATGTCTTGCCCGCGCCCGAATGGTAGTGTAAAATGTCATGTACTACAGAGGCGGCGTCCGGCAGAATCATTTGTGTCTTTGCTCGTGCTCATTCTACCACAAATGATAGCCTTGCTACAAGCAAAAAATAATGCTATACTGTATTACCGAAATATTACTGACGAAAACCGCGGAGGCGCACATGGACGACAACAATTTTTCTCTTGCCTGCAATATAAATCTTGCCGTTTCTGTCGATCATGCGGACAAGCTCATCGCCTTGGGAGACGGTACTTGTGCGCTGGTGTACCTCTATGCCCTGCGCAAAAACGGTTCGTTCTCGTCCGCGCAGGCAGCGGCGGAATTAAAGTGTACCGTGGCGGAAATAACAAAGGCCGCCACTCTGCTCACACAACACGGCTTGTTCAGCACCGGGAGCAGCGCGGCTGTCCCGATGCCCGCAGAGGAGCTTCCCGAATATTCAGCGCAGGACATCTCCCGGCGCTCCGAGGAGGACGGGGTTTTTCCTGTTGTAGTGGAGGAGGCCCAGCGTATTCTGGGCAAGACACTCTCGGGCGCTGACATACGAACACTTTTCGGCATTTATGACTATCTCAGCCTCCCGCCGGAGGTGATATGTCTTCTGATAAATCACTGTGTGGAGGTCACCCGCGAGCGGCTCGGCCCGGGAAAGCTGCCCTCAATGCGAACGATTGAAAAGGAAGCCTACATATGGTTCAACCGCGAGGTTATCACGCTTGAACGCGCAGAGGAATTTCTTCGGGCGAGAAAAGAGCATGCAGGCAGACTGCAGGAGATAAAGCCGATTTTACAGATCAACGGTAGAAACCTCACACCCACCGAGCAGGCGTACATCGACGGCTGGCTGGAAATGGGCTTTGAGCACGAGGCGATAGCTCTGGCCTACGACAAAACCGTGATTAAAACCGGCGGTTTGCAGTGGAAATATATGGACTCGATACTCAAAAGCTGGCACAGTAAAGCCCTGCATACGGTTGACGAGATCCACGCCGGGGATGGCAGAAAAACAGCTCCGAACGGCGTGCCCACTCCAATTCGTGACGATTCCGACCTGCTGCGAAAAAAACTCGAAAAGTTCAGCGGCAAATAACATAAAAGGGTGAGCTTATGGCATATGACGGTAAAGCGCTGGCAAGTGCCCGGCAGATAATTGCGGAGAGGAAACTCAATAATGAAGCAGAGCTTGCCCGACGCCGCGAGCAGGCGATTTCGTGCGCGCCGGAGCTTCTTGTTCTTGAACAGGAGCTGACATCGCTCATGACAAACGTCGCCCTCGTTGCGCTGAAAAAAGGCGAGGATGCCGGAACGGCCGTTGCAAACGCCAAAACCCGAAGTGAAGCAATTTATGCACGCCGCGCCGAGCTCCTTCACCAAAATGGTTTCCCGGAAAACTACATTGATGAGATATTTTCCTGTCCTGACTGCCGCGACACCGGCTATATCGCAGGATACGCCTGCCGCTGCCTCAATGCGGTATACAAGGAAGAAATCACAAAGCAGCTCAGCTCCTTACTAAGTCTTGGGGACACCGGCTTCGATAGATTTGACCTCAGCCTTTATGAGGCGGACGGTTCCGGCGAAACCACCGGCACAATTCAGAGCGTCATGCTCGGAATTGCAAATAACTGCCGCGACTACGCGAATAATTTCGGCAAAGATTCGGTCAACCTGCTCTTCCGCGGCGGGACAGGACTGGGCAAAACTTTTCTGTCCGCTTGCATTGCGAGGACAGTATCCGACAAGGGTTTTTCCGTTGTGTATGACACGACCGTTGCCGTTATGGCGGCATTCGAGGCCCAAAAGTTCGACAGAGAAACCGACTCAGGTGAGGATGCCATGTCGCAGGTACGGCGCTATCTGAGCTGTGACTTACTGATTCTCGACGATTTAGGCACGGAAATGACGACCGCCTTTACTCAGAGCGCGCTTTACACACTTATCAACACCCGCCTGCGAAACGGCGGCAAGACGATAATCAGCACCAATCTTTCCGATGAGGACTTGTCCCGGCGGTATACGCCGCAAATCGTTTCGAGAATTAAGTGTGAGTACTTGATTCTGCAGTTTCTCGGACGGGATATCAGAGCCGTAAAAAAGGAACGGGGAATGTAAAGCTCCCCGTTCCTTTTTCAAACTTTGATTTCCAGTTCCCTGAGCTTTATGCTGTCCTTGAAAACTTTTATCACATACAGCTCACCGTCTGCAAGCGGTCCGAAGGCAAATTCACCGTCGTTATCAGTGGTGACCGCCGAGAGCAGTTCGCCGGTTTTTTCCCCCTCGGCTCGGAAAAGCAAAACCAGAGCGTCTGAGACACTCTTGCCTTTTTCCTCGACCTTGCCGAATATTCCGCTGCCGTTGTCCTGGTCAGGTTCCACTATCGTGTGTACCCACTCGCCCTTGGACGGGCGAAAATAAAATTTTGAGAATGCACTCACTCAAACCCGCCTCCAATCCTTGTTTCAGTTCATAATACGATACACTGCCCCTGCTTGTGACGGAAGCAAACGGGTATAATACCGGCATCTATTGACAATTGGCGGGATTTTTAATAAAATAATCGGGCTACAAACTCCGCAAAACGCATATTTTAAGCCGAAAGGACGAAAGAAAATGTCAAAAGACAAAAAACAGGTTGAGCAAATCACCGACATGGAAGTTGATTTCGCCAAATGGTACACAGACGTGTGCAAAAAGGCCGAGCTCATCGACTACACCAGCGTCAAGGGAATGTTCATTCTGCGACCTTACGGCTACGCCATATGGGAAAACATCCAGCATGAGCTGGACGTGATGTTCAAGGAAAAAGGACACGAGAATGTCTCCATGCCCCTGCTTATTCCCGAATCCCTGCTGCAGAAGGAAAAGGACCACGTTGAGGGCTTTGCCCCCGAATGCGCGTGGGTAACTCTCGGCGGCAGCGAGCCGCTGGAAGAGAAACTCTGCATCCGCCCCACCTCGGAAACCCTGTTTTGCGAGCACTGGTCGCAGACGGTGCATTCATGGCGCGACCTGCCCAAGCTCTACAACCAGTGGTGCAGCGTGCTGCGCTGGGAAAAAACGACCCGCCCCTTCCTGCGCCACCGTGAATTTCTCTGGCAGGAGGGTCACACCCTCCACGCAACGCCTGAGGAGGCCATTGCCGAAACCGAGCAGCAGCTTGAAGTTTATGCCCGCTTGTGCGAGTATTTTCTGGCAATGCCCGTTACCAAGGGGCTGAAGACCGATAAGGAAAAGTTTGCCGGAGCGGAGAGAACTTATGCAATCGAATGCATGATGCACGACGGCAAGGCGCTGCAAAACGGCACCAGCCACTATTTTGGCGACGGCTTCGCCAAGGCCTTTGACATCACCTTCACCAACAAGGAAAACCAGCAGGAAACTCCTTACGAAACCTCATGGGGCTTTACTACCCGCACAATCGGCGGCGTTATCATGACCCACGGCGATAATTCCGGCCTCATTCTACCTCCGCGCATAGCCCCCACTCAGGTAATAGTTATTCCCGTTGCCCAGCACAAGGAGGGCGTTACGGAAAAGGCTCAGGAGCTTCTGGATATGCTCAAAGCCGCCGGAATTCGCGCGAAAGCTGACTTCTCAGACCAGAGCCCCGGCTGGAAATTTGCCGAGTGGGAAATGAAGGGTGTGCCCCTGCGTGTTGAGATCGGACCGAAGGACATTGAGGCCGGTCAGTGCGTGGCAGTGCGCCGCGACAACGGCGAAAAAATCTTTATCGCAATCAATAATTTATCCGCGACGATTCCCGGACTTCTGGAAACTGTTCAGCAGGCTATGTTCGACAAGGCAAAGGAAAATCTTCAAAAGAAAACCTTCACCGCAACCACCGTTGAGCAGGTAAAGGAAATCGTCGAAGCCAACGGCGGCGGTTTTGTGAAAACCATGTGGTGCGGTGACGAGGAATGCGAAGTCGCAATGAAGGACAAGGCCGGCGTTTCAAGCCGCTGCATCCCCTTTGAGCAGGAGAATCTGGGCGATGTTTGCCCTGTCTGCGGCAAGCCCGCTAAGAAAATGATCATATGGGGAATTGCGTATTAGAATTAACTCAATATATTGCTGCTGCAAATCGCAGTGCAATACAAACGGGCGCGGTATTATTACCGCGCCCGTTCAAAATAGAAATGCTTAAACAGCTATTCCACTGGAACTATAATCATTTTGCACGTCGGACAATGATATGCCGTTACACGTGCGCGCCTGACCAGACCGCATCTGTCCAAGAGAACTGCATTATCGCTTAATGACCAGCGACTGTTTCTTGGCCGGGTCTCATATTCAGGAGTCCAACTCAACGTATCAAGCGACTCAATCTTTCCGTGTGACATTTGCTCATTACATTTCGGACAAATCATTTTCACACCTCCGGATGTACTGTCAATCCTGCTTGTTGTTGCTAATTTTATTGAGAATTATAAATGTGCAAAGATAGACAGAGAAAATAATTACTATTCCAATACATATTATTATCCACGTATTGCTTTGATTAAAGGATGAACCAATTAAGTTATATAGCAAAAGAGATAGGACGCAACAAGCTAACGTGCATCCAAAAGATTTCAGAATGATTTTTAAGATATTCATATTTCACCACTTTCGTTTTTCGTTTTCAGTTGCCAGCGGTACTCCTTGCGCCTAAACGCAAGGAGTACCTTCTCTTTAGGCCGAGGAGGGTGATGTGCTAAGTTCGCTTATTCTATGAGTTGTGTTTGTCGGCAGCTATGAATCGTTGGCAAAGCTCGAGAATCAGTATTAAAACAGATAATGTTATGACCCACGCAATAAGCCAAGGAAACAATAGCGAATAATGGATGATGTCTACTTCAAGCGCATTGCGATTAACAGACCAGGGCAGGCCGACTTGCCCCATTGTAGGAAATTCCGTGAACTCGGGCAGCCACGAAAACAGAATAACAATCCCAATAAGCCAGTATCCAAGCTTGGCAGCTCCAAACCGAAGCGCCAGGTAGCACGCCAAAACAATCGTTAATTGTGAAAGTATATAGGCTAAGCCGGAATAGCAATAAACAAGACTTCTCACGTAGTTTGGGTATTCATATGGGTATGCCCCTATGATTTTGCTGAGGTTTAAAGAAGGGTCTAATATAAACCATGCGGTACAAAGGATACAAGGAATTATGCATGTTTTAAGTAATTTAATATTCATATTATCTTGCTTACTCATAAATCCTCCCCAAGCCTAAGGCTTTAGCTAAAAATAATACGTATCATGTGCAGCGGAAGTTACATCATAATAATTTGGTGTAAGACCGAAACTAAAGCCTAATCCGCCTGATGAAAAGCTGAGGCTACCGGTAACGCTTCTTTTGGCATGTGCATAACCATAAGACAGACCAACAGATTGTGCATCTAAGCTCTTAAAAACAAATGTAGCGCTACCAGAAGCTGCGTAAACAGAATAACTCTGCCACGTATTATAATCAATTTTATCCATGTACGTAGGAAATGAGAAACCTTGTATTAAGTGTCCGGAAAAAGGATTAATTTCCATAGCAGTTTTACTGAGATTAATCTGACTGTTAGTTCCGTTAGGATATAACAGTGGTATATATTGGACTGCAGCTTTCGTGTCATCAACTCGCTCTACTAAATTATTTCCTGTAGCGCCAGCAAGCATTCCATCAGTGTAGTTCCAGAAAGGCGCTGAGTCCCAAGCGAATGTCATCGAAACTTTAGACCAACGGCCTCCGGCATTAACGGTATACCTTGGGATTGAATTAATATATACGCTAGCTGCAAGCGCCCTCATCTCTTCCTCTGTACCTTGGAAATCGCGAATAATGGAAATGCGTTCCTCATTGAGGCCGAGGACAATTAATTCTTCATCCGTTTTATTTTGATACTCATATACCTTCTCAGTTGGATCAAAAGCAAGTGTTTCTTGAGCATCAATTCTTTCATCCAGAGTGCTACGCCTATTTGTGAGTGTTATTTCTGCAGCCGCTTTACTTTCGAGAATTGAATCATATTCATTCCTTGTAATGGTATTGGGGTCATCATAAATAGTGGCTATGATTTCTTCATGAGTGGGCAAAGTTGTAGGAGCAAAGAACTCTTCAGGCGTCACGTATCCATCATCTGCCGATATAGCAAAAGCAGAAGAGCATAGACTGATCATTAACATAAGGACAAGGACTATTGATATTGCTTTTTTCATTTTATCATACCTCTTTCTTAATTTGTATTGTTTTTTCTGACTAACCGTACTTTTCTATCTACCTCATATGCCACATCGGAATCACCCCCTATTTTTTGTTCTACATACTCATGCCATCAGAAGGATAAAAAGTGACATATTTTTTAAAACTTTTTAATTTTCATACAAAACAGCTAAAATCTTTTGTCTGAATTTGGTCGTTTTAAAATCTGTTTTGCCCTTCACTACCAAGACACATTTCGCATTGCGATTGTCACGCTATTTTACAAAAAAATTTTCAAAATAAAAAAAATAGAGCAATCTTTACAAAAGATTGCTCTATTTTTTGGCCAGTTTATATAAATCGAATTTTATATTATAGCTGAGACTTTAGCAGATAGGGATATTCTATCTCACATCATCATTTGCAAGGCCAAAACGCTGAAAAGGTTCATTATCATGTGCATGATTATCGGTGCCCAAATGGTGTTCGTTTGCAGGTAGGTTCTGGCAAAGGCATAACCCATCGGGATATATGAAACGGAATAAATGAGCATCTTCCAGTCCATGGCTACAAGGGCATACTGCCAGGTATGGAGCAGGGCAAAAGCAGCGATCGAAACAAAATACGCCAGCCTCCTGTGCCGCTCGGCGAGAGAGCCGAAAATTACTCCCCTAAACAGAACCTCCTCAACAAGTGGTCCCAAAAACACTGAAATTGCAATCGTCGGGCCAAGACCGTTATCTTTGATTAAATTCGTGACAGCCTCGTTGTTCGGGTTGAGAAGCTCGTCTCCCATTGTTGCCAGAAGCGCCCCTGAAAAAGCAAGGTTGAGCACCCAGCAGATTGCATAGGAACTGATAACCGACAAAACCACCCTGCCGAAATTATCCAGCAGGACGTCAAAACCTATGCGCAGGAATCTGTACATCACTATGACGCAGAACAAGAAGCTCACGCCGTAATAAATGGCGTTCAGACTCAGATCGTCAATGCCGCTCAGGCTCACGTCAACGAAAATTCCCAGCAGCAGCGGTATTACAAAAACGTGCAGGGGCAGATAAATGAAGCCGGCTATGCGCTGCTTCTTCGACATTGTGTTCAGAAAGCCGGTCAGGATTATTTTCATCAGACATCTACCTTCTTTTTCAGTTCATACAGCAGATTCATCGCTTCGATTGGGGTCAGTACATCCAGATTTGCCGCCTTGAGCCGCTCGACAATCTCGCCGCCGCCCACGTCGGACAGGCTTAGCTGACCGGAATCAGGCACGGCCTGCGCCGCCCGTTTTTCAGCCGGTGCGCGCGTTTCCAGCTCCTCCAGATACCGTCGCGCCCTGGAAACGACGCCCTCCGGCACTCCTGCCAGCTTCGCGACCTCGATGCCGTAGCTGTCGTCCGCCGCACCCGGAACAATTTTGCGCAGGAAGATAAGCTCGCCCCCCTGCTTTTTTGCTGTAATATTGTAGTTTCGAACGCCCTCAAGGTGTCCTTCCAGTGCGGACAGCTCATGGTAGTGGGTGGCGAACATTGTTTTCGCGCCCAGCTTCTTTTTGTCAGCGCAGTACTCCAGAACGGCTCTTGCTATCGCCATGCCGTCGTAGGTGGAGGTACCGCGGCCTATTTCGTCCAGAATAAGCAGGCTTCCCGCCGTTGCATGCCGGATAATATCCGCCACCTCTGTCATCTCCACCATGAAGGTGCTTCGTCCGGAAGCCAGGTCATCCGAGGCTCCTATGCGCGTGAATACCCTGTCGACTATGCCGACAAGCGCGCTCTTCGCCGGCACGAAGCTGCCCATCTGTGCCATGAGCACGATAAGCGCCGTCTGCCGCATGTATGTAGATTTTCCCGCCATGTTCGGGCCGGTTATAATCGCGACTCTATCCTTATCCCCGTTTAAAAACGTGTCGTTCGGAACAAAAAGCGTGTCCTTCTGCGTCTGTTCCACAACCGGATGCCGTCCGCCGGTGATGGACAGGGTTCTGGAAAGCTCCACCTCCGGCATGGTGTAGCCGTTTCGCACGGCGACCTCCGCCAGGGAGCAGAAAACATCCAGCTCTCCGATCGCGTCGGCTATCGCCTGAATGCGAACCACCTCCGATGCAACGCGGGCGCGAAGCTGCTCAAACAGATGAAACTCCAGCTCCGAAACGCGGTCGCGGGCGGTCAGAAGTGTATTTTCAAGGTCTTTTAGTTCTTCAGTGAAAAAGCGCTCATTGGACACAAGCGTTTGCTTGCGTATGTATTCCTCCGGCATCTGCGCCGTGCTCGAGCGCGGAATGTCGATGTAGTAGCCGAAAACCTTGTTGTAGCCGACCTTCAGCTTCTTGATGCCCGTGCGCTCGCGCTCGCGGGTTTCAAGCGCTGAAACCATTCTCGCGCCGTTGTCACGGACATCGCGCAGGGAATCGACCTCCTCTGAAACGCCCTCGCGGATGATTCCACCCTCGCGCACGGAGAAGGGCGGCTCGTCACAAATTGTATTCAGTATCAGGTCGGACAACTGTGGCAGCGGATCAGTCTGGGCGATTGCCCTCAGGCTCGCGCTGTTTTTGCCGTCCAATAACGCTGCAAGCCGCGGCATTGCGGCAAAGTATCGCCCCAGAGACTGCAGGTCGCGTCCGTTCGCCGTGCCGTAGACCGCGCGGCCTACCACGCGCTGTATGTCGCCGATGTCTTTTAGGATCTCGATCATTTCCCCTCTGGCAACATTGTCGGAAAACAACTCATTTACAGCCGTCAGGCGCCGCTTTATCGACACCGGAGACAGGAGCGGACGCTCCGTCCAGGCGCGCAGCAGCCTTCCGCCCATCGGAGTTTTGGTCTTGTCCAGTACCCAGAGCAGGCTGCCTTTTTTCTCACCCGTGCGCAGGTTTTCGGTAAGCTCCAGATTCTTGCGGGCTGTATAGTCAAGCTCCATGAACCTGCCGTCGGAATAAACCTGCAGGGTGTTGATATGGCTCAAATCAAACTTTTGGGTTTCGATTATATAGCTGAGCAGTCCGCCGGCGGCGGAAACTTCGTTTTTGTCGCTGCCGAGGTTCAGTTCCTCAAGGCCCTTGCCCTCAAACTGCCCTGTAACAACACCTGCGCAGGATTCAAAGTTAAAGCGCGCCGTGCCGTCCTCAATGAGCGCGCCCAGCTTTTCTGAAAGGAAGCTGCGCAGTTGTGCGTTGGCGAGAGCTTCGCCGCTCAAAACCGCCTCGCGCGGCATAAAGCGCGCAAGCTCGTTTTGAATGTGTCCTGCGGCATCGGCATCAAATCCGGAAACACAGAATTCGCCGGTGGAAATGTCGCAGAAGGCGACTGCCCCGGCATCTGCCGTAATAAAAACAGAGCTGATATAGTTGCTGCGCCCCTCGTCGAGCATCGAGCCCTCGGTGACTGTTCCGGGCGTGATAACCCTGATTACATCGCGCTTTACAATGCCCTTGGCAAGGGCGGGGTCCTCCGTCTGCTCACAAATAGCGACCTTGTAGCCCTTGGCGATGAGCCTTGCGATGTAAGCCTCGCAGCTATGGTAGGGCACGCCGCACATGGGGGTGCGCTCCTCCGGATTCTCAACATTTCTGTCGCGCGTGGTAAGGGCAATGTCGAGCTCGCGCGAGGCGACTTTTGCGTCCTCGTCGAACATCTCGTAAAAGTCACCCAATCGGAAAAACAGCAGGCAGTCCTGATAATTCTCCTTAATTTCACTGTATTGTCTTTTCATCGGAGTTAGCTCTGCCATAGTTTTCTCCTCAATTCAGCTCATTTATAGAACGGCTTCGCCCCTGAGCGCCCAGGTGTTGCAGCCGGTAATTTTCACCTGAACAAATTCGCCTGTTCGCACGCCATCACTTTCCGCGATGCGAACGAGCCTGCCGCCGTTCGTGCGCCCTGTGAGGAAGCCCTCCTCGCGATCATTGCCGTCGATCAGCACACGCAGGGTCTGCCCTATATATGCCCTGTGCTTTTCTTCAGAAATCACATTTTGCCGGGCAATGAGGCGGTCAAAATTAGCCTGCTTGTCCTCGCGGGTGTAGGGGTCCTCCATCTTTGCCGCCGGAGTGCCGGGACGCTTGGAATAGATGAAGGTGAACATCGCATCGTAGCGCACGGCATCGATAACGCGCATGGTTTCCTCAAAATCCTCCTGAGTTTCGTCCGGAAAACCAACGATGATGTCCGTTGTTAAAACCAGCTCCGGCATATATTCTTTCGCGAGTTTCACAAGCGCAAGGTACTTTTCGCTGTCGTAGTGCCGGTTCATGAGCCTCAATATCCTGTCGCTGCCGGATTGCAGGGGCAGGTGCAGATGCTTTTCGCACTTTTCGCAGTCCGCCATCGCGGAGAACAGCTCCTCGGTGGCGTCCTTGGGATGGCTGGTCATAAAGCGTATTATAAAGTCTCCCGGAATGGCGTTAATCTCACGGATGAGCTGTGAAAAGCTCATACAGCCGTCCAAATCACGTCCGTAGGAATTGACGTTCTGCCCAAGCAGTGTTATTTCCTTAAAACCTTGCCCCACCAGCTCTCTGGCCTCGGCAATAATGTTTTCGGGCCTTCGGGAGCGCTCTCTGAAGCGGGTGTAGGGCACAATGCAATAGCTGCAAAAATTGTTGCAGCCGTACATGACGGAAAGCCAGGCCCTGACCCCCTCCGTGCGGTTGTGGGGGATGCCCTCAACCACCGCGCCGTCACCCTCGCCGGGGGCAAAAATCCTGCGCTTTTTCGTCAGCACCTCAAGCATGAGCTCCGGAAAGCGCCATAGCTCGTTCGGTCCGAAAACCAGATCAACGACCGGATAGGATTTTTTTATTTTCGCCGTAACTTCTTCCTGCGCCGCCATACAGCCGCATACGGCTATCACCTGATTGGGATTTGCCCTCTTAGTGTGGGTTAGCGCGCCGATGTTCCCGAAAACCCTCTGCTCCGCGTGCTCACGGACGGCGCAGGTGTTCAGCAGCACAACATCGGCCTCGTTCTCGTTTTCTGTGATGCCATAGCCCATTGCGATGAGATAGCCGCGCAGCTGCTCGCTGTCCGCCTCATTTTGCTGGCAGCCGTAAGTATCCACCATTGCGAGGCGTGTTTCGCCCACGATGTTGCGGATTTCGCCGCAAAGCGCGAGCTGATTGTTTATTTCTTCCGGAGAAATCTCCGATCTCTTGTATGTCATAAAATATTTCCTGCTATCGATAAAATGTCGTGAGATTTATCTTATCATTATTCCGCGGCTTTTTCAAGGCTATATGCTTGCTCCCAAATCAGCAAAATAGTCCTTGATAAACTCCATAAATCCTTCCGTTTTCTGGCTGTTGCGGTTCTTGCTGTTGTAGCTCAGACCTACGAAACCAGTTGCCTCCGGGGTGTCCAGATCAACGGCAAAACGGCTGAGCTCCGGATCGCGGCGCATCAGCATGCGCGGAAGCCAGGCATAGCCCATGCCGCTTTTCACCGCGCGTATCTGCAAATCCACGTTGTTCGTTTCGCAAACGATAGGCGCATGGTAATCGTAGAGACTGAAGATCATGTCGATGTTGTTGCGCATTCCCGCGCCCTTGGGGGAGGTGACCATCGGCTCTCCGCGCAGATCGTCCAAGCTCACGCTTGAACGGCCCAGAAGCCTGTGCCCGGGCGGCAGCAGGGCGCAGGCACGCTCCGTTAATACAATGTCGGTAACTATCCCTGTCACAGGGTCCTGAGCTATCGGCGGAGTTGTCAGGGCAAAATCTGTTCTGCCCATGAGCAGCTCCTCAACTATCTCCCGACGGGCTTTGAAGGTAAACGAAATTGAGCACTCCGGATGCTCGCGCTTGTAGCCCAAAACTATGTCTGAGGAATAGGCCTCCGCGTCCGAGAGAATCGTAATTGTGTTCTCCCTTTGCTCTAGCGCAATGTCCACATCCTGGTAAAGACCGTCGATATCCGCCAGAATGCGCTTTGCCCGCGGATATATAAGCGCGCCGAAGTCGTTGAGCTTTACCCGCCTGCCAACTGTCTGAAAAAGCTGCGTGCCCAGCTCCTTTTCAAGCTGACGGATGACCTTTGTCATATATGGCTGGGTTACCCCCAGCTTTTCGGCAGCGTTAGAAACGTGCTCAAGCTCCGCTGCCATACAAAAAAACCTTAAATCGCGTATATCCATAACTGCCTCCCGCATGTATCATAAATAATAGCAAGCAAGTTTTGCTTTAATACATAACTGTTTGTAGTATACATCATGCCAAATGCTGATGCAATCTCCGTTTTTGCTGTTTATTATACGCTGTCCTTACGACTTGCAAAAAGCGACTGTCCTCGTGTATAATGTTAAGTTAACAGAGAACATTACTTGCGGTGATTTACCGCGGAGGAAGATATGCCTGAAATAAATATTCTCTCCCCACATGTTGCAGACCTTATAGCCGCAGGTGAAGTGGTAGAGCGTCCCGCCTCTGTTATAAAGGAGCTTGTTGAAAACTCCATAGATGCCGGGGCAAAAAATATAACAGTTGAGCTCAAAGACGGCGGATTGACCTATATCCGCGTGACTGACGACGGTCAGGGAATGCTTCCCGAGGATGCGGGAGTCTGCTTTCTGCGCCACGCAACCAGTAAGCTGGCCGATGAGAAGGGACTGGAACGAATCGGCACCATGGGCTTTCGCGGCGAGGCTCTTGCCGCCATTTCCTCGGTTTCGCAAATTGGGCTTCTTACACGAAAAAGGGGCGTGCAATCAGGTACGAGGATGCTTGTGCAGGCCGGAGATATCATTGAAATGACGGACTACGGCTGCCCTGAAGGCACAACGATGATAGTTCGCAACCTTTTTCAGAACACACCCGCAAGACTTAAATTTATGAAATCCGACCGCGCGGAGAGTTCCGCCTGTGTTGCCGCTGCTCTGCGCTGCGCTCTTGGCAGGCCTGAAATATCTCTGCGCCTTATCCGCGACGGCAAGGATGAATTTTTCTCCCCCGGAGACGGGAAGCAGTCCTCCTGCGTTTACAGCCTTTTAGGGCGCGAGATAGCCACAAATATGCTCAACTGCGCTTTAAACGACGAAGAAACCTCCGTTTCCGGCTTTGTCAGCACTCCCGCCACAGGCCACGGCAACAGGGCAAAGCAGTTTTTCTTCTGCAACGGACGCTGCATCCGCTCGGCGCTGCTGCAGTCCGCCGTGGAGCAGGCTTATAAAAACACCTTGTTGACGGGACGTTTTCCTGCCTGTGTGATTTGGCTGGATATCAGTCCCGCCGCCGTTGATGTGAATGTGCATCCGGCGAAAATCGAAGTGAAATTCCGTGAAGAGCGCCGCGTTTTTGACGCTGTTTATTACGCCGTATTGTCCGCTCTGAAAGAGGACGGACAGACTCCGGAAATAAAGCTCGCGCCCTCAACACAGGCAGCAATTGCTCCGAAAAAAGATTTTTTCCAGTCGATGAGCTCCCGGCAGTTCAGGGACAGACACACAGACCGGAATTATTCCGTTCCCAAACAATCAATTGACGAGAACACAATAATCATTGACCGCCGTCCGCCTGCTGAGGGAAGCTCTACTCTGCGGGACGGCCGGTCTGCATATATTTCAGGACCTTCGCCAGCCTCTTTCATGCCCAGGCAGGAGGAGATCCCGTCTGCCCCTGCCGCTCCTACAGAGCCGGCTGTTTCCGAGCCGCAGACTGAAACCGCAGGAGAGCAGAGCTTCCGCCTGGTGGGCGAAGCGATGAAAACATACATAATCGTCGAGGCGGACGACACACTGCTGCTTATTGACAAGCACGCCGCCCACGAGCGCATGATATTTAATGCTCTCAAGGCACAGGACAGGCAGGTAATGTCCCAGACTCTGCTCGAACCGGTAACGCTTAAAATGTCGCCGCATGACGTAGAGTTGGTGGAAAAGAACGCCGAACTTCTCTCAACTCTCGGCATAGAGCTCGAACCATTCGGCGATGATAGTCTTATACTGCGCGCGCTTCCGGCGGATACTGATGCCTCCGACGGTCCGGCGCTGATAGAAGAGCTCTGCGAAAAGCTGCGGCGCGGCACGGCTGATATTCCTTCCGTAACGGATGAAATTCTCCACACTATCGCCTGCAAGGCGGCGATAAAGGCCGGCTGGAAAACCACTCCCGCAGAGCTTAATGACATTGCCCGCAGAGTAGTTTCCGGAGAGGTCAGATACTGCCCCCACGGCAGACCTGTTTCCGTGAAGCTGACGAAAAAGCAGCTGGACAAGGAATTTTCAAGGATAGTATAATCGTATGACTCAAAACACCCCAAAAATTCTAGTGATAACAGGCCCCACTGCCACAGGGAAAACAGCGCTGAGCATCGCTCTGGCACAGGAGCTCGGCGGCGAAATCGTGTCGGCTGACTCGATGCAGGTTTACAGGGGCATGAATATCGGCACGGCAAAAGTAAAATTTGAGGAAATGTGCGGCATTGCCCACCATATGCTGGACGTGGCAGACCCATGCGAGCCCTATTCAGCCGCCCGTTATGTGCAGGACGCTTCCGCCTGCGTTGACGGCATTATCAACCGCGGCAAGCTGCCGATTGTTGTTGGCGGCACAGGGCTTTACATTGACTCTCTGATCTCCGGCGGCGGCTTTGCGGGCGGAGAACCGTCACAGGAGCTGAGGCAGGAGCTGAACGAGAAATTCGAGCAGCTCGGCGGTAAGAATCTGCTGGAAGAACTGCGCCGGGTCGATCCGGAGCGTGCCGCAAGGCTGCACCCCTCCGACTCCAAACGCATTGTCCGCGCGCTGGAGGTGTTCTATGCAACGGGCAAACCCATAAGCGAACACGATGAGGAAACCCGAAGCCGTCCTCCGCGCTACGACGCCTGTATTATTGCGCTGTCCTTCAAGGACAGGCAGGACCTTTATGACAGGATCGACAGCCGTGTGGAACAGATGGCTGCAGTCGGACTTGTGCAGGAGGTCGAGGGACTTCTGGCTGCCGGACTGTCATCAGATTGCACCGCCATGCAGGCGATCGGCTACAAGGAAATCGCGGCATTTCTGGACGGGAAAATATCTCTTGATGAGGCGATAGAAAAAATAAAACAGGAGAGCCGCCGCTATGCCAAGCGGCAGTTGACCTGGCTGCGCCGCAACCCGAAAATTAACTGGATTCTCTGGGATAAAACGCCTGATTTTGCCGGAGCGCGACAGTCTTCGACTAAGTTTTTGAGCAAGCACGGCTTAGAATAGTATCCTGAACATAGGAGGGAAATTTACTCCGACCGTTCAAATACTATTTTGGGCGGCCAGAGATAATCTGCGGAGCCGTCCCACAAGAGGGAGCGGATTCTATGCAAAAGACACAGAACATTCAGGACATTGTGCTCAACCAGATCAGGCGTGAGAAACAGTCGGTCATTTTCTTCCTGATGAACGGCTTTCAATTGAGGGGAGTGGTCAAGAGCTTTGACAGCTTTGTGGTCATACTCGAAACGGACGGGAAGCAGCAAATGATTTACAAGCACGCAATCTCAACCATTGTGCCGTCGGAGGCCATCGATCTTCGGGACATCCGCGGTATTGAAACTACATAATTGCACCCGTCAGCGCGTCCTTAGTCTGAGCAGTAAATCGCTCGGACTGCGCCTTGAAATACTCGAATTTTGTCGGTTTAAGCCGAGGAGAGCCTTATGAAAAGAACCAATTTCGTTACAAAGCTGATATCTGTTATACTTTTTGTCGGGCTGCTTGCCTATGGGGGCGTTTACATCGTAAACTCCATATCAAATGACCTGCGCACAGCTCCCGCTGTTTTTGTCGAAATTCTTGACAGTACGCCCGCCACAGGGGTCATTGTGCGCGATGAAAAGCTCCTGGACAGCAGTGAAAAGTATTTGAGCGTGATAGCTCAAAACGGTCAGCTTATTTCCTCCGGCGGCATTGTTGCCATCGCTTATTCAAGCGAGGAGGCCCTTGTCCGGGCGGGACGCCTGCGCGAGCTTGAGCTGCAGCGCCAGTATATCCTCTCATCCCAGGAGGCAAGCTCCTCAGACTCTGCGGTAACAAAAAGAGAAAAAAACATTAAAAACTACATCATAAGCCTTGCCGCGTCCGCGGCGCGGCATGAGCCGGACGAGCTTTCGGCCGCTGTTATCTCGCTCTCTTCCCTCGTGCTCAACTCCTCCGCACAAGGTACAAACAGCGAGGATCTTGAATCTATAAACAGCGAAATCAGTCAGCTGCAGCAGTCGTCGCTGTACGACACCTCAGCAATAAAGGCACCTGCTCAGGGACTTTTCTTCGCCAGCACCGACGGCTTTGAACATGTTGCTCCGTCGCAAGTCAAGGGCATCACGCCCGACGCCCTGCGCGAATTAATTAGCGGCCCGCAAGAGACATCGGAGAATGTGATCGGCAAGCTCGTCTCACCGCTGGAGTGGTATTTTGCTGCGCTTATCGCGCCTGAGAACGCAGAGCGGCTTGATATCGGGGACAGCGTTACACTGGACTTCGGCCGCTATTGCTCCGGCACCGTTCCCGGCACGATTGTGAGCATGAGAACCTCTGATGACGATGCGTGCGCCGTCGTGTTCCGCTGCACAACTTCCACTGCGGAGCTGCTTTATGCCCGCAATGTCTCCGCAGAACTCGTGTTCGGCTCGCACAGCGGAATAAGGGTTCCAAAGGAGGCCGTTTACATCGAGGAGCGCCCCGATGATTTTGACGTGCTCGAGGACGGGCCGAACGACTGGCCGCACTACTATGTGTACACCGTTACCGGTATTCAGGCCGAAAAGAAATATATACAGGTCGTGTGGGAGACCGCGGATTATTATATAGCCAAGATTGATGCGGCCAACCCTTCCGCCCTGCGAATCGGCAACGACATTATTCTGACCAAGGATAATATTACGGACAAAATGCTTTTGGACTAAGGTGAACAATTTTGGATATTCGGGCAAATCTGGAAATAATCTTTGAAAGAATCAATAAGGCTGCTCTCGCCGCAGGCAGAAGCCCGCGGGACATAACCCTTGTGGCTGCTACAAAAACGAACAGCTCCGAGGCCATTCGGCAGGCTGTTGCAGCGGGCGTCCCCGTGTGCGGGGAAAACCGCGTTCAGGAGATGCTGGAAAAGGTTGCTGAGAACGCATATTCCGGAGCAAAACTCCATTTCATCGGACACCTGCAAAAAAACAAGGTGCGTCAGGTGGTCGGCATATGCGACCTCATTGAGTCGGTTGACAGCTTGGAGCTGCTTGAGCTGATAAGCGGTCAGGCTTTAAAGCTGAACATATGCCAGAACGTGCTGATTGAAATAAACATTGGCGCGGAGGATTCTAAAAGCGGAATACCCCCCGCCGCCTTGCCCGGTTTTCTGGAGGCTGCCTCCGCGCTTCCCGGAATACAAATCAGGGGATTAATGGCAATTCCTCCAATTTGCGAAGCCACGGGTGGAAATAGGTGGTATTTCGCCCAAATGTACGAGCTTTATGTTGACAATTCATCAAAAAAATATGATAATGTTTCTATGGATTTTTTATCTATGGGGATGAGCGGAGATTTCGAAGACGCAATTGCCGAGGGTTCTAACATGATACGGCTCGGTTCGGCGATTTTCGGCGCAAGAGGCTACCCCTTAAAATAATTTACCGCTTATTATTCGGGTTAAAGATACCCGCTTTCAGGAGGAACACTTATGGGTCTTATGAACGAGCTCAAGAAGCTCACAAAGCCATACGGCAGCGACGAATATGATGATTTTGGCGACGAGCTTGCCGAAACCCCAGCAGAAACAGCCGTTCCGCAGGCGGAGGCTCCAAGAAGGCAATACACAGCTCCGGCGGAGCGCCGCAGCCCATTTTCAGATGATTATTCCCGCCCCGTAGCACCGGCAAGGAGAGACAAGGTCGTAAACCTTTCACCCTCCACTCAGGTGCAGGTGGTTCTGGTGAAACCCGAACGCTTCGAAACTGCCGCGGAGATTGCAGATCACCTGCGCGACCGCCGTCCGGTGCTTATGAATCTTGAACAAACTCAAAAGGATACCGCAAGACGGCTGATCGACTTTTTGAGCGGCGTCGCCTATGCCCTGGACGGGAAGATCCGCAAGGTGGCGGCGAACACATACATAATCACCCCCTATAACATAGACGTGATGGGTGATCTCATAGACGAAATGGAAAACAGCAGCCTGTATTTGTAATCAAAACCTGCTTGTGAGAGAGAAATATCACTAGTAACAGAAAGGGATTTTGGATATGCTGACACCTCAGAACTTCAGGGAAAAAACCTTTGAAAGGGCAATTTTCGGCGGGTACGACATGGGAGCCGTTGATAACTTCCTGGAGGAAGCCGCGACTGACTATGCCGCCGTTGCAAAGGAAAACATGGTTCTCAAGAGCAAGATGAAAGTGCTCGTTGAAAAAATCGAAGAGTACCGCGCGACCGAGGATTCCATGCGTCTGACTCTGCTGTCCGCCCAAAAGCTGAGCGCGCAGATGGAGAAGGAGGCAAAGGAAAAGTCAGACCTCGCGCTTGCGGAGGCGAATCTCGAGGCGGAGCGTATTACCCGCGAGGCTCACAATCAGCGCATTACCGAGGAGGCAAAGCTCCTTGAGGCGAAGCGCGAGAGCACCCGTTACATAGAAAACATGCGCCTTGCCTGCGCAAAGCAGCTTGAATTCTATGAGGGACTGGAAGCGTTCAAAATATCTCTGGAATCAACTTCAACAGAGCCGGCAGCGCCCGCCTCAGTTGACGACACGGTTCGGATTATAGAAAACTCCGTTGCCCGTATGGACGGCACCGCGCCCAGCGACGCGGAAATCGGCCGTGTTGTTTCCGACGGCGCCGATGTGCCCGCTCCCGCGAACGAAGAACCCACCCGCATGTTCCCCGGAACGAACGGCAACGCGAACCCGGTTCCGGTGGACAACCTTCAATTCGGAAATAACTAATTGAGCGGAAAACTCCACTCAACACTCTCGGGGCGGGGCATGCTGCGCTAATGCTATGCCGCGCCCCTATATCGTTAATCAGATAGGAGCCTTATTCCATGCCTCAGGATTACAACACAAGCCTAAACCTGCCGAAAACCGATTTTGCAATGCGCGCCTCCCTGCCCGCCCGCGAGCCGGACATGCTCAAGAGCTGGTATGACGAGGATATCTATCACAAGATGATAGACCGCAACAAGGGAAAGCCCCGCTTCATTCTCCATGACGGTCCTCCGTTCTCAAACGGTAAGATCCACATGGGCACGGCTATGAACAAGTGCCTGAAGGACTTTATCGTGCGATATAAGAATATGGCCGGATTTCAGGCTCCGTATGTCCCCGGATGGGACAACCACGGCATGCCAATTGAGTCGGCAATCATCAAGCAGAACAAGCTGGACCGGGCAAAAATGTCCGTTCCGGAATTTCGTGATGCCTGCCGCGACTTTGCGCAGAATTTTGTTGACATCCAGCGTGAACAGTTCAAGCGTCTGGGCGTTCTTGGCGAGTGGGACAAACCCTATCTGACTATGGCTCCCGTTTTTGAGGCTGGCGAGGTGCGGCTTTTCGGCAAGATGTTTGAAAAGGGCTACATCTACCGCGGAAAGAAGCCGGTTTACTGGTGCTGCCACGACGAAACCGCGCTGGCGGAGGCTGAAATCGAATACGGCGACGTGGACTGCAAGTCAATCTATGTCAAATTCAAAATCGCAGACGACAAGGGCAGGCTCGCAGGGCTCTGCAACCTTTCAAAAACATATTTTGTCATATGGACGACAACCACATGGACCATTCCCGGCAACCTGGCGATAAGCCTTAACGCTAATATCGCATATGTTCTCGCCAAGGCTCCCAGCGGGGAAATCTATATAATCGCCAAGGATTTGGCTGAGAGCGTGGCAAAAGCAGCGGGCCTTGAGAGCTTTGAAATTCTTGCAGAGCTCAAGGGCTCGGATTTTGAACTGATGACGGCAAAGCACCCGCTCTATGACAGGGAAAGCGTTATTCTCAACGGCGACCATGTAACCACCGAGGCCGGTACCGGCTGTGTTCACACCGCTCCAGGGCACGGTATGGAGGACTATCAGGTCTGTCTGAAATACGACAACAGCAAAAAAACCAAGATCGGCGTAATCGTACCCGTGGACGACAGGGGCATCTTCACCGCAGAGTCCGGGCGCTACGCCGGTATGTATTACGACAAGGCAAACGCCGAGATTCTGGCGGACCTCGCCGCCTGCGGCGCTCTGCTGGCAGAAAACACTCTCAGTCACTCATACCCGCACTGCTGGCGCTGCAAGCATCCGGTCATTTACCGCGCCACCGACCAGTGGTTCTGCTCTGTGGAGGCTTTCCGCAGCGAAACCATTGATGCCTGCGACAGGGTTCAGTGGCTTCCCGAGTGGGGTCACGACCGCATTGTTTCCATGGTGCGCGAGCGCGCCGACTGGTGCATCTCCCGCCAGAGACAGTGGGGTCTGCCGATTCCGGTCTTCTATTGCGAGGACTGCGGAGAGCCTATCTGCACTCCTGAAACTATAGAAAAGATTGCCGGTATTTTTGACGAAAAGGGTTCCAATGCCTGGTTTTCCATGACAGCAGCCGAGCTTTTGCCTGAGAACTTCGTTTGCCCGAAATGCGGTAAAAACCACTTCACCAAAGGCTCTGATACGCTTGACGGCTGGTTTGATTCCGGCTCCACTCACTATAGCTCTCTTGAACATGACAATCCTGCAGACTGGCCCTGCGACCTCTACCTTGAAGGCGCCGACCAGTACCGCGGCTGGTTCCAGAGCTCACTTCTGACAGCCGTTGCCACAAGGGGTACTGCGCCTTACAGGGCCGTTCTCACACATGGCTGGACGGTTGACGGTGAGGGCAAGGCCATGCACAAAAGCCTTGGCAACAGTATTCTTCCGGAAGAAATCCTGCCCAAGTACGGCGCGGACCTCATCAGGCTATGGGCGGGCAGCGCCGACTACCGCCAGGATATGCGCTGCTCAGAGGGCATTTTCAAGCAGCTTTCCGACACCTATCTGAAAATCCGCAACACCGCAAGATACATGCTTGGCAATCTGGACGGCTTTGACCCCGACAAACGCGTTGCCTTCACCGACATGGAGGAGCTCGACAAGTGGGCGCTGGCCAGAATGGGCAGGCTCACGGAGCGCTGCCTTGCCGCCTATGATGTTTATGAGTTTTACAATGTCATCCACGCGGTGCACAAATTCTGCGTGGTTGATATGTCAAACTTCTATCTGGATATAATTAAAGACAGGCTCTACTGCGAGGGACGTGACAGCACTCTTCGCCGCAGCGCCCAGTCCGCCATGTACGAGATCCTGGATAACATGGTGCGTCTGATTGCGCCGATTCTTGCCTTCACCTCCAATGAAATCTGGCTTTCCATGCCACACCACGAGGGCGCGGACGCTGCGCACGTTATGCTCAACGACATGCCGGAGGTAAAGCCGGAATATGTTCTGGACCCCGCTGCAGACGAGCGCTGGAACAAGCTCATCGCCCTGCGCGGCGATGTGAACAAGGCGCTGGAGCTTGCAAGAGGAGAGAAAATAATCGGCAAACCGCTGGAGGCAAAGGTGACGCTGCACGTGTCCGCAGAAGCAAAGGCCGATTTCGAAAAGCTCACCGAGATGCCGTTGCCAATGCTTTTCATTGTTTCTGAAGTGGCACTTGGCGATCCCGGCCCCTCCGGTTTTGCGGGCGAAGAATTCCCCGGGGTCACAATTGAGGTCGCTCCCTGTGATGCGCCAAAGTGCGTCCGCTGCTGGACACACAGCAAAACGGTAGGCAGCAATGCCGGGCACCCCGAGCTGTGCGAGCGCTGCGCCTCGGTTATTGCGAACAGTTAGCAAAACAACGGCTGGCGCGGACTGGAAACGTGCGGCCTAAAACACTCTATAGAAATAAACAGGAGGTTTCCGCATGATCTATGCAATTGTAGCGGTTTTAATCCTCATCGCAGACCAATTGGTAAAATACTGGACTGTACACAATCTTGCATCCGTTGGCGCCACACAGGATTTCATCCCGAATGTGATCGAGCTGACCCGGGTACACAATACAGGCGCGGCCTTCGGTCTTGGCGCGGATTCGCCGGCTTCCCGCTGGATTTACATTGCGCTGACTATCATTTTTATTGCTGTTATTGTGTTCATCCTCGCCAAGAAGCTGATCAAGGGGAAAACGGGCCGCTGGCTGCTGCTTCTTATTCTAGCGGGCGGCATCGGTAACTTCATCGACAGGATAGTAAACGGCTATGTGGTGGACATGTTCCACTTTGCCTTCCTGCCCATCGAACTTTGGGGCAAAAGCATTGATTTTCCTGTGTTTAACATTGCCGACATGTTTGTGACAGTGTGCGGAATCATCTTCTGCTTCTGGCTGATTTTCAACAAAACCGAAAACTGGGGCAAGAAGAAGAGTGATGATATTTCCGCCGATGACGATGCAGACATGGAATACACTCCCAGAGAGCGCACAAGGCAGCAAAGAGAGCGCAAACCTGCGCTGCGCCGTCGTGAAGAGCAGGCTGTCCCCGCCGGCGACGACTATATAACCCAACTCAAAAAGCCTGTGGCGGAGGCAAAGGTTATTCTCGAGCAGCAGCGCGCCGCGGCAGCCTCTGTGAGTTCCGAGAAATTTGATCCCAACGATCCTTTTGCGGAGTTTACATCCAAGCCCGCGCCGGTTTTTGAGGAACCAAAGCCCGCTCCAGAGACAGCCGCTCCAGAGACAGCCTCACCGGCTCAGCAACCTGAACCCGCTCCAAAAAAGAAGGATACCGACTTCACTCTGGACGACATCATGCGGGAGTTTTCTGACCAATGACAAACACATACACTGTGACTGCAAAGGAGAGCGGCGAGCGAATCGACGCTCTCCTTGCGCAAGAAATCGACGATATTACCCGCTCGCAGGCCGTCCGCATCATTGAGAACGGCGCTGTTACGCTGCGCTGCGCGCCGATTAAGAAGAATCACCGCGTAACGCAGGGCGAGGTATTTATCGTTGTAGTGCCCGAGGCAGAGGACACGGAGCTTGTGCCGGAGGACATCCCGCTGGACGTAATATTTGAGGACGATGACCTTATCGTTATCAACAAACCAAAGGGCATGGTGGTGCACCCCGCCCCGGGACACAGCAGCGGAACGCTTGTCAACGCCCTGCTGTATCACTGCGGAGAGAGTCTTTCCGGTGTGGGCGGAGAAAAGCGCCCCGGGATAGTCCACAGGATCGACATGGATACCTCGGGACTGATTATAGCCGCGAAAAATGATTACTCCCACCGTTTTCTTGCCGCACAGCTCGCCGACCACAGTCTGTCAAGGACATATGAGGCCGTGGTTATCGGCTCTCTCCGTGAGGATTCGGGAACTGTTGACGCGCCCATCGGCCGCCATCCTGTTGACCGCAAGCGCATGGCAGTGACGGACAAAAATTCCCGCAGCGCCGTAACGCACTATGAGGTTATCGCGCGGTACAGGGGTTACACTCACATCCGCTGCCGGCTTGAAACCGGACGAACCCATCAGATTCGCGTGCATTTGGCGCACATAGGCCATCCCGTACTGGGGGACACGGTCTATTGCAAGCAAAAACCGCCCAAGGGTTTGGACGGTCAGTGTTTACACGCTCGGGAGCTGCGCTTCATCCATCCGCGCACACAGGAGGAGATAGTTCTCACCGCACCGCTGCCGCAATATTTTCTGGATGTTTTGGCAAAACTGCAATAAACAGATACATTATTCCAAGCGTCCCCCAGCGGGGAAGGGTACTTTACCCAACACTACGCGAGATTATTACATTATTCCAACGTCCAACGTTGGGGTGCCGCGGGCGTTGCGCGCCCTGCACCCGCATATAAGGGGGAACCGGTTCTTGCAAAGAAACGGTTCCCCCTTATGATCCCCTTGGCGAAGAAGCCCAAAGGGAGTACCCTTTGGAAACCCCTAATAAACGCTTCGCTCTGTCCTCACGTGCCGCTCCGCGGACAGGTTCGCCGCTGCCTGCGGAGCGCGGCTGCTGCAAGCGACAGGGAAGAAGTTGCGCCACCACCAAAGCTAAGCGAGCGGTTCTGTGGCGCAGTGCTTACCTGCCCTGTGGCACGGTTGGCAGTTAGCTCGCGGTTGGACTGCTTGCATTTGTGGCAGTGCGGCAGTTTTCTTTTGGAGATTCATAAGAGGTCTTTTCTTTTTCAAAAAGAAAAGACCTCTTATGCGCTGTCCGCGCAGGACGCCTGCCCGGCGAGGGCCCCCGCCCGGTGGGCGGAAAACCTTCGTCCCCGCGGGGGGACGCTTGGAATAATGTAAGCTATTTTCTGAGCATTGGCGTGATGCTCTGAATCCCGCTCCACATAAGTATCCTTCGTGAGAAGGGCGTGTACATGAACCAGCGCTTCAAAACCTTCATCCGGAGCCTTAGCCTCAGAGGTAGGGTGGATTTATTATATTTCCGCGCGATCTGCCGCTCGTTTTCTCCCTGAAGAATTGCCTTTGCAAGAAGGCTGGCGCTCAAAACAGCTCCGCTTATTCCCTCAAAGGAGCTGGGGCTGATGAAGCCGGCGGCTTCGCCTATGAGATAAGCGCCGTCCTCTCCGGTGCAAAAGTCGTGCATTCGCCTTGGACTAAGCGCCAGACACGCCTCGGTTTTGACGGCTTCGCCAAATTCAAAGCCGCATTTTTCCGCAAGCCGCTGTTTTTGCTCCTCGAACTTTGCCCGACCGTTTTCCGGCGGGAAACAGCCGCCGAAGATGAAATAGTCATCTTTATGTATCGACCACGAGCAGCTGTCGCTGGTCTTTTCATCAAATACGCAGGAGTAGAACGGGTTCTCGTCCTTTGCCAAAAACCATTGCTGAATGGCAATATACCTCTTTACCTGCGATTTGTAAAAGGCCCGGCGCACTAGGCTTCCTGCGCCGTCAGCGCCGACGACGCGCCTTGAGCTTACCTGCTTTTCTCCTTCTGATGTGCTTATTGTTACATTGAAACCGCCGTTAACATGGCAGATGCCTGTACAACGACCGTTTATTATTTCAACCATGCCCGGCACAAGCGATACCAGCCAGCGGTCAAAGGCATAGCGGTCCATGTTGAGGTAATGCCGCGGATAATAGCAGACGCGCCCGCTGCAGACATCGACTGTTTTTACGGAGAAAATCTGGGGACTAACAAGAACGCTTTTCGGCAGTGTCAAATCAAAATGCGCCAGAATTTTTTGAGCGTCGGGCGCCAGCAAGCCGCCGCAGGGCTTCATGTTTTCGCCGCTTTGGCCGTCAATGAGAAGAACGCGCTGCCCGCTTTCTGAAACGAGCC
The DNA here is from genome assembly GCA_031552685.1 of Oscillospiraceae bacterium. GTDB lineage: Bacteria > Bacillota > Clostridia > Oscillospirales > Oscillospiraceae > UBA2658. Next base: position 62,585 of record JAVBMI010000006.1, read on the forward strand.
TCGCAAAGGTCGAACCTGCAGGACCCGCGCCGACTATTGCAATATCAAAGTCCATTCTTTCCTCCTTTTCATGGGCTCTTTTCACCATTTGACGAGTGCTTTGCAAATTAGTTCACTTTTCGGCAATCATCGCCTTTGACAAAATGTCGGCTATGCAGGAATCGCGCACCGTCTCGTCGGATGCCATGACATAGAAATAAACCGTTGTTCCATGCGACTCGAAGTATTTTGAGAACACGGTGGAATACATTTTAACCGGGGCTAATTCCTGGCTCACCGGAAAGCCCGGCCTGCCATACTGCAAATATGAGCGAACGCCTGGCTTTGCGTTGTGTGCTGCTCCGCTTATGAACATTTGCGCATCAATGCGCACCCAGCCCTCGCTTCCGGCGAAAAACACATTCTCCTCCTGCAATTGTGTATCAAAACTGAAAACGCGGTCGTCTCTTTCAAGCCCGAAATCTGAGAGCACCAACCAGAAATAATCAAGCCGCGCGATCGAAGAAACCGCCTCTGTAAGCTCAATTCCTTCGGGATCAAACCCATATGAGCTCCCGTCCGGCAGCTTTGTGAGATACGCACCGTAAAAGCTGTTGTAATAGGGCGATTCCTCATCAAAAAGTCTGCTGCAACCATACTTCACGTCGAAGGCGGGAAAGTTGTACATTATGGTGAGGCGGGAACCTTTCTGCTTCGTCAGCAACGCGAAATCCTCATCGTCGTTATAGGTCATAACGAAGGGATACCAGCCCTCGCCGGAGGGGATTTTTATTCTGAGCTGCTGCTGCTCGGCAACGCCGATAGTTTCATGCGCACGGCTGAAAACGCTCATAATCGCCATACTTCGAAGCTGAGCGCAGAAGGGCGCGAGCATGAAAACCGCAAGCAGTGCTGCCGCAGCCACGATTGAAACGAGCCATATGATGGTTTTTTTCTTTTTGTGCATTTCTTCATCCCCTAATAACAGAGAGTATACACCAAGACTATGAAATATTAAACAAAAACACTGCAACCACTTGATTGCAGTGTTTTTATACCTCCGTCCGTTCCCTCGCGGCAGAGCCCGGCAAAGCGGGTCTGACGCGAAAGAGGAGGAATGGAGGAGCGGACATAAAAAATCGGGAACTCCCAAAGGGAATTCCCGATTCCGGAATGGATCGATTCCATTCCAACATTGGCACGCCCTAAGAGATTCGAACTCCTGACCTTCTGGTCCGTAGCCAGACGCTCTATCCAGCTGAGCTAAGGGCGCATTTGCAAGACGCCTGAGTATAATAGCATAGTTAACGGCATAATGCAAGCCCTTTTCGGAGTTTTTTCAGGTGCGCTCAGCTTCTCTCAAAGGTGCTTCGGCACTTACATGCCCATGGATTCTCCGATGTTTTCAACAATGTCCCCCATGGTTTTAAGCGCCCTGCTTACCATGCTTTTCTTGGTCTGAATCTGCCTCTTTTGAGTTCCTGCTCCAAATACGCTCATTCCTACTACAGACCCTACTACAAAACCTACGCCCAAACCTTTTGCAAAATTTCCATTATCCATATCTTTTTTCGCCGGATTATCCGGCTTCTCCTTTCTTTTTGTACGCTGCTAGTATTTACCGGCTTGACAAAAATATACTATTTTTAAAGCGGTTTCTCTATTTGTTGCATTGGTTTTTATATCTATGGTATACTAGCCGTAAAATGGCAGGTATGCTGCATTTGCCCGCCGCGCGGGCAAATGCAGCATGATGGAATCATGGTATTATGTTGCTTGTATTGTTAATACAATGTTTACCTGTTCCCTCCAAAATCAGCGTATAATAACTGCTAAGGCCATCCATTTACAGAAAGGCTCAGTCTATGACAATTAATATTCTTGCCGTGGGCGATGTTTGCGGAAAGCCCGGACTCGATTTTCTGCGCAGTCACCTGGCCTCACTTAAAAAGCTGAAAAAAATCGACTTTACAATAATTAACGGTGAAAATGCCAATGTCGTTGGCATCACTCCCGCTCAGGCAGACGAGATCTTCTCTGCCGGTGCGGATGTGATAACTCTCGGCAACCACACCTGGACGCGCTGGGAGCTCAAAGACTATCTCGACAGCCGTTCGGGCATTTTGCGTCCGGCAAACTACGCCCTGTGCTGCCCGGGACGCGGGCACGACGTTTTCCACACGCCCTTCGGGGATATTGCGGTCATAAATCTCATGGGCCGTTTCACGCTCGATTCGAATACGGACAATCCCTTTGTTGTGGCGGAAGAAATCATATCATCACTTGAAACAAAGATTATAGTTGTTGATATGCACGCTGAGGCCACAAGTGAAAAAGCCGCTCTCGGCTATTATCTGGACGGGCGTGTTTCCGCTGTTTGGGGCACACATACCCATGTTCAAACCTCCGATTGTGGCATTCTGCCGGAGGGCACGGGCTTTATTACCGACCTTGGCATGACAGGGCCTGCAATCTCAGTTCTGGGCATAGCACCCGAGCAGAGCATCGGAAAGTTCTTGGGTGAGCCCCCTCGCCGCTACGAGGCAGCCGATGGCCCGGGAAAAATGGAATGTGCGATTTTCACAATCGATACACAAACGGGAAAATGTCTTGAAACGGAGGCGCTGAGGATTTTATGAGTGAGCTGAAATTAATTCACGCCGCTGACCTGCACCTTGATTCCGGGATTGAGTCACTTACTGAGGAATCCGCCGGACAGATGCGCCGGAACCAGCAAGAGCTGCTGCTGCGCCTTACGGAAAGCGCCCGGAGCCTGGGGGCAGATGTAATGCTCCTGGTTGGCGATATTTTTGACTGCGACGTAGTTTCAGAGCAAACACAGAGAGATTTTTGCAGGGCGATGGAGCAGTTCCAAAAGCCGGTGCTAATCTGCGCAGGAAATCACGACTTTTACACTCCCGGAAGCGTTTGGGAGCGCATGTCCCTGCCTGAAAACGTCCGTCTTTTCCGGAATGAGGACTTCGGCTGCCTCGAAATTCCCGGTCTTGACGCGCGATTCTGGGGCGCAAGTTTTACAAAAACCTTTGCTCCGGCTCTGCTCAAGAATTTTGCACCGCCGGAAAAAAAATCAGGCACGCTTGACGTTATGCTGCTGCATGGTGATCTGACATCTGCTGTCTCGGATTACTGCCCGGTCGCGCGTGAGGATATTGAAAAATGCGGTATGGATTATCTCGCCCTCGGGCACATTCACCTGCGGACTCCGCTGCAGTTTGCCGGAATAACCGCCTATGCCTATCCGGGCTGTCCTGAGGGGCGCGGCTACGATGAGCTGGGCGAAAAGGGCTGCTATTTCGTGTCGCTATCTCCCGGAAACGTCAGGGCGGAATTTGTTCCTCTCTGTAAAACCAGATATGAGATACATAGAATTGACGTAACCGGCCGCGACCCTCTCGCAGCGGTTCGTGAACAAATAGTTAGCTATTCAGATAATTATTATTGTAGAATTATCCTTTTAGGAAACACTGACACAGAAATCGACCTTCCTTCACTGCGCAGCGAATTTGCGTACTGCTTGAAAGAGCTTCAGCTTCGTGACGAAACAACCATTGCCCGAGATGTCTGGGAACAGACGGGGCAGGACAGTCTTGCCGGGCTTTTTCTTCAAAAGCTGAAAGACCTGAAAGACAGCTCGGATTCGGAGGAGCAGCGGCGAAAAATAGACCGAGCCGCGGCTTACGGCGTTGCCGCCCTCGTGATAGGAGGCGGAAGACTGTGATAATTAAAAAGATGACCGCCTCATACGGACGCCTGCAAAACGAATCACTTGAGCTGCGCCCGGGTCTCAATATAATTACCGCGCACAACGAGAGCGGCAAATCAACATGGTGCTCGTTTATCGCAAACATGCTCTACGGCATTGACAGCGCCGCCAAGGAAAAGGCCGGGGTTAAGCCGGACAAGCTGCGCTTTGCTCCCTGGAGCGGCGCTGCAATGTCGGGCACGATGGAGCTTGACGTCAGCGGACGCGGGATAACGCTCTCCCGCACCGGCAAGGAGAAGGCTCCGCTGCGTGAAGTTTCCGCCACTTTGTCGGGCACTTCACAGCCGGTTTCCGATATCTCTCAGATTCCGGGCGAGTCGCTACTGGGTATACCGCGCGAGGTTTTTGTGCGCTCGGCATACATCGGACAGGGCTCAGTGCCGATCGGGGCAAGTCCTGAGCTTGAGCGACGCATCGCCGCGATCGTGCAAACCGGCGATGAGGGCGTTTCGGCAACCGATGCAGAGGAAAAGCTGAGGGACGCCGCGAGAAAACGGCGCTTCAACAGGCACGGCTCACTGCCGGAAATTGAAAGCGAAATTGCCTTGCTGCGTGAAAAGCTGCAGAGTATCGACAGTGAAAAACAGCGTGGCGAGCAGCTTAGAATCGCCCGCGAGCAGGCGATAACAAGACGTGACGAGCTGATAAAGAAAGTCGCTGAGAGCCGTGAAGTCCAGCGAAAGCAATCCTTGGATACTCTGACCCAGTCGCGTGAAAAAACGCGCGAATTAGAGGAGGCAGCTTCAAAGGCGCAGACCGAGGCTATTTCGGCTCAGACAGCTCTTGCGGCTAATTGTTTTGGCGAAAGCGAACCAAAAACGGCGAGAGAGCAGGCGCAGGCCGATATTGACAAAATCGAACAACTGGGGGCCGCCGCCAAAGCGGAGTACGGAAAAGCGCGCACTGACAAGTTAAGTCTTTGGGTCTTTACAGGAACAGGCGTTTTGTCTTTGATATTTGCCGTGCTATCTTTCGTAAAAATCCTTGATGTATCACCGGCTATGTTAGTTGTTGCAACGCTCATATGCGCGGCCGCAGTGCTATTTATGTCGCGGAGGCTGGGCAAAAAAAAGCTGCTGAATACGAGCTCGATTGAAAAGCAGCGGGAGATTCTTGCAAAATACGGCTGCAATACAACAGCCGAAATATGGGCAATTTTGAACGCGCACGAGGATTTATACAACACTTATAAGGATGCCTCGAACGCTCTGGCGCTCGCCCAAGAGCGGCTCAATTCCGAACGTGAGAAGCAGCAGCTAATTGAGGTTTCCGCAATCGAAAGACTGGATTTTACTTCCGGCAGCAGCGATGCAGCACAGGTTTCACGCGAGCTCAGTGAGGCGGAGGACTCCCTGCACCGCATTCGCGAGGAATGCGCCGCGCTGGACGGCAGAATCAGCGCTTTAGGCGATAAGTTTGAGCTTGAAGATGCGCTGAGCCAGCTCGAAAAGGAGCACGAAAAGCAGACCTTTGAATATGAGGCCCTGCTCCTTGCCGCAGACACGCTGAAACAGGCTGGAATTGAAATTCAAAACCGCCTGACTCCCGAGCTGAGCCGCCGCACCTCCGAGATTTTTTCCCGCCTGACGAAGGGACGCTATGACAGCGTTGCCCTTGACCGCGAGTTAAAGGCACTGGCAAAGCTCGCGGACGATACCCTGCCGCGCGAATCGGCATTTTTGAGTGTCGGTGCGCTGGATCAGCTCTATCTCGCCCTGCGGCTTGCGATTTGCGAGCTTGCTCTGCCGGAGGAACAGCGGCACAGCTGTCCGCTGATTCTGGACGACGCCCTCACCAATTTTGACGATGAGCGCTGCGCGCTCGCCCTGGAGCTGCTGCGCGAAATGAGCCATGAGCGCCAAATTTTGCTTTTCACATGTCACAGCAGAGAGGCACAGCTAATGAAGCAATACGAAGATGTTAATGTCGTATTGAGATAGTTTATTATACATTATTATCCTTATCGTATATTTTGGAAGGATTCATCTATGAACACTTTCGGTGAAAATTTAAGGCTGACCATTTTCGGCGAGTCTCACGCAGATGCAATCGGCATGGTGCTGGACGGCTTTCCTGCAGGTTTTCCAATCGACTTTGAGGCCCTGCAGGCGGAGATGGATCGCCGCGCCCCGGGCCAGTCGGAGCTCACCTCGCCGCGCAGGGAACCGGACGAGCCTGTTTTTATCAGCGGAATCCTGAACGGGCGCAGCACCGGCGCGCCGATCAGCGCGATCATCAAAAATTCCGACACCCGCTCTGCTGACTATCACCCGGAAAAACCCAGACCGGGTCACGCCGACCTCACCGCCCAGATAAAATTCGGCGGCTTCGCCGATTACCGCGGCGGCGGACATTTCAGCGGCAGACTGACTGCCGCGATGCTCAGCGCGGGAGCGCTATGCAAGCAGTATCTCGCGGAAAAGGGTATAAGCATTCAGGCGAGGATTTCCCAAATTGGCGATGCGAACATCGCTGACGGGAACTTCGATTTCAAAATGCAAAAGGAGATTCTTGACGCCCGCTCCTCAGGAGACAGTGTGGGCGGCGCGGTCGAATGCGTTGCAAACGGCGTTCCTGCGGGCTTGGGAGGGCTTATGTTCGGCGGCTTGGAGAGCCGGATCTCGGCTGCTCTGTACGCCATTCCAGCTGTAAAGGGAGTTGAATTCGGTGCGGGCTTTGAGTTTGCAAGAATGCGCGGAAGCCTTGCTAATGATCCGATTCGTATTGAAAACGGCAGGATTTTCACAGAAACAAACAACACCGGCGGTATTAACGGCGGAATCACAAACGGCATGCCTCTGATTGTGCGCTGCGCTTTTCGGCCTACGCCCTCTATTAGCCGCCAGCAGGACACGGTTGATCTGTCCACTCAGGAAAACGCCACCATCCGCGTGCTCGGACGGCACGACCCCTGCATAGTCCCGCGCGCGCTGCCCGTGGTGGAGGCAATGCTTGCCATATGCATTCTCGATGCAATGATGGACTAGTCAAAACAATATTTAATGATGGGCTAATTTAAACATATAGTATATTTTATGCGCGGCAAGACCGTGGGAAAAGGACAGACTTTATGAACGAACACAATCAGCAGACATTTGAAATCAACGACGTACCCTCTTCAGGAGGTAACAAAAAACTGACTCTTGCGCTAGTCTTCGCGGTTGCCGCCCTGCTTGTTGCTGCGGCTCTGCTTTTGCTGACGCAATTTGGGATCTTCACTCTTATCAAAGGTCCTGCCGAAACAGAGGTTATCCAATCCGCGGAGCAGGGCTCCTTTGTCAAGCGTGATGTTTATGCCATACTCGGGCTTTACGCTGAGGAGGCTTCCGGCGACAAGGTGCACACCGAATACGCTCTTGTTCCAATAGGCAGCAAGCTGGTGACAGTTGCATTTTCAAGCCGCTATGTTGATTCTGCAAAGGCAATCCTTGCATCCACATATGATGCAATTAACGGCGTTTCATCCGGACTTGACAGCTATGTTGTCGTGCAGGGAACAGTGGGAATACTTCCCGAGGATGTTCAGGCCCATATGTATGAGTGGTTCGATCTGAACAAGGCTCAACTCGTTGAGATGGGACTGATCGCCGAAACTGACGATGCCGCGACTTACCTCACGGACACGGCTCTGTTCGTTGACAATGTCGGCAGTTACAATCAAACTCTCGTAATTGTTCTTTCTTCAATTGCCGCAGTGTTTGCGCTGTTTGCGCTGGCGTTATTCGTCCTGATGGCGGTCGGTTTCTTCAAATCCAAAGCGCCGCAGGCGCCCGCTAACGCTACAAATGACTCTGACGATGCAGCAAGCGGCACTGTTTGCGATGACGCTGCCCCTGAGGCTTCTGCTGATGACAGTGCTGCTCCCGAGGCTTCCGATGAAGAGAGCGAAAGCGTTGATGTCGCTCAGGAATCAGAAAAGGACATCCCGGAGGAAAATGAATGAGGCTGAACTTCTGTGCCCCCTGCCACTTCGGACTGGAAGGGCTGGTGGCGGATGAAATGCGCCGGCTGGGTCTGGACGAGGTACGGGCGGAAAACGGGCGTGTCCGTTTTTCCGGCGATGAGCGTGACCTTGCAAAGGCCAGCTTGTGGCTGCGTTGTGCCGAGAGGATTCTGGTGGAGGTGGGCAGCTTTCCCGCACTTAGCTTTGACGAGCTTTTTGAGGGAGTTAAGGCTCTGCCGCTGGAGAACTACATCACCCGTAATTCTGCGTTTCCGGTAAAGGGTCACTGCCTTAATTCCAAGCTCTTTTCCGTGTCCGACTGTCAGAGCATTATTAAAAAAGCCATGGCAGACAGGCTCTCTTCCAAATATTGCGTTGACTGGATGCCTGAGGACGGAGAGACCGTGCAGATACGTTTTTCCATCATGAACGACGTCGCCTACATCTATCTTGACGCCTCCGGCGAAGGCCTGCACAAGCGCGGCTACAGACCGTCGCACGTTGCCGCGCCGCTGAGCGAAACTCTGGCGGCGGCTATGGTTATTCTTTCCCGATACCGCGGGAGAGACGATTTTTGCGACCCCTTCTGCGGCAGCGGAACCATTCCCATAGAGGCGGCGCTGATCGCAAAAAACCGCGCCCCCGGACTCGGACGCGGCTTTGCGGCGGAGCAGTGGAAGTTTGTTGATTCAAAGATATGGATGGACGCGAGGATCGAGGCCGCCTCCAAGGAATATGACGGCGATTACCGCATCTTCGCTTCAGATCTGGACCCCTCGGCTGTGGAAATAACCAGAAAAAACGCGGAGCTTGCCGGCGTTTTAAAGTACATCGACCTGCGCTGCGCAAACGCTATGGACCTTGACCGGAAAACGACACAGGGCGTTATTGTTACCAACCCTCCCTACGGCGAGCGGCTAATGGAAAAGCAGGAGGCGGAGGCCCTTTACTCAGGCTTTGGCAGGGTCTATTCCGGGCTTGAAAACTGGAAGCTCTTCATTTTGTCCTCACACACGGAATTTGAGCGCAGCTTCGGGAGAAATGCCAGCAAGAAGCGAAAACTCTACAACGGCATGATAAAATGCGACCTGTTTATGTATTTATAGTAAACTCTTTGTTAACAGCGCTATGTTTATGCGCAATATTGGCATAATCAGGAGAAAAACAAAGCAATACGGAGTTTGGAGTTAATTTGAGGGTTCTATTTGTCTTTTTTTCCATATTCGGCGGTTTTTAGCTGATTTTTGCTCATAATCGCGCTTGCAGAATGAACACGTTTGCATTATTATAGAACACGTTAGCACTCCGAGAGCGCGAGTGCTAAACTCTTCAACTTTTTTGCATCTATTTTTAGGAGGTATATACAATGAAGATTCGTCCCCTGGGAGACAGAGTTGCACTCAAGCAGTTTGAGGCAGAGGAAACCACAAAAAGCGGCATCATCCTCACCAACAGCATGAAAGAAAAACCCTCGATTTTTGAGGTTGTCGTTGTTGGAGACGGTGTGCAGGCCGATGGCACAAAGACCGAAATGTTCCTGAAAGTTGGCGACAAGGTCGTCTGCAATAAATTTTCCGGTTTGTCCTTCAAGATTGACGACGCGGAATACACCGTTGTTAAACAGGGCGAAATTCTCGCAGTCGTTGAGGACTGATTACTTCTAAATACATTCATCATATGGAGGTCAACACATCATGGCAAGACAGATCGTCTACGGCGCAGAAGCCCGTAAGCACCTTAAAAGCGGTATCGACCAGCTGGCCGACACTGTTAAGATTACCCTCGGTCCCAAGGGCCGCAACGTTGTTTTGGAGCGTAAGTTCGGCATCCCCCTGATCACCAATGACGGTGTTACCATCGCCAAGGAGATCGAGTTGGAAAATGCTTTTGAAGATATGGGCGCACAGCTTATTAAAGAAGTTTCCACTAAGACCAATGACGTGGCCGGTGACGGCACAACTACCGCAACACTTCTGGCACAGGCAATGGTCAGCGAGGGACTTAAAAACGTAGTAGCGGGCGCCAACCCCATGGTAATGCGCCGCGGCATCAAGCTCGCGACCGATGCCGCTGTGGACGCTATCAAGAGAAACAGCAAGCCCATCAACGGCACTCAGGATATTGCCAGGGTCGGAACTGTTTCCTCCGGCGATCCCTACATCGGCAACCTGATCGCAGATGCTATGGACAAGGTCTCCCAAAATGGCGTTATCACCATTGAAGACAGTAAGACAGCCGAAACCTTTATAGAGGTTGTTGAGGGCATGCAGTTTGACCGCGGCTACCTTACTCCCTATATGGTAACCAACGCTGAGAAAATGGAAGCTGTTCTTGAGAATCCTTTCATCCTCATTACAGATAAGAAAATCAACAGTCTTCAGGAACTGCTCCCGGCACTGGAAGTAACCATCAAGGCCGGAAAGAAGCTGCTCATCATAGCCGAAGAGATTGAGACTGACGCACTTACCGGCATCATCGTCAACAAGCTGCGCGGTACCTTCACCTGCGTTTGCGTAAAGGCCCCCGGCTTCGGCGACAGACGCAAAGAAATGCTTGAAGATATCGCGATTCTCACCGGCGGCCAGGTTATCAGCTCCGATGTCGGTCTGAGCCTCGACGACGACGAGTTTGATGTTAACAACTTCGGTACTGCCCGCATCATCACCGTTACCAAGGAAAACACAATCATTGTTGACGGCGCAGGCGATCCCGAAAAAATCAAGGGCAGAGTCGACTCTATCTCCCGCCAGATCAAGGACACAACTTCGGACTACGACAAGGACAAGCTCAACGAGCGCGTCGCAAAGCTCGCGGGCGGTGTTGCCGTTCTGAAGGTCGGTGCGGAAACCGAAACCGAAATGAAGGAAAAGAAGCTGCGCATTGAGGACGCTCTCAACGCTACCCGCGCGGCTGTTGAAGAAGGCATCGTCGCCGGCGGCGGCACCGCATATGTTATGGCAGGCAAGGCTGCCGAGAGCCTCATGGAAAAGCTCGACGGAGATGAGCGCACGGGCGCTGCCATCGTTGCAAAGGCGCTTCAGGCTCCCATTCGCCAAATCGTTGAGAATGCCGGCCTTGAAGGCGCTGTCGTCCTCGAAAATGTCAAGGCCAACGGCAATGTCAACTATGGTTTCGACGCTATGGCAGAAGAATACTGCGACATGATTGAGGCCGGAATTGTAGACCCCACAAAGGTTTGCCGCAGTGCTCTCCAGAACGCTGCCTCTGTTTCCGCAATGGTTCTTACCACTGAAAGTCTGGTTGCAGACATTCCCCTTCCCGTGATTTCCAGCCCCGGAGTTCCGGATATGGGCGGCGGCGGAATGGGCGGCATGGGCGGTATGTTCTAAGACGCATAAAACGCTTAAATGGCTCCTCACTCTGTGGGGAGCCTTTTTTCGCATTGCTTACATCACTTCATATTCTATTTTTTATTTACCTGCTGCCCGCAGGGGGTAAGATTTATTCCGCCCATCGGGCGAGGCTTATTTCCCGCCCATCGGGCGAGGACTAGTTTCTTTCCGCCCTTCGGGCGGAGCCCTCGCCGGGCAGGCGTGCTACCCGCACGGGGTAAAAGAGGGGTGTCTTTTTACGAAAAGAACACCCCTCTCTTAACTCACCCCAGAAAAGGGGTTGTGAACGCTTCGCTCTATATGCGGCCGCCGCAAGCGGCGGATAGCCCCGCCGCTGCCTGCGGAGCGCGGCTGCTGCAAGCGACGGGCAACAAGTCTTTCGTCTTACTCGAACAAGAGCCCAACGAAGTGGGTCTTGTTCGAAAGAGGAGGAATGACGAAATGAATGAGCTTTGCCGTTTACGGCGAAGCGAAGAATATGGAGTCCATTCCGACGAAGCGAGCGATTATGTGGCGCAGTGGTAATCTGCCCTGTGGCACGGAACGCAGTTAGCTCGCGGATGGGTTTGCCGCACCTATGGCGGTGCGGCAGTTTTCTTTTGGAGATTCATAAGAGGTCTTTTCTTTATGAAGAAGAAAAGACCTCTTATGCGCTGTCCGCGCAGGACGCCTGCCCGGCGAGGGCCCCCGCCCGGTGGGCGGAAAACCATCGTCCCCGTCGGGAGGCGAATTACAGAATGATAATTTATTACTATTTAAGAAAGACGAAAGACCCGTCCCCGCGGGGGGACGTTTAGAATAATGTGAATTATTTCTTTTTTTTCTTCTTCTCCGCTTGTGTAGAA
>JAVBMI010000014.1:0-135258 GCA_031552685.1 Oscillospiraceae bacterium
AAACAGCTACGCCACGGGCAGCGTCGAAGGCGGCAGCGACGCATACGTCGGCGGCCTTGTGGGGTACAATAATAGCACCGTCGTAATCACAAACGGCTATTGGAACAGTAGCGCCGCGCAGACCGTGGACAGTGCAGCCAGAGCGGACGGTCAAAAGCTGGGTGTGGGTAATAGGTCTGGCGGCACGCCCAAGACAGCCGCTGAAATGCAAAGCTGGAACTTTGTCGACACCCTCAACGCAAACCGCGCGGGAAATGAAGCGGACTGGCTCTGGTGGCAGCTGCCGGAAGCCGGCATTAACGGCGGCTTCCCTGTATTCGGCTACTTTTCTTTCGGCACGGGCGCGCAAAACGACCCGTTTATCATAGCCGACAATGCCGACCTCGCGCGTTTGGCCTCACTTGTGAACAACGCCACGGATAATGCTACATACAACGCTAACACCGTGCACTACAAGCTGGCGGACAGTTTTGACAACAGCGCGGATGCCTACGGAGACGGTGCCGGAGAGCTTCCTATAGGCACTGCTACCGCCCCCACCGCCCTCTTCTTCGCTAACTTTGACGGCAACGGAAAGGACGTGGCGCTTAATATAAACGTCTCGACTCGTAGCGCCTATGTCGGACTCTTCGGCTATTTGGGCGCGGGCGCTTCGCTGCACGACCTTTCGGTTTCCGGCTCGGTCATGGGCAGCGGAGCTTTCACCCTAGTTGGCGGACTGGCGGGAGTAGTGGGTTACAACGGCATAGCCTATATGACCAACTGCTCGTCCTCCGCCTCGGTCACGGGGGGTGACGGCGCCTGGGTCGGCAGCCTTGCAGGGGTTAATAACGTCGGCAGAATCACAAACTGCTATGCCACTGGCAGTGTCGAAGGAGGCAGCGACGCATACGTCGGCGGCCTCGTGGGGTATAATGGCCTCACAATCACAAACTGCTACGCCACGGGCAGCGTCGAAGGCGGCAGCAGAGCCGCTGTCGGCGGCCTCGCGGGGAATAATTCAAACAACATCACCAACTGCTATGCCACGGGCAGCGTCGAAGGTGGCAGCGACGCATACGTCGGCGGCCTCGTGGGATTCGATGGCAATACAATCACAAACGGCTACTGGAACAGTAGCGCCGCGCAAATAGTTGACGGCACAGCCAGGGCGGATGGTCAAAAGCTGGGTGTGGGCATAGGGCCAGGTGTCACGACCAAGACGGCCGCTGAAATGCAGAGCTGGAACTTTGTCGACACCCTCAACGCAAACCGTGCGGGAAATGAAGCGGACTGGCTCCGGTGGCAGCTGCCGGAAACCGGCATTAACGGCGGCTTCCCCAACTTTGGCACCGGTACGCAGCCGATAGTCATAAGTGACCCTGTCATCCGAATCGAAGGGGTTGACCTGACCTACGCAAAGGGCTCTGACGGCACGGTGACGGTAATACCCACTGAAAAGCAGATGAAGGACATCACAGAAAATGCGTCCGGCGACACGGTGGCACTTGACTTTTCGCCTGTCCCCGGCATCACAGGGCTGGTGTTTGGAATCGACCCGGGCTGGTTTGACAATACCGGCAAGAGCTTGACCTTCTGCTTTAACGGCTACAGCTTCACCGTTTTGGACGGAATGTTCCACCTTTTGGGCGAGCTTACTGACGGCAAGGTGCGCTTCTCTGTAGATATGTCCGTCTCCATATCCGTCTCGCAGGGCGGCAAAGAGATAGACTGGTATAATTACGCGCATCCAATGACGATCTCCATGCCCTCCGCTGCGGGCGGCGTGATGATAGATAAGGCGACAGGCCGGATCATCCCGCGCAGCTGGTACAGGGATGGCGCCATCTTTGCCAAGGTTTATAATGCCGGCACTTATAACGTAAATTCGGTGACGCAGCCGAGCTTCACCGACACTGCAGGGCTTTGGATGGACAAGGCGACAAGCTACATGGCGGCGCGTGAAATTCTCAAGGGTGTGGGCGATAATCTTTTCGCACCGGATAGAAACGTCACGCGCGGAGAATTTATCACTATGCTGATGCGCATGATGAACATCGAAATGCAGGGAGCATGGATGGTCCAGCAGTTTGACGACGCAAAGGAAGGCGCGTTCTACTACGACGCCCTGCTCAGCGCGAAGGCGCTGGGTTTAGTCAATGGCATTGGCGGCAACAGGTTCGCGCCGGACGGGGAAATATCGCGACAGGATATGTTCGTGATGCTGTACAGAGCCATGGAGAAGCTCGGAATGATTACTTCTGTGCAGTATTTTGCAGATCCACTGATGAGCTTCACTGACAAGGGGCAAATCGCCGATTATGCCTATGAGCCGCTGGCGCAGCTTATCGGTCAGCAGCTCGTCTCCGGCAAGGGCGGGGGCATAATCGACCCCACAGGTACTGCGACACGGGCGGAGGCCGCGCAGGTGCAGTATAACGTGCTCATAAGGGACGCAGGGTAAAAGTCGTTTGAGGGGTGCTTCTCGGCGGGGCGTCGCTTGCAACGCTTATCGGTATGGCATTACCTAAACTGCGCGCAAGAAAAAACCGCAGGAAAACACAAAGTGATTAATCAGTTCTTACCGGGTGTGGGATTTATTCCCCCACCCGGTATCATATTTCCTTATTAGTATTTCTTCCGACTGATATAATTTCAATGGAATATTGTCGGAAGTTATGGTAATATATGTATAAGAAAAGCTCTGGAGGCTGTAAATGTATGAAAAAAACTGTGCTGCTATGTCTGATGGTCGTAATTATTTGTCTGTGTTTCACGGGGTGTCTCCCGGGGGACGGGACAAATTCGGCAACACACGCTGCTGGTATATTCTCGGGTATTTGGCACGGCTGGATAGCGCCCTTTTCACTCGTATATTCAATTTTCAACAAGAACATTGGAATCTACGAGATATATAACAACGGCTTCCTCTATAATCTGGGCTACTATGCGGCTATTATCAGCGGCTTCGGCGGCCTTGCGTTGATAAGAAAAAAGCGCAAAGGCAAGTCCGCTTGATGCGGCTACAGCTGTTGACATCTCTGAAATAATTATTACTAAATGAACCCTAAGGAGAACCCGAATGCCTTTTTATGATTTACGCTGCACAAGCTGCAAAAATGAATTTAACATCATGGCCTCGATGCGGGACAAGAGCGAAAAGAATATCCCCTGTCCTGACTGCGGCAGCATCGAGCTTGAAACAGTTTATAAGGCTGCGCCGCACATCATCCGCAGCGCCTCAGGCGATTGCCCGAACAGCCATGTCTGCGGCTCCGGCTGCTGTCACGGCAGGTAGTGGTCATGTTTTTACGCTTCGGTGTTTTAAAGCTGAGAAAAGCAGCACCGCAAGAAGCGCAAGACCCACATAGCCTTCCAGCGTATACAGATATTTGACCAGATTTGAAAAACCCAGCAGACTTGCGGCAAAGGCTGACGCTGTAATGCCGACAACGACGGCTGCGGTTTTTTTTACGGAGGCATTTCCGTTGCTAAGGCGAGCGCTGAGTCCGTAGAGCGCTCCGACGGCTGTGCTGTATATCTCCGCGATCAGTACAATTGCAAAAACTCCTTTAGCCGCAGGGGCTATTCGACCGGCAAGATGGGACATGGGGATTTCCATGGATCCAAGCTCTCCCCTGCTTCCGCTTATTGCCAGAAAAATCATAACCAGACAGGCCCCGAGACCAAGACCGCCCAACACAGCGCCGCGAACGATTCTTTTTCTGTCTCCGGCATTGGCACCCAAGGGTCCTAACACGGAAATCGCCATTATGATATTGTACGAGGCGTAGAGAACTGCGGACATTGGCCAGCTGAAGATCAGGTGGTTTTGCGCAGGAGCCGCAGACAGATCTGGTGGTGTTGAAAAAATAGCGTGTATACAGATGGCGGCAACCGACAAGAGCAAAAAAGGCACAATGGCGCTGATGGCATTTATGACCCCGCCGATTCCCGTGAGTACTGTCATGACAGTAAGAACGCCCATGACCAGGTTTCCCAGAACGGCGCTCAGTCCGAACTGTTCACGAAACATTGCGCCGGTGCCTGCCATCATTGCGGTAAGCGCGCCGAACAGGAACACCAGGATTACAGCGTCCATCGCAGCGCCCAGAACAGGCCCGCCAACTTTATTTACAATTTCAAGATGACTGCGCGCGCTCAGGGCAAAGCCCATATTCATTATGAGGATACCAAACAGAATAAAAAGAAGCGTGGACAGTACAATTCCCCAAATGCCCCCGATCCCGAAGGAGCTAAAAAACTGGAGTACCTCCTGACCTGTGGCAAAGCCCGCTCCCACCACAGTTCCGATATACACGGCGGCAATCTTTAGTGATGAAATATGTTCTTTTTTCATATCAGTGCTTCCCTCGCTGTTAAATCTTGATGCTGACCCATACAACAACTTATTTCAGCAAGGACAAGAAGATGCACGCATATAAAGAAGACACTTTTCCTTTAACAGAAAAGTGTCTTCTTTTATGTGTTGAGTGATTATTTTACCGAAAAGCGTTTGCGCAATTCAATCGAAATCGTTTCTCTGAACAGCAGCAAGGCGAGAATAATCAGAACAACCGAAGTGCTGAGCAGCACGATACTCGGCCAGTTCATTCCCCAGGGCATAAATAGTCCAATCAAGGCAACGGCCACTGATGTCGCAAAAACAATGATTATCGGCAGCAGATTTTTTCTGTGGTTTTTGTACTCAAGCAGGCTGATAACACAGCTCAGGCAAAGCATGCCAAAGCAAGTAAGCGGCAGTGCAACCTCCGCGCTTCCGCTGCCCCACAAACTGGTCAGCAGAAGCAGAATGCTGCCAGAGAACATGATAGAAACAAAGCGCTCAAGCAGTGAAGATTCAATCAGGGCTTTAGAGAGAAAGGCACTGTAAAATATGTATTCGGCAAGTGCAAGCAGCAAAACCCAGGGCTTCCCGCCTATACTAAGATTAATCACCGCACAAATCAGGAAGGCGGACAGCAT
The DNA here is from genome assembly GCA_031552685.1 of Oscillospiraceae bacterium. Classification (GTDB taxonomy): domain Bacteria; phylum Bacillota; class Clostridia; order Oscillospirales; family Oscillospiraceae; genus UBA2658. The sequence continues at coordinate 4,966 of JAVBMI010000014.1, forward strand.
GGCCCGAAAAGCCCATTTTCTTACCGCATTGAGCCTCATCGGCTGGCTCTTTACAGGAGGATACAGCGCATGCTTTTCATCTGTTGGCATAAATACTGACCTCCTCTTGCTCAACATGGATTCCTGCAGCCGAAAGCACCTCGAACAGACTTTCTTCAAAACTCCTGTCGAGCGTTGATTTTGTTATGGTCAGCATGGCGTTGTCTTCATAGCTTATCATGCCGCAGGCCGCGCGATTTACGCCGGTGGGCCCTAATATCCCGTCGAAGGAATCAACCTGTCCGCCAAATTCATTTTTAATAATGCCTACATTTGAAAGCGTATTCGTTTGGTTGTAGTCCTTGATCGGATTTATTATGTTTTGGAAAATCAACTGTTTAAGTACAAGAGGCGTAAAGCGCAGAATAGGATTGGATATCAAAGCGTTCGTCATTGTCATAGTTTTGTCGAGCTCGGATTTTTGGGTTACCTCTCTTAATTGCTTCTCAACTTCCGGTATTATGGCTTCAAGGGAAGAAATCTCTTCGTATTTGAGCTTTATAAGAGAAAACATTGAAAAATTAAACAGAGTTTTCGAAGGATATAGGGTTCTCATATTGGTGGGAACTTGTATCTGGACGCGGCTGCCCGGCTTTTTTCTCTTTAGTGATGCCGCCGAGGCAACAAACAAAGCTGCAATCATAAAGCCGGTGACAGTGGTTCCGTACTGCTTTGAAACCGCGCGAAGCTCTGAAGACGACATTTTGAAGTGAAGCACCCTTGACGGCTGCATCACTGTACGTTTGCCCTTGATTTGCGCTGCCGGTGCCGACAACAGCCCGCCGGCGCCCTTAACCTTGTCCGCCAGGGGGAAGTCATTGCGAAACTCCAATTCATCAGGCTTTTCAGCAAGATTCAGGATATCAATATCATAAGGTATTTCTGTTCCAAGCAGCCGAAGATATTCGCGTGTCAGGGATTTTAAAAATGTCAGCGCGCCTGTTCCGTCAGTCAGCATGTGGAATACTTCAAGAGAAATACGTTTTCTGTAATAACGAACACGAAAGCTCGGCGCTCTGGTCCCGCTGATAATGATCGGTAGGCACGGCATGGAAGTCTCTTCTCTCACGGAAAAGTGGCGTCTGTTAGAATCAAGATAATGCCAGAAAAAGCCTTTTCGCACAGTTGTGGCAAAAGTCGGAAAGCGTCTTAGAGTGGAGAGCAGCGCAAACTGCAATACACAAGGGATCACAGGGTTTTTAAGGTAAACGGAAAGACGGAAAACCGCCATGGAAGAGCTGGTTAAACAGAGAGGGTAAACCTTAGCGGCACTGTCTAAGGGGTACCACTCGTTTGTAACACTCCGGTAAAAATCGCCGAAGGGATTCTCTCCGATTATTTTTATTGCCTCTTGAAACGTCATGCCATTATCTAAGTAAAACCGGATAAGCTTTCTGACATCTGACAAAATAGCGGCAGTATCTCTCGCGGGTAATGATATATGTTTTTTTAGCGTCTCCAAATAGTCGTCAATCGGAGACGTTTCGTTTTTATATAAACTGGTCGATGAGTAATAAAGTGTGTTTTGGTTAATCTCGCTCACCCCTTCTATCTGTCACCGGTATGACTGTATGTCTGCATTAGCTATAAAATAACAGTAACCCTCCGCGCTGTCAACAGAATCGGCAAAATAAATGTTTTTTTATTACGTTTGAAAAGCGAAAGGTCCGCGCAGCTTATTTCAGTCTCCGACTCACCCCAAGCGCCCCTATAAACATTAGTAAACACCCTTGCAGGGCACTTCAGATTTCTTTTCAAAAGGCGCTGAAAAATCCCGGCTGTAATTATTCGAGTTATTGCCAATAAGAGCATTTTGTGCTAAAATATTTCTTATTAGTATTGCGAAAAGTGAGAAAAACATGAAAAATTCTATTAGAATTATTATTGCAGTCCTGTTGCTGATTGTTTTTGCCTACAGCGGATACAGAATTTTCGATTACTATTCAGGCGAGAAAAAACAAACCGATGCTTTCGACCAGATCGTAAGCATCGTTGAACGTGCGCGTGAAGAAGAACCGGAGCCGGAAGCGAAGGGTATGCTGCCCGAATACGCCGAGCTCTATGCGCTTAATAATGATCTTGCAGGCTGGATACGCATTCCCGGAACCCTCGTCAACTACCCCGTGATGCAGACTCCTGACAACCCGACCTTTTACCTCAACCACAGCTTTGAAAAGGAATACAGCACCTTCGGCGTACCCTTTATCGGAGAGGGCTGTGACCTCGAGAAGCCCAGTGACAATGTCATCATCTACGGTCACCACATGAAGAGCGGAAAAGTATTCGGGTCACTCGACGGCTACAAAGACGAAGACTTCTTCAAAGAACACCAGTTCATCCTGTTTGACACGCTGACAGAACGCTCCGAATACCAGGTTGTGACGATTTTCAAGACAAATGTCGGCGCAAAGAATGACTTTGAGTACCATAAATTCATTGATGCGGCAAACCCGAAAGAGTTCGACGAATTTGTTGCCAAGTGCAAGGAGCTTTCGTATTACGAAACCGGCATCTCCGCCAAGTACGGGGACGAGCTGATTACCCTTTCCACCTGCGAGTATTCTACAGCAAACGGCAGGCTCGTGGTGATCGCAAAAAAGATAGTTGACCGGTAATTTTGACCGGCAGGGTTGTGCATCAGTCTGTTCGGTGCTTTATTTTTTCAATATGGTCTGCATTACCTGCAGACGACGCACAGGGCGTTCATTACGAACGCCCTGTGTGCTGCTTATGTCAGGTTTTGCGCTTCTTGCCAAGTGTCTTCGGAAGCAGTATCAACAGTCCCAATGAACTTAGCACTCCAAGCAGGATGAAGGGTCCTATGCCGGAATCCCCGGTTTTCGGTGGTCCCTCGTTCGGTGCCAGCGGCACCGGATCCTCGGGTATTTCAATTATTTCGGGGTCTTCGGGGATTCCCGGAGCGTAAGGGGGGGGGCCATCGGGAATATCTACTAACTCTTCGGGAGTCACTTGGTTGTGAACAATGATGTGGAGTTCTCTGACTCCTCCGCTGGGAATTGTAAAGCCGATTGAAGAAGCGCTCGATGAGCCGATGCCCACAATCTCGTATCCAAGAATGGTATACGCGCCCTTTTCTTCAGCAACATAGTAGGTTTTGCCATTTGTCAGGCCTCCGACATATACTCTGTCGGAATTTGCAGTAATAATGACTCTGCGAATCAGCGTTTTGCCCTCATCAAAGATGTCCACTGCAAATTGCTTTCCGGTGCCTATCAGGTTTCCGTTCTCGTCCTGCAGCAGTTTGCTGATATACAAACCTGAACTGCCGTCAGGAGGATTGGTGGGATCCGAAGGCTCAGGCGTTGTTATATAGACCACATTGCTGTACTTGGTGTCTCCAAAACTAAGGGACACAACTGCCTGATTGGGAATTTTCATTGAGGAGAAGCGTTCGAAGATTTGCTCGTCTGTGACAGATTCCTTGAGCGTTGCATAGAAAACAATTTTCAGTTCATGCGATGTTGCCAGCGGTCCCTTCATATTCGCATTGAATGTAATCTTGTCGCCCACATTGCCCACGCCAGCAGTCAGGGAGAAGGTTCCGTATTTGGCAATATTGCCGGCGGAAATCTGCTGTCCGTCAACATAGAGTTCAGCTTTTGCATTGCCGGATTCCTTGGTGATCGTCAGGAAGCTGTCCACGGTATCGGACACAACAAACGAATCAGGCTCACCCGAATACACAGAACCCGGAACGCTTACTTCGTAGCGGAATCCTTCTGTTCTCGCAGACAGAACGGCATCATATCCGACCACATTGTCATTGACGCTCTGCTCGTCATAAACGCGCTTTTCAACCTCGGGAGGCGGTACTACGTGAACGACGTTGCTGTCAATATCCACACTTGGAGCGTTGCCGAATGAAACTGTCAAGTGCCCCACATTGGGTATGCGCGGATTTTGATGGCTGTCAGCGAAGCGGCTGATAAGCTCCTCATTTGTGACAGTGTCACGGATTTTTGCATCAAACTGCAGAACGAGCGATTTACCTTCCACCGTGCCGGCGTTTTGCTTAAGGTAGTCAATAAACGCAGCCTGTGTTCTCAGCGTGATTGTGGTGCGTCCGTTGGTAGTTACAGTTTCCAGTTGGAAGAAACTGTTGACCTCGGAAAGAGTAAACTCATGTTTGCTTCCTACCGCGGTTTTTCCAATGACGTAGTCAAGGTCGCCGAGAATTACGGTCGTCTTTCCGAACGGCGTAAACACATCCTCAAGCCGATCTGACAGTGTTATCACAACCGGCTGGGTTTCACTGCTGAAGTATTTCTTTAGTATGGGGGTTGAAACTGTGTAGGTGAATTTTTCTGTCCTTGCGGCAAGAATTGCTTCTTCATACTTCAGCGCGGGATTGTCATTGGTCGGACTCACGTCATTCACTGTCTTCTTAACTGTTGGATCCGGATCGGGATCCGGGCCGGGCGGTGTGATGACCGGAGGCCTGACATAAACTGTGTTACTTTCTTTGTTCACGTCTGTAAAGCTCAAATCAAGGACTGCCTGGTTCGGAATGCGGGTAGAACCGAAGCGTGCCAGAATCTGATCATCTGTGACCGACGCCTTTAATTTTGCGTAGAACACGATTTTTATGTCGTTACTGTCTTTGAGTTGGGAAATACCGGCAGGGCTGGAATCAGTCCAGTCAACATTGAACTCAATCTTGTCTCCATCCCCGTTCGCGCCCCGAGTCAGCGTGAATGTGCCGTAATCTCCTATATCTCCTGCATCTATTTCGATGCGGTCAATGAAGAGCTTAACTTTAGGATTATCGGAGTCATCCGCAGAAATCTCAAGGAACGGATCAACAACGTCATAGACAGAGAAGCTTGCGGTTTCGCCTCTGAATGCACTTGCGGGAACTGAGATTTCATAACGGAATTCTTCGTTTCTTGCTGACAAAACTGCGTCGTATCCGGGATTGACATCGTTACCGCTGAAGTCGTCATAAACGCGTTTTGTAATAACTCCGGGGGGCACAACATACACGTCATTGCTGGTCACGGTTGATTGGGGGCTGTTGCCGAATCTGAATTTCAAATCCGCATTGTTTGGAATCTTCGGCGTTTCACCGTCTCCGCCATATGCAGCGATCAAGTCTGCCAAAGTCACAGTGCTCTTGATCTTTGCGTCGAATACGAGCGCCAGCTTCATGCCGCTGTATGTTTCCGGATCCTCTTTCAAATCTGCTATAAAAGCGGGTGTTGTAGTAAGGGTGATCGTCCCGTTGGATTTGGTGATCACAAAGTATTTTGCGATATCGGCTGCACCAAAGAAGACTGATGCGTCACCATCGAGGATGTCGTCGATATCCCCGAAGGCCACTCGAGGTTCACCTGAAAATTCAAGCACTTCTTCAAGAGTATCCACCAGCTGGAACTCGACATCTTCTTCATCGAGTTTCAAATATTTGTCCAGGATGGTAGTGGAAACCGTATACGTGAAGACCTCGTTCATTGCCGAGAGTGTAGCCTCTTCGTAAATCTTCTCAAGCTCATCATTGCTGGTATCTTGATCTTTTACATACTTTACAATAGGCGGCACTGTAACCTCGACAGTGTTGGAATCGAACGGATCCGGGCTGTGATTGATCTGGAAGTATGCCTCATTCTCAACCGTTCCTCCGTAGGTATCCCAAAGCTTTATCAGCTCAGCCTCGGTCAGATTCTCACGGATTTGGGCCGTGATGGTCATACGGATCAGCTTGCCTTCATAAGTTTCGTGTGTTGCATCGCTAAGTCCTGAAACGACATAGCTCACTTTCGTTCCGTTAACGGTGAGTACTCCGGAACTGAGCGTTTGCGGATTTGTACCGTCGCTTTCCATTATCTCCACTGTTACGCGATGATCGTCTCCGTTCTTCAGAACTGTCAATAGGCTGTCAAGCTCGTCGCCTATGGTAAAACTTGTGTACCCTGTCATGTCATCGGGCATCTGGAAGTCTATCGAATACGTAAATTCTTCATTGATAGCGGAGAGCAAAACATCTTTGTACTCTTCAAAGTCGTTACTGTCATCCTGGTCCTCAACTGACTTGACGGGAATTACTTCCTCAAGCATGTAGACACCGACCTTCGGGGTTTCGATGGACTTGACCTGAGCGCTGGTATTCTTTATTCCGGCACGGCAGGCATAAGCCGAGGTGATAAATGAACTGTACGCAGGTTCAAATGATTCAGCGACTGTTATCTCAGGCATATTCACTCCGTAATAAATACTGCCGAGTGCGTTGCCTGCTTCAATCGTTACGCCATTAAACTCAAATTTGATGGCTTTTGCGCTACTCCCGCTTGGAACGTTGTAGTAAGTGTAGTTACCCTTGGTTTCTCCTGTAAGCGAAAGCGGTGTCCAGGCGGGCGAAGCCGCCCCTGCCTTGGGGTCAAGAGGTGTTGTGCCGTCTTCCGTAAGCTTGAACTCGTCGGTCAAATCGAGTATCGCTTGATTAGATGTGTAGAAGGAAACTTTACCAGCATACTCATTGGGCAGAACAATGCAGTTGAGCGTTGTATTAAACTGACTTCCTCTGGCAACATTGTCGGCAATTCCATAGTCGCCTGTATTCGGCAGCAGGCTAACAATGTTAAAATCGCTCAGAGGAGAGGCGTTCGACACATTCTTGACATCCAGCTTGAAAAATGCTCTGCCGCCCGGCTGCGCTTGTGCCAAGCCGTCTTTTTCCTGTATCCATTTGTAGGCTGCTGTGGCATCGGTGAATTCTTCTCCACTGTCGAGGTCCAGGTCGCCATAGACGCTCATCTTGGTCTGAAGCTCGTGTGTCACAGCGTGAGAATAGTAACGTGTAGCTGATGTAACAACGTCAACATCATTCCCAAGCCCCGGGACATTAATGGTCGAGCCGTCCTCTAAAGTACTTCCGTTTTTGACGGCGATTACAGGCAAATTGCCTGGGTGGCCGGCTGTCTTATAACACTCCAGTTTCTTTTGGGTACCGTTTCCGGTGACAAACGAACGAATGTCAAACACCTGGTGAATGTCTTCACTAATATTTACTGGGAGCCTGACAGTCAGTATGCCGTTTGTTTGCAGCAAGGTAAGGGCACTAATCCGGTAGATGTATGTCGTCAGTCCGTTACTTGTTTGTTCGCCTAAAAATTCGATTGAATCTTCTTTATACGCACTCTTATTAACCGACCATTGGGCTTTATGGCCAATCTCGTCAGGATACAATGGTTTCATAAAGTCCGGCATACTTACGGCTATATTGATCGGACCTGTCACGCCCGGAGATTTCACTGCATCCGGATCGCCATCGGCATATACCGAAGCAGTCAAAAGGACTTCGTTTTCTCCCTCCTGAATGAAGCCTGCTTCACCGGTAACCTCATTGACTATTTTCGGGTAAGTATCTACATGCGGCTCAGACATCGGGACAGTGCCGATGGACAGGTAGGCATGACGGCCCACAGAATATGCTGTATTGCCGTCATTAATGTAATCGCTCGAACCGCCATTGTAGCCTCCGGCTGAATTCGTGACACACTGCGGAGCTAACTCGCTCTCGAACAAATAGAACTCGCCCATTATGTCGATCAGCGGATAGCTGTTTGTTTTTCCTGCTTTCGTAACAGAAAAGGTCAAATGCGAAAACTTTCCGCAGGCTTCTGTCGGGTCAATGTTGTTGCTTACAATCTCGATTCGCGTAACCACATAGCCGGCAGGAAGCACGGTGCTCAGGTTTACTCCCGGCGGCGTGCCGCCGGCAAAAATCTCTTTATGTGACGCGTGGTTTTTATCGATGGTTACGCTCTTGGCCACTCCGCCATCCAGATAATACACAGTGACTGATGTGTTTTCCTTCACTTCATCGCTTATATAGCCTTCGTGACCGAAATAAATATTGTTTACTTGAATGTACTCATATGTTTTCGTATTTGCCCACTCGCCGGAAGTGTTGACCACCGTCTTAGTGAAATCCCACAAAAATATGATTGATTTGGCCTCCGCGGTTGCCACATCGGGTTCGCCAAACATCACTCCCTTGCGCAGGGTGAAGGGTGAGCCCGGTGTGCCGTGTCCTTGCATAATGCCAAGTTGCGCGGCAGGAAGCGTATATCCGGCAGGGAATTCACCGTCCGGGTCAGCAACAAGTCCGCCTATTCCGCGCTCAGGGTTTGAATAATGGAAGGTTGCATTGCCAGGGCTATAGTTGGCGGACTTCCAAACCAGCGTGCGAGTTTCTGATGTTTTATCCCCGCCCTTTTTACCGCCGATATAGTCAATCTCACCGACACTTGCCTTGTTAACAATGTTCCCCTGGAAATAATTGGTATCCACTGTGACATCCGCCGCTTCGTTGGCTCCTTTGCAGGTCGCTTTTATCTGCAGCACTATGTTGACGATGTCTTCGCCCGCGACCATCCTTGCGTCAATGACGTTCTGGGCCGGAAGCGTAACATCAACTGTTATTTCAGTGCCGTCTGTTGTCTGAGCTGTAGCGGGCGTGCCAAGCACACAGCCGTCAGCTTTTACAACCTCGACGTCAATATTCGATACTGCGTATGCAGCTGGATCAAATGTCCATGTACCGGGTGTAGCAGGATTAACTACGTTGACCATGCCTATTGGGACGAGGTCCGTTATCGTGAAAGTGCTTTCCCCTTTGGGCAGTAAAGACCCCGGATTATTCTTCGGAGCGGGGATAATAACCGTTACATCCCATGTAACAGTTTTTTTATCACCGCCAGCGGCAACCGGTCTGACTTTATCCTGTATGCATTTTTTTACAATTGTGTCTTTGGGTGCAGACAGGATTTTAATCTCACAGTCACCCGAGCTTACATCCAGAGCTGCCCCTGAAACAATAGCGGGATCACCTGTCATTGTTGCGGAGGCGGTTACAGCTGTGCCGTCGGGTGTAATGCCGTTTTCGGTGCTGACTACAATTGAGAACAGGCGTGTGTTGGAGTAGGTAAGGTCGTCGTTGAGCTTAATAGTAATTCTGATGCCTTCTTCAATACCGTTATCGTCGTCATCGATTGGTTCTGTGGTATAACTCGAATGGTCTCCGAATCCGTTAATACTTTTATACTCAGAATACGTAGAGTCGTATATCAGATCAACAACAATTTCTGCATTCTCATAAACAGCATTAATACCTGAAGTTTTAGCTACGACGTAGAAAACCATATCGTTGCCGGAGAGCACCGCGTGCTCTCCATTTTTGAACTGAAGCGAATATATTTCAACCGTTGCATTAGGTGTGCCTACAAATGTCCCCCTCATCATCGGACCGTTGTCAAAGGCCGGCTCCGGCACGAGCAAAGACCCGTCTGCGGGAGGCTCCCCGTCGGGAGAGGTTCCGTCTGCGGGAGGCTCCCCGTCAGGGACAGTTCCGTCCGCGGGAGGCTCCCCGTCAGGGACAGTTCCGTCCGCGGGGGGCGCTTCCGGAAGCACGGGGTCGGCCGGGGGCGGTTCCGGAAGCACGGGGTCGGCCGGGGGCGGTTCCTCATAGCCCGGCGAAATGCCAAGGGCACGCAAAATGGCTTCTTTTGTCTGCGGCAAGCCGGATGTTCCGAATGACTCATCCGCTAGAGCATCTGTGCCTCCGCTCGCCATTGAGATGGGAGCAGCACATAAAATAACAATTGCAAGTACCAGTAATAAGGACATTAAACGATGTGTTTTTTGTTTCATGGATATTTCCTCCTAAATCAGATCGAATGCTGATTTGTTATAATCAAAGCTGAAATCATCGTAATCGCAGTATTCTAAAAACGCCCCCCGATGTTAAGGTCGTCATCAATTTGTACGGGAGAAAAGCCCTCAATGTCTCTGAGCTTGCTTCTGGTGTGTCTTTTGATTAGCACTCCCGCAACCAGAACAATGATAAACAGACCAATAGAGATGTAGTTGATCATGTACTGAGCCTCTCTTTCTTTTTTCGCTCAAACCATCTTAGAACGATGATATCCGGAATCAAAGAAATGAAAAATCCCATAATTAACGTGGCGGTCATCGGGAAAAGCACCATGTAAAGCTTTTCGGGCAGTGCTGTGCGTGAAAAACTCTTGCTTGTATGCAACTTGGTCCGCTCACCCCGGGGAAGACCTTCTCCTGAGGAAGGATCGGGGCGGGCGTAGGGGAAGTGGTCGCCTTTGTCATGCTTTCGGGGCTGGTCTTCGCCTTTGGACGGATCAATATCTGTCGGCTCTGGATGCTCAGGATCGGGCGGGGTATCGTCCGTTGACCCGCCTCCCTGCGGCGGGTCAGTTTGGTCCGGCGCAGGCGGAGGGGTTTCAGAACCTGTATCATCGATTTCTCCTACGACAACCACACTGATCAGCATCGTGAAATTGTGAGAATAATGCGTTTGGTTGACATGTTCGATTATCATCGAGACAGGAACTTTGTATCCGTGCAGATTACCCTTGGCTTTTACAGCGCTTGTGTCGACCGTGATCAGCAGTGAATCGTAGACCGCGGCGTCTTGCGTCTGCAAGTCGTATATAAGGAATTGCGCTCTGTCGATTATCGTTTTTTCTACAGTGCCTGCTTTTATAAGTTCAGAGATTTCTTGTGCAGAGAATATTAGCTGGCTGGCAAAGTAAATGTAGTAGTGATCAAATTGCAACTGCTCTCCTAACGGAGGCTCGGTTTCCGGCTGTGCGGAAGTTTGAATTTCAGCTGCTAGCATGTGTATTTCCCCTTCTTTTACATACTCCTCGTAGTTTGCTTGAGAGCTGTTTTGATTGGAGGCAGCTTTGACAGGAATAGCTGAATCCATAACACAGGTTATCAACAAAACATATAATGCGAACAATAGGACCTGCCGGCGTTTTAGACGTCCTAACCGTGCCAAAACCTCACCCCCCTTTTTCATAAGAAATCATATTTCTAAATGTATCTATGACATGATATACTCTAACACGATGATTTTAATAATTGGGCGCTGAACCTATAAACCGCATGATAAAACATACAAACAGTAATCCGGCAACAATTCTGCGAAAATCGAAAGTTTTCAGCCTGGCGTGTAACCCAAGATAGGGTATAACATTTTCGTTAATTAAAATAGTCATGGGAAAAGACATGGTTTGCAGGTCCCTGGCAGAATGAAGTTGCAACACATATTCTTAAAGGGAACAACAAACTATGTCCGAAAAAACTAAGCAAATATTTGAGAAAACCAGCAAAGCGAATCAAAGGAACTTGTCCGCAACAACGTGAACCACCGCTCAACGCCTGCCGGGAGCTGAAGCACCACAGCTAATAAACGCCGCCTATTGTGACGGCTACGGTTGATCCTTCCTCTCGGGGACCGGATTGAGCCTGACACTATGTTTTAATGAAATGGACTGGGTTTAGAGCGATGTTTTTGTGCAGCCAAAAGCCGAGGCAAACGACTTAGTAACCTTGAAGCCGCCTCGGCAAAAGCTTGAGTTTAGAAGAAAGTGGTTCTTAAATCATAAGTGACGCCCCGCGATACGCAAGCCACGGGCGCAGCGTGAGCGGAAGGCGGAAGGGATACATCCATACTTCACCACCGTGTGGTGACAAATGTATAAGTGACGCCCCGCGATACGCAAGCCGCAGGCGCAGCGTGAGCGGAAGGCGGAAGGGATACATCCACACTTCACCACCGTGTGGTGACAAATGTATAAGTGACGCCCCGCGATATGCAAGCCACGGGCGCAGCGTGAGCGGAAGGCGGAAGGGATACATCCACACTTCACCACCGTGTGGTGACAAATGTATAAGTGACGCCCCGCGATACGCAAGCCACGGGCTCCGCGTGAGCGGCAGGCGGAAGGGATACATCCACCCGTCACCACCGTGTGGTGACAAATGTATAAGTGACGTGCCCCGACCTTACAAAAGGCCTAATTCTGGAGCTGTTTCGACTTATCCATCTCTGTTTTGAGGTCTTGCCAGTAACTGCGCCCAACGGGGACTATCGCCCCATTTGACAAAACGATCTCTTGTCGGTTCATTTCTCTAATGTGCTTTTGTGACACGAGGAACGAGCGGTGTACCCGAACAAATCCTTTTCCAATCATCCCATTTTCAATCTTTCCTAAAGTGGAGTAAAATTCGAAAGATTCTTCTCCAAAATAGACTGTTACAACATACTTGGAAACCTCAAAGTACAAAATGTCCGCTATTGGTATAACCTTGTTTTCGCCAGCACAAGAAACCGTAATGACCTCTCTGACCTTTTTGGCGGCGCGTTGTGTTGCTTTGAGGAAAACCTCCTCAAACTTGTCTTCTTGCATTGTTGGCTTAACTATATAATTAAGCGCATCTACATCAAACGCTTCAAAAGCGTATCTGTCGGAATTGGAAATAAAAATGATCTCTCCCAGATAGTTCCTTTTGCGAAGCTCCTTTGCAGTTTGAATACCGCTGATTCCGGGCAAGAAAATGTCCAGATAAATAATATTCGGCGGATTGATGTTATCATCTAAATGGAACAAGAGCTGCTTCCCATTATCAAAATATTCCAAATCAGCGGCAATATTATATTTTCGGGTAAGCATCCCTATTCTCTCTGCGAACCCTTCCAAGTCCGAGCGTTCATCGTCACAAATTGCAATTCTCATAACATATCACATCCAGAATTATTCAAAATTAACAATTTTTGTTATTAATCCGAATTAAGTATAAACATTTTCCTTCATTCTGTCAATGAATTTGACAGATTTTAAAAAATTATAAGATTCACAATGCATTTAAAATGGGTCATAAATTCCATTTTGTAACTATGGATTATTTATTATAACTCTTCGGAGCAATAACAATGGCCGCCAAATAGGCGGCCATTGCTCTGGAGCAAATAAGCTGTTTTACTAGAATCTTCCGATTATGTTAGACTCTGATTTCTTGGTAACACTACCAAGACCGTCAATGTCTTTTAGTTTCTTCTTAGTATGTTGTTTCAGCAGGATGCCGACTGCAACTACGGCTGCAAGAATGATTATCGCAATAATTGTTGATTCATTCATCTTCTCATCCTCACTTTCTTCGAATACCAAGCGAGAACCATAAAGTCAGGTATAAGAACTCCGGCAAATCCGATTGCGGCAAATCCCGCTGTTGCGTAAACTAAAATGTGCGCGTTTTCTGATAGCCAACCTTTTGCATTGTTCTCTTTTCCCGACGGCTCATCCGGGTCTTGCGAAGGATCGTCCGGCGTCACAGGATCAACAGGCTCGACCGGTCCAACCGGGTCAGGAGGGGTCGGTGGATTCGGACTCACAGGAGTGGACGGGGGTGGCGCCTGTGAATTGTCCGGGCTGGGATTCGAGGAACCGGAGGGGCTCGGCGGTGGTGAATCGGAGGGGCTCGGTGACGGTGAATCGGACGGGCTCGGCGACGGTGAATCGGACGGGCTCGGTGACGGTGAATCGGACGGGCTCGGCGATGGTGAATCGGACGGGCTCGGCGACGGAATCGGCGGATAATAAGGTATCACGTTCACTGTTACATCAAAAGAAGTCTCGTGAGTAAAGGTAGATTCGCCGCCGGCGGCGGCCTTTTCGTGAGTAATCCCAACGGTTACACCTACAGTTGCGCTTCCCGCCGTTGTCATTTGAGAAAGGGCATCTACATCGGCTTCAACACTCACTCCATCGATAATGCGCTGCGAAGTATCCGTGTCAGTGACTGTCAGGCCCAGACGGCCGGAAACCGCCTGCTCCAGAGAGGCGCTCTGAACGTAGGATATGAATTCGCCCCAACTCATTGAGATGTTCGAATTATAACTAATGTCAAAGTGGAAAGGCGCGGGAGTAACTTTCAGTGTAAAAGGGATGACTTCTGAATGAATAATATTACTGCCGAAATTATGATGGCTAATTCTAAATGTTACGCCAACAATGTAGCCGCTAGCATTCTGCACCGGTTCAACAGCGCTGAGGTCCGGAACCAACGCAAATGTTTCGTAAAATTCTTCGTGGGCAGTAGTGTCATAGACATATACATCCATGCAGCTGGCAATAGCAGAATCAAGTGTTCCGTTACATTGATGCTCCCAAACCTCTTCCGCGGTCATCGTCATTTCATCGGTATAGTATAGGTCATAATGGGTACCATAGTCACTTTTCGCACGACCCTTGATTTTTGCATCATCTTGTTGTGTAGACGGTCTTACATAGACCGATACGTCAAAGTTTTTCTGCTCAGGCTCATCTGCGCCATTGTCCAGGCTTGCCGTTACTGTAACTGGATTATCTGCTCCGGGGGTAAGCGGCCCTCTGTTCGCAATTGACAAATCTACGGCATCGACAGCGGGTTCTCCCGATGCTGTGTTTTGGACAGCAATCTGCATGGCATTGAGTAGCTGAGCTTCCCCTATGCTTCTCGCTTCATACTCTGAAATGCTGGTGTCTTTAAAGATAACGGTATAATCGCCGATAACTATCTGGCCGCTGTTGGCGCTCGCCGTGGCAAAAATAAAAACAGCAACGCAAGCGGCAATAACGCAAATTGCCGCTGCCAGTGTTGTTATTGCTTTTCTTGTAAGCTGTCTCACATCTTCACCACCATTTCAAATTAATGAAAGGCTTTTATATAGGAAATATTATGGAATAACCAGACTCCGGAAAGGTATTATTCTTCTTAGTGTACAATAGCAACAATTTAATGTGATTTGTAGGTTTTGCGGCAGAATGCACGATTGAACCTATGAACGTCAAAAATTGTATAATTTTCCAATACAGCTCGCGGAAAATACACAAGCGGGGTTGCCCCCCGCTTGTTTTTTTGCGGGTATAAACCCCCGCAAAAATTCTATGTTTTAGCTTGCGCCAAAGTTATTTTCACCCGCCGGCATAAGTTTCTGCAAATCTTTCCAATAGCTCCTGCCAACCGGCATCGTTTCTCCGTCGCTCATCGTGATTTCATTTCTGGTTATCGCTCTGATTGCTTTTTCATTCACAAGGAAAGAGCGATGCACACGGCGAAAACCATGTCCTAAAAGTGTGTTTTCAATTTTTCCGAGCGTGGAATAAAACTCGAACTCACCCTTGACGTAGTGGACTGTGATGACGTAATTCTTGACTTCAAAATATAAAATATCTGAAACCGGAATGACTCTGTTCTCTCCCGCACAGGTGAAAGACATCATTTCGCTGTTTTTGTCACGTATTTTTCCATATGCTTTGAGGAATATCCGCTCGAATTTTTCGGTGCTCGTTTCCTCTTTAACGATATAATGCATAGCGTCAACATCAAAAGCATCCAAAGCAAATTCCTTGCGCACTGTAAGGAAAATAATCTCTGACAGCAATCCGCGCTGGCGGATTTTTGTTGCAGTGTCGACCCCGTTTGTACCGGGCATCATAATGTCCATAAAAATAAGGTCAGGCTCGGAGCCCGGGTCTTCGAGCTTAAAAAGAAGCTCATCACCGCTGGAATAAGTGACTATACTGACAGGAATATCGTGATTGGCAGCAATCGACTGCAATAAGTTTTTGTACTTTACTAATTGCTCGCGTTCATCATCGCAAATAACAACTCTCATTTTGCTCCTCATCCAACCCCTCTCTGCCCAAATTCATCCAGCCCCGGATCAAGGCAAATAATTGCCAGCTCTACAATGCGCAACGATATACATTATTACTCAAAGTATACATAATTGCAACTTTTTTGTCAACCGAAACTGGATTATACTGGCACGATTTCTAATATAAAGTATATAACCCGAATTTTCCTTCGTCCTGTTGAGTCCGAAATGGGGTTGCTGTCTTTTGCAGTTCTCATAATACGCTTGAGCAAATTGTGGTACTCAGACTTCAAAAACAGCGGTCACCTTATCAGGTGAACGCTGTTTAACAATCATCTGCTTCTCTTCCATCGTCTGTTGAGCTTCCACATCGACGGTGCAAACAGGATCAGCATCGGGAAGATTTCCAGACGTCCTGCCAGCATGTCAAAGGACAATACCAGTTTTGAGAACATGGAGTAGTCCGCATAGTTCCCCATCGGCCCTACCATGCCCATGCCCGGACCAATGTTGTTAAGGCACGATGCCATAGCAGTAAAGTTTGTCTCCATACTCTTGTTGTCTAGGGAGATTAATAGAAAACTCGCGGCGGCAATTAAGGCGTAAAGAATAAAATAAATTGTGCTTTGATGAATGACGGCCGGGTCCACTGCCTTCCCCTCAAGATGGACAGAGGTGATGGCCTTTGGATGCAGCATACGGGCGATGCCCTGCTTGGCGGCCCGGAAAAGCAGAATAACACGGGAAACCTTTATGCCGCCTCCTGTGCTGCTGGCGCAGGCGCCGATAAACATAAGGAGCACGAGTATGGTTTTGGAAAACTGCGGCCATATATCAAAGTTAGCGGTGGCGAAGCCTGTGGTTGTTATAATCGAAGAAACCTGGAAAAAAGAATCCCGGAAGGCAGTAGAAATGTGCTCATAGCTTGAAGCAATGTTTATAGTAATCGCAATTACTGCAACCGCAACGATGATGAAATAGGTTTTCATCTCCTCATTCTTGAAAATCTCTTTTCCTTTTTTGATTAGTATCAGGTAATAAAGGTTAAAGTTAAGTCCAAAAAGCAGCATAAATATGCCGACAACATAGTGAATATATGCACTGTCGAAGTGCCCGATACTGTTGGCGTAATTGGAAAAACCGCCGGTACCTGCAGTACCGAAGGAGGTTATAAGACTGTCAAAAATGCTCATTCCGCCGGCGCACAAAAGAACGACTTCTATCAGTGTGAGCCCCGCATACATTAGGTAGAGAATCCGTGCCGTCTGGCGCATTTTGGGTACAAGTTTGCCCGCTGTCGGACCCGGCACTTCTGCCCTGACAAGGTGCATCGACCTCTCTCCCCCAAGGGGAAGAATAACCATTACAAAGACAAGAACACCCATACCGCCGACCCAGTGGGTAAAGCTGCGCCAAAACAGTATACCGTTCCCGGCAACGCCGACATCACGTATAATTGACGCGCCTGTCGTTGTGAAACCGGAAACTGTTTCAAACAGGGCGTCAATATAATTTGGGATTTCGCCGCTCAAAACAAAAGGAAGCGCGCCAAACGCGCTGAGCATCACCCAGGACAGGGCAACGATCACAAAACCCTCGCGGGCATAAATATCTCTGCTCCACGGCTTAATCAGCCTCAAAAGAACTCCGAGCACAGCGCAGATTCCCGCGGAAATAAGAAACGAGGAAAAGCTGGCTTCTCCATAATACAGTGACACCCCGGCCGGCAGCAGCAAAAGCAGAGCCTCGGCCATAAGTAAATGGCCGGTCGTGTGTAAAACCATACGTTTGTTCATGTTTCAAGCCTCAGTCAAAAATATTATGAAGATCGTTCAGGCGCCGGTTGGTTGTAACAACGATGACCCTGTCGTTTTGTTTTATGCAGTCATCGCCTTTGGGGATAATAACCTTTCCTTCACGAATAATAGCGCATATAAGAAGATTGTTTTTTAACTTAAGTGTTCTGAGCGGAACATTCAAGAGCTTCTCGTCCTGCTCCCGAACAACGAATTCAAGTGCCTCAACCGTGCCGTCAACTATTCGGTAAAGAGTTTCAACATTACTTGCGCCGCTGTTTTCCATAGCTCTTACGTAGCTGAGCACCTGAGTTGCCGTGATGTCTTTCGGTGAAATGATGCTGCCAAGGTTGTCATCGCCAACAAGCTCGACCATTGAAATGCGGCTTACCTTTGTTACGACCTTCGGAACATTTCGCGCCGTCGCGTACATTGACAGGAGGATATTCACCTCATCCGTACCCGTTGTGGCAACGAAAGCGTCGCAATTGTTAATACCCTCTTCACCGAGGAGCTCCCTGTCCGCCCCGTCACCATTGAGCACAAGACAATCCGGAAAAGCCTCGCTGAACTGGTGACATTTTTCAATGTCTTTTTCGATTATCGTTGGGTGGATACCCATTGTGCGCAACAGGCGGGTGAGATAATAGGAAATTCTTCCCGCTCCCACGATTATTACGTTCCTTGCCGTGCGAACATGCAGTCCGCACTGGCGCAGGAAACTCTCAGTCTCAGTAGGCACAGCAACAAAGCTGATGCGGTCGTCAGGCAACAGGATGAACTCTCCGTTCGGGATATGTGTTTCGTTTCCTCGTCTGACTGCACAGATAAGAACATGGAGCTTTAAACGCTTATTTATTTCGCTCAGAGGCAAATTGACAATTGGGCTGGTCTTTGACAGACGGAACTCCGCGATCTCAACCCGGCCCTTTGCAAATTTTTCAACATTGAGCACACCGGGAAAGCGCAGGACAGAGAAAATCTCCAGCGCGGCGTTAAATTCCGGGTTGATAGCCATTGACAGGCCCAGATCATCTCTGATAAGCGCCAGCTCATCACTGTATTCCGGATTGCGTACGCGAGCAATCGTACATTTTGCACCAAGCTTCTTCGCAATCAGGCAGCACAGAAGATTCAGCTCGTCTCCGTCTGTCACGGCTATAAGAATATCCGCATCCGGAACTCCCGCTTCAATCTGGACGTCCCTCTGTGCTCCATTGCCGTGTATGGCCATGATGTCGTGACCGCTGGACGCCTGGTCAATACATGCCTCATCGCTGTCAATGATAACTACGTCATGTCCCTCCGCAGCTAATTGTTCAGTAATCGCCCTGCCGATTTTTCCGCTGCCTACTACAACAATACGCATTTGTTGCCTCCGAAATAAATTCTTTTTGCCCGCTTTTTCGTTATCATATCACAAGCAGATTAAAATACCAGTGTTTTTGAAGTATTCTCATAAATTTTGACCGCATCTGTTTCAACTCGTCAGAATTATTGACATTTAATTGTCGTTCTGATAATCTAAAATATGGATAGACCGGCGTTTTCCATCGCGGGTGAAACGCCCCTTTTTCAAGGGTTTTACCTGGCTATTCCACACTATGGAGGATTCAAAATGGAATTTTCAAAACTCTCCGCTCCGACCCTAAAGGAGCTTTTCATTGAACAGCTTGAATCGATGATTTTATCCGGCAAGCTGCAGATAGGAGAAAAACTCCCCTCCGAGCGTGATCTCGCCGCAACAATGCAGATTAGCCGCAGCGTTGTAAACGCAGGCATAGTCGACATGGCAGACAGAGGCTTTTTAGATATCATCCCTCGCAGCGGCACATATGTTGCCGACTACCGCAAGAATGGCAAGATTGAAACCCTGGTTTCAATCATGAAATATAACGGCGGAATGCTCCCTGATGTGGACATCCGCTCGATTCTGGAAATCCGCCGAGTGCTAATGCCTCTTGCGATAACACGCTGTATCGACCGGATTAAAGAAAGCGAAATTGAGCAACTCTTTTGCTGCGCCGCGACTCTCCACGCTGCGGAAACTCCCGAACAGGCGGCTGCGGCTGTTTTTGAATTTGATCACCTGCTGTGTATCTTCTCCGGCAACACCTTGTTGCCGCTGATATTCTATTCCTTTAAAGCCCCGAATTCAACACTTTTCGGAAAGTACTTCAGACTTTATGGTTACGATACTATGCGCTACAGGACGGATGAGATTTGCGAAGGAATCCGCGCCAGGGACGCCAAGCGGGCTATTGATGCAATCACAGATTCGGTGAGCGAAACCATTTCAGGCAAAACTGAGCTGTATAACTAATAAAAAGGACTGCGGACTAATAATTCGCAGTCCTTTTTTGGCCTGTAATTCCAAACGGATTTCGATCACCTTTCTCAGGCTACTCGATAGCCAGCTCAAGCAGGTGTTGTCCGTAGTCGGAAACCTTGAGCCGCTCTCCGGCCTGCCTTAGCTGCTGCTTGTCTATAATCCCCGCGTGAAAGGCAACTTCTTCAAGGCAGCCGATATGCTTCCCCGTGCGGTCTCTGTACTCCTTGATCGCGCAGGCAGCGGCGAGAAGTGTATCTGAATTTCCGGTATCAAACCAGGTGATATTCTTGTCCAAAACCACTACCTTAAGCTCGTCCAGCGCAAGATAGGCATTGTTAACCGCAGTAATCTCCAACTCACCCCGCGAGGACGGAACAATGCTTTTTGCAATTTCAACAACGCGGTTGTCGTAAAAATAAAGTCCCGGAACAATGTAGTTTGACTTCGGGTGCTCCGGCTTCTCTTCGATGCTCTTAACTCTGTTGTCATCTGTAAACTCCACCACACCGAAAGGCCTCGGATCGTCCATAAAGCAGCCGAAAACAGTAGCAGAGGTCGTGCCGTTCTTCGCTTCGATTAGCTTTTTTTCAAGACCGTCTCCGAAGAAAATATTATCCCCCAGCGCAAGGCATACACTCTCTCCTCCGATGAAATCCTCACCGAGAATGAACGCGTCTGCAATCCCGCGCCTGTCATACTGGATTATGTATGATATTTCCGCGCCGAAACTCTCACCCGTGCCCAGAAGCCGCTCAAACTGCTCCAGCTCATCCGGCGGAACAATGACAAGAATTTCAGTAATTCCCATTACAAGCAGTAATGACAGGGGGTAATATATCATAGGTTTGTCATAGACCGGAAGAAGCGGCTTGCACACCGAATGTGTGATCGGATAAAGACGTGTTCCCTTCCCCGCGGCAAGAATAATTCCTTTCATCAAAACCTCCGGTCAATAAGCGCTGGTCTGTACCACGAATCCGCCCAGTGCCGTGTAATGAACATAGTATATCATAAACAATTTGGGCGTTCAAGTTATATTACTTGTTACAGACGTTTCACATATATGTACAAAATTAAATGCCAATTTCTGTGCATTTTGTGCAAGTAGTCTTGTTTCTTGTATAGTTTATTGTCGATAGCCACATTTGAATTTTCTGTTGACTTAGTTTAGAATATTCTTTGTGAGTATGTGTTTTTTGAGGCCATATTTACAAAATGAGGAAAAAACTTTGAGGAGTGAAACTATGGAACAATTCTTCTGGATCGGCATAGTAGGAGCTGTTGTTGCACTGCTGTTTGCCGTTTTTCAGAGCCGCAAGGTCTTGAAGTTTTCTGAGGGAAACGAGACCATGCAGAAAATTGCCGCCGCTATACGTCGTGGTGCGAACGCTTATCTTAAGCGTCAATACAGATCTGTTGCAATATTCTTCCTTATAATGGCAGTGGTACTCGGCGTACTGGCTTACTTTGGAATGGTCTCCAAATTTGTCCCCTTTGCCTTTGTTACAGGAGGAATATATTCATGTTTGGCGGGCTTTATCGGAATGAAAATAGCCACCGCTGCTAACGCCCGAACCGCAAACGCAGCGAGCCAAAGCCTCAACACCGGACTAAACGTTGCATTTTCCTCCGGCTCTGTTATGGGCTTTACTGTTGTCGGCCTCGGTGTTTTGGACGTAACAATTTGGTTCCATGTTCTGAAATACGGTTTTGGCTGCGGCGCAAATGAAATTGCCACCACAATGGTTATGTTTGGAATGGGCGCTTCCGCAGCCGCGCTCTTTGCACGTGTAGGCGGCGGAATTTTCACCAAGGCGGCAGACGTCGGCGCCGACCTTGTCGGAAAGGTCGAGGCCGGAATCCCTGAGGACGATCCCCGCAACCCCGCAACCATCGCAGACAACGTTGGCGACAATGTTGGTGACGTGGCGGGAATGGGCGCTGACCTCTACGAGAGCTATGTCGGCTCAATCCTTGCGACATTTGCAATCGGCGCATCTGCAAACTACGGCTGGAACGGAATGTTCCTGCCCCTTGCAATAGCGGTTGTCGGTATTGTCTGCTCTCTGATAGGAACTTTCTTCATCCGCACAGGCGAAAAGGCAAGTCAGCGTGCGCTTCTTAAAACACTGCGTACCGGAACATATATCGCGGCGGGACTGGCCGCCGTTGCCTGTGTGCCGCTTACATATTACATAATGAAGGATGTTGACGGCGCAAACTGGTGGGGCATCCTGATCGCAATCTTTTGCGGTCTTATTGCCGGCTGCGCGATCGGCTATATCACTGAGTATTACACCTCTGAAACTTACAAACCGACAGAAGAGCTTTCTGCGGCTACAAAAACCGGCCCGGCAACAACTATCATCGGCGGCGTTTCTCTCGGAATGCTCTCCACTGCAGCACCTATCATCATTATTGCCATTGCCGTTATCGTCAGCTTCATTGCCGCCGGCGGCACACTGAACACAAACTCCGGCAACTATGAGGTCTGCTTTAATAACGGGCTTTACGGCATAGGTATTGCAGCTATCGGAATGCTCTCGACACTTGGTATCACTCTCGCAACTGATGCCTACGGTCCTGTTGCGGACAACGCCGGAGGTATTGCTCAGATGTCCGGACTCAGCGAAGAAGTCCGCGAGCGCACAGATGCGCTTGACAGTCTTGGCAACACAACCGCCGCAACCGGCAAGGGCTTTGCGATCGGTTCTGCCGCGCTGACCGCTCTTGCTCTGCTCGTCTCCTATGTTGACGTTGCAAAGGATAAGCTGGGCGTTGTAAAAATTGACCTTTCGATCACCAATCCCGCAGTTTTGACCGGCCTTTTCATCGGTGCTATGCTGGTGTTTGTTTTCTCGGCATTGACCATGAGCGCTGTTCAGCGCGCCGCTCAGAACATCGTTGTTGAGGTTCGCCGACAGTTCCGCGAGATAAAGGGGATTATGACCGGCGAAACAGAGCCGGAATATGAAACCTGTGTTGACCTTTGTACGCGCGGCGCTCTGAAGGAAATGATCTTCCCCTCCCTGCTGGCAGTGATAGTTCCGATCGTAACAGGACTCCTCCTCGGTGTTGAGGCCGTTGTCGGTCTGCTCGGCGGAACAACCGTTGTCGGCTTTGCAGTTGCGATCTTTATGGCCAACTCAGGCGGCGCCTGGGATAACGCGAAGAAGTATATTGAGGCAGGAAATCACGGCGGCAAGGGCAGCGAGGCTCACAAGGCGGCCGTAATCGGCGACACTGTCGGCGATCCGTTTAAGGATACGGCAGGGCCCAGCCTGAACATACTTATTAAGCTTGTGTCCACGGTTTCCATAGTCTTCTGCGGACTCGTCGTCGCTTTTTCAATTTTCTGATTATATTTCATTATTTCAACGTCAAACGTTGGGACAGGCGGCAGGGCACAGTGTGCCCTGCCGTTCCGCGTCAAAACCATTTCTCTTTTTGTTGCGAAAAAAGAGAAACCGTTTTAACAATTCGAAAGAGAAAAAACGCTTTGTTGCTTATCGAACATTAAAGTTCTTGCTAGAGCAGCATTCAGTTTCAATCTGCTCACACGCTCCACAATTGTACAAACGGAAGTAATGCTTGGTGCAATGCCCGCTCCATCTGCAAAGCAGCGAGCGATTCTGTGGCGCAGTGGTTGCCTGCCCTGAGGCACGGAAAGCAGTTAGCGAGCGGACGAACAGCTTGCATTTATTGCGATGCGTATTTTTTCTTTGGGAGAGTCAAGAGAGGGCCTTTCTTTTTTGAAAAGAAAGGCCCTCTCTTGCCCTGCGCGGGAAGCGCAAAATAATTAAAAACGGATTGCCCCCTGCGGGTAGCAGGAGAAATGATATTTAGTAATCAGAAATTGAAAAGTGTGCTAAACAAAAGAACAAAGATGCCCCAACGCGGGGACGTAAGACGTTTAGATCAATGTAGTAACTATTTAGTACCAAAAATCCGATCACCCGCGTCGCCGAGACCGGGGACGATATAGCAGTGGTCGTTGAGCTTTTCATCCAGCGCCGCAACATAAATATCTACATCCGGGTGGTCGTCCTGGACCTTTTTTACGCCCTCCGGCGCACCGATGATGCACATGAGCTTGATGCTTCTGCAGCCGTATTCCTTCATGAAATCTATCGCCGCTGTTGCGCTTCCGCCTGTGGCGAGCATCGGGTCAACGATGATAACATCGCGGTCTGCAATGTCCTTGGGCATCTTGCAGTAGTATTTTACAGGGAGCATAGTTTCGGGGTCACGGTAAAGACCGATGTGGCCGACCTTTGCGCTGGGAATCATGTTGAGCATTCCGTCAACCATGCCAAGTCCCGCGCGGAGAATCGGAACAACCGCCAGCTTTTTTCCTGCTATACGCCTGCATTTTGCCGGAGAAACAGGCGT
Organism: Oscillospiraceae bacterium; assembly: GCA_031552685.1. Taxonomy (GTDB): domain Bacteria; phylum Bacillota; class Clostridia; order Oscillospirales; family Oscillospiraceae; genus UBA2658. Next base: position 29,003 of record JAVBMI010000014.1, read on the forward strand.
TTCAACGGTAATATCCTCAAGCGGCAGGTCGCGAGTCACTTCGTAGCACATAAGACCGGCAACCTCGGATACCAGCTCGCGGAATTCTTTTGAACTCGTGTTCTTATCACGCATAATTGACAGCTTATGCTGGATCAGCGGATGCTCAAATACTGTTACTTTGCTCATACTATTTCTCCCTTAAGTTCCTTTTTATTTCTATTGGGCCGTGCTTCTATCCAAATCGTCAGAATACCCTCTCCTGCCGCTCTCTCTCCGCCTGGCTCAGGCGCAGATAGACCGGAAGCAGGTCGGCAGCAGAAATTGAGTCTTTGCCCTTTGCCGCCATTGCAACTCCCCAGGCAGTTTGATAGCGCAGGGGTTCTGGCGCAAGGACTACATCATCGCATTCTTTTTCCAGTGCATTATAACACAATACCGCGCCGTCTCCAACAACAAATACTCTTTTTTTACATTTTTTCAGCTCCGCAGCAAGCTCATCCGCCGAGATCGCTCTATCCTCGCATAATCTGACAGGACTGCCGTCGGATATTTCAAACAACGCGTTGTAAAACTGATTTCTTCTCGCATCCATCGCGCAGCAAATAAGGCAGTCGGCCTCAGCCTGTGCGTTGTACGCCATTGCTTCCAGTGTTGAAACGCCACACACCGGTTTTTCCGCTGCCCACGCCAGACCCTTCACTGTGGAAACCCCTATACGCACACCTGTGAATGAGCCGGGTCCGTGCGAGACCGCAAAAAGGTCAATGTCTGCAGCGGCGAGGCCCTGATTTTTCAGTAAATCCTCCGCCATTGGCAGCAGGGTACGGCTATGCGTCAGCCCGCTGTTCTGAAAATACTGCGCAAGAAGTCCGTTGTCATCAAACAGGGCGACCGAGGCCGTCTTTGCGCTTGATTCAAAGGCAAGAGTCAGCATCATTCGTCCCCCTCTATTATGATTTTTCGCTGTGTATCCGTGAGTTTTTCGATGGAGACGCGCATTTCTGTGCCATCGAAAGCCCCGGGTACATTTTCGCTCCACTCAACAACGCAGATGCCATCTCTGGCAAGGTAGTCCTCCCAGCCGATGTCGAAGAGCTCGTCCGACGATGCCAGACGGTACATATCAAAATGAAACAGGGGCAATCTGCCCTCGTACTCGTTGACTATTGTGAAAGTCGGGCTTGTAACGCGAGAGGGCGAACTAAGCCCCGCCGCCATTCCGCGGACAAAAGCGGTTTTTCCAGCGCCAAGATCACCAAACATGGCAACGACCGCGCCCGATGTGAGATTCTTCGCAAGCGTTGCTCCCACGGACTCGGTCTCCTCCGGCGAATTTGTAATCACTTCTATTCTCATGGCCTAAATCTCCATATTGGCATAGCCGTTGAGGTCGCTGCCCGCGCTGGTGCCGGCAAGATGCTCATAATAAGCCTGACAGCCGATCATCGCGGCATTGTCTCCGCATAATGAAAGCGGCGGTATAAATAGCTGTACCTTCGCGCTCTCCGCAGCGGCTTTGAAATCGGCGCGGATGCGCGAGTTTGCTGCAACACCGCCCGCAACGGCGATTTTGCTGTAGCCCAATTCCGCGGCAAGAGCCATGGTTCTGGGAACCAGACTGTCGCTCACAGCTTTGGAGAAAGAGGCACAGAGAGAGGCCGCATCGAGTTTCTCGCCCTTTTGTTCGGCATTGTGAACTATGTTGACAACAGCGGTTTTAAGCCCTGAAAAACTCATGTCGTAGGGATGCCCGTCAATATTTGCCCTTGGCAGGGCATACTTCATATCATCTCCGCCCTGTGACAGCTCGTCCACCGGCTTTCCTCCGGGATAGGGCAAGCCAAGAACCCTGGCAGTTTTGTCAAAGCACTCCCCTGCCGCATCGTCGCGGGTCGAGCCGATAACTCGCATATCCGTGTAGCCGCGCACATCCGCGAGCAGCGTGTTTCCCCCGGAAATCGCCAGACACAGGAAGGGCGGCTCAAGCTCCGGAAACGCCAGATAGTTGGCGGCGATATGCCCCCTGATATGATGCACGGGAATAAGCGGTACGTTTAGCGCAAGCGCAACGGATTTTGCAAAGCTAACGCCCACAAGCACAGCCCCGATCAGCCCAGGAGCGTATGAAACCGCAACGGCGTCAACATCCTTGCGGGTCACATTCGCAGTTTTCAATGCGTTCTCCGCAAGCTGCGCTATGACCTCAACGTGTGAACGCGAAGCAATTTCGGGCACGACTCCGCCGTAGACGGCGTGGAGCGCCGCCTGAGAAAATATTTGGTCTGTTAGCACCCTGCGTCCGTCCTCCACAAGGGCAACGGCGGTTTCGTCACAGGTGCTTTCAATCGCAAGAATAAGCATGGTTTCCCCCGAAATTATTTTCCCGCGTTCATGGCGAGGAAAGCGTTGATAAAACCGTCCAGGTCGCCGTCCATTACCGCGCTGATATTTCCGTTTTCAAAGTTTGTTCTGTGGTCTTTTGCAAGCGTATAAGGCATGAAAACATAGGAGCGAATCTGACTGCCCCACTCTATTTTCATTTGAACTCCCTTGATGTCTTCAACTTTTTCAAGATGCTCTCGTTCCTTGATCTCCGCAAGGCGGGCACGGAGCATCTGCATAGCGTACTCTCTGTTCTGATGCTGGCTGCGCTCGGTCTGGCAGGCAACGACAATGCCGGAGGGAATATGCGTAATGCGTATCGCGCTCTCGGTTTTGTTGACGTGCTGACCGCCCGCTCCGGAGGAACGGTAGGTGTCCACTTTCAAATCCTCCGCGCGGATTTCGATCTCATTGTCGTCTGTTATCTGGGGCATAACCTCAATTGCCGCAAAACTCGTGTGCCGCCGTCCTGACGAGTCAAAAGGCGATATGCGAACCAGACGGTGAATGCCGTTTTCGCTCTTCAGAAAACCGTAGGCATTTTCTCCGTCGATTGCAATGGTGGCACTTTTCAGCCCCGCCTCTTCGCCGTCGAGATAGTCCAAGGTCTTCCATGAAAAACCGTGGCGCTCGGCCCAGCGGATGTACATGCGGTAGAGCATGGACGCCCAGTCCTGCGCCTCGGTTCCGCCCGCTCCTGCATGGAAGGACATGATTGCGCCGCATGAGTCGTAGTCACCGGAGAGGAGGGTTGCGAGCCTTGCCTCCTCCAGCTTCTTTGAAAAAGCATTATATCCGCTCACAAGCTCATCGAGCATACTCTCATCATTTTCTTCTAGAGCCATCTCACAGATAGTATATAAATCGTCATACGCGTCTCTGAGCTTTTTATACGCTTCGCGCTTGCTTTTGAGCTGCTTTATGCGTTTGAGAACTTTTTGGGAGTTTTCTCTGTCATCCCAAAAACCGGCAGCTTCGGTTTCTGCTTCCCCTTGCGCGATCTCTTTCTCGGCATCATCCAGCTTAAGGGCAATCCCGAGATTGTCAAGATCCGGCCTGAGCGCGTTAAGCTTCACCTTATATTCTTCAAATTCCAGCATTGTAATTTCTCCTAGACTACTGACTGTAGCAATTTTGCATTAAAATATAGTATATACAAGTTTGACTGCGTTGTAAATATTTTTCAAAAAAGAGGAAAATACAGGTAAAAATTAAATATCCCCTTTCCTTTACTTCTAAAGTTTGTTATAATGATAATGACATATTACAGAGGTGGTTTGCACCTCAAACAACAGATAGAGAGAGGTAGATAAAATTGATAGCTCATGGCAAGGATGTTAAGGTATTTGCCGGTAACTCCAACAAAGCGCTTGCAGAAAGCATTTGCAAAAAGCTCAAGCTCCCCCTTGGAGACTCAGTTGCAACCGCGTTTTCAGACGGTGAAATATCCATCTCCATCAACGAAGCCGTCCGTGGCTCCGACGTTTTTATTGTTCAGTCAACCTGCAGCCCTGTAAACAACAACCTTATGGAGCTGCTGATTATGATTGATGCGATGCGCCGCGCCTCTGCAGGAAGAATCACCGCCGTCATTCCTTATTTCGGATACGGCAGGCAGGACCGCAAGGCAAAAAGCCGCGACCCTATCTCCGCTAAACTTGTGGCAAACCTTATAACCGAGGCAGGTGCCGACAGAGTTCTTACAATGGACCTGCACGCCTCACAGATTCAGGGATTTTTCGATATCCCTGTTGACAACATGATGGGCGGCCCGATCTTCGCCAAATACTACAAGAAAAAATTCAAGAACCGCGAAAACACCGTTATCGTTTCTCCTGATGTAGGCAGCGTGGCGCGTGCGAGAAAGTTTTCACATAAGATGGATATGAGTCTGGCCATTGTTGACAAGCGACGTGAAAAGGCCAACAGCTCCGAAGTTATGAACATCATCGGTAATGTTAAAGGCAAAAACGTTATCCTGCTCGATGACATGGTAGACACCGCCGGAAGCCTTTGCGGAGCGGCAAAAGCCCTGGTCGATATTGGCGGCGCCAAAAGCGTTTATGCCTGCGCGACCCACGGCGTTCTTTCCGGCCCCGCGATAGACCGCATTGATGAGAGCTATATCAAAGAGCTTGTGCTTCTTGACACTGTTCCTCCACCGAAGGACAAGGGCAGCCAGAAGATCAAATACCTCTCGGTTGACAGCCTGTTTGCAGAAGCAATCACCAGAATTTATGAAGAAGTTTCTATCTCCTCACTATTCGACTAAAATCATTTCCGGCTTGTGCTATACTTTTCACGTTTGGCGCAGACAGTAACTCCATCTGACTCAAGCCGGTTTTAGCACCTTTTGCAGTTTACTTCGTGCCGAAAGGATACCTAAGACATATGTTTTTCAATAAAAAAAGCAGCGGCGTCACTTGGGTAGTTGTCCTTCTCGGAAACCCAGGAGACAAGTATTCCAAGACCCGCCACAATGTGGGCTTTATGACCGCAGACATAATTGAAAAACGCCTTGGGATACGGCTTTCACGTATCCGCTTCAACGCCCTTTCGGCTGTTGCCGATATCAGCGGGCAGAAGGTTCTTCTCCTAAAACCGCAAACCTACATGAACCTCTCCGGCAACTGCGTGGCCCCGGCTCAAGCATACTACAAAATTCCGGCAGACCATATTATTGTGGTCTGCGACGATGTTGACCTGCCGCTGGGAAAACTGCGAATTAAGACAAAGGGCTCCAGCGGCGGTCACAACGGATTGAAAAGCATTATCTCCGCTCTGGGAACCGAGGATTTCCCCCGCATCAAAATCGGTGTCGGCGCGCCCAACCGTGGCGAATCAGAAAACCCTATGGTTGATTGGGTTTTGGGCGAGTTTCGCGGTAAAGACGCTGAGCTGATCGCTGAAACCTGCAGCTCTGCGGCAGATGCTGTCTGCTGTCTTATTGGCGAGGGTGCTGACCGCGCTATGAATAAGTTCAACTGACAGCGGGAGCATCTTTCCCGCTGTTTTCTCTGTTTTTGCTGTTTTATTTTTGCCGAAAAAGGATGGGCCACGTGTATGACCGCAAGGGAAATTAAAAATTTTGCCGAGGCTTTCCTCTCCGGCCGCCACTCCCGCGCTGACGAGGTTTTGGGTTCACACCCTACCGCAAACGGAGTTGTTTTCCGTGTTTGGGCGCCGAACGCCGTAAACGTTTGCGTCTCAGGCGATTTCAACGGCTGGAGCCGTGACGCGGATAATATGAAGCACCTCGATTCCGGTATTTGGGAGCTGGAAATTAAGGGCGCGGTAATAAACCAAACATATAAATACGTAATCACTGCTCAGGACGGTCAAACGCTCTGGAAGGCCGACCCCTACGCGCTGTACGCGGAGCGGCGTCCCTCCACCGCGACGCGCATCTGCGATATTTCAGGCTATGAATGGTCTGACGACAAATGGCTGGCAGACCGCAGGAAGCACAGAGTTTACGACAGTCCGATGAATATTTACGAAGTGCATCTCGGCTCATGGATGCTGGACGAAAACGGCGAATTTATGAGCTATCGTGAAGCAGCGGACAAGCTGATCCCTTATGTCAGCGACATGGGTTTTACTCACATCGAGTTCATGCCGCTGACCGAATATCCCTATGATGCCTCTTGGGGCTACCAGTGCACCGGGTATTTCGCGGCGACCTCGCGATACGGTACGGCGCACGATCTGATGTATCTGATCGACTCCTGCCACAGGGCGGGAATCGGCGTGATCATGGACTGGGTTCCCGCTCACTTTCCAAAGGATCCGCACGGACTTGTCGAATTTGACGGTACACGCCTGTACGAGCACAGCGACCCGGTTATGGCGGAGCATCCGAGTTGGGGAACAAGAATTTTTGACTACTCAAAGGGCGGCGTGCGCAGCTTTCTTATTTCCTCCGCCCTGTTCTGGCTGGAAAAATACCACATCGACGGACTGCGCGTTGACGCGGTTGCCTCTATGCTCTACTTAGACTATGACCGGCGCGGCTCAAAATGGCGGCGGAACAAATACGGCGGAAACGAAAATCTTGAAGCTGTTGACTTTCTGCGAGAGCTGAACAAGCACTGTTTCGATTTTGACGACAGTATTCTGATGATTGCCGAGGAATCAACCGCCTGGCCATTGGTCACGGCCCCCGCCTATGCGGGCGGTCTGGGCTTCAACCTGAAGTGGAACATGGGCTGGATGAACGACTCCCTGCGCTATTTGAAAACTGACCCGTATTTCCGTTCAGGCTGCCACAACGACCTTACATTTTCGCTAGTCTACGCTTTTTCTGAGAACTATGTTCTGCCACTGTCGCACGACGAGGTGGTTCACATGAAGGGCTCTCTCTACGGAAAACCACCCGGAAACCGTGAACAAAAACTGGCGAGCGTCCGCGCTTTTTGGGCGTATATGCTGGCACACCCGGGAAAAAAGCTGCTGTTTATGGGCGCGGAGCTCGGTCAGGAAAGCGAGTGGAATTTCGCCGGACAGCTGCCATGGCAGAATTTGACGCAGCCGGAAAATCTCGCTTTGCATGAATATTTCAGGCAGGTGAACGAGTTTTACAAAACAAGCCGCGCCTTGTGGAATATCGATTTTGACGCGGAAGGCTTCCAATGGATTTGTTCCGATGAATACGAGCGCAACATCATCTCTTTCGTCCGGCGCGACCAGACCGGACGGCAGCTTCTGTTCGTGTGCAACTTTTCAGGAATTACTGCCGAGAATTTCCGTCTAGGCGTTACCGGCCCGGGAAGATATGAAGTTGTTATGTCAACCGATTCCGCCGGCTTTGGCGGCAGCGGCACGATGGAGTCCGGAGAGGGCTTTGAAGTAGAGCACGTCCCGCATCACGGAAGAAAGCAATCAATTGTAATGAACATCCCTCCGCTCACCGCATTGTTCTTGCGCAGAATCAAAGGATCTCACCCACTTTCCTGAACCCGGGCGTAAAGCGGTAAATCTACACAGCAGACAACGTAAATTAATGTGCATATGGAGGTAATTATGAAAAAAGAGTGCGTCGCCATGCTTCTGGCAGGTGGTCAAGGCTCCAGGCTCTATGCCCTCACCGGTAAAGCTGCAAAACCCATAATGCCATTTGGCGGGAAATATCGCATAATCGACTTTCCGCTGAGCAACTGTTCCAACTCCGGTATAGACGTTGTTGGTGTTCTCACCCAGTATCAACCGCTCCAGCTCAACAGCTACATAGGCAGCGGACAGCCCTGGGATCTCGACCTGCAAAAGGGTGGGGTCTACATCCTGCCTCCATATCAGAGCGCCGGTGAAAAAGGCGAGTGGTTCTCCGGTACCGCAAACGCGATTTACCAGAATATTGATTTCGTTGACATGTGGGATCCTGAATATGTGTTAATTTTAAGCGGCGACCATATCTACAAGATGGACTATTCCGACATGTTGAAGCAGCACAAGGAAAGCGGCGCCGACTGCACAATTGCCGTAATCCGAGTGCCGATAGAGGAGGCCTCACGCTTCGGCATCATGGACACAGGCGAGGACGGTTTCATCTGCAAATTTTCAGAAAAACCCAAGAAGCCTGAGAGCGATTTGGCCTCCATGGGCATCTACATTTTCACCTGGGCAAAGCTGCGTCAGTCCCTGATTGATGACGAGGCGGACCCCAAATCGCAGAAGGATTTCGGTAAAAACATAATTCCCACAATGCTAAAGCGCGGAAGAAAACTCTGGCCATACCGCTTTGACAGCTATTGGAGGGATGTTGGCACCATCGACAGTCTGTGGGACGCAAACATGGACATGCTCAACATCGAGCAGGTGGGCACATTCAACCTTCGCTGGCCTGTCCGCAGCCGCAGCCCTAAAAAACCACCCCAATTCATTGACAGCAAGGCAAAGGTCAAAGGCAGCATAATCACCGAGGGCTGTGAAATAAGCGGAAGCGTTGACAGCTCGGTTTTGAGCAGCAGCGTAATCGTGGGCGAAGGCGCAAAAGTCAGCCACAGCGTTCTGATGCCGGGCTGCCGCATTGGAAAGGGCGCTGTTGTTGAATACGCCATCATTGGCGAAAACGCGGTTATCGGCGCCAAAGCTAAGGTAGGCTCTTCACCCGGGAAGGGTGAAACCCGCGTGATTACCACCTGCGGCCCGGACAGCGTTATTGCAGACGGAGAAACAATCAAAGCCGGAGCTATGGTTTATGCTGATAAGGAGGTAACAAAATGATTAACCTTCACGGAATAGTCTATGCCTATCACTCATACGCAGCACTCAATGAACTGGTCATCCACCGCACAGGCGCATCACTTCCCTTCTGCTCAAGATACAGACTAATCGACTTTGCCCTCTCGAGCATGACAAACGCCGGAATCAATGATGTCGGTGTTGTGATGCAAAAGAACTATCAATCCCTGCTCGACCATCTTCAGGGCGGCAAGGAATGGGATCTGAGCCGCAACGGCGCCGGTCTAAGCCTCATGCCACCCTACGGAATGCACGACAGCGACAAGGGAGAATATCGCGGTTGTATGGAAGCACTTGCCGCCATGCGCACATATATCCGCAAAATCAAGCAGGACGACATAGTTCTTTTCAGGGGCGATCTGGCAATAAACCTTGACCTGAAAAAGGTGTACGAGCAACATATCTCCAGCGGCGCGGAGATTACCGCCGTCTGCGACGACAAGGCAATCGATAACGACAGCATCCACTTTGTTCCAGACAAGGAATCACCGGATTTCTCCAAAAAAATGCTGCTTCGCCGCAGTAATACTAATGACGGACTGCGTTCAACCGAGGTTTACATAATCAAGAAAGAGCTTCTTCTTGAACTAATTGACTGGAGCAACGCCAACGGTCGGCTGCATTTTCATCGTGACGCCCTGACCCGCTATATCCGCAAGGGCGGCAAGGTCGGGCTGTATATCCATGAGGGCTACGTTTCTCGGATAAGCTCCATAGTTGAATACTTCAATGCAAATCTGGACATGCTCAGCCCGGACAAGAGGAAGGACCTTTTCCCTGAGGACAGACCCATCTACACTAAGGGCAGAAGCTCAATTTCCACATACTATTCCAATGACGCGCTTGTGAAGAATTCCCTGATCGCTGACGGCTGTTTTGTTGACGGAGAGCTGGAAAACTGCATACTCTTCCGCGGTGTTAGGGTGCACAAGGGCGCCAAACTGAAAAACTGCATTATCTTTCAGGATACGATTGTGGGCGAGGGCGCGAATCTGAACTGTGTTATCACAGATAAAAACGCTGTTTTCAGCAAGGATGTTGTCCTCATCGGAAACGAGCTGCTGCCGATAACAGTTGCAAAGGATATGATTATTTGATTGACTATAACGAAGAACTAGCGAGGTGCTTATGAACATTCTCTATGCGGTCAGCGAGGCCGCGCCCTTCATCAAAACCGGAGGACTTGCCGATGTTGCGGGCTCGCTGCCTAAGGCTCTGTGCGAAAAAGGTCACGATGCAAGGGTTGTCCTGCCGCTATATGCCAGAATTCCGGATACCTGGCGTGACAAAATGGAATTTCTGTTTTACACATACATTGACCTGGCGTGGCGGCATCTGTACTGCGGCGTTTTCACGCTCGAGCACGACGGCGTTATCTATTATTTTCTTGATAACGAATACTACTTCATGCGCGAGTCGGTTTACGGAGATATGGACGACGGTGAGCGGTTCGCTTTTTTCTCAAAGGCGGTTCTCGGCGTTATCCCCCTGCTCGGCTGGATGCCCGATGTGATAAACTGCAATGACTGGCAAACCGCGCTTCTGCCCATCTATCTGAGCTGCGGGCAGGATGAGCGGCTGCGCTCAATACGCACCGTTTTTACTATCCATAACATAGAATACCAGGGGCGCTTTGGTCAGCACACTGCAAGCGATGTTTTCGGGCTGCCGCGCGAGCTGTTCGAAAGCGGGATTCTTCGTTTCGACAACGACGTCAATCTTATGAAGGGCGCGATTTACAAGTCTGACAGGGTCAATACCGTTAGCCCGAGCTATGCCGAGGAGCTGTGCGACCCGTTCTACGCCCACGGGCTCAGCCGTGTGATTGAGGACAATGCGTACAAATTCAGCGGGATAGTCAACGGACTGGACACTGTCCGTTACAACCCGAAAACCGATAAGATGATTCCCATGAAGTTTGGTCCGCGCAGCTTGGCAGGCAAGCAGGTTTGCAAGCAGGAGCTCTGCCGCGAGCTGGGCATGGACGAGAACGACGAAGGCCCGATAATTGCCTGCATATCGCGGCTGGTAGGACATAAGGGCTTTGACCTGGTAGCTCAGTCAATGGAGGAAATCCTTGCGCGGGGCGCAAGGCTGGTCATTCTGGGAACCGGCGACAAATATTTTGAAGGCATATTTGCCGATGGCGAGAACCGCCATAAAGGCAAAATGTCTGCAAATATCATGTACGACGAAAAGCGCGCAATGATGATTTATGCCGGTGCGGATATGCTGCTGATGCCTTCCCGCAGCGAGCCATGCGGCCTGTCTCAAATGATAGCCATGCGCTATGGCACGATTCCCATTGTCCGTGCAGTCGGCGGCCTGAAGGACACCGTCCGGCCCTACGGCGAAGATAAATCCAACGGCTTCCGCTTTTATGAATATTCTGCCTATGGTATGCTGGGCGCAATTGATTACGCTCTGTCTGTCTGGCAAAATCAAGATGATTGGAAAAAGCTGATACGCCGCGATTTGGCAGAGGATTTCTCCTGGGGCGCCTCCGCCGGCAAATACATAGAAATATATGAACTGGCGCAAAAATAAACCCCGCGTTTCCGTGGAAAGGATATGAAATGAATATTGTCAACAAATCCGACTTAAAAGAAAAAATTGAGGATAAACTCGCCTCACACTTCGGCATCAGCCCGCAGGATGCGACATCGGAGGAAATTTTCAGTGCCTGCGCCATCCTGCTGCGTGAGATGGCTGCCCGAAAAAGAGTTAAAAACACCATGCCTCACGAGCGTGAGCTGCACTACCTGTCGATGGAATTTCTCATGGGACGCTCTCTGTCAAAAAACGCTTTCAACCTTGGCATCGCCGATGAACTTGAAAGCGCGCTTCGTGAAATGGGCTTCGAGCCTGCGGATATTTTCGAGGCAGAGCCGGACGCCGGGCTCGGCAACGGCGGTTTAGGACGGCTTGCTGCCTGCTATATGGACAGCATGGCAAGTCTTGACCTGCCCGCCACCGGATATTCACTCTGCTACGAGCTGGGCATGTTCAAGCAGGAGATTCGCGGCGGCCGCCAGCTTGAACGTTCTGACAACTGGGCAATCTCGGCCGACAGCTGGCTCGTTCCCGGCTATGACGACTGCGTAGAGGTCCGCTTTGGCGGCAGGGTCGAGGAAAACTGGGATTACAGCGGCAAGTGCACCACTGAGATAAAAGACTACACCTCTATTCTCGCGGTTCCCCGGGATATGCTCATAACAGGCTTCAACACCGACAGGGTGAACACGCTGCGCCTTTGGGAGGCCCGTTCCCCCCATTCCATTGATATGAAGCTGTTTTCCGGCGGCGAGTACGTCAAGTCGATGGAACAGCGAACAATGGCTGAGGTAATAACCAAGGTCCTGTACCCCTCTGACGAGCATATTGAAGGCAAAATTCTGAGGATTCAGCAGCAGTATTTCTTCATTTCCGCCACGGCGCAAACGGTTGTAAATAAACACCGAAAAAAATACGGCAGCGTGAAAAACTTTGCCGAACACCACGTTTTTCAGATAAACGATACGCACCCGACCATGATAATCCCTGAACTCATGCGCATTTTTATGGATGTGGACGGTCTTGGCTGGGATGAGGCGCTTTCTATAGTTTCAAGCTGCGTTGCCTACACAAACCACACCGTTATGTCCGAGGCTCTCGAATGCTGGCCTCAGGAAATAATCCAGTCGCAGCTTCCTCGTATCTGGCAGATAATCCGGGAGCTGGACAGCCGCCACAGACGATATCTGGTTTCTAACTTCCCTGACAATGACGAGGCCATATTGCGAAATCTCATTATTGAGGGCGGCAAGGTGCATATGGCAAACATCTGTTTGGCGGTTTGCTTCAAGGTCAACGGAGTTTCAGGTCTGCACAGCGACATATTGAAGAACGATTTGTTCCGCGATATCTACTCGAAAAAGCCTGATATGTTCTGCAACGTGACCAACGGCATAGACCATCGCCGCTGGCTTGCGCAGATCAACCCCGAGCTGCACAAGCTGATCTGCGAGCTTCTGGGCAGCGATGACTATCTCACAAAGCCCGGGCAGTTGGCGGGTCTTGAGCGTTTTGATACAGACAGCAATGTCCTTGCGAGGCTGGAAGAAATAAAGAACAACAACAAGCGCAGGCTCGCCGAATACGTCCGAAGCAGCTCCGGATTTGACATGAATGTCGATGCCATATTTGACGTTCAGGTTAAGCGTCTGCACGAGTATAAGCGCCAGCTCCTCTGCGCAATGCTGATAACCACGCTTCAGCAGCGTATCCACGAAAACCCCGATGCCGAATTTCCGCCGCGCTGCTTTATCTTCGGCGCGAAAGCCGCCAGCAGCTATAAGGTTGCAAAGCGCATTATCAGCCTCATCTGCTCCATCGCGGACGACATCAACAACGACCCTCTTTGTCAGGGCAAACTTCAGGTGGTTTTTTTGGAGAACTACCGCGTTTCGGTTGCGGAAAAACTCATGCCGGCGGCTCAGGTTTCCGAACAGATTTCCACAGCGGGAAAGGAAGCGTCCGGCACCGGCAACATGAAGCTTATGATGAACGGGGCAATAACAATCGGCACTCTGGACGGAGCAAACGTCGAGATGTTCGAGCGTCTCGGTGATGAAAACATGTTCCTTTTCGGTCTGCGCGCAAACGAGGTTGTCGAGCTAAAGGCGAAGGGCTACAACCCGCTGGACATCTACAACAAAAACGACAGCATCAGAAAGGTGCTCAACAAATTCAGCATGGGCTTCAGAGATAAGGAAAGCTATTCGGACCTGGTGTCCCGCCTTGTCTACGGCGGAGACGAATATATGCTGTTGGCAGATTATGATTCTTATGTAAACTGCCATAACAAGTTGTATTCGCTCATGTGCGACACCGAAAAACGTTCTCTTTTATCGCTTAGAAACATTGCGCGCAGTGGTATATTCGCCGCCGACCGCGCAGTTGCGGAGTATTCGAAAAACATCTGGCACATCTAGTGTTATGTTAACTAATTCTCCGTATGGATTTTGTGCAAGTCCATACGGAGATTTTTTATTTGCGACCCAAAGCAACGTCTTTTTCAGGCTTGTTCAAATATACTGTAAACATGAAGACCATATATGTGGACGATATGTTCCTGTTGAATCTCGTCATTAACTATTTCATTTTACTCGCCACGGCAAAGCTCTGCTCTCTGCCGCTGAAGCGGGGACGCTTTGGGGTCGGCGCGGCGCTCGGCGCTCTTTACAGTGTGCTGACACTGCTGCCCGCCTTCGCCTTCCTTGCAACTATACCAATGAAGCTCTGCCTTGGCCTGCTTATGGCGCTGATTTCCTTCGGAAACGCGAAGCGGCTCCTTCGCCCCTTTCTCGCGTTCATGTGCGTTTCGGCTGCCTTCGGCGGAGCTGTTTTCGCCGCCTCAATGCTTGCGGGTGCAAGCATCGGCGACGGGCTGTACATAAATACCTCTATGCGCGTGCTGATTCTCTCCTTCGCCGCCTGTTACCTTTGCCTCACCTTTGTTTTCCGCCGGCTTTCAAGGCGCAGACAGCGTGAGCTTATGACAGCGGAGATAGTTCTGTGTGAAAAAAGGTCAACGGTGAAGGTACTTAAGGACACGGGAAACGAGCTTTTCGATCCTCTTAGCGGACTGCCGGTTTTAGTGGTGCAGATAGAGGCGCTGACGGCGCTGCTGCCTGAAATTGAAGGTAAAATGCCTGGAGGAGCCGCAGATTTTCTTACAGTGGTGTCTGAAAATGAAAAACTGAAGAACCGTTTTCGACTCGTGCCTTACACCTCGATGGGCGTTTCGCACGGGCTGCTACCGGTTTTCAGACCGGACGAACTAAGGATAAACGGCAAAGAGCGCAAGGACGTTCTTGTCGGCATATGCGGTCACCGGGTTTGTCCCGACGGTGAGTTTTCGGCGGTTTTTTAATGTAGGAGGCAACATGAAAATTTTTGCTAACAAAATCACTTTAAAGCTATATATCTCAATTCAAAATACTCTGGCAAAACTGGGTTTGGTAAAGCCGCCAGTCATCAACTATATCGGCGGAAGCGAAATTCTTCCCCCGCCGCTCTCGCGCGACGAGGAGGAACGCGCGATTCAAGCCTTGAAAAACGGTGATGAGGACGCCAAAAGACTCCTGATAGAGCACAATCTTCGGCTTGTCGTCTATATCGCCAGACGCTTTGAAAACACCGGAGTCGGTCTTGAAGATCTGATCTCGATCGGCACAATCGGGTTGATTAAAGCCATCGGAACCTTCAACGCAGATAAGAACATAAAGCTTGCAACATATGCCTCGCGCTGCGTTGAAAATGAAATCCTCATGTATCTTCGCAAAATCAGCTCACAGAGGGCAGAGGTCTCGCTCGATGAGCCGCTTAACACCGACTGGGACGGTAATGAGCTCCTTCTCTCGGATGTTTTGGGCACTGACGGGCAGGAGATTTCAAAACCCATGGAGGATGATGCCGACAGGCAGATGCTCCTCGATGCAGTTTTCGGTCTGGCGGAGCGCGAGAGGAACATTATTATCATGCGCTTCGGTCTGTGCGGCTCCAGCGAATTCACGCAGAAGGAAGTAGCGGATATCATGGGCATTTCGCAGTCCTACATAAGCCGTTTGGAAAAGAGAATAATCTCCCGTCTGAAACGGGAGATTATTCGGCAAACACACTGAGACAGGTTGATCGGGTTCTCTGCATCAAATGTTTGGGAGATGTTTCGGGGTTCGACTCCCCGCATCTTGCGGCAGAGAGCTTAACCAAAGCAATATAATCCGAACCCGCCCTGTGTGGCATATCCATTGTGCCAGACTTCATATCGTTCTTTGGCGGGCGCCGTCCCGTCGTTGCTGACTGCTCCCACAGGGTCGTAGATTTTTGGGAGCTCAGGCCGTCTTGGGGCAAGATAGCAGCACGCGGATGGGCTGGCGCCCTTCAAGTGGTGATAGCGCCGCTCCGGGGCGGCCTGTGCTTCCAAAAACGGGCTAGGTTTGTATTGCTTTGGTTAAAGCGGCGTCACAGCCAGTGACGCCGCTTTTTTTATTCTATCGGTCCGCGCCTGCCGCAATCATTTCCGCAACCTTGATCCCGTCAACCGCGGCGGAGCTGATGCCACCGGCATAGCCTGCGCCCTCGCCGCATGGGTATATCCCGCGAACGCTGGACTGGAAGCTGCCATCCCTGACAATGCGCACAGGCGACGAGCTTCTGGTCTCTATACCGGTCATCAGCGCATCACGCGCGGCAAAGCCGTGAAGCTGTCTGTCGAAAACTGACAGGGCCATCTCCAAGGTAGCGCTGACTTTGACCGGCAGGCAGTCATGCAGGTTTGAGGGTCTAACGCCGGGCGCATATGTGGGTTCAACCGCCCCGAAATCCCCCGGATCACCGGCAAGGAACCCGGCGACCGTCTGTGCCGGAGCAAGATACCCTCCCCCACCCAATCGGTACGCCTGCTCCTCCCAGTAACGCTGAAAGCGCATTCCAGCAAGCGGGTCGGCAGCGTCAAAATCTTTAGCGTCAACACCTACAAGAAAACCTCCGTTTATATTGCGCCCGTCACGCGCACGAAGGCTCATGCCGTTCGTCGCCAACCTCCCCACCTCGGACGCGGCCGCAACCACGCTGCCTCCGGGACAGACGCAAAAACTATAGGCGCTGCGTCCGTTGGGCAGGTGACAGGAGAGCTTGTAGTCTGCTGCAGGCAAAAGCCCGGCAAAGTCGCCGTATTGCGCGGACGACACCGCCTTTTGCAGGTGCTCAATCCGCACGCCTACCGCAAAGGGCTTTTGCTCCAGCCTCACCTCACGGGTGTGCAGCATCTCAAAGGTATCCCTCGCCGAATGTCCGGTGGCGAGAACAAGGGTGTCGCACTCCATGCCGTATTCACCGCCCGGAGAATCAACCCGTATCTCGGTAAGGTTGTCGCTCTTTGTTATTATGTCAACCAACCGGTGCTCAAAGCGGATATCGCAGCCAAGAGCAATCAGTTCGGCGCGTATACTGGCTACGACCTGCCGCAGCACATCGGTGCCTATATGCGGCTTCGCCGACCAGAGAATGTCTCCCGGCGCTCCGTGTTGGACTAAAATCTGAAAAACATGCGGAACTCTTGAGTCGTTGATCCCGGTTGTAAGCTTTCCGTCGGAAAAGGTCCCCGCACCCCCTTCACCGAACTGCACGTTCGAGTTCGGGCGCAAGCTGCCAGTTTTCCAAAACTGCTCAACATCGCGCGTGCGCTCCTCAACAGGCTTGCCCCGCTCCAGAATCACCGGCGGAATACCAGCCCGCGCCAGATGCAGCGCCGCGAACAGACCGGCAGGGCCTGATCCGACGACCACAGGACGTAAAGAGCTTTTCCTTCCTGCCTTGGGAAAAACATATTCTGCAGGCACGAAGGCGGAAACGTGCTTACCATCCGCTCGCATCAATATTGCGTCTTCATTTTCCGCCGAAAGCGTTGCCGCACAAACCAGATGAACGTCCGACTTCCGTCTTGCGTCAATCGAAATCCGAGACATAGCAAAGCCGCCGATATCTGCAACACTTATTCCAAGTGTTTCGGCACATTTTTGCTTTATTTCCTTTTCGCCGCTGCCGACAGGCAGCTTCATGTCCCTTACTTTAATCAAGACGGCTCCTCCGAGATAATTGATGCACACATTATAGCAGATTATTGTCGTGTTTGACAAAAATTAATGCTCATTTTACGAAAATCAAAAAGTAATGCCAAAATTTACTATTTTTATTGTCAGCTCTTCCATTTTTATGTAAACGGTGATATACTGTTTTTCGCGATAAGCAAAATTAAAACGAGGAGAAAAACAATGATTAAAAAAATATCTGCATTTATGCTCATTCTTGCTCTGGTGTTCGCCCTTGGCGCATGCACCGCTAAGGAAAAGGAAGATGTTGCAAATGTCGAAGACGACGTCAAAGGAGACATCGCTACCATCGTAGCCGACGCGAAAACCGAGTGGACAAAGGTTGAAGGACTCTTCGGAACCGTTAAGACCGAAGCTGCGACTCTTGAAGCCGATGCGGACGCCGAGATTCACAAGGGCGTTGCAGCTCTTGAGACCGACGTTGCAAACGTAAAGGCCGCTCTCGATGAAGACGAAGCTGTTGTTGCCGACAAAGTCAACGAAGCAACCGCGACTCTTAAGACAGACCTGAGCAAAGTCAAGGCTGATGCGGAAACCCTTGAAAGTGACGCCAGTGCAGAGATCCATAAGGCGATTGCCGACATCGAGGCTTCTGTTGCAAGCCTCGAAGCAGCATTCAAGAAGTAATCTTTTTTGACCGGGTGAGCAATCGCCCGGTCTTTTTTGCAAAGTAAGGCGGGGGATACTAAATAGTATCCCCCGCCTTTTATCCTATACCGATTTTGATTAGTCCTTTTTGCCGCCAAAAAGTTTTGAAAAGAAGTTGCCTATTGACGCGAAGAAATCTTTAACCGCAGTGCCGATGCTGGCGACTGTGCTCTGGGCTTTGGCAAGGCTCTGGATGGTTTTCTGAGCTTCCTCTACCCTCTTTTGCAGCTCCGCATCATCAAGACCCTCAAGGCTTCTGCAAAGTTTCAAAAGCTGGTTAACAATCATCTCACTCACGCTAATTCCGTTTTCGGAGGCAATGCGCTCAATTTCCGCCTTGACCTCGTCATCGCTCATGTTAACGGTTTCAGAGAGGATCTTCTTCAGCTCGTTGACAATAACAACAGCGTCATAGCTGCCGATCTGGTCGGCAAGCTCTGCCGTAACAACAAGCTCCTGAGTTCCGGCAAGCTTCGCTTCCTCGCTCAGTTTTTCACCGGTGATATCTTCATATGCTTTATAGATTCCTGTCAGCGCTGCTGTTCCGGAAACCGTGACAGGGCTTGTAACATTGACCTTTGCATCGGTTATTCCGGCGGTAACAAGAGCGTTGATATACATTTCTCTTGTGACCCAGTTAACGTTGGAAACTTCAACCTGAAGGCCGTCGCCCGCATTCAGGGTTTCGATATAAACGCAGGAAATTGAGTTTGTACCGATTATTTGAGGCTCGACAAGTCCTTCAAGATACGCGCGTTCCTCAGCATTGGTAACGGTGAGCTCCTCAACTTCGCCGCTGGCAATACCGAAGGTTTGGTAAACGCTTGTGCGCTGCTCGGCGGTGATGTTCGCGCCGATAACAACTCTTGCTTCTCCTGCTTCGATGGCCAACGCCGCACCGAAGCTGGCAAGCATCGCAACAACGAGGATCATTGAGACAATCTTTTTCATAATTTCATCCTTTCGACTTTCTGAAAGCATACATTATTGTTCCCACGAGATTTTACAGCAAAAGCACGGGAAAGTACACAGTTTTTTACAGAAACGGTTTAACTTGCAATATGACGAAGTATTTTGGTAATTGTTCCTGCTGATTCATACAAAAGGTATTGTTCAAAAAGCATAAAATAAAGATTATTTTACCAGTAATTTGCGGATTCGCGTGATTATACTAAAAAAATATTGCGAAATTGTGAACGGCATGTTAGCATTATTGTAAATATGCACTTTGAGAGGTGCGTTGAGGGAGGAAACTAATGCAAGGATTTATTGAAGGCATAGAAAAAGTCAACTCTGCAATAAACAGCTTTGCCTGGGGTCCGGTGATGCTGGTCCTGTTGGTCGGAACCGGTATTTATCTGACCATACGTACCCACTTCATTCAGGTTACCAAGTTTGGCACGATCATGAAGAACACCTTCGGTTCGCTGTTTCGGAAGTCGGGCAAGGATCACGGCAAGAACCTTTCCCCTTTTCAGGCGGTTAGTACCGCGCTGGCAAGCACAGTAGGTACCGGCAACATAGCCGGTGTTACCGGAGCTATTTTTGTCGGCGGTCCCGGAGCCGTGTTCTGGATGTGGTTTTCAGCTTTCTTTGGCATGGTCACCAAGTATGCGGAAATCGCTCTGGCTGTTAAATACCGCGAAACGGACGAGAACGGCGTTCACAAGGGCGGCCCGATGTACTACATCGAAAAAGGGCTTGGCAAAAACTGGAAATGGCTGGCAGTCGCTTTTGCCGTTCTGGGTGGTTTGGCTTCCTTCGGTATCGGCAACATTGCCCAGTCCAATGAGATTGCCGGTGCAATGAAGGGTCTATTGGGCATCGATCCACTATATACCGGTATCGGCCTGGCTGTCATCGTCGCCGTCGTAATAATCGGTGGCGTCAAGCGCATTGGAACGGTAGCGTCTTATATGGTTCCGTTCATGTCCATTTTCTACATTTTGGCCGGAATAGTTGTTGTTATTATGCGCATAACTGAGATTCCCGCCGTTTTGGGCAACATCGTGACCTCTGCTTTCAGCTTTGAAGCGGTAGGCGGCGGTGTGTTTGGCTATGCGATAATGGTCGCCATGCGCCAGGGCGTTGCTCGCGGAGTGTTCTCCAACGAGGCGGGTCTTGGCTCCGCGCCAATCGCCCACGCGGCTTCATCAACCGACAAGCCCGGCGAACAGGCTGCCTGGGGCGTGTTTGAGGTTTTTGTTGACACTATCGTAATCTGCACCATCACTGCTCTTGCGGTTCTGCTCTCCGGCGTGCTGGATACGCCTGATGGTCTTGCCGCTTTCGCTTCAAAGGGAGCTGCGGCAGCCAGCGCGTTTAACACCATCTTGCCTGGAACCATAGGAGGCACGATTATCCAAATCAGTCTGCTCTTCTTTGCCCTGTCCACAATACTGGGCTGGAGCTACTACGGTGAGCGCTGCTGGGGATATCTGACAAAGGACAACAAGGTTGTCAGCTATATTTACAAGGGCATTTTCGTCCTTGTTTGCATCGTCGGCGCAATCGGTTCCGGCACTCTGGTCTGGGATATCTCCGATACTTTGAACGGACTCATGGCTATTCCGAACCTTCTTGCTCTGCTTCTGCTCTCGGGTGTTGTTATCAAGCTCACCCGCGATTACTTCGACGAGCAAAAAGAGCTCAAGAAGAAATAACCACATATTTGCATCAGAAAAGCCGCATCGAAAGATGCGGCTTTTTGCTTACAAACATCAATGTCCGAACCGGAGCCTCGTCATTTCTGATTCAACTTATATAAAATTAGTTATTTAATTATTCGCCCTTCGGGCAGAGTTTGTTTTCTTTCCTCCCTACGGGCGGAGCTTAGTTATTCCCGCCCTTCGGGCGGAGCCCTCGCCGGGCAGGCGTGCTACCCGCACAGGGTAAAAGAGGGGTGTCTTTTTACGAAAAGAACACCCCTCTCTCAACTCTCCCCAGAAAAGGGGGTTATGAACGCTTCGCTCTGCATGCGGCCGCCGCAAGCGGCGGATAACCCCGCCGCTGCCTGCGGAGCGCGGCTGCATCAAGCGACGGGGAAGAAGTTTCGCCCGCACCAAAGCTAAGCGAGCGATTCTGTGGCGCAGTGCTCACCTGCCCTGTGGCACGGACGCAGAAAGCTCGCGGATGAACTGCTTGCATTAATGGCAGCGCATATTTTCTTTAGGAGAGTCAAGAGAGGGCATTTCTTTTTTTAAAAGAAAGCCCTCTTTTGCCCTGCGCGGGAAGCGCAAAATAATTAATAATGAGTTGCCCCCTGCGGGTAGCAGGAAATGTATAAAATGGGTTGCCCCTCGCGGGTAGCAGATAAATATATTGAATCTCGAAAAGATCTGTAGCTGTATACATCATGTAGTCCATAGGGATAATAAGAAGAAGCTGCCTGTCAGGCAGCTTCTTCTTATGTTGCAGATATTATTTGAGTTCAACTTTTGCGCCGGCTTCTTCAAGCTTGGCCTTGAGCTCTTCTGCATCGTCCTTGCTGATGCCTTCCTTGATCTTTGCGGGAACGCCTTCAACAAGAGCCTTAGCTTCTGCAAGACCGAGGCCTGTGATGCCGCGGACTTCCTTGATTACCTTGATCTTCTCTGCGCCGAAATCAGTCATAACGACGTCAAACTCTGTCTTCTCTTCAGCAACGGGAGCTGCTGCGCCGCCTGCTGCGGGAGCCGCAACTGCCGCAGCGGAAACACCGAAAGTGTCCTCGAGTGCGTGCACGAGCTCGGAGAGCTCAAGAACACTGAGAGCCTTAATTTCTTCAATCATAGCTGTTACTTTTTCGCTGGCCATATTAATTTTCCTCCTAAATGTTAATGGATGCGCGCCGATTATTCGGCTGCGGGTGCGTCAGCGGCTTCGGGAGCAGCCTCTGCGGGTGCTTCGACTGCTTCGGGAGCAGCTTCTGCGGGTGCTTCGGCGGCTTCAGGAGCGGCCTCTGCGGGTGCTTCGGCTTCGGGAGCAGCTTCTGCGGGAGCTTCGGCGGCTTCGGGAGCGGCCTCTGCGGGAGCTTCGGCGGCTTCGGGAGCAGCTTCTGCGGGAGCTTCGGCGGCTTCGGGAGCAGCCTCTGCGGGTGCTCCGCCACCCTGTTCCAGAATTTGACCGAGTACTACGGCCAGGCTGGTGATAGGTGCGAGCATGGTTCCAAGGACCTTCGCGTAGAGCGCATCCTTAGAGGGCAACTGTGCAAGCTCAAGAATTTCGTCCATAGAAAGGACTTTGCCTTCCATGTATCCTGCCTTGATGTTGAACATTTCGCCCTTGGTCTTTGCGTACTCGTTGAGCACGCGGAAAGGAGCGATGGGGTCGCCATTGCTGGTAGCCAGAGAAGTAGTTCCGTTGAGGATGGGATCCAGCTCCTCAAGGCCAACTTCACCGAGAGCACGGCGGCACATGGTATTCTTGATAACGGAATACTCAATCTCGTTCTTGCGCAGCTCATTACGGAGAGCTGTGTCATCCGCTACGTTGATGCCCTTGTAGTCTACAAAGACGCCTGAGCCGGAAGCCTTGATCCGCTCAACCAACTGTGCAACGATCGCCTGCTTCTCACTGAGAACATTTGCGTTTGGCATTGTTTCACCTCCGTGACAAATTTAACCGCAACGCGGTTTAATTTTGCGCATGTGTCGCCTCCGGCGTCACGCGCAAACTTGAATCGGGCCATGGCGCGGCGAGCGCCATATGGCCGTGTAATATCATGAACCATGACATTACCGCGCGCCCAAAAAAATAAGTCCTTGCACAAAAGCACAAAGACAGAAAGCAACTATAATTAGAAGCCGTCCTCGGCAGGACTTACGGACTAATCCACCTGCTGTCTTTGGAGCGCTTTCTTTTTATATCACAATCTCTCATTTTTGTCAATTAATTTTTATATTAAAGAAGAACGAAGGGATATCCCGCGACTAAGAAGATATCCCTTCGTTTTTTGTTTAAAACTAAGCCGCTAATCTACTGAGAATTATCGCCAATTGCGCGCGGGAGGCAAAAGATGTCGGGGACAGCTGCGTTGCCGTTACTCCGCCGATAATTCCCGTGCCCGCCGCCCAGGTCACGCCGTTTCTTGCCCAGATGGACACAGTTCCCGCGTCGGTAAAGCCGCTCAAATCTCCGCTGGCTGCCGGCGAACCGTAATACCTGTATAGCATAGTCGCCAGCTGTTCGCGGGTGACGCTGCCGTCAGGGTCAAAATAGCTGCCGTAGCCTTCAACAACACTGTTTGCGCTGGCCCAGCTTATCGCGTTTGCATACCACTGTCCCTGCTTAACATCTGAAAATTGCGGAGAAAACTCAGCCGCAGGTGAGCCTGACATTCTGTAAAGCACCATGACCGCCATCGCCCTTGAAACATTTCCATCCGGCGCGAAGGTTCTTCCGCCCACGCCATCCATCAGGCCCTTTTCGCAGACTGTATTAACTGCGTTGTAGTACCAGGCTTCGGGTATGACATCATCAAAACGCTCGGGGCTGGTCACCGTAACGGGGATAGTAACAGTCTTTTCCCCGGCGGCTACGCGGATTTCACCGGAAGCGGTCTTGTGGGCGGCAGTAAAATTACCCTCGCCGTCAATTGTTCCTATGTCGCCCACGACAGACCAGGTGTAGCAGTTGTCCTGTGATGTCAGATAGACATAGTTGCTCATTGCCTGTGCCTTAAGCTGCGTTATGCTGTCGGTCGAAAGGTTCAGAGTAGTGACCTGAGTACTTGTGCCTTCTTTAAAAACTCTAAGAATATCCGGCGTTTTGACCACATTTATTTCCGTTGCCGCGCTGACCAGTCCTCTGCCCTCTGCAACGATGCTGCCCCTACCTGCCCCTGCCGCGACAAATGTTCCGTCTGCCGATATCGTTCCCAGATTGTTTGTAACAGTCAGTTCCACCTGAGTATTGATACTGGCGGAATAGCCGTTTGCATCAGCTGCTTTAAGTGTGAAAGCGGTTTTCGCTCCGGAGAGGATATTAGTGCTCAGCGGATAAAGCGCAAGCCTGTCCGCGACTCCGGTCGGCTTTTTATCCGTTACCAGCATTATGTAGTTGGAAACCGAGCGCTGAGTTCCCTCAGAAGGTTTGTTGATCTGGGAAGCGGAGCTGTCTCCTATGTATATGGCGTTCAAGCTCGTCGAGCCGCCGCCGTCCATAATGGTCGCTTCGGTGCAGCCGAGCTCTATCATGCGTTCAGAGAGCTGCTTCATGGTTACGCCAACGCTGTGTCCGGTCTGCCGTCCGTCTATGGTGTAGAACACCACCGTGCCGTCCGCCTTCATTCCAACGGCGCTGCGGGGGTTAACGTCTGTTGTCAGGCCGCTCTCCACTTTGCCGTTTGTTACAAGCTTGTAAAGAGAACCTATCGCATACCGAACATTTTCCCAACCGGGTGCGCAGCTGATTTTCAGCGTGACCGCATCTCCGGGGTTCAGCGCATTCACGGCATTTTTCAGTCCCTCGGTCGCTCCGTCTGAAACGCTGATTATGGCTTTCCCGGCTGGGATAGACATTGCGCCCGAGGATTCAACCACGTCATCAACGGTCAAGTTTACCGTCCCGCTTACCGCAGGCGTTCCGTTCATCGAGCACACAACGTCAATTCCGCTGCCTGAATTTTTAGTCGTTGCTCCAAAATCGCTTGATAACACAACCGCTCCGCCGCTGCTGCGGGTTTTGTTGAAGGCGTCCATGGTAAAGTCCTGTCCGCCAAGTGATACCGCTATGGTTTGTGCGGGCTTTCCGAAAATCGTTGAACCGTCTGCCCTGAAACCGACGGCGTAGTTTGTGTCACTTGAGGTGCGAAGCACACCGTCCTCAACAACAATTCCGAGCGGCACATTGGTCGAAACTACGTAGTAGTCGCCGTTTATGCCGGCAATAACGTGCTTTCCCTGATTCTCCATAAGACCCGACATTGAGGAAAAGTTGCCGTAGTTGCTGACCTTTGAGCCGGAAACCACCACCGGATAAACTGATGACGAGGGCGAGTATTCTATGTAGTTTTCTGTACGATAATCAGAGCCTGTCCAATACACTCCTTTGGAGAGCTCCATTCCAGCGCCGAGATAAACATCGTATCCGTCAATCAGCGTACCGATTACAGACGCGAGCGCCGATGTCGTCAGAATGAGACATATGGCCAGGCTCATTGTGAGTATTCTTTTGCTTTTTCTGGTTTTCATAGCTGCCCTTTCCCGTGGATGCACGGTACAAATCTCCGGTTCGGTACTTATCTTTTGCTTTTGTGCCTTTCGATTATATATTCATAGCGCTCAAGCACTTTGTCGATTATTCCGTCCCAGCCCTCGGGGATGGTTTTCATTGCCTCGGTGCCGAGTTTTTCCGTCTCCCTAGGGTTGTTTATCGCATATTCCATTACTCTGGCAAGGTCGGCCGTTTCATCCTTACATGTAAAGCCGTTTACGCCGTCAAGGACGACCTCCGCCGGGGCGCTGCCGGCTACAACAACTGAGGCTGTTCCGTTTTGCGCTGCCTCTCGGACAACCAAGCCTGATGTGTCATAAAGTGATGGAAATACAAACAGATCGGCGCAGCGGTAAAGCCCGGACAGAAGCTCAAGGTCAAAAATATGTCCCGTAATAACTGTATTTTCCTCAATGCCCAATAGCTTTACCATTGATACTATTTCATCAAAATTCGGCCCGTGTCCAACAAAAACCAGGTCAAAATCCAGCCCTCGTTTCGAAACCTCCGCCGCTGCTTTTAAAATGCGCTCAATGTTCTTTTTCCAACTCATTTGTCCGACATAAAGAAAAACCGGGCGCTTGCCAAGCTCATATCTGGCCTCTGCCATCCGCTGACAGCTGGGAGTAAAATAGGCTGCCCCGGTGCCGTTCGGCATGATAAAAACAGGTTTTTTGTAGCCGTAGCTTTTCAGAGTTTCCGCCGAGTTTTCGCTCACGGCCCAAACCTCGTCACATTTATTGAAAAATTCCACGACAAACTTTGAGCCGACATAGGCCATGCTGTCCATGCCCGTTACTTGCCTGAAATCGTCTTTGTATTTTGAATGAAAGGTCCCCACAAGCGGAATACCTTTCTTTTTCGCAAATTTATAAGCGGATTGGCCCGCGATGAACGGACTGTGCGCGTGAATAATGTCCAGATTAATCTTATTGAGTCTGTAGTTGTAACTCGCGTCTGTCACAGGGATCCCCAGCTTGTATTGCAAACCATACAGCGGAATGCTGTTAAATTCAACAATTTCAAATGGAAAAGAGCCGCGATACCCGGTGTCTGCCAGAGGCGCCATAACATAACACTCATGACCTTTGGCAGCAATTTGGTTTGCGTAATTCATAACGACAGTTCCAACGCCGTCGACTATTGGCATAAAAGAATCCGAAAATTCTGCAATTTTCATTATATCCACCAGTAAATGTATTTAATGTCGTTTAGAGTATAACCACAACAACCGTAAAAGAGCATAAAAATAATCAGCAAGCGGTGCGACATTCCGCCTGCTGATTATTTGGGGATGAGGAGAAAACGAAAAAGATCAAACTGTCTCTTGCATCTTTAGAATAACAAACAAATGTTACAGAAAAAACATAGAATATGTTTCAAAAGTATTAAATCGTAAATATTTTTCGAAATCCTCAAACCAAATAGCAGCGGAAGCCTCTATAACCCCGGATAAAGCGAATATGTATGCTTGCACACTTCCTTTATTTTACTCTGCAATTGCTTTAAATCATCAAAGGTTTCGGGACGGCGCCGCGGGTCGCGAAGCAGGGCGGCGGGGTGGTAAAGCGCCATGATAAAAACGCCGTTTTTCTCAATCCACTGCCCGTGCTCTGTCGAAATCTTAAAGTCGGGCCGGATTATGGTTGTCGCGGCAACGCGTCCAAGACAGACAATAATTTTCGGGGAAATAAGTTTTGTTTGTGCGCGAAGCCACGGCAGACAAGCTTCCTTTTCGGTTTCCAGCGGATCGCGGTTTTTGGGCGGACGGCACTTGACCATGTTCGCAATGTAGATATTAGTCCGGTCAAGATCCACCAGCCCCAACATATCATCAAGCAGCTTTCCCGCGCGGCCAACAAAGGGCATACCGCTCAGGTCCTCACTTTCACCCGGTCCCTCGCCGATAAACAAAACCTCTGCGTTCTCGTTGCCTGCACCGAAAACAACATTGGTTCTGGTTTCCCAAAGGGCGCAGTTCTTGCAGTTTCCGCAGTCGCGCTTGAGCGTTTCCCAATCCATCAGCCCTATCTCCCTGTTTATCTGTTAGGTATTAAAGTATTATAGCACAAAACTCAATCATATTTGTATCGTAAAATTTTTCCAGTCAGACCAGCCCCGTTTCAGGCTTCGGCAGATGGATGCTTATTCTCGTTCCGATATCCACACGGCTCACCACTTCAATATAGCCGTTATGCCTGTCAACGATCCACTTGGCAATTGAAAGGCCGAGCCCCGTGCCGCCCTCTTTGCTGCTGCGTGCGGGGTCCGAACGGTAAAAGCGCTCGAAAATATGTGTCAAATCTTCCTCGGATATGCCCATTCCGTTGTCCTGAACCACCAGAAGGGGGCTTCTGTCTTCATCATACTTTGCGCGCAGGGAAATCTTTTCTCCGGCCGGCGAATACTTCGCCGCGTTGTCAACCAGAATTCGAACAGCTTGCTTTAGCATCGCAGGGTCACCGTATGCCGTAACTTCATCAGTGGCATAAACGCTCCACTCATGGCCTGAATCAATCATCACCGATTCATCGTGTACTTCTCTGGCCAAATCTGACAGTGAAAACAGCTCCATTTCCAGCTTTGTCCTGCCGCTGTCACCGCGCGCGAGAAACAGAAGCTGCTCAACGAGCGTGTTCATATGTTCGGTTTCAGATTTCAGCGCAGCGATTGATTCGTCAAGAATCTTCTCGTCCTGCTTGCCCCATCGGTCGAGCATATCCGTGTAGCCCTTCATCACGGCAATCGGAGTGCGCAGCTCGTGGGAAGCATCGGAAACGAAGCGAATCTGCTGGCTGTAGCTCGCGCGCGTACGCTCAAGCAGGCTGTTTATCGCCTCTTCAAGACCCCGCAGGTCAGAGTCCCCTGTGTGCAGAGCGGCGTTCGGCTTGTCCGCGCTGATGCGTCCTATTGCGCTTTCAAGGTCGTGAATTTTGCTGTCACTGTAAGTCTGATTTGTCTTGTTAATATTGCTCTCGTCTGACAGCTCAATGGCCGTTCTGGCCATGTTGTACAGCGGCTCAAGCTGCTTTCGAATCCTAGCCTGGGCGAAGGCCTTGCTTGAGGCGGCAACAATAGCATTGAGAACACCCAAGACGATATATGCCAGAATCGTGAAGTAAAATATCGTTGTTGCGTCTATTGTTTTTTCGAGTTTTCCGACCGCCGACATAGTATATTTCAGGTTCGGCAGGATGCTCTCGCCCTTTTCAAAATAAATCCGGCGGGAAACCTCCCCCCAGAAGGAAAACAGATTTCTGCTGCCCAGATATGCCGAGTCATTTATATAACAGAATCCGTATATTATCAGGGCAAGAACAAACAGCCCCGTCCAAAACTGAACGCTTTTTGCAATCCCCACCTGCTGATTCCGCAAGCGGAGGGTGGTCGAGGACGCTTTATTTGTTTTTTTCATTACACCTCGTCCTTTATAACGTAGCCGACACCGCGGACGGTTTTGATGAGGTTGACATTATAAACATCATCGATCTTCCCACGCAGATAGCGGATGTAAACATCGACAACGTTCGTTTCACCGACATAGTCGTAGCCCCAAACCTTCTCAATAAAGGTGTCCCTTGTCAGAACAATATTCTTGTTAATCAGCATAGTTTCCAGCATCGTGAACTCTCGGCGTGTAAGGTCAATCGGATTGCCGTCGTATGTGACGCTGTGCGCGGAGCTGTCCAGCAGCAGCTTCCCGCAGGAGAGAGTATGGTGCTCCGGCTCATTTGCGGCAAGCTGTTTTTTGCGCAGTGTTACCCTGATTCTTGCAAGAAGCTCCTCGATCGCAAAGGGCTTTGTCACATAGTCGTCCGCGCCCATGTCAAGGCCGGAAACCTTGTCCATAACCGCATCTCTTGCGGTTAACATAATTACCGGTACGTCAGACGTCTTTCTCAAACGGCGAATAACCTCCAAACCGTTAAGGCCGGGAAGCATAATGTCCAGAAGAATCATCTGAAAATCGCCGGCGAGCGCGAGGTCAAGTCCCTCGCGCCCGTCGCCGGATTTTGATACCTCATATCCCTCGTGCGTAAGTTCCAGCTCGAGGAAGCGGGCAATTTTTTCTTCGTCTTCTATTATCAGAATTGTGGTTGACATAATTTAGTCCACCTTTGCGATAATTAGTTTTCGGAATCCTTGCTTTTCCACTCCTGCTTTATGTTGTCGGCATAGTCTGTGGCCTTACCCATGGCATTGTTTATTTTATCTTTGCCAAGGTCCGGGCCGGAGAATCTGTATCGGCAGCCAAAGAATAAACTGACCAGCATCAGGGGAATCACAACCCAGAAACCAACGATCAAGAGGATGATGAATACAGTAACAGGCATTCCGATTTTGCGTTCGCCGCTTTTGTAAAGCTCAAGATTATTGGTGTTGCCCTTATCAAACACCCTGCCAAGCCATTCAAAAACACTTATCGTGTTCTTCTTGAATTCCTCGTTCTGCTTGCTTCTTTTTTCCTTCTTTTCCTGCCACTCGGCTTTTTCGCTCTCGGACTCTTTCTTAGGCTCGGACTCTGAGCGGGTCGAATAGGCCTTCGCGCCTATCGTTTTACCCTCAGCTTCAAGATTAATAAGGGCCTCGAGAATGTCCCAGTCCGCCTTTTCAAGGGCTGCCTTTGCCTCGGTGTAGCTTATGCCGGTTTTTTCAACCAGCTTTTCGACAAGCTCCAAATTTTCTTTCATATGTGTGACCTCCTGTATTTCTTGTTGTGCCCTTATAGTAAGCCACAGAAATTAGAATGTAAGGAGCAAAAGCATTAGAAAAGGATTAAAATACATAGATTCTTTTCTTATGTTGCAATGCAAACTATTCCTTGACAGTATAGCACAAGCGCCCGTTACCCGCAACAAAAATGCTTGTGGTACGTCTGAACGGGTGATACTATTGATTTGGGAAGAAAATTTTCTTAGTAGGTGATGAAAGGGGTGTGAAATGGAAACTGAAAAGACAATGAGCAAGAAGACAAAGGTTATTATCTGGTCGGTAATCATCGTGCTGGTGCTTGCGGCGGCGGGTTACATCTATTATCCCAGGAAACTCACAATTGATGAGAAAGCAGTTGACAGACCAGTCTCCATTGATCAAGTGTTAGACTTTCCAATAATAATTACGGATACTGACGCAAAGCAGGAATTGATAGATATACTTAACTTAATCAGCTTTCGGAGGAATGTTCCGTTGTTCACTACATCCGGTGGCAGCGATACATATTTCATAAACATATTCGGCAGTTCTACTTTACTTTCTGTTAGTATGCCGTCACAAGGGTGGGTCGGGGCTGTAAAGGCTGAGGACGGAAAGTATGTAGCCTATAAGACGCAAGCCTTGTTCGACTTTTTGCTTGAACACGCCGACCTGGAGAAGGTACCGGAAGAAAACTGGGAACTCAAAGGCGTATCTGGATATAACGTCCGCGATGCGCTGAAACAACTTGACATGTTCAGGGCATTTGTGAGCGGTACGGATCTGGAACTTCAAAGCTTTTCCAGTATCGGTCGGACTCATGATTCCGACGGAAGAATGGAATCAGTTCAGTTTTCAATCAGCAAAGATGCGCTTTTAAGCGAAACCGACTTTATTGACGAAGCAACCCACTATCTCAGCTACTGTGCTGCCTTTCCCTACGACACAGCAAATGAGGCAGAAGCCGCAGCATTTATTGAAGACAATATTCAAAAGGTCGTCGGCGGTGATACGCCCATTTCAATAGTGATCGGTGACACAAAATTTGAACTTCGTGCGCATAAGGCTGACGGAAATGTAAGCAGCATAATGCTAATCGTCAGCGGAAAATAGAATGCTGTATAAAAGCAACCGCCCTTGCGTCATGCAAGGGCGGTTGCTCTATTCTCAATATTCAAATTTGTGCGCTTTTTCAAGCACCATGTCCTTCACCTTCATGAGCCGAACCTTCGACGAACGGTCATTTTCCTCCAGCTTCATGGAGATATATTTGATGTTCTCCTGACAGTCGGGAATCATCACATATTCCAGCGCATTGACGCGGCGGCGGGTGCGCTCAATTTCCTGCGCCATGAGCTGCATGGTTTTTTCGACCTGCGCCAGCTCCAGCATATCCTCAAAAACAGCGGACAGCGCTTCCAGCGCGTCGTCCAGCTCACCCGAGGTCTGGGCAAAACCGTAGGGGAAAATGTCTCCGGCTTCTGCGGTTTTCGTCTTGAAGTCGTAAACCGGAACATTGACGCTCATAATATTTTTATAACTCGTGAACAGCTCTACGCTCTGTCGCGGGTAAAGTATTGCCTGCTCCAGCATCTCCGGCGACATCACGGCGGAAGCGACTGCAAGCGAGGCAAAGGCCTCCGTCAGCCCCTCCTCCACTTTAACGCGAAGCTCGCGGTTTCGGCGCACGATGTCCATAAACTGGCGCATCAGCTCGTCGCGCTTGTCTTTGAGCAGCTTATGACCGCGCGTTGCGGTTTTTAACCGGGCCTTTTGCTGGTTCAAAACCATTCTGGTCGGTGTTATACCCGTACTTGGCATATCATCACCAATCCTTTACTTGCTAGGCAAATATTTTTCTATATGCTCTGTTTTTACTCGCTTGAGCTCCGCTGTCGGCAGTATAGAAAGAAGATGCCAGCCGAGATCCAGAGTCTCCTCTATTGTGCGGTCTGCTTCGTTTGTTTGGTTCACATACTGTTTCTCAAACTCGTCGGCAAACTTTGCATATAGTTTGTCGACATCTGTCAGCGCGGCTTCACCCAAAATCGTCATCAGCTCCTTGGCGTCCTTACCTCTGGCATAGGCGGCGAAAAGCTGGTTCATCGTGCCCGAGTGATCCTCTCGCGTCTTGCCCTCGCCAATGCCCTTGTCCTTGAGTCGCGAAAGGCTTGGCAGAACGTCCACAGGAGGAACAATGCCGCGGCGGTGCAGCTCGCGGGAGAGGATTATCTGACCCTCGGTGATATAGCCTGTCAGGTCGGGAATCGGATGGGTTTTGTCATCCTCCGGCATCGTGAGGATGGGGATCATCGTGATTGAACCCTCCTTGCCGATACGCCTTCCGGCACGCTCGTACATGGTTGCAAGGTCGGTGTAAAGGTAGCCGGGATAACCGCGTCTGCCGGGAACTTCCTTCTTTGCCGCAGATATTTCACGCAGCGCCTCTGCGTAGTTTGTGATATCCGTCAGGATGACCAGAACGTGCATGTCCTTTTCAAACGCGAGGTACTCCGCAGCCGTCAGTGCCATTCTCGGCGTGGCGATGCGTTCTACCGCAGGGTCGTTGGCGAGGTTTGTAAACAGCACCGTCCTGTCGATCGCGCCGGTTCGGCGGAATTCCTGAACGAAGTATTCGGCCTCTTCAAAGGTAATGCCAATCGCTGCAAAAACCACAGCGAAGTTGGAGCTTTCATCCAGCACCTTTGCCTGACGCGCAATTTGAGCCGCGAGCGCGGCATGAGGCAGGCCGGAACCCGAGAAGATCGGCAGCTTCTGCCCGCGGACAAGAGTATTGAGTCCGTCGATGGTGGAAACGCCTGTCTGAATGAATTCGTTCGGATAGTCACGCGCGGCGGGATTCATCGGCAGACCGTTGATATCGCGGTGCGCCTCTGCAAGAATATCCGGGCCGCCGTCAATGGGCTTGCCCATGCCGTCAAAAACGCGGCCGAGCATATCCTCTGAAACGGCAAGCTCAAGGCTGTGTCCCAAAAAGCGAACCTTGCTCTCCTTGAGATTGATTCCCGCGGCGCTCTCGAAAAGCTGAACTACCGCGGTGTCGCCGTCGACCTCCAGCACCTTGCAGCGGCGGGTTTCGCCGTTGGGCAGCTCGATTTCCGCAAGCTCGTCGTAGGTAACTCCATCAACCTGCTTGACCATCATTAGAGGGCTGGCAATTTCGCGAATAGTTTTATATTCCCTAATCATTGTCCTGTCCCCCTTCCAGTGACTGGCTTATCTGCCGCTTCATGTCTTCATAAATCTTTTTATACTCCGCTTTATAGCTTTCAGCAGGTACACTCTTTGCGCGGCCTATACTCTCTCTTGCAGGAATGTAAATAAGATCATTGAGCTCCGCACCCAGACCCATTGCCTCCCTGCACATTGCGTCGTACTCAAGGATAATGTGCAACAGCGCAGCCTGACGCTCATAGGAAGAGTAGCTGTCCACGTCTATAAAGGCGTTCTGCTGCAAAAAGTCCTCACGGATCATCTTTGCAGTTTCAAGTGTAAGTCTGTCTTCCGAGGAAAGGGAGTCCTGACCGACCAGTTTAACAATTTCCTGAAGGCTGGCCTCCTCCTGCAGTATACTCAGTGACTTTTCACGGTTCTTCATAAATTGAGGACCGAGCTTTTCGTCATACCAGCTTTTCAAGCCTTCTACATAGAGTGAATAGCTTGTTAGCCAGTTGATTGCAGGAAAGTGTCTGGCATATGCAAGAGATGCGTCCAGACCCCAGAAAACCTTAACAATACGCATGGTCGCCTGAGAAACGGGCTCTGACGTGTCGCCGCCCGGTGGTGAAACGGCGCCGATGGCAGTAAGACTTCCCTGACGGTCATCCACGCCAAGACATTCCACAACGCCCGCGCGCTCATAGAACTGCGCCAGACGCGAGGCCAGATATGCAGGATAGCCTTCCTCGCCAGGCATTTCCTCAAGGCGCCCGGACATTTCACGCAGGGCCTCCGCCCAGCGGGAGGTCGAGTCGGCTATAACCGCAACATCGTAGCCCATATCGCGGAAGTACTCCGCGATGGTGATTCCGGTATAAATAGATGCCTCACGAGCCGCAACGGGCATGTCGGAGGTGTTTGCAATCAAAACGGTGCGCATCATCAGAGGCTCGCCGTTGCGCGGGTCCTTCAGCTCCGGGAACTCCATGAGAACGTCCGTCATTTCGTTTCCGCGCTCACCGCAGCCGATGTAGACGACAACATCCACGTCTGACCACTTTGCAAGCTGGTGCTGAACAACAGTCTTGCCGCTGCCGAACGGCCCGGGAACTGCTGCCGTACCGCCCTTTGCAAGCGGGAAGAGCGTATCAATAACACGCTGTCCGCTGTTGAGAGGACGCGTGGGAACATACTTTTTTACATAGGGCCGGCTGATACGCACAGGCCACTTCTGCATCAGAGTCAGCTTATGGTTCGCGCCGTCATCGCTCTTTACAAGGCAGACGGTATCCTCAACCGTATAGCTTCCCTCCTGAATGGAAACGATCGTGCCGGATACTCCAACGGGCACCATTATCTTATGCAGGATCGCCGTTGTCTCCTGAACTGTACCGATTATATCGCCGGGCGTAACAGCATCCCCGGCCTGTGCCGCAGGCACAAACTCCCAGAGCTTGGTGCGGTTCAGCGCCGGAACGCTGATGCCCCTGGCGATTGTGTGACCGGTCATCTCGCGAATCTCTGTCAGAGGGCGCTGGATGCCGTCATAAATTCCGTTGAGCATACCTGGACCAAGCTCAACCGAAAGGGGCGCGCCTGTTGTGACAACATCCGCGCCGGGCCCAAGGCCGCTGGTTTCTTCGTAAACCTGAATTGACGCGCTGTCGCCTGTCATATTCAGAATTTCACCGATAAGGCGCTGCTCACCCACGCGGACAACGTCCGCGACATTGGCGTCCTCCAATCCGTTGGCCACAACCAGAGGACCGGATACCTTGGTTATTTTTCCACTCATTCACTTACCTCCGCAAGCCCGACCTTTGGGCTGTATTTTTTGCGCTCTGCTAAATTAAAGTATGTCGCTGCCCACAGCACGCTCAACTGCGGCCTTGAGGGCGGACTGTCCAAGTCCCAAAGGACCGTCTCTTCCGGGAATAAGGATAATTGCCGGGGTCGGACTGTCTTTAAACTTGTCTGTTTCCGGAGCGAGAGCCTGAGCGAGGTTCTCCTCCAGATATATGATGGCATATTCTCCAGAGGCTCTCGTCAGCCTGTGGAAAACATCGTATGCATCTTTTTCATTGGCAACAGGGAAGGTCTCAAGTCCAAGCGCCTTAAAGCCCATAACTGTTTCTCTGCCGCCGATAACAGCAATTTTAAGCATAACTATCACGCAGCCTTTCCTTGAGCTTTTCCGGCCTCACTCCTGAGAGCTTGCCTGTGAGAATCATTCTTGCGGCAGTAATTTCGCTTTCAACGGCCGCAAGGTAGGCTATTACTATTTCAGAGCCGAAACCGACATATTTTGATTTCTGCATGAATTTGGTTACCGCGTTGTCACAGGAGAGCTCAAACTGCGTCAAACTGCCGCCGTGAGAGGCTTCCGCTCCCTTTGAGGCGGCGGCTTCAAACACGGTGCCGCTAAACGCGGCTTCAAGCCCTTCTCCGGACATCGCCGCCTGAGCGACGGATTCCTCTCCCCGGCTGCCGCCGGGAACAAGCGCCTTGCGCAGAAAATCTATGTCCTTGCCCATGCGGAGTGTGCGAACCGCCGCCTTGATGTTGGCTGCATCCGCCAGAACACTGACATAGCTTCTAAGGAAGGGCGAAGACAGCTTATCGGACGCATTCAGCATTTCCGCAAAATACGCCTTGTCGAGTATGAAATCCGCCAGCTGCGGGTTTTCAGTCCTTGAAAGAACGTTCTTTGCCTCAACGATCGCCGTTTTGAATTCATAGGGCAGATAGCGGAAATCTTCGCTCCTGTACGCCTCGGCAAGCGTTTCCGCCGGAAACCTGCCCGCATCGGAAAAGAGGTGGCTGCCGTCTGTCTGCGCGCCCTCAGACTTAACAAGGACCTTTGCGTTATGATAGTCAAACCTAATTCTGAAAGCGTCAATTATTCCTTTTTCCGGCACAAGAGCAGTAAGCTCGGTAAAAATCTCCGTCCTGTGCTCAGAGAGAGCATTTTCAACCTGCGAAGCGCTCATGCCCGACATATCCCTGTAGCCGCAATCTGACATCAGCTTTGCCGCGTCATCAAAGTCAGGCGCGTCTATCATACGCTCCATTATCTCACTTGAGAGCATTTGCGACTCCCGAGCCCTGATCAATGACGAAAGATAGAGATAATCCTTATCTTTAATTATCTTATCAGACAAGTGTTTTCCTCCTTGTCGTTCGAATACGGACAAGCATGCTTTACATACATGCTATTCTGCAAACAATATCTCTGCAATCTGTGTTGAAAGCCTGTCGCGGCTCATTTCCACGAGGGTTTCCACCGTGCAGTTGACCTCGATATCGCCCTGCTTTACCATGAGTCCGCCTTTGAAATCACCCGTCTTTGAGCTGACGGAAAGCCCCTGCGGGAGTTTGCGCTTTTTGAGTATCTCGTTCGCCGCTTTAACCACAGCCTTCGAACAGGAAGCCTTGTCACGGGCATTGAAAATGATCTCCTCTTCGCCTGTGAACGCCGCATTGCCCGCGAGCTTTGCCAGAAAATCAACATACTCGGCCTCCGGCAGGCCGCAAATGCGGTCTATCGACTCGTCGAGAACTCCGGACACCGCATCCTGCTTCATCGCAAGAATGCTCTTTTTTGCCTCAAGCGCCGCAGCGCCCGCGAGACGCTGCGCCTGAAGCTCGGAGTCTTTTGTGCCCTCACGCATGATGCGCCAGTATTCGTCCTGCGCCTGCTTGCTGCAGGCCTCTTTAATATCGCGGCATCTGGCGGCTGTGTCCTCCTGCATGGCAGAAATCTCCGCCTGAGCCTCCGCGATGATTCGGTCAGTAATTTTGTTAATTCCGTTCATGTTATCAGTCCTTCATGCGGAAAACCGCAGTTGTCTCTATCTTAGCCTAAGCTTATATTTGAAATCATCAGGAAGGAGGCAAGCAGGCCGAGAATCGCATAGAACTCGACAACCGCGCAGAGCATAACGCCTTTGAACCAGTCATTGGGCTTCTTCGCCATGAGGTTAACAGTTCCGGCAGCGACGCGTCCCTGTGCGGGAGCGGAGATGCCTCCTGCGATAGCCATCGGCAGGCAGGCGCCCAGAAGCTGAAGTCCCTGCTCAATGCTCAAGCTTGGAATACTTCCACTGAGAAGACCGAGCTTTGATATGACAACGAACCAGATAACAAAGCCATAAAGGCCCTGAGTTCCGGGGATAACCTGAAGAATCATAACCTTGGCAAAGTACGACGGATCTTCCGAGAGCAGACCTGTGCCCGCTTCGCCGGCTATGCCGCAGCCCCTTGCACTGCCCGCGCAGCAGAGTGCTGCCGCCAGCGCGCCGCCCAGAATTGCAATAGCCAAACCTCCGAAATCACTAAAAAAAGAACCCATAATAATTATCCTCCTTATTTGTTAACGATAACATCGTAGTAACTTGTTTTCATTTCCATGGGCTGGAAGGGTCGTCCGCCCTCCCTGTAAAACTTGCCGAAAAACTCAAGGTATTCAAGGCGCGAGGTATGCACATAGGTGCCGATAATGTTCAGACCCATATTCAGCGCGTGGCCTGCAAGGAAAATCAGGAAAAACGGGATAATGCTTCCTGTCATCGCTCCAAGAGTGTTGAATACCTGGGCAATAACACTGCCGGCCAGCATCAGCGCCATCAGACGGCTGTACGACAAGATATCTCCGAACCAGCCTGTGACGAAATTGTATAATCCCCAGAGACCGCCGCCGATTTTTCCGGCTATGGTGGGCGATTCCCTCCCCTGCGTCAGGATGACCGCCGCTACTCCTGCATAGAGCACATACCATGTTATCCCCAGCGCTCCGAGCGCCACCCCGGCAAATACAAGATACACCGTACCCGTATCGCAAAGAGCGTCTATCCACTGACCGTCACGCACCAGCATGTAGCCGTTTACCGTTACACCCAGCAGCATATGCACAACGCCGATACCAATGCAGATGATAAGAACTGTCATCGGGTCTTTCAGTGGATCAATCAGCGAGGGCAGCTCAGTCGGCGGCAGGCCGTAAAATGCCGCGACCTGCGGGATTATATCTCCGAAGAAAGTGCCGGTAATGACACCGAACACTATACAGCTGATTCCGCAAATAATCGCCATTCCGCCCATATAGCCCATGGTAGCGCGGGGCCGGACCTTGAATTTAATTATGAGCCCTGCAGCCAGCAGAATCAGTCCGTAGCCAATGTCGGCGAACATTATTCCAAAGAACAAGGTAAATGTCAAAAACAGCAGCGCGTTTGGATTTACGCCGTTATACGCGGGAAGGCTGTACATCTCCGTTACCATGTTAAAGGGTCGGGCAAGCGGTCCGTTATTTAGTTTAACCGGCACCTCCGGAGTTTCCTCCGAAGTCGGCTCACGTGTCTCCCAGGCGCAATCGTAAGCTGAGAGCAGAGCTTCCAGCTCCTTTACCTTTGCCGCCGGTATCCAGCCTTCAAAGGTAAACGCCGACTGCGTATACAGAAATCGTTCCGTATTTTCAGCCTGCTCACTCTTTGTCATCAGTCTGTCGGCACAGAGCTTTAAATCCCAGCGTCTGTCTGCCTCGCGCCTTATCTCCTCGGTGAGCTGCTCCCTGCCTTTTTCAAGCACCGCGCATCGCTCTGCAAGCCTTCTGATGTTTTCATCAGCTGTTCCTGTAAGTTCGGAAACCGATACCGAAGAAAAGCCCGACTTGCGCAGAATTTCAAGCGACTCCGCCTGTCTGTCCTTGAGCATGACCGTAAGAACATATCTGGCATCGTCATCTGCAGACACTTCATAAATCGCAGCGGGACAGTCCGCCTGTTCAAGTTCGTCCTCGACATCCCTGATCCTGCAAGACTCCGGAAGCGTTCCCGTTTGTATGGAACAGGTTTTTGTCTCCTGCGTATCAAGCGGTACATCAAGCGTTTTCCAGGGTGCCAAGCTCTCCGACAGGCTGTGACTATGGCTGATTTCAGAATCTATTTTCTTGATTCTTGCGTCCTTGTCGTCAAGCTCTCCGGCCAGCGCCAGAGCAAGCTCAAGCGTGGAGTCGTCAAGAATCTTTTCCCTCTCAATCATCGGACGAGGAGTCAGCAGGCCGGCTTTCTTCGGCGCGTACTTATCAAGCAGCTCAATACCGTGGATGATCGAGCCAAGCTCTCCCTTTCGTTCAAGCCATCCGGCGGATTCCTTTGATAAAATCCCGGTCAGCTCATCATCCTCCGGCCGGTTTTCCGGCTGGGATATTTCCACGCAGCCCATAAGCATCAGCTCTCGGATAAGCTCCTCCCGCTGTGATTTGACCGCAATCAGCCTCAGGCGCCTCATTTTAACAATCGCCATCAGCTCCTCACGATCCTTTCGATAACCAAGTCTATCGCCTGTCCGGTTCTGGACTCCGCCTTCACCAGCATTGCTGCTTTTCGATTTTCAGTTTTCCTCGCCAACTCGCGAGCTTCATCCCGTGCCTTCTCCGCAGCTTTATTGCGCTGCTCAAAAAGCTCTGCCTCAGCTTTATCAGCGGCCGCAACAATAGTTCGTCGCCCCTCTTCCTCCGCTTCGGCGATTGTGCGCTTTGCCGCATGGGCAGCTTCGGCCTTCAGGCGCTTTGTGTTTTCTTCTGCTTCATTGATGGTTTTGATTGCTTCCAATGACATCTCTCACACTCCTCAAAAGTGTTGTGCGTTCGAGGACAACTGTTCCAGAACGTCTCCGTCTGCTGGAAATCCACATACTCCCCGATTATATAAATTACTACAAATATATACCTAATCCATCCAATTGTAAAGGATTCTTCGCAGACGAATTTGTTAAGAAAGCGTAAATTTCCGCTTGCCATACCATTTATGCTAATATATAATGACTTGTATTGTAAGCAGAAAAACTTAGAAATATAAGAGTGGAGGGATTTAACATGGCAGAAACACCGTACAGGCGCAGATGGGGAGACCGCAAGGAAGGCAGGCTTTTGCGTTCATACCCTTACTACAACAAGATAACTCCATTCATCATGAAGCAGCGCAATGACGCCTGCAACAATTTCCGTGATACAATCGAGGTAACGGAAATTGACCGCTGGATTCGTTCAAAACGTGCGGAGGGGTATAAGGGCATCGGTATGCTCCATGTTTTTCTCGCCTCATATGTCCGCGTTGTAGCTACGAGGCCTGCGCTCAACAGATTTGTTTCCGGCCAGCGGGTATACGCGCGCAACAATATCGAAGTTATTATGACCGTTAAACACGCGCTGTCCGATGATTCCGAGGAATCCTCGATCAAGGTCAAATTCATGCCCTCGGACACTATTTTCGACATCTACCGCAAAATGAATGACGTAGTAGACGAAATCAAGGCTCAGGAAGGCGGCAACGCAACGGACAAGCTGGCAACCGCTCTTATGAAGCTGCCGCGCTTCCTTCTTAACCTCGCCGTTTCCCTGATTAAGGCAGGAGACTATTTCGGCATTCTTCCAATGGCTCTTCTGGACGCGAGTCCGTTCCACGGCTCTCTTGTGCTCACCGACCTGGGATCCATAGGCATTCCGCCGGTAGACCACCATATATACAACTTCGGCAATCTGCCGATTTTCATCGCCTTCGGAATAAAGCGCCGTTGCTTTGAGCTTGATGAAAATTCTCAGGTTCACGAGCGCAAGTATGTTGATTTTAATGTAACGACCGACGAGCGCATCGGAGACGGGTTCTTCTTTGCGACTTCGCTTAAGTTTCTCAAATACTATCTGCGCAACCCGCACCTTCTGGAGACACCTCCTGAAAGGGTCGAGCAGGACATTTTCTAGTTTGGTATTGGCAGCAAAAAACATCAGGGCAAGCTTTTGGCTTGCCCTGATGTTTTGCCTATATTAATCCGATTTAAGATGCCGTGGGGAGAGCAGCCGGTTCAGCCGCGGGAACAAGCGCCGCTATTTCCAGCGGCACGTCAGCTACGGGGGTTTCTACCGGAGCTTCCTCTCCGGGAAGAATCTCCGACGGAAGCTCTTCTGCGGGAAGGTCCTCTACTGCAACAGCCTCAGGCACAGCCGCGGCTGTGGCCTTTACGCTTGTATAAAGCTGGGGTTTGGAGCTGTAGCAGAAATAGGTCCAGCCCAAATACCTGTCATAGACTGCGGTGTGAGTACCGCTGCCCTGCCTGAAGTTTGCCTGAAAAACGACAGAGGGATCCATAAGTCTCTCACCGTTGAGCAGTCTAACTGCGACAAGAACACATCTTTCGCTGGGTATGAGATTGTTGAAGTATCTGCTGTTTGCGCCGTAGTACTGTCCGGGCTGAGCAAGAACAGCAGCAATTGTGTTCGGAAATTCAGGGCTGCCAACGCGGTTCAGAACAACTTCACCGACGCACATTTTCCACTCGTCGCTGAGCCAGTTTGATCCGGCCTCGGCGTAGATGATTTTCGACAGGAGCATGAGTTCATCAAAATCGATCTTAACATTTGTAAGTCCAAGATCATCGATTTTCTCATTTCTGGCAACGCACGCTGCGCGGCCTGTCTGATAATCGCCGACTTTTGCGGCAGACACCATTATCTTTAAGTAATCAACATCGGATTCGTATGCAGCTTGCGCGCCGCCAAACAGCGTCATAACAAGCAGCAATGCAGGCAGAATAGCAATCAGTTTTTTCATGAATACCTCCTTAATGCGGTTGCGCAGGAAAGGACTTTGTTTGTGTTGGGTTTCCGTATTATATCGTCTTATTCACAAGAATTATGTCATTTTTTCGCACCGTCGCCGGTTCATTTCTTGCACATTAGCCGAATCGGTTTCCCTTTCCCACCTGTGAGAATATTATGCTAATATTTTTGGTATTATTCTCCCACATTTTTAGAAAAACTGGACTTCTTGTCCTTCGCACGGATTTTATGTTAACACGAAAGAGTTACAAAATCAACAATTGACAAAAATTTAACGTAATTTTTAGTACAATAACCATAAGAACATGTTACCCTTTTGTTTCTTTTTGTAAGCAATGTTGCCATATTGCAAGATATCCTGCAATTATTGTCATATTGCAAGATTATGGCTGCACAGAAAATATAACAAAAAATCGCCCTGCAAATTAGCGAAAATCTCTTGATTTCGCTGACTTGCAGGGTGGTGAATGTTTTGGAAGGTTTAGTCGATAAATGCAATTTCCGCGCTGAAATGGATCTCGTCGCCTACATATCCTTGCACTTCATAGCAGTAAGGGTCGCCGCCCGCCATGATGTACAGAGTTTCGCCGCGCTTGGTTTCCATGTTATAGTTAATGAAGAAGTCTTTTATGTCTTTGTCCTGATATTCCGCGGGCAAAAAGTCCAGAGCGATTCTGCCGTACACTGAATTGTTGACGTGCCCGTTGCTGTCCAGGTCTGAATAGAACACGGGCCTTGTCCCGGCATCGGGAAGTTGTGTGTTGCGTTTTAGCTTTTTACATTCTTCGCAGTCGGAACGGGTCGGTTCCATCTCAGGCAGGTCTCCGAATTTGGAGGGTCTGAGGATCTCTCTTGTGTTCGGGTTCGCCATCAGCCACGCTGAGGAGCCGCTTACCAATAGCTCACCGTCCTCAGCCTTTATTTCGTAGTCACGGCAAAACAGCGGTCCTTTTATCTCCCGCGCCCAGGCGGTTACAACTGTCTTTTCGTCAAACACCGGACGCCGGTGAAAACGGATACTGAAGCGCGAGAGCAGAAACACCTGCTCCCTCTCAAGAAGTAAATCCCGC
Organism: Oscillospiraceae bacterium; assembly: GCA_031552685.1. Taxonomy (GTDB): domain Bacteria; phylum Bacillota; class Clostridia; order Oscillospirales; family Oscillospiraceae; genus UBA2658. Next base: position 71,659 of record JAVBMI010000014.1, read on the forward strand.
CCGAAGCCTTTTCCTGCGTAATCCTCCCCCGCGATCTCACTGAATATCTTCATTATAGAATAAAGACTGGCGCGAGCCTTGCTGTCGCAATCACCAAACCTGAAAATAAAACGCCTGCTGTAGCGCGCGCCGTCATACCATTGCTCCATAGCTGCCTCCGAAAAATCGTCTTACCCGAAAATATACATTATATTATAGCCCTTCAACTGACGAACCACAAGCAAATGACCGGAATACCCGAAATTTTGTGGAAATCAGAATATTTGCTTTGTATTTTTGTCTTCATGGTGTATAATGTTGCAGGCAAAATATGCTTTGGAGGATGAATATGCTTACTGAAATTCTTAAATCACTTAAAGAAAACCGCAGAAAAATAGTGTTTACAGAGGGCGAAGACGCCCGCATTCTTGAGGCCGCCGCCAAACTGAAAGCGGAAGATATCATGGACTGCGTGCTTTGCGGCAACCCTGAAAACATAAGCGCAGCTTCCAAAGCCGGCGGCTTTAACATTGATGGCATTGAAATAATGGACCCGCTAAATTACCCCGCTATGGATGACATGGTGCGCCGCATGTTCGACATCCGAAAGGGCAAAATGACCGAAGACGAGTGCCGCGATGTTCTTAAGAAAGCCAATTATTTTGGCACCATGCTTGTTGCAATGAACAAGGCCGACGGTCTTCTCGGAGGCGCCACATATTCCACAGCCGATACTGTTCGTCCCGCTTTGCAGATAATCAAAACCAAGCCCGGCGCGCATCTGGTCAGTTCCTGCTTTATTATGGTGCGTGGCAACGAGCGGCTGGCAATGGGCGATTGCGCAATCAATGTTGACTATCCCGACACTGTCGACAAGGACGGCAATGTGACGCTTAAGGGCAGCGACAAGCTGGCGGAGGTCGCGGTTGAAACCGCCAGAACCGCAAAACTTTTCGGCATTGACCCTAAGGTTGCGCTTTTGAGCTTCTCCACAAAGGGCTCAGGTAAAGGCGCAACAGTTCAGCTCTCAAGGGACGCAACGGAAAAGGCAAAGGAGCTGGCCCCCGACATCGCCATCGACGGCGAGCTGCAGTTTGATGCTGCGGTATCCCCCGTTGTAGCAGCAACAAAGTGCAAGGGTTCACCGGTTGCCGGACAGGCCAACACCTTCATCTTCCCGACTATTGAATCCGGCAACATCGGCTACAAGATCGCGCAGCGCCTCGGCGGCTTTGAGGCTTACGGCCCGATTCTGCAGGGCTTGAACGCGCCGATTAACGACCTCTCCCGCGGCTGCAATGCCGAGGAGGTCTACACCATGGCGATAATCACCATGGGCCTGAAATAACAAACAAAATCCATCAAGCATCGTGACACACAAGGAGGATATATGCAAAGTACAGGAGTTGTTGCCCGTGGAATCGTAACGCCGATTTTCAGACAGGGCGATGATATAATAAAGGAAATAACGAGCAGCCTTATCGCCACCTCTGAAAATGACGGTTTCCAGCTAAACGACGGGGACATCGTCGGCGTTACGGAAGCTGTTGTAGGCCGCGCCCAGGGCAACTATGCAAGCTGCGGGCAAATTGCGGCGGACATCCGCGCCAAATTTGGCGGAGAAGCAATGGGGATCGTCTTCCCGATCATGTCGCGCAACCGCTTTGCGAACCTTCTGCGCGGTATCGGCATGGGTTGCAGCAAGCTGTACATTCAGCTTTCCTATCCTTGTGACGAAGTGGGCAACAAAATCATAGACCTCGAGCTGTGCGATGAAAAGGGCGTTAATCCCCACACCGACAGCTTCACGGAAGCGGAGTTCCGGGCGATTTTCGGAAGCAACACCGTACACCGCTTCACGGGCGTTGACTATATCGAGTACTACAAGAGCCTCGGCGGCGACTGCGAGATAATCTTCTCGAACGATCCGACCTATATCTTGAAGTATACAAAAAAAGTGCTTGCCTGCGACATTCATTCGCGTTTCCGTACGCAGAAGCTTTTAAACCGTGCAGGAGCGCAGCTTGTACTTCGGCTGGATGAAATACTGACACGGCCCGTTGACGGCAGCGGTTTCAGTGAATTCGGCCTGCTCGGTTCGAACAAGGCTACCGAAGACACAGTGAAGCTCTTCCCGCGCGAGACGGACAAGTTTGTTCTCGCCCTTCAGCAGGAAATAAAGTCCAGAACCGGAAAGCAGATGGAGATTATGGTCTACGGCGACGGCGGCTTCAAGGATCCCGTGGGCGGGATTTGGGAGCTGGCCGACCCGGTTGTTTCACCGGCCTTCACTTCAGGTCTCAGCGGCACGCCGAATGAGCTGAAAATAAAGTATATCGCGGATAACGATCTAGCTGCTCTCTCCGGTGATGAGCTGTCTGCCACTTTGCGTGAGCGTATCAAGAGCAAGGATGATAACCTTGTCGGCAGCATGACGGCCGAGGGCACAACTCCCCGTCGTATCCACGACCTTGTGGGCAGTCTCTGCGATTTGGTTTCCGGCAGCGGCGACAGAGGCACTCCGGTGGTTCTCGTGTCCAACTACTTCAAAAATTTTGCGAGCGTATAGGTTCCAAAAGGGGTTCGGTTGACGAATCCCTTTTTGTTTTTTTACCAACTGTTTTTTGCTTGTAATTCAGCAGGTTTTCTCGTTTATCAGAACCATATTTTCTTGACAAGTTCGAGGTTTAGTGTATAATAGGATAGCTTGTCAGTGACGAGCTATCCTTGCCCCTGTTTTGGGGGCCATAGTCCAAAAGGAGGTGCACCAATGGCTAAGACAAACGAAAAATATGAACTGATGTATGTTATCAACCCCAGCCTGACCGAGGAAGAAACCACAGAAGTCGTAGAAAAATTCAAAGCACTTGTCGAGCAGCATGGTACTCTTGATGAGATGGAGCTCATGGGAAAGCGTAAGCTTGCCTATGAAATCAACGATCTCACCGAGGGCTACTACGTTCTTGTTAAGTTCACGTCAGCTCCCGATTTCCCGGCCGAGCTTGACCGTGTTCTTGGCATTAGCGACGCAGTTATCCGCAGCCTTATAACCGTCCGTTACGAGTAAGGAGGTAGCCGCATGCTTAACTCAATCACATTAATGGGCCGCTTGACCCGTGATCCCGAGCTTCGTTCCACAACTTCCGGAACACCTGTGGCATCCTTCACCATCGCTGTTGACCGCGATTTTGCTTCCAAAGAAAGCGGCGAACGCCAGACAGACTTCATCGACATAGTCGCATGGCGTCAAACCGGCGAATTCGTTTCGAAGTATTTCCAGAAGGGCAGCATGGCTATTATTCAAGGAAGACTTCAAATCCGCGAATGGCAGGACAAAGAAGGCAACAAGCGCAGAAGCGCGGAAGTCGTTGCTGAAAACGTCTATTTCGGTGAAAGCAAGCGTCGCGACAGCGAGGGCGGGAGCTTCAGAGAAGAACCACGCTCCACCGGCGGATACGACAGCAGCTCGAAGGGCTCAAGCTTTTCCGAGCTGGACAACGGGGACGGCGACCTGCCGTTCTAATTTGAATTTGACTACTACGATAGGAGGAAAAAACCTTGGCATTTGATAGAGACAGAAACGCTAAAACCCGTAAGCGTAAAAAAGTATGTCAGTTTTGTGCTGACAAAAGCGAGCATATAGATTACAAGGACACCGCTAAGCTTCGCCGTTTCCTGTCCGAGCGCGGCAAGATCCTGCCCCGCCGCACAACAGGAACCTGCGCGAATCACCAGCGTGATCTCACTGAAGCAATCAAGAGATCCCGTCAGGTAGCGCTCCTGCCCTATGTAATGGACTAACAAGCCGAAAAGACACCCGACAGGGTGTCTTTTTTATGCTCAATGCATTTATACAACGTTCACGCCGGGGTAGCGTGTTCTCTATCCGAAACATACTTGCCTGCGCGTGCAGTGACATTTTTCCAACGCCCACATTGGGGCAGGCGCGGGCACTACGTGCCCTGCTGCCCGTATAAGAGGGAACCGGTTCTTGCAAATAAACGGTTCCCCCTTATGATCCCCTTCCGAAGAAGCCCAAAGGGAGAACCCTTTGGAAACCCCACCGGAGGCATTAATGCAAGCAAAGCATCCGCTCGCTGACTGCGTCCCGTGCCACAGGGCAGGTAAACTCTGCGCGTCTGAATCGCTCGCTGCACTTTAGTGCGGCATAGGCACTAAACACTAGTCCCCGTTTGTACAAATTAAGAGCGGGCGAGCAGTCTGTTATGTACCGCTCACCCGCCTAGAACTTTAATGCTGGACGCCCACCCGGCGTCTGTTTCTCGTTCGAATTGTTAAAACGGTGTCTCTTTTTGACGCCAACAAAAAGAGAAATGGTTTTGACTTGGGGCGGCAGGGAGCGTTGCTCCCGCTGCCGCCAAAGAGTGGGACATTTAGAACAATGTAAATTACTCCCAGTCTTTCCAAACCTCAGGACAATAGCCCACCGTTGCCCTCTTGCCATTTCTGACAATCGGTGTTTTTATCAGCCCCGGGTTATCAAGCAGTTTCTGAAATTTATCTTCGTCATAAGCGAGATAGCGCATTAAATCGCTGTCCTGTGACCTCTCATCAATCAAAGCCGCCAGCCCCACGCAGGCCTTAACGCTCTCAAGCTCCCGGACGCTCATCCCGAAGCGCGGCAAATCTATCATCTGATACTTTATCTTGCGTTCTTTAAAATAACGCTCGGCCTTTTTTGTGTCAAAGCATTTTGATTTTCCGAAAATCTGGATATTCACAGCACACGCTCCAATACATTCAAAAAATTGTTATAGAATATGTCCCTCAGCAGCATCTCCGGATAATTCCGTTTGAGCAAGTCCTCAAAAAGTTCTGCATAGCTCTCAATCCCGTTAAATCCTAGCGGCAAGTGGTCTATGCCGTCAAGATCTCCGCCGAGACACAGCGCCCTTTCCGCACCAAGCTCCAAAAAGTGCTCAATATGCCGGAGAATATCGTCAAATTTTGCAGCTCCGCCTGCCGTAAGAAAGTCGGGGCACAAATTCAGCCCGACGGCCCCTTTGAGCCTAATGATCTCCAGAATCTGTTCATCGCTGAGGTTTCGCACATTGTTGCAGACCGCCTTAGAGTTCGAATGACCTGCGATTATCGGGCGCTTTGCGATGGCGGCAACGTCCCAGAAGGTTTCCTCCGAAGCATGCGAGAGATCCACCGCAATTCCCATACTCTGCATCTGCTCAACGTAGGCCCTGCCCTGCTCCGTCAGGCCTTTCCGGCTTCCGCTGTTTGCCGCACCGCACAGGGCGTTGTCGTAGTTCCAGCAGAGATTGATCAGCCGAACGCCTTTGTCGAACGCCTCGTGCAGCATGTCAATATCACAACCGATAAGCTCCGCTCCCTCTATGGCAATGAAAGCGGCGATCTTCCCCTGCTCGGCAGCGGTTTTTGCGTCCTGCGCACTCAGACAGTGCGCAAGAATCGCGCTGTTTGTATCGAACTCTGCAAGCAAAAGGTCGAGCAGCTCAGCGCCCATCGGAATCAGTACTTGAGCTCCCCAGTCATGGGAATAGTCCATGTTGTGAATATCTATTTTCTCCGGCCAGGGCCTTGTGAACACGGCAAAGACCTGAGCATAAGGAGAAAAGCGCCCTCCACGCTCCAAATCAATGTGCAGCTTGTTTTTCCGGAGATTCTGCCCGGTTTCCTTAATGCGGTAAATTGTGTCGCAGTGTGCGTCAAACAGAGGGATGTTCATATTACAACCTCCGGCTTTATTAGGTTTATTCTATCCCATTGTCCCAGCCAAAGCAATAGAAAAACCCACGCTTTAAAAGCGCGGGTTTAATACAATTGTGTTAAACTTCCATTATTACCGGCAGTATCATGGGGCTGCGCTTGGTCTGCTTATAGAGGTAGCCGGAGAGGTTTGCCTTCACCTTTGCCTTGATCGTGGCCCAGTCGCTGATGTTTGCGCTCTCGCAGGATTCCAGGCTCTCCAACGTTACGCGGCGCAGCTCCTCCATCAGGCTGTCGGATTCTTTAACATAAACAAATCCGCGTGTGACGATGTCGGGGCCTGAAATGAGGCTGGCATCCTCTGCGGAAAGCGTCATAACTACCACCAGCATGCCGTCCTGAGCAAGATGCCGCCTGTCACGCAGAACGATACTGCCCACATCGCCGACTCCTGTGCCGTCAACCAGCACCTTTCCGGAGGGTACGTTGCCGCCCAGCTTAATGCTCTTTTTTGTGACCTCTACGATCCTGCCGACGTCTGCGATAACAACATTGTTTGGCTCAACGCCCATTGTTTTTGCCAGCTCCGCATGTGTGCAAAGATGGCGCTGCTCACCGTGAACAGGCATAAAGAATTTGGGCTTAATAAGCGCCTGCATCATCTTCAGCTCCTCGCGGCAGGCGTGGCCGGAAACATGCAGCTCCTCCAGGCGGTCATAGATAACCTCAGCCTTTTTCATAAAGAGCTCATCGATAACGCGGCTGATAGTCGTTTCATTACCCGGAATCGCAGAGGCGGAGATGATAACTCTGTCCTCAGCGGTGATCTCAACCTGTCTGTGGCCGGAAAACGCCATGCGGTACAGGGCGGACATGCTCTCGCCCTGACTTCCGGTGGTGATGATAACCAGCTTGTTTTTCGGAACTGTGTTAATCTGGTTGATGTCCACAAGAATGTCCTTGGGAACGTCCATATAACCGAGCTCCATCGACACGCGCATGATGTTTTCCATGCTGCGTCCCGTTATGGCAACCTTACGCTTGAACTTGGCCGCGCTGTTGATTATTGACTGAAGCCTGTGAACGTTAGAGGCAAAGGTGGTGACGATAATGCGCTTGTTGCAGTCCTTAAAGAGCTGGTCAAAGCGCGCGCCGACCTTGCGCTCGGAATCTGAGTAACCGGGTTTTTCAACGTTCGTGGAGTCGGACAGCATCAGGAGAACGCCCTCCTTGCCCAGCTGTCCGAAGCGGGTAAGATCAATCATGTCGCCGTCTATGGGAGTGACGTCAATTTTGAAGTCGCCGGTGTGCAAAACCGTTCCTATCGGCGTTTTGATTGCCAGGGCGACCGAGTCTGCGATGCTGTGGTTAACGTGAATCAGTTCCACATTAAAGCAGCCCGCGCGGAAGCTCTCCCCCGCTTCAAGGGTGTTAATTTTTGTCTTCTCCAGCAGACCGTGCTCCTCCAGCTTGATTTCAATCAAACCGGCTGTCAGCCTCGTTGCATAGAGAGGCGCGTCGATCTGCCGCAAAACATAGGGCAGCGCGCCGATGTGATCCTCGTGCCCGTGGGTCAGAACGATCGCCCGGATTCTGTGCTTGTTGGCAACAAGATATGTGGTGTCGGGAATGACTATGTCAACGCCGTACATCTCATCGTCCGGAAAGCCCAGTCCGCAGTCAACAACAAGAATGTCGTCGCCGTATTCGAACACGGTCAGATTCTTGCCGATCTCGTTCAGACCGCCAAGAGGAATAATTTTTAGTTTTGATGCCATTAGATAGTGTATCTCCTTTTAAAAATATGTAACCGAAGTTAATGGGAGTTTGCCCGGGTCTGCCCGTATCACTCACATTGACGCAATAAAACAGCGCGCAACACACAGATTATAGCCGCCCTGCTTCGCGGTTATAAGCCGTACCTGCCCGTTTTTTGTGTTCGGTTTTAAAATATATAAAGCCTGAGCAATATATTTAAAAATATACTGAGGGACAAGGAGCCCCTCAGTTAGTTATATAAATCAGGGAATTATCAGCTTTGTACAATTATGATAACACATTTTTGTGAATAATGCAAGTACTTTAAAAATTAACTACATCTCACGTCTGCCCTCAAGCGCCCTGGCAAGAGTCGCTTCGTCCGCAAATTCAAGATTTGCACCGACCGGTATTCCGTAGGCCAAGCGTGTGACCTTTATGTCAAAGGGTTTTATCAGCCTTGAAATGTACATTGCGGTCGTGTCGCCCTCAGTGTCGGGATTTGTTGCCATGATGACCTCGCTGACTTCTCCAGTACCCACCCTGTTCATCAGCTCCGTTATCTTCAGATCATCCGGCCCGATGTGGTTCATCGGCGACATCACGCCGTGCAGAACATGGTAAACACCGTTAAATTCGCGTCCGCGTTCAAAGGACAGCACATCCCGTGGCTCCGCTACAACACATATAATGCTCTTGTCGCGGCGGTCGTCGTCGCAAATTGAGCAGATTTCCCCGTCTGTGAGATTCTGACAAACAGGGCAGCAGTGTACGCTGGTTTTTGCCTCAAGAATCGACGCTGCAAAGGCCGCAGCCTTCTCATCCGGCAGTGCAAGCACGTGGAAGGCCAAGCGCTGGGCGCTCTTTCTCCCGATACCGGGCAGCGCAGCAAAGCAGTCGATAAGGTTCTCAAGTGATGGGGGGAAATATGACATTTCGCCGTACTCCTAGTCTTAATTCTTTCTTTAATCCGGCTATCCTCGAATAAGCCTTATTGCTTCGGCTCTGTCTTTCTCGCCGAAAATCCCATTTCCGGCGACCAGCACATTAGCTCCGGCCTGCCTGCAGAGGGCTGCCGTTTCCGGATATATGCCGCCGTCGACCTCAAGCTCACAGTCGGGGTTGTGTTTATTAATCATCTCCCGCACAGCGGAGATTTTTGGCAGCTGGTCGTGCATAAACGACTGTCCGCCGAAGCCCGGTTCGACTGTCATAACAAGCACCATGTCCAGCCGGTCAATATAGGGTTCAAGCACTTTCTCCGAAGTAACGGGCCGCAGGGAGATGCAGACTTTTTTACCGCATGCCTTGATTATTTCAATACACTCTTGTATTTTTTCGGGCTCGTCTGCCTCAATATGAAAGCCCAGCATATCTGCTCCGGCATCACAAAACGCTTTTGCAAAACGGTGCGGGCGGTCGATCATCAGGTGAACATCCAAAAACATGTCGGTTGCCTTGCGCAGTGATTTGACAACAGGAATACCAATGCTGATGTTGGGCACGAACTGCCCGTCCATAACATCAATATGCAGATACTCCGCACCGGCGTTTTTTACTTCATTTATGTCTTTTATCAGCTCCGCAAAGTTCGCGGAGAGAATGGATGGTGAAATCTTTGTCATTTGTGCTTCACTCGCTTTCTTTGGACTGGCTGTGTAAAGTGGCAGCCGATACGGATGCGGCATATTATTCATTAGCCGGATCGCGCGTAACGGCTTTAATATACGGGGGCGGCGGGCTTCGCTCTCCGTCCCCGATTTGCTCAGGGCCGGTCACTTTCGGCTGCTTCCAAAAAAAGAAATGGAAGTGACCGGCACATCCTTGGATATTGTTCCATAATTCATGCCGGTATAAACGGCCATGTGGCTTGCACGCGCAGGGTCAAAATGCGTAACTGCCACTTTGCGGCTATTATACTCCAAGGTACAAGCCAGTGCAAGGAAAACACGACAAAAAGAAGGTATACGGGGAAAAACCGCGTATACCTTAATCAAGACCATTCTCAGCAGAATTTATTGATATAGTTTATCTTTGCATGGGCAATAACTTCCATAGCCGCTTCCCTGTCGCTGACACCGCCTGCTATACTCTCTTTTTTCTCCAAATGCTTGTAAACGGAGAAAAAGTGCACCATCTCATCAAAGATATGCGGCGGCAGCTCACTTATATCCTTGTAGGTGTTATAGGTCGGATCTGCAAAAGGTATCGCGATAATTTTCTCATCGTTCCTTCCGGAATCCAGCATGGAGATGTATCCGATAGGATAGCAGCGCACCAGAGTCAGCGGATCCAGATCCTCCGAGCAGAGAACCAGAACGTCCAGCGGGTCCTCGTCGTCGCCGTAGGTGCGGGGAATAAAGCCGTAATTTGCCGGGTAGTGGGTGGCCGTGTGAAGAACGCGATCAAGAATGATAAGACCGGTTTCTTTATCCAGTTCGTATTTTTTCTTTGATCCTTTTGAAATTTCGACTACCGCAATGAAATCCTCGGGCATAATGCGAGAGGGGTCAATATTGTGCCAAATATTGTTCACGAGCCCATCCCTTTCAGATAAAAAATATTAGCCTGTCGTTAGTAGAATGATTCTAACACGTTTAACAATTTTGTACAAGCGGATTTGTCTGATTTGCCTTAAAAAGACTTAATATTGGTAAAGATGTTCATTTTTTCTATGTTTGTGCGGCAATTCACCCGCAAAATGGCGAAATAAATTTCTTTTTTTGGTCGCATTTTGGAAGCTATCGTATTTTTATTGTAAAATGTACCTTTTCCATATATAATAATAAACTTGAAAGGTGGTTTTGCTATGACTTTAGACACCTATTTCAGTTCGCTCTCCGGAAAGAGCGTCGCCGTGGTAGGATATGGGCTGAGCAACGCTCCTCTGACCGAGCTTTTGCTCTCATACGGTCTTGATGTTACAGTCTGCGACAAGCGTACTCCTGAAGAATTTGAGGACGCCCAAAAGCTTGAGGCTAAAGGCTGCAAGCTTCGTTTGGGCGCAGATTATTTAAAGGGGCTCTCTGAGGATGTTATTTTCCGCACTCCGGGACTTCACCCCTTCACCCCTGAACTGAAAGCCGCCGCTGAAAACGGCAGCTGCCTGACTTCCGAGATGGAGGTTTTCTTCGCAGTTTGTCCGTGCCACACAATTGCGATAACCGGCAGCGACGGCAAAACAACTACCTCAACGATTATCGCCAAGCTCTTGGAGGAAGCGGGACACACTGTTTTTCTCGGCGGCAACATCGGCAAGCCTCTGCTGAGCCTTGTGCCGGAGATGAAGCCGGACGACTTTGCCGTTCTGGAGCTGAGTTCTTTCCAGCTGCACAGCATGAAATGCAAGCCCGAAACTGCGCTGATTACAAACGTTACACCCAATCATCTTGATATACATCCCGATTTTGAGGACTACGTAAACGCCAAGCGGAATATTTTTCTGCTGCAGGACGAGGGCGACAGGCTCATTCTGAATGCCGACGATCCTCTTTCCGCTGAGTTTGCGTCACAGACCAAAGCAGACGTTCGATATTTCAGTCACTCCCACTCAGTTATTAGCGGAGCCTTCTGCGCTGATGAGCTGCTCTATTCAGCACGAAACTATGAAGTTAAGGAACTGATGCCCTCCGCCGGTATCCTCATTCCCGGGCAGCACAATATTGACAACTATCTTGCCGCCTATGCCGCGACAGACGGCTATATTTCCGACAGCAACTTCCGCAGCGTCGCAAGGAGCTTTCCCGGCGTTGCTCACCGCATTGAGCTGGTGCGCGAGCTGCGCGGCGTAAAATATTACAACGACTCCATAGCATCCAGCCCCACCCGCACGATTGCCGGACTTCGCTGCTTCACAAAGGTTAAGCCAATTCTCATAGCGGGCGGGCACGACAAGAACATTCCCTTTGATGATTTGGGCACTGAGATCGTTGAGCGCGTAAAAGCCCTGTACCTGACAGGGGAAACCGCCGAGAGAATACTTCAGGCGGTCGTTAACACCCCTGGCTACAACCGGCTGACACTGCCGATTTACGTCATAGACGATTTCACTGAGACTGTTAAATCAGCGGCAGCGGCGGCGCAGGATGGCGACATTGTCATTCTCTCCCCCGCCTGCTCATCATTCGATAAATTTAAAAACTTTATGGAACGCGGAAACACCTTCCGCAGTATAGTGCTCGGCTTGGAATAGGAAGTCTCCCGAATGGAGATAACACAACAAAGGAATGAAATGATGCAGCTTTACGATATGATAACGGAGCTATGCTCGATTTCGGCGCCCTCCGGGTTTGAGGAGAAGGCCTTTGCGTGCGTGAGTGAACTGCTTTCACCCTACGTGGACGAAATCAGAACAGATGTTATGGGCAACCTCATCGCCGTGAAACGATGCGGTCAGCCCAAGGCAAAATCCCTAATGCTAAATGCGCATATGGACGAGATCGGACTCATAGTCACGGGCTATGAGAAGGGTTTTCTACGCTTTTCAAATCTGGGCGGTATAGACCCCAGAATGCTCCCTGCAAGAGAGCTGAAAATTCTCACTGAGCCGCCCATATTCGGCGTCATCGACACAATGCCGCCCCATACGCTCTCCGATGAGGACAAAGAAAAGTCAATCGACGCTAAAAAGCTCTTTATCGACGCGGGCCTCAGCGACGAGGAGGCAAAGCGGCGTGTTCCTCTTGGAACCCCTGTGGTTTTCGCGGGGGGCTGCGAGCGTTTTACAGAAAACCGCATCTGCGGCAAGTCGCTTGATGACAGGGCCTGTGTGGCAATTCTCATTAAAACGATGGAAGCTCTTTCTGAATCAGCGCTTCATGCAGACATCTTTCTGCTCATCAGCACGCAGGAGGAGCTTGGAATGCGAGGCGCTGTAACAGGCACCTTCGGAATCGAGCCGGACTGCGCCGTAACGGTTGACGTCACACATGCAGCCACTCCTGACTCGAAAAAAGGCCAGACTATGGAGATGGGCAAGGGAGCTGCTATCGGCGTCGGCCCGAACATGAACCGAACACTTTCGCAGAAGATGCTTGAAATTGCCGACAACAATGGCATTCCCCACCAGCTTGAAGTCTTGGGCGGCAGCTCCGGAACAGACGGCTGGGTGATCCAGATAAGCCGCGCGGGCGTTGCAACTGCGCTGGCTTCTCTGCCGATAAAATACATGCACAGCCCCGTGGAGCAGATGGATATATCCGACGCGGAGGCAATCGTTCGCTTGCTCACCGGGTTCGCGGCGTCATTTGGGGAGGAATAGATATGCTGGACACACTTAAAACTCTCTGCTGCCTCAGCGGAGCCTCCGGATATGAGGACGAAATCCGCGACTACATCCTTGAGCGGGTCATGCCCTTTGCCGACGGGATCACTACGGATTCCATGGGCAATCTAATAGTAACAAAAAGGGGGCAAGCCTCCGAAGGCCCGAAAATCCTCATCTGCGCGCATATGGACGAGGTCGGCGTAATCATAAGCGGCATTGATGACGACGGTTATCTTCGCTTTGATTTTCTCGGCGGTGTGGACAGACGCGTTGTCATCGGAAAGCAGGTGTTTATCGGCAAAGACAGAACGCCCGGCGTGATCGGAATTAAAGCCTATCACCTCGTTGACGAGGAGGAGGAAAAAACCGTCCCAAAGCGCGAGGACATGTATATCGACATCGGCGCAAGCACGAAAGAAGCCGCCAAAGAGCTTGTTTCTCTCGGTGACGCAGGTGTTTTTGACGACACGGTTGTGGAATTCGGCGAGGGCTTTATCAAAGCCAAGGCGCTGGATGACCGCATCGGCTGCGCGGCTATGATCAAACTAATCGAAAGTGAGCTTCCCTGCGACTGCGTTTTCGCCTTCACCGTTCAGGAGGAGGTCGGCACGCGCGGCGCAAAAATCGTCTCCAACGAAATCTGCCCGGACTACGCAATTGTTCTGGAGGCAACAACCGCGGCTGACTTGCCGGAAGTTCCCGCGGGTAAACAGATCTGCACTCTCGGCGGCGGGCTGGTTATTCCCTTCATGGATAAAGGCACGGTTTACGACCGAAACCTGTATAAAACGCTCACCGGACTTGCGGACAAAAACGGCATTGCATGGCAGACAAAGACCATGATCGCCGGAGGGACAGACGCTGCCGCGATACAGCGCAGCGGAACAGGTGTGCGAACGATCGCAATCTCCGCGCCTATTCGCAACATTCACTCCCCGGCCTGTGTCGCAAAGCTTTCAGACTTTACGAGTATGGCCTCACTGACAAAGCTGCTCCTCGAAGATATCTTAATTGGATAAGGACTTATCTCATATGGACAACCAGGTCTTTTCGGATAAAATAATAAACATGGCTGAAACAGCGCAGGCAGGTCTGCGAGAAACCTTTGCGCGTTTCGACAAAACAGCGCAGTTGTGCACCTTGAAGGTTATGAGCGCATTTCGCGAGTTCCGCGTTTCGGAGGCATGTTTTGCGGGTACGACCGGCTACGGCTATGACGATTTGGGCCGTGATACGCTGGATAAGATATACGCCAGGGTTTTCGATGCCGAGAGCGCTCTTGTGCGAATCGGTTTTGTTAACGGCACGCATGCGATTGTCTGTGCGCTGTTTGCGATTTGCGCTCCGGGCTCTGTTCTGCTCTCAGTTACCGGATTGCCGTACGACACTCTGCAAACTGCCATCGGCATCACCGGCAACAGCGCTGGTTCTTTAAAATACTACGGCGTTGATTACCGTCAGGTCGATCTTCTGCCCGACGGACAACCGGACTATTCGGCTATTAAACAAGCCGCTGCTGACAAGAGCGTCGGAGCTGTTACGATTCAGCGCTCGCGCGGATACAGCAGCCGCCCCGCGTTTGGGATTGACACCATCGGCAAAATAATTTCCGCCGTGCGCGAGGTTAACCCGACCGCCAGCATTCTTGTTGACAATTGTTACGGCGAATTCACCGAGGTGCAGGAACCTTGCGCTGTCGGCGCTGATTTGATCGCCGGTTCTCTCATAAAAAACCCCGGAGGCGGCCTTGCCCCTTCCGGTGGCTATATCGCAGGCCGCAGTGACCTTGTTGAGCGCGCCGCAATGCGCCTGACCACGCCCGGGATCGGTGGCGAATGCGGCAGTACGCTGGGAAACAACCGTCTGCTTTATCAGGGTTTTTTCATGGCGCCTCATACAGTTGCGCAGGCTCTGAAAACAGCTGCGTTTTGCGCGGCGATGATGGAGCATCTGGGCTATAAAACTTCTCCGGCGCCTTGCGAAGCGCGCTATGACATCATCCAGATGATTGAATTCGGTGAGGCGGACAAGCTTCTCAAATTCTGTGCGGGTATCCAAAAAGGTGCGCCTGTTGACTCTTTTGTTACCCCCACCCCCTGGGCAATGCCCGGCTATGAAGATGAAGTTGTGATGGCGGCGGGCGCCTTCATTCAAGGCTCCTCAATCGAGCTATCCTGCGACGGACCGATGCGCGAGCCGTACATCGGCTATATGCAGGGCGGTCTGACCTATGAATCCGGTAAAATCGGAGTTATGATCGCGGCGCAAGAGCTTCTGAAATAGTACAAGTCTGCTGCGGATTTTCGTGGATTGAATCTCATATAAATGGCATAGGGGGTGAACCTCATGCCGCATATAAGAAAATCTGTTCGAATGCGCCGCTTCATGTTCAACAGCACCGGCTCCTATAATTCAACCGGTTTCAGGGTTGTCGTCATTTTGCTTCTGCTTCTGGCTTTTCTCCTTATTATTTTTATCCCAATTCGTAATTATCTAAAGGAAGTAGTGGGCAGCGTTGCCATGGCCGATTGCTCAGACAAAGTAACGGCGCTGATAAATGACACTGTACGGAAAGAGCTGTCCGATTCCACACAGGGTTATGATTATTTCGTCACACTTCAAAAGGACTCGTCCGGAAAAATAACAGCGATAACAACCAACATGGCGAGAATAAATTCGCTCACGTCCGATGTCGTCCATGACGTCATTGCTTCTGTAGATAGCGGTGAGCTTGATTTATCTATACCCGTGGGCAACCTGCTCGGTTCCAACCTTCTCTTGGGCAGGGGTCCGAAAATTCCAATAAAGATCATCATGCTTACATGTACCTCCGCCGAGTACCACAATGAACTCAGCTCAGTGAGCATTAACCAGAGCAGGCACCAGATTCTTCTTGATATCAAAGTCAACATTGACGTCCTGCTCCCCTGGGAAATTCGTTCAACCGAAGTAGTCAGCGAGGTGCTGATTGCTGAGACCGTGATTGTCGGCCAAGTGCCGGACAGCTATTTTCAACTTGATAAATAAGGTGTAATATGGACATTACAAAAGAAATTCAGCAGCTCAGAGATACGCTGAAAAAACTGAATAACGAATACTATGTTCAGGACGCTCCCAGCGTTTCTGACTTTGAATATGACGCTCTGATGCAGCGGCTTATATCTCTTGAGGAGGCAAATCCCGAGCTGATAACAAAGGACTCGCCCACTCAAAAGGTAGGCGGCACGGCGCTTGCTCACTTTTCAAGCGTAAAGCACGAGGTCCCGCTGGAGAGTTTGAACGACGTGTTTTCTTATGATGAGCTTCGTGCCTTTATCAGCCGCACAAGCGAAGCTTTTCAGACTGAGCCTCAATATGTTACGGAGCCTAAAATTGATGGACTTTCCGTTGCCGTGGAATATGTCGGCGGAAAGCTTTTCCGCGGAGCTACCCGCGGCGACGGTCTTGTTGGAGAGGACGTTACGGCGAATCTGATGACGATCCTGAATTTGCCAAAATCGCTCAAGGATGCTCCCGAAAGGCTCATTGTTCGAGGTGAGGTTTATATGCCGCATGAGGTCTTTGAACGCCTGAATGCAGAGCGGGAAATAAACGGAGAGAAGCTGCTTGCGAACCCGCGCAACGCTGCCGCAGGCTCGTTGCGACAGCTTGACAGCTCGATTGCCGCAAAAAGGCAGCTGGCTATAATTGTCTTCAACCTCCAGCTATCGAGCGAGCTGTCTCCCGAAACGCATTTCGACACTCTTGACTGGCTTGAACGGCTCGGCCTTCCAGTTGTGCCGAGAAAGCTCTGCAACGGCTATGAAGATTGTGCAGGCTATGTTTCGTGGCTTGGTGAGAATCGTGACACCCTCCCCTATGACATTGACGGCGCAGTCATCAAGCTAAATTCCATTTCCGGGAGGGAGCGCCTGGGCAGCACCTCAAAAGCTCCCCGCTGGGCTGTTGCTTACAAGTACCCTCCTGAGAAAAAGGAAACGGTGGTTGAAGATATCGTTGTGAATGTCGGGCGCACAGGCGTGCTGACTCCAAAAGCAGTTGTAAAACCCGTTCGGCTCGCAGGAACAACTGTAACCAACGCTACATTGCACAATCAGGATAATATTGACCGCTTAGATATCCGAATCGGAGATACCGTCATAATACAAAAGGCGGGTGAAATCATTCCGGAAATTCTTTCTGTCGTGAAGGAAAAGCGTCCGGAGCAAACAGGCACTTTTAAAATGCCGGATTCATGCCCGGAATGCGGTTCTCCGGTTGTCCGGGATGAGGACGGCGCTGCACTGCGCTGCACAGGGGTCGAATGCCCTGCCCAGCTGCTGAGAAACATCGCACACTTCGCTTCAAAGAACGCCATGGACATTGACGGCCTTGGCATTTCGATAGCGGAAGCACTGATAAACGAAGGGCTCATCTCCTCCCCCGCCGAGCTGTATTCACTTGAGGCGCAAAGCGTTGCGGCAATCGACCGCATGGGGAAAAAATCTGCCGAAAACCTGCTCGCGTCGATTGAAAAAAGCAAAAGTCAGGGGCTTGCGAGGCTGCTTTATGCCTTCGGCATTCGTCAGGTGGGTCAAAAGGCCGGAAAGGTCATCGCCTCGCACTATGAAAATCTTGAAAAGCTCTGCAGCGCAACGGTGGACGAGCTCACTCTGATTCCGGACATCGGGCCTGTCACGGCTCAGAACATAGTAGACTGGCTGGCTGCTCCCCAGTCGCAGCATCAAATCTCTCTGCTGCGCGAGGCGGGAGTGTCCTTCGAAAGCCGCGAGGAGAAGCTGGACGACCGTTTCGCCGGAATGACCTTTGTGCTCACCGGCGCGCTTACAGAATTCACACGGGATGAGGCCACCGCAATAATCGAGAGCTTTGGCGGCAAGGCATCTTCATCAGTTTCAAAGAAAACCACTTATGTAGTCGCCGGAGAGGACGCCGGTTCAAAGCTTACGAAAGCGCAGGAGCTCGGGATCACGGTATTATCAGAGGCGGAATTTAAGTCTATGACAGAATAATTATTATGTAAACTTTTCGCTATATGGAGATTGGACAGGTTTATGGGACTAAGAGAAACGGCGGCTATAGTCGCCTGCAAAACTACAAAATCACTTTTGCGCCTTTTGGGCCGTGGGGGGACAACTCTGCCTGGAAGAATAGCCCTGAAAATTTGCCCCGAGGTGCTTGCTCTGCTTGCTAAGAACGTTCACTGCATTGTTGTCACCGGCACCAACGGGAAAACGACCAGCGCCCGAATTATAGAGCAGATTCTCACGGAAGCTGAGGTCAGCTATTTTGCCAACCGCTCAGGAGCAAACCTGATAACCGGCATTACCACTGAATTTATCGCCAATTGCAGCTTGACGGGAAAGCCAAAAAAGCAGTATGCCGTGATTGAAACTGATGAAGCCGCTTCGAAGGAAGTTTGCCGCCTGATCAACCCCGAACACATTCTGGTCACCAACGTCTTTCGCGACCAGCTTGACCGTTTTGGTGAAGTTACCCACACTCTGGGGAACATCGTCATCGGCATTCAAAACTCGCCGAGGGCGACCGTTTGTCTGAACGCCGACTGCTCGCTTTCCGCCTGGATCGCCGACCAAATCCCCAACAAAGTAGTTTTCTTCGGAGTTGGCGTCCCGATTTATGTAAACTCAATTGACGAGGTTTCCGACGCCACTCATTGTATCAAGTGCAAGCACGAATATGAATACAGCTACCGCACCTTCGGACATCTTGGAGGCTTTCACTGTCCGGGCTGCGGTTACGAGCGTCCGCAGCCCCAAGTCGAAGTCAGACGGATTCTGGAGCTTGGCGCTTCCTCCTCCACTGTAATGATTTCCGTTTTCGGCGAGGAGGACGATTTCACGGTCAATCTCCCGGGAGGCTACAATATCTATAACGCGGCCGGAGCGCTGGCAATTTCCGAGCTGCTCGGCTTTGACCGGGAACGGACGAAAACTGCGATCGCAGGTTTCCGCTGCGGTTTTGGCCGCATGGAGCAGTTCGACATGGGCCGTGCCGTGGCGCGTATGATTCTTATCAAGAACCCTGCCGGATGTAATCAGGTGCTCAATTACCTTGCCGAGCTGCCGGAAACATCAATTTTTGTCTGCTGCCTGAACGACCGCATCGCCGACGGCACGGACATTTCATGGATCTGGGATGCGAATTTTGAAAAGCTCGGCGACATGGGCGACAGGCTAAGCCGCGTGCTGATTTCCGGTGTTCGCCGCGCGGACATGGCTGTTCGCCTGAAATACGCCGGACTGCCGATGGACAAGCTCGAGATCGTTGACGACTACGACAGCTTAATAGCGCGCTTATCTTCGCAGGAGCTGCCGGTTGTAATCATGCCTACTTACACAGCTATGATGGATCTGCGTCAAAAGATGAGTGCGGCCTTTGGCGGCAAGGATTTCTGGGAATAGGAGTGACGTGAACATGAAACTTAAAATATGCCATCTGTATCCTGACGTACTGAACCTGTACGGCGACTCCGGAAATATCGTCTGCCTGCAAAAGCGGCTTCAGTGGCGCGGAATTGAAGCGGAAGTCACTGCTCTGCCCATCGGCGAAACTGCCGATTTCACCGAATTCGACCTGTTTTTTATCGGCGGCGGTCAGGACTTTGAACAGGGACTCCTGCTGGACGACCTTCGCGGCGGCAAGAAAAATGAGATTATTTCCGCCATAGAGGACGGGAAGGTTTTTCTCGCCATCTGCGGCGGATATCAAATGCTCGGACAGTACTACAAAACGTATAGGGGCGAGCAGTGCGACTTCATCGGCGCTCTGGATTTTTATACCCTCGGCTCTGACAGCAGGCTTATCGGCGACTACATGTTCCGCTGCGCTGACGAGAGCGGCGGGGCAACCGTCGTCGGCTTTGAAAACCACAGCGGCAAAACATATTTGGGCGCTGGTCTTGCTCCATTGGGCACGATTCTGGCGGGACACGGAAACAACGGCGAAGACGGCAGCGAAGGCGCGCGGTATAAAAACGTTTTTTGCAGCTATTGCCACGGGCCTATGCTGCCGAAGAATCCTGAGTTTGCCGACATGCTCCTGCTGACTGCTTTACAGCGGCGTTTTGGTGAAATTTCACTTGAATCGATTGACGATGCTTTCGAAACGTCGGCGCATGAATATATGGAAATAAGGCTCAAGTAAGCTAAAGCTCCGGCATAGCCCTCCCGCTTTTGGACGCTGATGACGAGTCTTAAAAAGGTCTTTACAAGCAGCGTCAACTGTGCTATTATTCATTCCATCACAAATCATCGGAGAACACACATGAAGCGGTCGGATATGTCGGCAAACTACTTTAGCTTTTTTAGCTTTACCTTTTTTCCGGGTAAGGCTTATTTGCGTTTTGCTGACAGGGACTGTGCTTCGTGCTGAATTGCATGCAGTTCGCCTCGCGGTAAACGCCGCGGGGCTTTTTTGTTGTCCACAAGAAATACAGAGGAGAAATTAAAGATGATAGTTCAAATTAGCAAGGACGCCAGCCGCGATCAGGTAGAACACCTTATCAAGTGGCTGGAGGGCTTTGATCTTCAGGTTCACAGCACCGAGGGCGTCATGAAGACGATTCTCGGTCTGGTGGGCGATACCTCGCGTGTCGATATCGACCTTGTGCGCTCAATGGAGATTGTTGAGGATGTAAAACGCATACAGGAGCCGTATAAAAACGCCAACCGGAAATTCCACCCGGAGGACAGTGTGATTGATGTTTCCGGCACTCTTGTCGGGGACGGAAGACTCACGCTCATCGCCGGCCCCTGCTCAGTTGAATCTGAGGAGCAGGTTTGCCTTGTTGCCCGCGCGGTAAAAAAATCCGGGGCGACCATGCTGCGCGGCGGCGCTTTTAAGCCCCGCAGCTCGCCCTACGCCTTCCAGGGGCTCGGAGCCGAAGGTCTGCAGATGCTTCTGGCCGCAAAGAAAGACACAGGGCTTCCGATTGTTACGGAGATAATGGATTTAAGCCAGCTGCCGCTGTTCGACGAGGTAGACCTCATTCAGGTCGGCGCGCGCAATATGCAGAACTTTGAGCTGCTGCGCGAGCTGGGAAAAACGCGAAAGCCGATTCTCCTCAAGCGCGGGCTTTCAAGCACCATGGAGGAGCTGCTCATGAGCGCCGAGTACATCATGGCGGGCGGAAATGACAGCGTTATCCTCTGCGAGCGCGGCATACGCACCTTTGAGCCCTACACGCGAAACACTCTGGATATAGCCGCGATTCCGCTTCTCAAGCAGCTCTCGCACCTGCCGGTAATAGTAGACCCGAGCCACGCGACGGGCATGTCAAAACTAGTGCGCCCCTGCGCGCTGGCAGCTGTTGCCGCCGGTGCCGACGGGCTGATGATTGAGGTTCACAACGACCCTTCCCGCGCGCTGTGCGACGGGCCGCAGTCCCTTACTCCCAAAGCCTTTGATGACCTTGTCAAAGCGGCAAGGCTCGTTTATGATGGAGTGCAGGCAGGAAAATAACTGGAGGCAGTGATGCAAACTATCGATATAGCAGCCGGAAAACCATATAAAGTTCACATCGGCAGCGGCATACTGGGCGACGCCGGAGCTCTCCTTCGAAATATTTGGAGCGGAGAAAATCTTGCTCTTGTAGCGGACGAGAATGTGTCTGCAATTTACGGCGAAAGAGTTTGTGATATATTTGAGCAGGCAGGTTTTCGTGTTTTTCTCCACACCTTCCCTGCCGGTGAAAAATATAAAAACATCACAGAGCTGACAAGGCTCCTTGAAGCCCTTGCATCCCGTGAGTTCGGACGCGGAGATATGGTTGCCGCACTAGGCGGTGGCGTCACCGGCGATCTGGCGGGCTTCGCCGCCTCTGTCTATCAGCGCGGGATTGAATACATACAGCTCCCCACAACGCTTCTGGCGGCGGTTGACTCCTCGGTCGGCGGGAAAACCGCAGTAAATCTCGAGGCAGGAAAAAATCTTGCAGGAACTTTCTGGCAACCGTCAATGGTAATCTGCGACTGCGATACCTTTGCCACTCTTCCCCGCAAAGAGCTTGCATCAGGCGCGGCGGAATGTCTGAAATACGGCATGCTCGGCTCATCAAGTCTTATCGCTCTGCTGACGCAGACAGGCCTCGACGCCCCATGGTCAGAAATAATAGACCTCTGCGTACACCATAAGGCAAGAATTGTTGAAGAAGATGAGCGCGAAAACGGCGTGCGGACGCTGCTCAATTTCGGCCACACTTTCGGCCACGCAGCGGAGCTTCTCAGCGGATACAAAATCCGCCACGGCGAGGGCGTCGCCATGGGCATGATGCTGATTACAAGGGCTGCAGAGCAGATGGGCATTTGTGAGGGCGGCACTTCTACGATACTTGAAAACGCGCTGAAGGCGCTTGAGCTGCCGACGAACTGCCCCTACTCTGCCGCAGAATTTGCAAGGGCTGCTCTCGGTGACAAGAAGCGCCGAAGCAACTCAATAACGCTTGTTCTGCCTAAATCGGCAGGCGAATGCTTTTTGAAGTCGGTCGATATCAACACTCTGCCGGAATTTCTGTCGGCGGGCTTGGGGAGGGACTGATTTGGAAATAACAGTTGCAAACAAACCCTTAAAGGGCCGTATCAGCGTTCCATCTTCGAAGTCTGACGCGCACCGCGCAATTGTTTGCGCAGCTCTCGCTGACAAGCCCACGAGAATCATGCTCAACGGATACAATAGTGATATTGATGTAACGCTCCGCTGCATTGAGCTACTGGGAGCGACTGTCGCGAAAAGCGAATATTCGGTTGACATAACTCCTATCACGCATACCTGCACAGGCATTCCTCTCAACTGCGGTGAATCCGGTTCGACGCTTCGGTTTTTGCTGCCTGTCGCAGCAGCGCTGGGCAGTGATTCACGCTTTGAAGGACGGGGTCGTCTGCCGGAGCGCCCTATTGGACCTATGCTCGCCCAATTGGCGGAGAACGGAGTTTCATTTAGCTCGGACAGGCTTCCATTGAGCCTTTCAGGCAAATTGACGCCCGGGGTTTTTACTCTCCCGGGAAATATCAGCTCGCAGTTTGTTTCCGGGCTGCTGATGGCTCTTCCGCTGCTTGATAAAAAAAGTGAAATCGTTCTTAGAACACCCCTTGAGTCGGCGGCGTATGTTGATATGACGATCAGCACATTAGCTGAATTTATAGTTAACATAATTCGCTCCGACGATGGTTTCATCATACACGCGCCGCAGAATTTTCTCACACGCGGGCACTATCAGGTACAGGGCGACTGGTCGTCGGCTGCATTTTGGCACGTTGCCAACGCTTTGGGCGGAAAGATTGAAATTTCGGGTCTTGACAGCGACAGTGCCCAACCTGATGCGGCAATTGCTCACCTTGCACATGATCTGCCTGACGAGCTTGACGTCTCAGCTTTTCCCGACCTCTTCCCTGTCCTCGCCGTTTGCGCCTGCGGAAAGCAGGGCGACACACGTCTTTTCGGCGCGGCGAGGCTCCGCATTAAGGAGAGTGATCGGATTGCTGAAACTGCGCGGTTTATTGCCGCACTGGGCGGCGCGGTTGAGGAAATGCCCGACGCGCTGTTGATACACGGAACGGGCGGGCTGCGCGGAGGATCTGCCGACAGCGCGGGCGACCACCGAATCGCAATGGCAGCCGCAATCGCTGCAGCTATTTGCCAAACGCCGGTTACCGTAAGGAGGGCGGAGGCTGTAGACAAGAGCTACCCCGCATTCTGGGCGGAGCTCGAACAACTTTCAAATTACTAATGAGATAGGAATAAATATGGAACTAAACGAACTTCGGAAAGAAATTGATAAAATAGACAATGAGCTTGTTCAGCTATTCTGTGAGCGCATGGAGCTTGCAGGACAAATCGGCGAACTGAAAAAAGAATCCGGAGCGCGGGTTCTGGATGCCGGGCGGGAACGCGAGATACTTGCCCGTGTCGCAGCAAAAGCCGGCGAGCCGCTGGATATGTACGCGAGGATGCTCTACTGCGTTCTCTTCGACCTTAGCCGTTCTTATCAGGTAACTCGCACAGCGCCGGAAACTGAGCTGACAAAGGCAATTGAAGCCGCGGTTGAAAACTCCCCGAAGCTGTTCCCGCAGCGCGGCACCATCGCCTGTCAGGGAGTGGAGGGAGCATACTCCCAAATTGC
Organism: Oscillospiraceae bacterium; assembly: GCA_031552685.1. Classification (GTDB taxonomy): domain Bacteria; phylum Bacillota; class Clostridia; order Oscillospirales; family Oscillospiraceae; genus UBA2658. The sequence continues at coordinate 95,502 of JAVBMI010000014.1, forward strand.
ATGCGACAGGCTTTTCTCCATGCCGAATATTATGTATTTCCGCAGCTTTGAAGGCGTTTTCCAAGCGGTCGAAAAAGGGCTTTGCGACTTTGGCCTGCTGCCGATCGAAAACAGCTCCAACGGCTCGGTCAACGGCGTGTACGACCTGATGAGCAAGTACAATTTTCATATCGTTCGCAGCATTAAGCTCCGTGTTGAGCATAATCTACTGGCACTGCCCGGCACAAAGTTTGAGGACATAAAAGAAATTATTTCCCACGAGCAGGCAATCGGACAGTGCAGCGCATTTTTGAACGAGCATCCTGACATTAGAATTACCGTTTGCGAGAATACGGCTCAAGCGGCAAAAATGGTTTCCGAGTCCGGCAGAACGGACATTGCCGCCATCTCCTCCCGCAGTTGTGCCAAACTCTATGGCCTCAGCGCGCTCAGCGAGCGGGTGCAAAACAGCGACAACAACTACACACGTTTCATCTGTATCGCAAAGGATTTGACAATCTATCCGGGTGCCGACCGCATAAGCCTTATGCTCTGCGTTGAACACAAGCCCGGTTCTCTCTACCGCATGATCGCCCGCTTTGCCGCGTTGGGTCTTAACCTGACGAAACTCGAGAGCCGCCCGATTGCCGGACGTGATTTTGAGTTCCAGTTCTACTTTGATTTAGAGGCCTCCGTGTGGTCGCCGGAAGTAGTCTCCTTCCTTGGTGACTGCGCTGCCTCGGTCGAGCAGTTTGTTTTTCTCGGAAGTTACAGCGAAGTCTAGATAGCGAGGTGAAAAATATGAAATACGGTTTGATAGGTGAAAAGCTGGGGCACAGTCATTCCCCCAGGATATACAAGGCCTTCGGCATCCCAAAATATTCTCTCAACGAAGTTGCCGGGGATAAGCTGGAGGAATTTCTCAAATCCTCTGGCTTCGACGGTCTGAACGTGACGATCCCCTATAAAAAAATGGTTGTGCCGTATTGCACAACTCTTACTGACATCGCCAAAAAAATCGGCAGCGTCAACTGCCTTCGTTTCAACGAGGACGGCACTATTCAAGGGCACAACACCGACTACTCCGGGTTTCTCTACATGGCACACAACGCCGGAATTAGTTTTTCCGGTAAAAAAGTTGTGATTTTGGGTACAGGCGGCAGCGCGGCGGCAGTTTTTGCGGCGGCGGCGGACAGCGGCGCAGGAGAGATTGTTCAGATTTCGCGCAGCGGTGAGAACAACTATGACAATCTCGCAAGACACGCCGATGCTGACATTCTGATAAATGCCACTCCGGTCGGTATGCACCCGGAAATTTCCGCGTCACCCGTTTCACTCGACGATTTTCCGAAGCTGAGCGGCGTACTGGATCTGATATACAATCCACTGCGTACAAGGCTGATTATCTCTGCTATGGAACGCGGTATCCCTTGCAGCGGAGGTCTTCCAATGCTGATCGAACAGGCCCGCGCGGCAACGGAGTTTTTCCTCGGTTCTCAAATACCCGAGGAGGAAAACCGCAGAGTCACAAGTGAAATGCTGAAAAGAATTGAGAATATAGTACTCATCGGGATGCCCGGCTGCGGCAAAACCGTTGTGGGCGAAGCCCTGGCGGACAAGTTCCCTCGTTTGTTCTCCGACACGGACACGATTATAATGCAGCGCTCCGGCATGACCAGTGAGCACTGGATCTCCGTCAAGGGCGAGGCATCCTTCCGCGAGGCGGAGATGAAGGCAATGCTGATTGCCGCACGTGAAACTGGAACCGTGATTGCGACCGGCGGCGGCACTCCGCTAAAGGAGGCAAACCGTATTGCCATGAAACAGACGGGCCGCGTATACTGGATCACCCGTCCAACCGGGCTGCTCGTTTCCTCCGGAAGGCCGCTTTCCGTTGATTTGGACGCAATGCTGAAGGAGCGCGCGCCTGTATATGAGTCGGCCTCAGATGTGGTTGTTGATTCCGAGAGTTTGACCCCTGAGCAGATGGCAGACAAAATTTTGGAGGAGTTTTATGAACATACTGGTGCTTAATGGCCCGAATATCAACTTGCTGGGCGAAAGAGAACCTGAAATATACGGCTCTGAAACCTATTCCGATCTGGTGCAGCTTGTTCAAAAGCACTGCAAAATGCTGGGTGTCGAGGTGGAGTTTCGTCAGTCCAACCACGAGGGCGGTTTGGTTGACATTATCCAACTGGCTAAAGGGCGTTTTGACGGAATAGTGTTCAATCCCGCGGCGTATACGCACACGAGCGTTGCAATTCTGGATGCAGTTAAGGCTATTGGCGTTCCGACGGTCGAAGTCCACATCACAGATCCGGACGAGCGTGAGGATTTCAGACGAATCTCTTATGTGCGCGAGGCCTGCATCGCAACTATTAAAGGTCACGGCATTAAAGGATATTTGGAAGCGGTTGATCTGCTTGTGGGAACAGTTAAGGATTCAGGTAATACCTCTAAAGCCAACAACTGCTGCTAATAAAAACAGTCCTGAAAGTATTGCTTTCAGGGCTGTTTTTATAGTTTCTCTTTCCAATATACTTCTTTCTGATTCAGGCCGCACTGTTTCGACTTGTATTTATTTGTTTTAGTCATTATAATATAATTAAACCTTTTCTGCGCTTTAATCCTGTCCGGCTCGGAGCTATGTATCACTATTTATTGCATAGAACACATATGGAGGCAGCTCATGAAGCACATGGAAAAAGGGAAAAAATCATATGTGGCCCGCATGTTTTCATCCTTTGTCGTCCTCTGGCGCGCAAGGGATGAATTAAGTGTTAAAAACATCAGAAAAAGCTATTTGCAATACTTCTTAGTTTTGCCGGTTCTTTTGGCACTGGTCAACATGCAAAACAACTACCTGAGGCTGCCGGTGACCTTGTTTGGTCTGGATTCTATCAGATTGATGTACATATCGTACTGTATCGGAATTGTAATCATGCTTTTGATACGCATGCAGAAATGGTACAGTGTCTCGCGATTGATGTCCGGACTTTGCGTCTGCTCTATTATTATTTTCACCTTTCTTCCGGCAGGTAACGCGAAGCTGTATTGCGCTCTTGTTTGCTGGATAGGTGTTGGCAGTTTAATGGCTTATGCAATGTTTGTGTTCGCTTTTATTTTAAATAACACGGAGCGATTATTTGGCTTGTTGCTTGCCATTTTTTCGCACGGGGTACTTATGTGCCTGACGGGTCTTGGAATTTCCGGTATCTTTCTGACAGATATTCTGCCGGCAGTTTTAACCCTGACGGCAGCGGTTTGTGTTTTTCTGACGAAGAATGAACAAATGGTCGTCCCGGAAAAACAAAAAGAGCCCCAGCATCCAAGTATCGGGTTAGCCACGATATTCTTTGCGGTTTCGTTTTTGATTGACAGCGCCAGCACATTTTTGTTCAGTCAGATCAGCACTTCATATCAGGTGATTGACGGGATCGGAATTTTTGTCGCAATATTGATTTGTCTGATCATTCAGGTTATATGCAAGCAAAGTGTCTGGCATTTATGGAACTTGTTCTTTGTCGTTGCCTTTCTCGCCCATCTTCTTACTTTGAGCAAAAACCCTGTAATAATTCAGCTTGCCTTTTTTCTACACGGTGTAATTTATATCGGATATATCGCCATAGTGTATACCATAGGCGGCATAAACAAAAAATACGGGTCGATAGCTAACTTTCGAAAAAATCTGCTTATTCTATTCGGGCTGCTTGCTCCGTTGCAGGCGCTCCTTGGATTTGCGCAGAGCCGTTGGCCGGGTGCAGTATTTCTTTTCGCTGTGATCAGTTGCGGACTCATGCTTTTTGTGTTTCTTTTGCTGGCGCCGATGTTCCAGCGCTATCTTTTCACCTCAGAATGGATGGATGATTGTCACAGTTCTGATATGTCTGAGGCAGGTCAGCGTTTGCAGTCGCTAAAAGAAAAGGGTTCTCCCATTTCCGAAGGGCTATTCGATGATTTTACAGGCAGGCTTGCTTCCCTCACACGTACCGAGCGTGAGCTTTTCCGCTGCTACAGAGAGAGAAAAGGTACACAGGAGATTCTTGCCTGTATGTATATTAGTCTGAGCACGCTGAAAACACACAACTCGCACATTTTTGATAAACTTGGCATTTCGTCACGGGATGAGCTGCTTCTCTATATTGACCTGATCGAAAAAAGTGGGAACGCCGACAAACTAGAAGTTTAACCTTATTTTACCAAAAATCATACTTAGGCCGATAGACAAATAAGCCCCTGCGCCGGATAATTTGCGCAGAGGCTTATTTCTTTTTGAGTGGAGGTGAGCATATGCTTGAAGCAATCACCCGCCGTATGGCCGACAAATCTGTTGGAGAGGTTTATCAATTCGTCTTTTACTGTGATATTTGCGGCAAGACATGGACCAGCGAACCTGTAAGGGCATCCCGTCAGACTAAAGGATACGGCGTGAAAGAACCCGAAGCGGAACACACTGCCGCATACGAGCGGGCAAATCTGGAGGCAATGAGGCACTTTAACCGCTGTAATGTTTGCAAACGGTGGGTGTGTGACGACTGCTTTCGTATTCAAGGCGAGCGCGATTGTTGCTCAGAATGTGTAGCTAAATAAGTAGTTTGAAAGGATTGACATCATGAATCAAAAAACAAAGCTGGCAGCACTTTTCATCGCAGTTATTCTATGCCTGAGTATTTTTACCGCCTGTTCTTCAAAGGATGCACCGGAAGAACCCTCCGTCCAGAATCCGGACACTACAAGCAATGACGAAGCAGTTGATGAAACGCAATCCCCGGCTGGCGGCGATGCGGACATCTCCGAGTTCACAGTAACTCCGCCTGAAGGTTGGAAAACACTTCAGGATGATATCAGGGCAAAACTTTTCTACACGGACAATGATACCGACGGCAACGCACGCTTTGGCGGAGGCGACTCTTACGATGAAGAATTGTTCAGCGATAGAGAAAAGCTGAAGGATTATTTTAAACTGATGCGGGGAGAATCCACAGATGATTACAACATTGAGGAGGTTACGCTCCCATACGCGGAACGTGCCGTAAGACTTGTTCAAAAGGAGGATGCACATGGGTTTTTGTCAGTTGTTTATTACATAGACCTTTCCGGCTCATGTGATTTCTTCTTCGAAATGTCTGCGGTCAGCGAAAAATTCGATTCATATCTTTCCGATTGGGAAAACGCTTTGAATACAACAATCATCGAACTGGTTCACAATTAGAGGAGAGAGCTTTATGGCAGATTTATTTGGAGGCTTGGGCGGATTGATGAAAGGCCTTTCCGGTCTTATGCCACAGGATGACCCGGCAGTGAAGCTTATGAACGCCCAAAGTGAAGTCGGAGATTTAAAAAAGCAAGAGGCGGAATTATTTTGTGAAATCGGCAGGCAGGCTTATTCTCAGAATCCCTCCGCATGGCCACAAAACGACAGATTGAAACTGATTCAGAGCAATCTTGCCGACGCTCAGGCTAAACTTCAGGCTACCCAACAAGAGCAGCAGGCGGCGGCAAAAGCGAGGGAAGATTTGGAGAATGCCTGCCGCTGCCCTGCATGTGATCATATTAATCCCGAAGGCGTTAGATTCTGTCAGGAATGCGGAGCTAAACTCGGCGCTTCAGGAAAGGCTCACTGTTCGGGCTGCGGGCTTGATAATCCGCCGGGCACTCGTTTTTGCGGTGGCTGCGGAACAAAAATCGGTGACTGATATGGCTGCATTCAAGCAAAACTGCATCCACTGCAATACTCTTTTAGAGCGGGACGCGCGCTTCTGTTCTTTTTGCGGGAGCTCTTTTCCTTTCGGATACTTGTGCCCGAACTGTCTTCGTGAGATAAACAAGGACGAGGAGCGTTGTTCGGGCTGCGGTCGTGTCTTGCGCGTTGCCTGCCCGCATTGCGGCAAGGAAACATTCGTGCAAGAAAAATGCGAACAATGCGGTAAAAATCTCATGGTAGCCTGTTCCTATAAGCGCTGTGGAGTAATGCAGTTCTTTCAAAATCAAAAATGCACTGCCTGCGGCAAAAAGCTCAAAGCAAAACTTAAAAGGGAGTGACAACTTTGCTGAAATCATTTACACGAAACTACGAGGACAATTCCACCGATGCGGGTTTTGAGTTCACTTTTTACTGTGATAATTGTCAGGATGGCTACAAAAGCAGCTTTATAGAATCAGCTACCTATAAAAAGAAAAAAGGTCTTATGGGAATTAGTCAGGGCGTAAGCCTGCTAGGCAGTTTAGTTGGCGGCAGGCTAGGAAACATAGCCTACAACGCCGAAAGAGGAGGCAGTATTCTCTCCGAACGCTTTGAAGGTCAGAGTCCGGAATGGCACAAGGAACACGAGCAGGCCTTTGAACGCGCTCAAAACGAGGCGAGCCAGCATTTTCACCGGTGCCACAGTTGCAATAAATATGTGTGCGATGCCTGCATGAATGAAGATGAGGGTTTGTGTGTCGCCTGTGCGCCGCGCCAGGAGGTTTATGTAGCCAAAGCCCGCGCTGAAGCCATGAAGCGGAATATTGATGATGCCGGGCAGGATTCTACAGTATGGAAAGGTAATATCGAGAGCAAAACCATTATCTGTCTGAATTGCGGAAAACCCGCCGGCAACGGCAAGTTCTGCAACAATTGCGGGGCTTCCATGGCATTGAATACTTGCCCGTCTTGCGGCTCCCAGAATTCGCAAGCTGTAAAGTTTTGCAATAACTGCGGCAGTCCTATGAACGAAGCGCCCGCTCAAGGAAAGTGTTCCGGCTGCGGTTTTGAAAATCCTCCCGGCACAAAGTTCTGCGGTAATTGCGGAAATAAACTCTAGTATTCGAAAGTAAAACAAATGAAAAAATGATAATCCGAACCTATCAACAACTGTGATCGGTTCAGATCATCCCTATCTTGTGTTGTTTGATCGAAATAGAGGGCAGCCCGTCCCCGAATGGAAGCCCAACGAGGTAGGTATTCGAAAAAGGAGAAAGTGACCTGCATAGCTTAGCTTTCGCCTGTTTCTTTTGGGCGTAAACGCAGCGGTGCGTGGCATCTTAACGAGGGGAGCTCGAGGGGGCGAGCAGCCCCACTCGAAATTAAATCCTTTTCCCATATAAAAATCCGCAGCTTTCGCTGCGGATTTTTATATGTATTAATTGATAGGAATAGATGCAGTGTCTCTTCACATTATACTTATTCTGCTATCGCCGTCATGAGCAGCAGGACGTGCTGTGTCTTCTCTTTGTATGAGCACAAAATATAACGCCGCCTCTATCATCATGCTTCCTCAGAACGAAAAAGGATTTCCTCAATAAGCTGCGCGGCATCCCGAACCATTTTCGGGCAAACTGTTTTTACTCGTTCGACGGCAGTCTGTTTGTCGTCGCTTATAAGGTTGACCTCCAAAAGTTCACGGCAGATTGTTGTTTTATTCCGCGCCTCAAAGAGCCTGGCAAATTCTTGAATTAAAGCGTAGGTTTTCTCCATTGCCGCTTTATCGTCTTTCATACTTTGCCCATACTTAAGACCAATGAGAAGATATGCTCCTGATACCGCCCCGCAGGTATCACCTAAGCGCCCCATACCGGCACCGAGGCCGCATGCGATTTTCAGCGCGGTTTCTTTATCAAGCCCCAAGTCCCCACAGTATGTTGACAGAATTGCCTGTGAGCAATTAAAACCATCATTAAAACAATCAAGCGCCTGCTGCACTTTACTCATTACATTCCCTTCCTTTTAGCAGCAATCGCCACCGGAACAATCGCAGCTCGGTTCTGTTCCGGTCAGCCAGCCTTTGATAATGGCGCTGGCACAGCCTACCCCGGCACTGACCGCTATCGCGTTTGCCGGACAATTCCTGGCACAAGCTCCGCACTCCATGCATAAGTCCTTATCGGAAATACTAGCCTTGCGATCCTCCAACTCAAATACTCCATGAGGGCATACTTCTGCGCAGCGCCCGCAGCCGATACACTTTTCAGCGTCAAGGGCAAGAGTCGTCATTCCTTTAAGATATCTATGCTGTATCATCACTTTTTCCTCCTGCTAAACAGATGAACTCCCAGTGTAAGGGCCCCGCCAATGGCGGCGGCTCCCACGATCCACGGAAGAGCCTGCTTCATTTCCTTGTTCACGCCGGACGGGGACGTATAGGTGGAGCTGCCTGTAAAATTCATGGCGAGGTAAGATGACACCGCGGGCAAGAGCAATAATTCCCCGGCTGACAGAAGCCGATTACCCTTATTGATGCGTTTGGTGAGCCCCAGATAGCCAGCCGTCCAGCCCATGCCCATCAGCCATCCCTTCCATGCGAAGGCCCTGCCGGGTATATACGGAAGCAGCGAGGGGGTAATAACCGCACCGACGACAACTGCACCGGCATATGCTGCGATATCATGCTTATCTAACGGACGCGGGGCAAATTGGTTTGTAATAAACAAACCTCCGAGTATAGGCAGAGACTTTTTAACAGCGGGAACCAGCTCCATTGGCGTAAGAACCAACCTGTCACGCAGGGTGAATTTCACCGTCCGCATTTCCTTTGTGGCTTTGAAATCTGCCGCGATGAATGCTTTAATGTCGCTTGCACGTACCGGGCCATATATAACAGAAAAACCCGTTCTCTTAGCCACTTCGTGAGCGCTCACACCAACAGCGCCAAGCTGGGGCAGTATGAGCTTTCGATGAGAAACGATATCGTGCAGTCCAGTTTTTTCGATACGCCTTACCAGTTCATCCGTGCCGAACGTACCCTTTCCGGCGGCGCACCACACATTTATGCCTTTTGTGTCCAGAATAAGCAGCCAGCAGTTAAGTCCGGACAGTTCTTTGCGAACAGCATCAAAAGTCAGTTTATAGTTGGCGCTCACCAGAACAGGAGATGATTCATCCGGGCGCCCGACAGCATAGAGGCCGGGATTGACGGTATAATCCATTCTGCCAATTCCCCAACGCACCTTCCATGCGCCGAGCTTATCCTTGAAAGTCAAATCCGTAGAGATATACTCGATGTGGTTTTCTTTATCATCATTACAGCCGCAGCTTTTAGCGCAGCACGACGCCTGCTCAGTCTCGCAGCTCGTGGCCTTCTCACTATTACAGCAGTCAGCGTTTTTCTTCACAAGTTTAACTTTCATTTACAGCAACACCCCCTGCCGTCAGTTTCAAATTCGACAACTGTTGTAATCTCTTGCATTAGCAAAGCTGCATTACTGCTTCCATCTTCACTAATGGAGTAGTGCGTCCATTTGCCGTCCTTGCGTGGCGACACGATGCCGCTATCGCAAAGGATTTTCATATGGTGTGAGAGTGTAGGCTGTTTAATATTTAGTTCTTCCAAAAGAACACAAGCACATTTTTCCCCGCTTTGAAGAAGAGATAGTATCCTCAGACGATTTTCATCGCAAAACGCTTTAAATACCTTTGCATTTTCAACGTGTTTACTTTCCATAAACGCTCCTCTTATCGAAGTTTATCTATATGATAGTATGCATAACATATTGATAAATGTCAATATAAAAAGTATCGATCATCTTAAAATACCGATACTTTCATACATTATATCAGTAATCTGAGCAGAGCTATACATTCAAAACGAAAGCTGTTGAGGCGTGTAAGCACCTCAACAGCTTTCGGCAAACAACATGGAGCGGATGAAGGGAATCGAACCCTCATATTCAGCTTGGGAAGCTGATGTTCTGCCACTAAACTACACCCGCATTTTAATAGTGTTACTATGCATTCTACCACCGCAGACCACCTTATGCAAGCAAGTTTTTGCATTTATGCGGGGCTTATGCTAAAATAACAGCTATAAGCCGGACAACAAATGAAGGAGGGGAAAAAGTGGCGAATCTCAGCGATAATGTGCGTTATCTCAAAGGTATTGGCGAGCAGCGCGCGAAGGGCCTGGCAAAGCTAGGCATCAACACTCTGCGGGATTTGGTGTGCTATTTCCCCCGCACTTATGAGGACAGGACAAAGAGCACTCCAATTGCCGCAGCTCAAAACGGCCAGAGTGCTTGTATCCACGGACTTGTGGCGTCAGAGCCCACTCTAAGCCGCGTACGCCGCGGCATGGATATTGTCAAGCTGCGGGCTGTAGACGAGAGCGGCTCGATTGATATTACATATTTTAATCAGAGCTATATCCGGCAACAGATAAAAGCAGGGGAAAGCTACATTTTTTACGGCAAGGTAACCGTTGAGGGCCGCCGTGTCAGCATGACCAATCCCCTCTTTGAAAAGGCGGATGGTGAACACACGGTTACAGGCCGAATTGTTCCGATTTACCGTCTTACAACGGGACTTTCTCAGAAAATGCTGATCAGCGGCGTCCGTCAGGGACTTGAAGAATGTGGAATGCAGCTTCCGAACGCCCTGCCGGAGCTGGTTGCAACAGAGCAGAATTTTTGCCAGACCGCTTTTGCATATGAGAATATACATTTTCCCTCAGACTTTCTCTCCCTTGACCTCTCCCGCAGGCGGCTGATATTCGAAGAGCTTTTCGTTCTTGCCTGCGCACTTGCGCAGATTAAAAAAAGCCGCTCAAAGCGCAGCGGAGCTATCGTACAAACGCCGGATATGTCTGAGTTTTTCTCCGCCTTGCCCTTCGAACCGACAGGAGCGCAGAAACGGGCAATCTCCGAGGCGCTCTCGGACATGTCTTCCGGCAACGCCATGAACCGACTGATTCAGGGCGATGTCGGCAGCGGAAAAACACTGGTTGCCGCTGCCTGCGTTTGGGCAGCGCACCTTGCCGGCTGCCAGAGCGCTTTTATGGCGCCCACTGAAATACTCGCAAATCAGCATTTCAGAACGCTTTCACAAATGCTTGAACCAATGGGTCTTAAGGTCATTCGTCTTGTCGGTTCTATGACCGCTAAGGAGAAGCGCGAGGCGTACGCTGTGCTCGAAAGCGGTGAGGCCGCCCTTGCTGTCGGCACTCATGCGTTGATTTCCGAGGGCGTGGTTTTTAACAGACTGGGCCTTGTAATCGCCGACGAGCCGCACCGTTTCGGTGTGGCGCAGCGCGCTGCTCTGAACGCCAAGGGCGAGAGTCCGCACACGCTGATTATGTCCGCAACTCCGATTCCGCGCACAATGGCGCTAATGATATACGGTGATTTGGATGTTTCTGTAATTGATGAAATGCCCCCGGGACGGCAGGAGATCGACACCTTTTCCGTCACGGAGAGCATGAGACCGCGGATAAATGCTTTCATACGAAAGCAAGTGGAGGAGGGGCACCAGGTATTCATCGTATGTCCCGCAATCGAAGAGGATGAGGAGCGTCCGCAGAATCTCAAATCAGCAGTTGAGCACGCGGAGGATCTTGCAAAGAATGTATTCCCCGATTTGCGTATTGCCTGCCTTCACGGCAAGGTGAAAACGGCAGAGAAGGACAAAACTATGCTCGCCTTTCTAAACGGCGAAATTGATATTCTTGTTTCTACCACGGTTATCGAGGTAGGCGTCGATGTGCCTAACGCATCACTGATGGTGATTGAAAACGCCGAACGCTTTGGTCTGAGCCAGTTGCATCAGCTGCGCGGTCGTGTCGGGCGAGGTGCTCAAAAGAGCTACTGTGTGTTGTTTTCTGATGCCGGCAATCCCGTTTCTCAGGAGCGTCTGAAGGTGATGGAGAGCACGAATGACGGCTTCAGGATTTCTGAGGAGGACCTGAAGTTGCGCGGCCCGGGAGACTTTTTCGGCTCTCGGCAGCACGGCCTGCCTGAGATGCATATCGCCGACTTTTGCACAGACTTGCGCATGCTGAAGGACGCTCAGGAGGCGGCGGCGCGCTTATTGGAAGCTGACCCCGACCTGAAAAAAGCCGAAAACGCCTGCCTGAAAAACCGTATTGAGGAGCTGTTCGAAATCAACAGCAATGCCATGAACTGATCGTCAAACATATACGCTTGTCAATTTCACCCCCGCTTAAGCATATACTTCGGTATAGCTTATTCGGGGGTGATGCTTTGCGGAAAAACAAACTTGTTCGGGACACAGCTTTTTTAACTACCTCCTCCCTTATAATGCGCGGCATTGCCCTGGTTTTTCAGGTGTGGCTGGTCTCCAGGATCGGCGCTGCCGGAATCGGACTTTTCGGGCTTGTCAGCTCCGTGTCCTTCTTCGCCGCAACGGTTTCGATTTCAGGAGTACGCTTCGCTACGACCCGCCTTATTTCTGAAGAAATCGGTCTTGACAGGCAAGGCGGTATAGGCAAAGCAATGTGGATGTGTATATCTTACAGCCTTTTTTTTGGTCTGTCTGCGGCGGTAATCCTCTATTTGTGCTCAGAACCGCTGGGTTTTCTGGGCGTAGGCGATGCCAGAACTGTTCTGTCGCTGAAAATCCTGTCATTGAGTTTACCCTTTCTTTCACTCTCCTCCGTTTTTTACGGCTATTTCGTAGCCTGCGGGCGAATCTACAAGGGTGCCCTGGTGCAGATGTTGGAACAGCTTTTGAGGATTGGGCTTGTGGTGGTATTTCTCTCATATGCTCCTGAAAACGATTTGGAGCTCAGCTGCGCCTCGGTTGCCGCAGCCGGCACTGTGGCGGAGATTTTCGCCTTTTTCCTGATGATCACACTCTTTGCTTTCGACAGGCGCCGTTTCCGCGCCGAGGCAAAGCGTTCGCCCAGAGTTCCCGCCCGTATGCTCAGCATCGCAGTCCCCCTCGCCCTGTCGACATATGCGCGAACCTCTCTTACAACTATCGAAAACCTGCTTGTCCCCCGTGGACTCAAGGCGGCTGGTTTTTCGGCAAATAGTGCGCTCGCCGGATACGGCACCATACAGGGCATGGTTTTTCCGATTATTTTCTTCCCCTCCTGCCTGCTGACATCTATTTCCGAGCTGATAGTCCCTGAGCTTACAGCCGCACAGGTTTCCGGAAAAAAGGATGAGATCAAACGCCTGATAAAAAAGCTGCTGATAAGATGTCTTGGCTACTCACTGTTCATTGCTCTCATGGTCTTTTTGCTCTCTGAATTCCTCGCCGGAACGATTTATAAAAGTGCAGAGGCGGGCTACTACATAAAAATCTTCTCCCTGCTGATACCTATAATGTACATGGACATGGTGACCGACGGCTGTCTTCGCGGCCTTGGACAACAGGTCTGGTCGATGGGCTTCAACATCGCGGATGCTCTCCTGGGGGTAATTCTCGTTTACACCCTGCTGCCAATGTATGCGCTCAAAGCATACATCTTCATACTTTTCTTTGAAGAGCTTTTCAACTTCACGCTAAGCATTTGGCGGCTGATTAAGGTTACCGAGCTGTTCAGGAAATCTCCGATAAATAATACTACAGGCTGATGTGAATATCAGCCTGTTTACTATCTATCCCCCTTCGCACTGTGCTATACATAGTTTTTTTCGAACTCGACCTTCAGTTTTTCAAGAGCCTTTTTTTCGATACGAGAAACGTATGAGCGGCTTATCCCGCACATCTGTGCAACCTCACGCTGCGGCTTCGGCGCTCGCCCGTCAAGGCCGTAGCGCAGGCGGATTATGGCGCTCTCGCGTTCATCAAGATTATCCTTTATTATCTGCTTCATTACTCCTGAAAGTTCATTGCGGCTGATTTGCTCAAGCATATCGTCTTCCATGCACACAACATCCAGCAGGCACAGGGAGCCGCCTTCTCCGTCTGTCTCAATGGTGTCTGACAGTGACACCTCGCCGTTAGATTTTTTCGATGAACGAAAGTGCATCAGCACTTCATTTTCAATACATCTGCTTGCGTATGTGGCCAATCTTACTCCTTTGTCGCGCTTGTAGGAGGATATTCCCTTTATCAGCCCTATCGTGCCAATTGATATCAGGTCATCTACATCCGCGCATTGGGTATAGTATTTTTTTACTATGTGCGCCACCAGCCGCAGGTTGTGTTCTATCAGAACGTTTCGAGCCTCCATGTCCCCCTGCTCCCACAGTATCAGGTATTTTTCTTCGTCCGCCGCGTTCAGGGGCTTTGGAAACGAACCGCTGCTTTTGCCGAGCCGGAGCATCAGAAACGCACTGCTGACCAGCATCAAAAACGCGCTTGCAAGCATTGGATGGCACCTCCTATCGCATCTTTGTAAAGCATATGTAAAAGCTGCAAGTCCAAATGCTCACAAACGATGCTGAAAACAAAAGCCCGGGCATCCCCGGACTCTTCTTAAGGTTTGTAGATTGATTTCAAATAGTGTATAATAAGAATTGCTTATGAACTACAAGGAGGAATCTGTTTTGATTACAACCGAGAATTCACTGCTTCTGGTGATCGATATTCAAACCAAACTTTTTACTGCTATGCCTAATTGCGAGCAACTTGTAAAGTCGGCTGAAACTCTTGTCAAAGGATGCCGTCTATTAGACATACCAATACTTGTATCACAACAGTATACTAAAGGATTAGGTGACACCATACCTTCACTAAAAGCAGTGCTGGGTGAATTTGAGCCCATTGAAAAGAATACCTTCAGCTGCTGCGGCAATTCTGAATTTGTAAGTGCTTTGGAAAAGGCCGGCAGACAAAATATAATTATTTCAGGAATTGAGGCACATATATGTGTTCAGCAAACTGTCCTGGATCTTCTGGTGGCAGGGTACGGCGTATATGTAATTGCAGATTGTATTTTTTCCCGCAAAGAAACTGACAGGATATACGCCGAAAAAAGGATGCGGAACGCAGGTGCAATTCTCACAACAACAGAGTCCGTTCTATTTGAGCTTTTGAAAAGCGCGGATCATCCAAAAAGAAAAGAAATATCAAACTTGATTAAATAGGCCTTCGACTGAAAATAAAACAACAGGATTGCAATAGCAATCCTGTTGTTCTTTTCTTATCTATTTCATTTTCTGAGTATTTTATCCATTGACTTTCCCTTAGCCAATTCATCGACAAGTTTATCCAGCCATCGAATTTTTTGCATGACCTCGTCTTCAATTTCCTCAACACGATGACCGCAAATCACTCCTTTAATTAAAGAGACGTTCGGGTTCATCTGCGGAGCAAGGCTGAAGAAAGTCTCCATATCGACGTTATTGTCTATTTGCTGTTTAAAAGACACCTCATCATAACCGGTAAGCCAAAAGATGATTTCATCCACTTCCTCTTTTGTTCTGCCCTTCTTCTCCGCCTTTTCAATATAAAAAGGATAAACGCTCGCAAAAGTCATTGTATAAGCTCTCGGATTTTTCATTCTCAGCTATCCTTTCTGTGCTCTCGCCTTTTTTAGTTTTATTGCTCCGATAATAATTAGCAGGACACCCAGGGCTACTCCGATCAGCGCTATACCCGGAGATTCCTCAAACTCGCCGTCAAAGAGCATAGCAACAGAGATTATTATTCCCCCCGCACCATAGCAAAAAAGGATTATTGGCGCGAGAAATCCTTTCTTTATTACTCCGGCATTATAAACACCCCACATAATCAGCAGAAAGCCCGCGGCAAGACCGATGACACTCACTCCGGGAGCATCGGCCGCGTCTCCGAGCATGAATAGCGCAATTGCACCAGCTGCTCCGATCAGTATCGGGATTATGACTGCAGGTCTAACGAATCTTTTCATTTCCTGCCCGGCCTTTCATAGGTTTCTCCCGGCTTGTTGTCTACAAAGCGCAGTGCCGACCAGTGCTCGTCCAGCGCAACCTGAGCCACCGGGTGAATGCCGAGCGGGATCGACAGATCCCACAAGCTGTCCCTGTTGATATCCGGTTTGTTTTTACCGGATGCCTTGGGGTAGGAAACCCACAGAAGCCCGCCCTGTGCGCGTTTGCTGAGCGCTTCATGTATCCGCTGCTCAAACTCGTCCCGACAGGAAACAAACAGATGAACAAAGTCATATAGCTCGGTTTTGGCAACGAAATCCAAGTCGGAATCTTTCGCAGGATAGCCTTCCGCCGGATAGAGCACGCAGGCAGTTTGTCCGGGTTTTGCTCTCATCTTTTTGAACATATTGCTGTCCATGTTACGATAACCTCATTTCAGATTATTCAGCGAATCCCAACGCCTGAGCGCACGCAGCGCACTGAGGGTGACCCATTTATCCTGATCCTCCTGTGATAACGGCAACAGTAATTTTTCATTGCCGGAAGTGTTTTCAGCTACCCATCGGCCATTGTCACGCTGCTTGGAGCGAACAAGCTCCACGGCATCTCTCATGCGCTCATCCCGAATTCCGAGACCGGTCAGGATATCAAGAATCTCCAGCACATCGGTCTGGTACATAAGCGGGAACGCGAATTTGAGCCAGCCGGGCTTCGCGACCTTTTGAACATCCCGGCTGCGCTTGTATATATGGTGCACTAGAAAGAATTCTGCTATGCTCGAAATAGAATTATGCACGTCTTGCGTCCGCTGTTTCTCCGGGATTTCCGCAAGCGCCTTGAGCGGTTTGATTGCGCCCATGAAACAGCTGTGCCTGCCATGGCAAGCCTCCTTTTTGGGCCGCTCCTCGCCCGCGCTTTCTTCTGTGCCGTCTCTAAGTTCTATGTT
This sequence comes from Oscillospiraceae bacterium, assembly GCA_031552685.1. Classification (GTDB taxonomy): domain Bacteria; phylum Bacillota; class Clostridia; order Oscillospirales; family Oscillospiraceae; genus UBA2658. Next base: position 111,943 of record JAVBMI010000014.1, read on the forward strand.
GCCAGTAATCCAGGCTATACCTTGTTGAACTCTCGGGTCATCCAGATAGCCCAGTCGAATCAGACTCCAGACCGCGTTACCGCTGAGGCAGGGAACGACTTCGCTGGCTCTGCCGCCACCTGTCTTCACCGCTGTTTGCATTGCAAATGCTCCGTCAGCTGTCTGGCTGTTATTCAGAAGAAATTCGCACTGCTCACGAATCTGGTTGTTTGGCCCTGCCCCCAGTTCCGCCAAAACGATGAGCTGCCAGACAAGTCCCCAATACTTTGCGTGGTAATACTTGCGGAATCCCTCTTTGTATGAGTCCTCCCGCTGTTTTTCCAGTATTGCGGGCACAAGACCGGTCAGCATGATATCTTTTTTTGCGGCGATTACATCCTGATCGGTTCGCCGCGTGTTCAGAATATCTGTTAAGGTATAGTACCGCACCGAGGGATTATCCGGTTCAAGAAGCCAGTCCAGCAAACCGGGCTTCAATTCGGATTTCAAGACTTCCATGGAAGCGCCCTCCACTTAATCGCATGTGGCCTTTTTCATTATACATCATCATTCATTCCCAAACAACTGAAAAAGCCGGACACTTTCATGTTCGGCTTTTGCTGAATTATTATTTAGCGCTGTACTCTGCCTGATCCGTCTCCGCCCATCAGCGTCTGAACTTCCTTTGCGGTAACTCTGTTGAAGTCGCCCATTATCGAGTGCTTCAAACAGCTCGCTGCAACAGCAAATTCCAGTGCCTGCTGCTTGTCCTCATAATGGTTGAGACCGTAGATGATTCCCGCGGCAAAGCTGTCGCCGCCTCCAACTCGGTCAACTATATCGTCAATGCTGTAACGGCGGCTCTCGTAGAAGTTCGTGCCGTCGTTCATGCAGGCGGCCCATCCGTTTGTGTCGGCGCTGTGACTCTCGCGCAGGGTGATAGCAACGATCTTCAAATTCGGAAAATCTTTAAATGCGTTCTCCGAGAGATGCTTATACTTTTCACGGCTCAAAACGCCGCCCTCAACATCAATATCAGCATGGATTCCCAGTGATTTTTGGAAGTCCTCCTCATTGGCGATGGCAACATCTACATACCGGGTCAGTTCCTTCATGACCTCGGACGCACTCTTTCCGTATTTCCAAAGGTTTTTTCTGAAGTTAAGGTCGCAGGAAACGGTTATCCCGCGCTCTTTCGCCGCCTTGACAGATTCAAGACTCAGCTCCATTGCGCTTTCGGAAATTGCAGGCGTTATGCCGGTGATATGGAACCAGTCAACACCCTCAAAGGCCTTATTCCAGTCAATATCTCCCGGTTTTGCGTTGGCGATAGCACTGTCTGCGCGGTCATAAACGACCTTGCTGGGGCGCTGGTTTGCGCCGGTTTCGAGAAAATAAATGCCCATGCGTCCTGCGCCATGCTGAATACGGCTCGTATCCACGCCAAACCCGCGAAGCTGCTTTACGCACTCATCTGCGATGACGTTATCGGGCAGAACTGTCAAAAAAGCGCAGTCACAGCCATAGTTTGCCAGGCTGACAGCAACGTTTGCCTCGCCGCCGCCAAAGGTTGCCTCAAGCATCGGGCTCTGGAAAAAGCGCTCCACACCCGGGGATTTCAGTCTAAGCATAATTTCGCCAAAGGTTAAAAATTTCATTGTAAATCCCCCTTACTTTTGCAGCAGATGAATTGCAAATCCGCCGACGTTCTTCTTCAAATAAACTGCTATCATCTTTTCGCCCTTGTACTTTGCCGTTTCCGTATCTATCTCAAAGCCTTTCGCGGCAAGGTCCGCAACCGCTCTGGCGATATTGGCGGTTTTTATGGCGATGTGTCCGCTGTCGCCCAGATACTTGCTCTTCATGACCTCGATGCCGGAGGATGCAAAGTTTGAGCTGCTCCCCTCTTTTACTGCAAATCCGAAAAGGGTGTTAAAGTCGTTTGCAACCGCCATAGATTCGTCGGCGTCATTACAATTGATGCCGATATGCCCCATCTCGTAACCAAGGCAGACATTTCTCGCCTCGGCGCAGAGGGCCGTGATCTTATCAAACTTTCCGGCGGCGATGTCCGCCTTGGCACACAGCCAGCTTCCGCCAACCGCATGGATGAACGGCACACTGACATACTCAGACAGGTTTTTGTCGGAAACCCCGCCTGTCGGGATAAACTTAACATCTCCGAATGGCCCTGAGAGGGCCTTCATTGCGGGAAGTCCCCCATAGATATTCGCCGGGAAAAACTTGAGCACCTTGAGCCCCAGATTGAGTGCCTCAGTAATTTCCGTGGGCGTTACGCAGCCGGGAGTGACGGCAACACCGCTGGAAATGCACCAAATAACAAGCTCTCTGTCAAAGCCCGGAGAAACAATAAACTTTGCTCCCGCTTCGACCGCCTGCTTTGCCTGCTCCATTGTGAGAACTGTTCCCGCTCCCACGCAAATTTCCGGACAGTTTTCCGCGACCTGTTTTATCGCCTCGAGCCCCGCAGCTGTGCGCAGGGTTATCTCCATCACATCTACGCCGCCCGCGAGCAGCGCCTTCGCCGTTGGCACAGCGTCCTTGGCATCATCAATTACAACGACCGGCACAACGCCGCAATTTCCTAGTCTAGTTAGTGCGTCCATCTGCGTTCCTCCTTAGCAGTTCTTCACAAATTAAAATGTAGGTAGTTCTATGTTCACGTCCTCTGCCAAACCCTTGAGACTTGCAAACAGGTCATCAGGCAGGTCAATGCCATTCTCTCGCGCTTTTTCATAACGCCCCCACTCGATTTCACCGGGTGTATAGATGCGCTCACAGCCCTTTGCCCTCGGAAGTCCGCGAAGATTCTGCGCCATTGTTTCAGTGCGGTCTTTCAGCGTTTCGCCATCCAAAAACTGAGATGCGTCAATCGCGATGAATGTGTTGCAAACATTGTTGGGCTTATCCAGCTCAACTACCCAGCTACCGATTTCGCCGCCCATACTGGTAGCGCCGCCGTTAAGAACTCCGGTGAGCAGGTCAACGAGTATTGCAAGGCCGTAGCCCTTGTGCGCCGCCATGGGTTGCATTGCCCCCTCCTCGGGATAATGACTGGGATCCGTTGTCGGCAGGCCGTCTTTGTCAACTATCCAGGTATTCGGAATCTCCCTTCCGTCAGCCCGTGCCTGGAACACTTTGAGAGATGCAACATTGCTCATGGCGATATCCAGAAACACCGACGGCACGCTTGCAGACGGGCTGGCGTATGCAAGAGGGTTGTTGCCCAGAGCCTTAGCCCTGGCGCCGGGCGCGTTCATGTTCGGGTCAACATTGCTGACAGCGAAGCCTATCATACCGGCTGCTGCCGCCATGTTTGCGTAGTATCCCGCGGCGCCGAAGTGGCAGCCGTTTTTGACTGTTACAAGTCCCACACCGCACTGCCTTGCTTTCTCGCAGGCAAGCTCCATCGCGACCATGCCGGAAACCATTCCAAAGCAGTTTTTCGCGTCGATGACTGCGAATGCCGGACCGCTCTTTACTACCTCTGGCTGCGCCTTGATGTCTAGTCCTCCGGCTCTTGCTTTTTTAATGTAGTTGTAAAGATTTTTCGTGCCGTGGCTGTGAGTGCCGTAGCCATCGGTTTCGCTGAGTACCTCGGCGGTCATCACAGCATAACGCGGCTCCATACCCTCTTTCTCAAGAGCGTCGGCACAGAATTTCTTCAAATCATCTAATTTAATCTTCGCCATATAATTAACCTTCTTTTCGAGTAGTTGTTTTTGGATTAGACTCCCCAGTAAGCCGCGAATCCGCCGTCAATGGGTATTACAGTGCCGTTCACAAAACACGCGGCGTCGCTGCAAAGCCACATGACCGCGCCGCACATCTCCTCCGGAGTTCCGTATCGCCCCATCGGCGTTTTTGCCAGAACCTTTTCGCCTCTTTCGGTCGGGCTGCCGTCCTGATTAGTCAGCAGGAAGCGGTTCTGCTCCGTCAGCAGGAAGCCCGGAGCTATGGCATTCACACGGATTTCATTGCTGTAATTCTGGTTGAAATGCACCGCCATCCACTGCGTAAAGTTCGCAACCGCTGCCTTTGCCGCGCCGTAAGCAACAGTGTTTGTCAGCGGCAGAATACTGGTCATTGAGGCTATGTTAATCACATTTCCCTTGCCTTTTTTCACAAGTTCCTTGCCAAAGGCCTGAGTCGTGAGAATAGCGCCTGTTACGTTCAGGTCAAAAACCCAGCGCAGAGCTTCGGGGTCGAGCGAAAAAAAGTCAAGCTCCGCGCTCGTTGTTGCCTGGCGCTTGTTGCCTCCGGCGCCATTGACCAAAATATCAACGCCGCCAAGTTCTTTAACAACTTCATCACAGGCGGCAGTCAGGCTCTCAGGGCTCAGCACGTCTGCCTTTACGGCAATCGCGATGCCTCCTGCAGCACAAATTTCATCCGCCGCCTTTTGGGCGTTTTCCAGCATAATATCCAGCAGCGCAACCTTGACGCCCTGCTTTGCCAGCTCCCTGCCCATAACGCTGCATATAACTCCGCCAGCACCCGTTATTACGGCAACTTTTCCATTTAGTTCGTAGTCCATTTTTTCCTCCTGGTCTCTTCTACCTTGTCTGTACTGACGATCGGTGCGTCTGAACGAAGCAGTGGTTGCGCGTAATTACACCCTTTCGCCTGTGTTAATCATATCAATGTTGCCGTTGGGGCAGCGGTTATAGCACATGCCGCAGGCAACACATTCTTCCCTGTTGATTTGCAGCTCATCTCTTCCCACAATCTGCGGGGCAAAGTCTGTGCAGATGGTTTTGCAGAGCTGGCAGCCCTCTCCGCAGCCGCAGCCAAGACAGCGATTTGCCTCGCGAATTGCTTCCTCGTCTGAGCTGACAGGCTTATTTTCCGACGTTTCAAGCGGCAGGGCGCCCGTTCTTGCCAGAACTGCGTCGCGCTTTGCGGAGACAAGTCCTGACTGCGGCAGAATCGTTGCTTTTTCGCCACGGAGAAACACGTCAATTTCTGAAGCAAGACGTTCCCCTTCAGCGGCGGCAGCGATCACATTCACACCGCCGGAAAGATTTTTCCGCGTAGTGAACACGCCCTTTTGCCCGCTTACTTCGGCTTCACCGGAAACCGGCAGCACATATACGGCATCGCAGGGAATACGAATCTCCGTACCGCCGTTGCCCGAGAGCAACAGGGTCTTTTCTTCAATTCCGGACGGAACGGCACCCTCGAAAATTGAAATTTTCTGTGTCTGAGCCTCCGCTTTTAATTCACGGACTGCGCTCTGTTTATCATTAAAGCTCCCAACAAGGCACACGCCATCTGCGCCTAGCTTCCTGGCGGCTAATGCGGCTTCAAGCGCAGTGAGCCCGTCACCGATTATGGCTATTTTTTTGCCGTCCAGTGTTTTGGCGGCTTCAAACAGCTCGTTTGCCGTTTTTGCGAGTTCTGCTCCTGACATGTTTTCCGGCAGGGAGGACCTGCCCTCTCCCCCGGTTGCGACTAACACCGCGTCGAAGCCCTCTTCCAAAAGGCTCTTTGGGCTGAAATCTCTGCCTAATACGGACTTTGTTATTATCTTAGCCCCACGCGATACAAGAGTCGCTTCCATATTCTCAAGAACGCCCGCAGGCAACCTTCCGCTTGCGGTCAGGCTGCGGAGCATCCCGCCGATTTTCTCTTCCTTTTCATATAGAGCAACAAGGTACCCTGCCGCAGCAAGCTCGCTCGCAGCCGAAATACCAGCCGCTCCGGCGCCGGCAACGGCAACTTTTTTCCCGTTGGGCGGAGCAGACGTGGCCTCGGGCTTCCAGCCCTCTTTTTGCCCCTTTTCAAGGACATAACGCTTCAGTTCGCGAATGCGTACGGGTTTTCCGTAAGCGCCTCGCACACAGGCGTCCTCACAGGGATGCGGGCACACATAGGCGCAGGCTGATTGCAGCAGTCCCTTTTCGGTGATGATGTCAAAGGCAGTTTTGAATTCTCCCCTGCCGACCGACTGAACATAGGCCTGAGCCGGAACATGGTGCGGGCAGGCCGCCTTGCAGGGGCCTGAGAGCTTGGGCTGCATGATTTTTGCGTATCCGCTGTACAGCGTAACATCTTGTGCGGTTTTCAGTTCCGGCACAAGCTTGCCGCGAAATTCTTCAATCGTTTTGTAGCCGTGCTCTTCCATGTACTCGTGCATGCCCTTTATCATCGGGCGCACAAAGTTGTAGCCGGAGATGAGCGTTTCCGCGCAGATACCCAGCAGGTCGCCGCCGCACATAATCATTTCAACGGCGTCTTTCCAGCTTGTGATGCCGCCGGTCGCGGCGATTTTTACATCGTTGCCGCAGAGCTTGCGCATCTCATAGGTGTCCCGCTGTGCAAGCGGCTTCAGCCACGCTCCGCTGTGACAGCTCATGCTGATCTCTTCCTGGAGATGGTAGACCGCCTTTTCCGGATTATCCAAATTAATGACCGGCATGCCCATTCTGTTGCCTGTGCCGGAAACCGCATCAGCTCCGGCAGCGTAGAGCTGCTTTGATATTTCGGCTATCTTCCCTCCCTCGGGAGTAAGCTTAACAAACAGCGGGATGGAGGTTTGTTCCTTGATTGCGCGGACGATTTCCGCCACAGCGTCGCCCTGCTGACCGAGGCTTGCCCCTGTCTGCTTGGCGGTGCATTCCTGTCCTGCAGTCGTCAGAGATACGTTGAAGGACATATTCGGGCAGCACATATTAAGCTCTATAATGTCCGCGCCCGCTTTTTCAAACTCCACAGCCATGTTGACCCAGCCGGAAACGCCCTCATCACCTGCATAGGTGATATTGGCGAACAAAATGAGGTCATTGAGCACCTTTTTCGCCTCGCGGACAAGTGTCAGCCCCTCCTGAAAGGTCAGGCGCTTTTCTGTGGTGAAGGCGAGGGAGTTTCTGTCCTCAAAAAGATCGTAGCGCGGCTTGCGGTTGATGTAGGGCGCAGGGTCGATGGAAAGCTTGATGCTTGCCCCCGCCCAGCCCGCTTTTTCAATGGCAACAAGCTGGCGAACCGTTTTTGTTGTCGGCCCTGAGGCGACATAAAACGGGTTTTTAAAGGTCACGCCGCCAACAGTAACCGGTATTCGAATATCTTGCATAGCAATGACCCTTCCTTTCAAGCTACAGGGTTTCTTTGTTGATTTGAACGCCGTCTTTCGCGCTCTTATAGATGAGATTTATTACCTTCACAGCCTCAAGCCCGTCAATTCCGCGAAGACCGACCTTGGCCTCAATGTTCTTCGAGGCACAGTCGATGAAGTGAGTTATCTCAGCGATGTAGCCGAGATTATACTTCTCGTCAACGGCAGGACGTGACCAGCCTGTAGTTACCTCCGCCTTTTCAACGGTGTAGTCAAAACCGGGGATGGAATATGCGTTGATCGCGCTTGTGAAGGTAAGATCCAGATGCAGGCAGCCCTTGGTGCCGTAGAAATCCAGAACATCCTCCATGCCGCCGGTGGTGACATAGTTGGCTTCCAAGACGGCAGTCGTTCCGTCTTCGAATTTCATAAGAGCGCTTGCCCAGTCCTCGCCCTCCATGCCGTCATGGATGAGGTTCTCCGAAAGTCCTCCGCTGGTCATCGCGGTAAGTGACTTCCAGCGGTTATTTTTGATTGCGAGCATGAAGCCCACTGGATGGATGCCAAGGTGCATCATCGCTCCGCCGCCGCAGTATTCGATTTTCTGTGCAAAAGGCGAATGTGAGCCGCAATGACATTCGCGGGCGCGGACAAACTTCAGTTCGCCGATTGCGCCGCTGTCAATTAGCTCCAGCGCCTTGTTGACCGCCGGCGAACCCAGCCAGTCCTCGGCATAGTAAACGTGTTTTCCGCACTCTCTGGCTGTATCGACGACCATTTGGGCGTCCTCAACCGTGGTTGCCAAAGGCTTCTCGCTTATGATATGTCGTCCTGCCCTCAGCGCTTTTACCGCCACCTGCGCGTGGAGAAAGTTCGGCAGGCATATATCCACTACGTCGCAGTCAGTCTGTGCCAACGCGGTGTCGATATCATCATAGGCTGTGTAAGCGGCAAAGCCGTACCTGTCCGCCAACTCCCTGATGCGTTCAGGATTTTTATCTACAATTCCGACAATCTCAGCTTTTTCGTACAGACGGGCATATGCCTCGGCGTGAAGATCCGCCGCGAACGCAGCGCCGCACAATAAGACTTTTACTTTACTCATAGTTTCTCCTAAAAATAACTGTAGCCAAATTTCTCTTTTGTCTCCATGTAGGCGAAGGCCTTGTTCATTTCCTCCACCGCCAGCGCAATCTGACGCTCAAGCATACGCTTGCCCTTTTCAGCCGTGCCTTTGGTCGGCTCTCCCCAAACACCGGTAGGGGTAGCTCTGTAAATGCTGCCATAGTTCAAATACGGCCTCGGCGTATCCGGAACAAAGTCCACCGCCCTATCCATGTGGACAGTTTCAGGCGCAAGGTGCAGCATAATCGAGGTTTCGATTTCACCGGCGTGCAGCTCAACGGGTGTTTCCATGATGCCTTCTTTTTGCAGCGTGTCGAACAGCGCGCACTCATCAATGTTGACCACCATAAAGTCAGGATTATTCGTTGCGTTAATCTGACGAATAGTGGGTGTCATCATGAATATTCCGCCGTGGCACTGCAAGGTGACCACCTTTTTGAAGCCCTGCTCTTTGAGGCTCATCAGGATGCTGGTGAGCATGTGATAGAACACATCCGGATCCATCCAGACTGCGCCCTTTTTACCCATTTGCTCACGGTTTGTGGATATCGGCAGAGCAGGCAGCAAAAAGCCGCCGGTCGCTTCTGCAACTCCCTTTCCCATAGCTGTTGCGATATGCCAGTCGGTTGAGACGGGCAGATGCGGACCGTGCTGCTCGATAGAGCCGATCGGAAGAATCGCAAGTTCGGGGTCGTTTTTTACCAATTCATCGGCTGTCAGATCATAAGTCAGCATGAAGACACCTCCTTAAATGCTGAAATGTTTCTTACATTACTATAACTCAAAAGCCTTGCCTGCGCTATCTCTGTCGAGATAGAGCGAGGCGCCTTTATGTCTGCGCAAAACGCTTGCGGGGCAGGCTGTGCTGATCTCTGACTTGAGCGCGTTTGCAATAGCCTGTGCTTTAAGCGCTGTGGGAACAACGGTTATTGCTCTGGGCACGCTGAGAAGCTGCGACATAGTTAGGGTCAGAGCCTGCTGCGGCACATCTTCGAGCTTATCGAAGCAGCCGTCATTTACCTGCTGATTGCGGCAGACCATGTCCAAATCAACTATCTTGACCTGCTTAGGGTCCTCAAAATCCGCGACTGCGGGGTCATTAAACGCCAGATGGCCGTTTTCACCGACGCCGAGGAAGATGAGATCGGGCGGGTATTTCTTCAAAAGCTCCGAATACTCGGCGCATTTTTCATCAGCCTTGTCCGGCTCACACTGCAAATAGTAAAGCTCCTTGAACGGCAGCTTGTCAAAAATATAGCGACGCATGAAATTGCCGAATCCGGCGGGATGATTCGGGTCAAGCCCGATATATTCATCCTGATGGAAGCCGCGCACGCGCGTCCAGTCGACATCCTGCTTAATCAGAGCATCGAGCATATCCGCCTGAGAGGGTGCCGCCGCAAAAATTACATTTGCGACGCCGTTTTTCCCGATTGCCTCTCTTATGACCTGTGCCGCTTCATCAGCCGCAGCCTCGCCCATTTCCGTGCGGGTTTCAAATACATAGACCGGCAGGCCTTCAACATTTGTTTTTAGTAGTTGCATAGACATTTCCTCACTCACTCGTTAATCCTTCATTTTCTCCGTTGCGGCCTGCGCCCAGATAGGAATTCTTGACATCGTCGTTGTTGAGAAGCTCCTGTCCGGTTCCTTCGATAACCTTTCTCCCGTTCTCAATAACGTAGCCGTAGTCACACACAGACAGAGATTTCTTAGCATTTTGTTCGACAAGGATAATAGTAATTCCCTCGTCCCTGATACGCTGGATGTTTGCAAAAACATCAGCGACAATAACCGGAGCCAGACCCAGAGACGGCTCGTCTAGCATCAGCACTTTAGGCTTTGACATAAGCCCTCGGCAAATCGCCAGCATTTGCTGCTCACCGCCCGAAAGCGTGCCTGCATCCTGCTTTTTTCGCTCGCCCAGACGGGGGAACATTTCGTACTGCTCCTCAAGCAGCTTGTGGAGCTCGGCGCGGTTGCGAATCGTGTGCGCGCCGGCAATTAGATTCTCCTCCACGGTAAGACCGGCAAAAATCTTCCGCCCTTCGGGGACTTGGATTATGCCCTGCTTAACTATTTTGTTCTCCTTTTCGACAAGGGGCTTACCCATGTAAAGGACGCTTCCCTTGCGTTTTACCACTCCTGAGATGGCGTTAATTATCGTAGTCTTGCCTGCTCCGTTAGAACCGATGATGGCGGTAATTTTTCCTTCGCCGATATCCATATCAACTCCGCAGACAGCTTCGTTTATGCCGTAGCTGACCGAGAGGCCGCGAATCTCAATAATATTTCCCATCATCAATCCTCCTCTCCGAGATATGCTTTCAGAACAAGGGGATTGCTCTGTATTTCAACCGGAACGCCTTCAGCGATGGTCTCGCCGAAGTCCTGAACGTAGATATACTCGCTGATATTCATGACCAGATCCATTCTGTGCTCTATTATGAGTATTGCCAGAGTGGGATACTTTTCCTTGATTTCGCGTATGAAGTCCATCAGCTGGAACACTTCCTCTGGGTTGAGCCCCGCTGCGGGCTCGTCAAGCATCAGAACCTTCGGATTAGAAACGAGCGCCCTTGCGATTTCAACCCTGCGCTGGATTCCATACGGAAGATTGTTGGGCTTTTCCTTTGCGTACTGGTCAAGATTGAGAAGCCGCAGACAGTCCATCGCGCGCTTTGTCGATTCCTTTTCCGACTTCCAGCGGCGCGGGAACATCAGAAGCGCCTCAATCAGGCTGTATTTGCCGTCGAAGTCCATTGCAACCTTGACATTGTCCAGAACATTCAGACCCGCAAACAGGCGGGTATTCTGGAAAGTTCTTGAGATGCCCATGCGCGCTGTTTCAATCTGAGTTTTTGCTGTAATGTCCTCGCCGTCAAACTCGATTGTACCTGTATCCGGAATATATATCCTTGAAATCAAGTTGAAAATTGTAGTTTTGCCGGCACCGTTCGGGCCAATGATGGCGATAATCTCGCCCTCCTCGAGTTCCAAAGAGAATTCCTTGACCGCAACAACACCACCGAAATGCTTACCTATCCCATTAGTTTTAAGAATTATTTTTTTCATCGCTTATCACTTCCTTTCGGATGTCCCGCAAGCCTGCGGACAAACCTTTTCAGCGGCGAACAGTTAAGCTCCTTATCGCCCATAATGCCCTGGGTGCGGAAGTTGATGACGACTATGATAAGAACGCAGTAAATGATGGTTTTGAAATCCTGCAAATTCATTCCAAAGAGCTGTATGCCCTTGAGGAATTCCGGCAGAACCTTCAGCGTAGCCGCTGAGATGACCGAGCCGGTCAGCGAGTTGGTGCCGCCGAAGAAAAGCAGAATCTGCATTTCGGCGGACAGCGACCAGTCAAAGGCATCCGGGGAAATGACCCTGTTTCTCAGGCCGTAGCAAATACCTGCAACCGCCGCTATCATAGAGGCGAGAATATAAATTTTCATCTTCAGCTTATAGACGTCGATGCCGAAGCTCTTTGCGGCGATCTCGTCTGTTTTAAGCGCGATGCACATGCGTCCGAATCGCGAGTATTTAAGATTGCGAACCATGAAAACGATTAAAGCTGTTATCGCCAAAATGAGCCATATAAGGTGCTCGACCTTGGGGATTTTGGTGAAGCCGATAGCTGCGTTGGTATATTCACCAAGCAGAATCACAATGGCTGAAACCATTTCCCCGAAGCCCACCGAGAGTAAGGCGAAGTAGTCCCTTCTCAGCTTCAGCGTGGGGTAACTGATTATCAGGGCGATCAGGCCGCTGACGGTAATACCGATGATTGCGGTAAGCCAGAGCGGCAGGCCGAGATATTTTGCCAGACAGAACGTTGTATACGCGCAAATCGACATATATGCGGCCTGTCCGAGTGAGAACATGCCCGCAAGGCTGGTCATTGCAAAAACGCCGGAAACCGCGATAACGGAGATGCACGCTATCATTATTAATGACTGATAGTAATTACTCATGGCGGCCTCCTATACCTTGTCTTTGGCGAACTTGCCGGATATTCCTTCAGGCCGCACAAAGAGGAACACGAGCATTATGCCGAAGAGAATAATCGGAGTTGCCAGAGAGTTGAGGTAGAACGTCAGGAATATTTCCACTATTCCCAGGAAAATTGCCGCGATTATCGCCCCGCTTAGTGATCCAAGCCCGCCGATAACGGATGCGATGAAGCCCTTAATCATCATCGACGGCCCCAGTGTCGGATAGACGGAATACTTCATGCCCAGAAGCACTCCTGATATTCCGGAGAGAAATCCGGCGATGATAAAAACGGCAATAATTATCATGTCTGAGTTCATACCCATGAGGCGGCTTGTTTTCGCGTCAATGGCAACTGACCTGATAGCAAGCCCGATTCTGGACTTTTCTATCAGCCAAATCAATATGACCAGGAGTAAAACTGCGACGCCCAGAATTAGTGTATCAATTGAAGAAAACCGGATTCCGCCGAGGTAGAAGGTTGTACTTTTGAATACTGCCGGGTAACCGTACAAGTTCTTTCCATAGAATACCGATAGAATTTGTTGAATCATGATTGCGATGGTAATGGACGCGAGGAAATAGTAGATATTCGGAGCTCCTTTCGCCCGAATTCGTCTGTATGCGACAAAATCGACCACGATCGCCAGAATCATACCTATAATTCCGGTGAACAGTAATGTCACATATATTGGTGGCGGGGTGTCGAAGGCTTTCTGAAAAAAGTAGCCGACATAAGCACACAGGCTTATCATGCCGCCGTATGCAAAGTTACTGAATTTCAGTATACTGAAAACCAAAGCGAAGCCCACCGCGATAAGGGCATACACAGAGCCCAGTGAGATACCGCTTATTAGTAGTTGGAAGTTCATAAAAAATGTCTCCTTTTTATGAGGCAATGGGAACTGCCGCCATCCCTATCGGGAGCGGGCGACGCAGAAACAAACCGCACCTTATGAAAAAGGGACGAGCGAAAGCCGCTCGCCCCCATTTCAACATTATTGCTTATTGGACGCGAATTAATCAAATTGCATTATTTGTTATAGTCTGTTGTCAGATATTTCTCGCAGATAATTTCATTATCAGCATTATAGGTTGCAATGAACATGCCCATGTCGCGTGTAGGTCTGTGGGTTGCAGGGTCAATTGTGATGGCAACGCCGCCTGAAGACATAACGCCCTGGGTGTTGTTCTCAAGAATGCCTCTAACTTCAACACCGTCAGTGGGATCTTTCGCCTGCTTCATAGCATTGAAAAGAACCTGAGCGGCATCCCAGCCGAAGCCGACGTTGGAGGTGGGATAATCAGTCTTTGTTTCAGCCATCTGGGTTGCAACAAGTTCTGCAACGATACCTGTGGAAGTATCCTTGAGGTCATAGTTCTGGACGAAGAAGCACTTTTCAACCGTGTTCTTTACCAGAGTGTTGAAGGGAGGATACATGGTGTTCGCGCCGAGGATGTAGCCTTCGTATCCGGCATCACGCAGGTTGTCATATGCGGTAACCATCTGGTTGCAGTAGTCGCACAGCAAAACTGCGTCCGGCTTGAGAGCGGCGATTTTCTGAGCCTGTGCGGTATAGTCAGTGTCAGCCCAGGTGAAGGTCTCTCTTGCAAGGACTTCCGCGCCGTTATTTTCCATGTAATCCATAAAGGGTGCCTCGTGAGCAACAGCGTATGCGTTGGAAGTGTTGTAAAGCGAAGCAACGGTTTTGATGCCCAGTGTGTTAATCGCATAGTCGCCGAGAATGTAGCTCTGGATGGAGCAGGAGGGCTCTGCAAGGAACATATAGGGATATGCTTCGCCGGTGTCAGGATCGGTTGTGCAAAGCTCGTCCATAAAGTGGCCTACGATGGGAATCTCATCCTCTGTCGCAAGGTCAACCCATGCGGAAGCGGGGTTTGACAGCGGGGGTCCGATGATTGCGCAAACGCCTACTTCGTCAACGAGCTCACGATAGCAGGTAACACCGACTTCTGCGTCGTTCTGGCAGTCGCGGGAATACAGTTCTACCATGCGGCCGTTAATTCCGCCTTCTTCGTTGATCTTCTTAACTGCATATTCTACGCCCCACTGGTTGGGCTTGCCCGCAATGGATGCGCCGCCGCTGGTGTCCTGGATACATCCGATCTTAATGGGATCTGTGTTTGCCGGAGTGGTGCCGCCATCGTCAGTGTTGGTATCAGGGGGAGTGCTTGTTTCTTCTCCTCCTGTTGTTTTGCATCCTGCAAGTCCCAGGACCAGCACGAGCACCAACAAAAGGCTCATAATGATTGACAGCTTCTTTTTCATAACTTTCCTCCTTAAAATTTTGGACGCTTTTAAATAAACACCTCTCGGTGAGTATTTCTTTCTTGAAAGAAATAACAGAAAATTTTCCGTTTTGTCTTGCAAATAATGTATCCGGAAATCTTTCTTGGCAATACGTGCATAATATAATGATAATATTTTGCACATTTAATCCAGATAATATTTCTTTGCACTCTGCTTTTGTATACATTTTAACTTTTCCGGCAAGAAAAATCAAGCCCTTTTCTGAAGAAAAAGTTAGAAAATATTCTGAAAATAATTGACAAATCATTTGCTCTGTTCTTATAATATATATACAAAACAACTGTAAAAATAAGCTATTTCAGGGTAAGGCAGGTGCATACTTTTGAGAAAAATTGGATTTATTGGCGCCGAAAGCAAGCACGCCGCCTTTTTCGGAAAGTTAGTTTCTGAAGGTGTGGACGGCATTGACCCGCAAGGAACGCATATCTTTGCGCCGGATACTCCGGAGCTGGTGTCCGCCCGCATCGAGGAGGGACAGCTTGCCGGAAGCTGCGGCAGTCTTGAAGAGCTGCTTGAAATAAGTGACGCCATTATGATTTTGACACGGTGCGGCGACTCACACAAAGCTCTCGCTGAAAGATGCCTGAGAAGCAAGAAGCCGGTTTTTGTGGACAAGCCCTTCGCCTGTTCCCCGGCAGACGCCGCAGCCATTCTTGAATGTGCTTTAAAAAACGCCACACCTGTGATGGGCGGCTCAACGCTCTGCTTTCTGCCAGAGACTGCTGAAATTGCAGCCTTGGCTCCGCTTGCCCGCGAAATCACAGTTTCCTTCCCGGCGGATTGGTACTCACCCTACGGCGGCTGGTATTACTACGGCAGCCACCTCACGGATCTGTGCGCCGCAATCGGGGGTTGCGCACCGTCAGGTTTCTATGCCACCCGCGAAGGCCCCTGTGTTACCGCGCGGGTCTTTTATCCTGAACTGACAATTGTTCTCAATTCCTCGCCCGAACTGACTCAACTGCAGTTTTCTGTCAAGTTCGCCGGGAGCGCAGAGAGCGTTTACACCGTGCCCGATTACGAGCGCTGCTATCGGCTCGGACTTGAGCGGTTTTCGGCAATGATTAACGACGGTCTTAGTGTCAATCCTGATCGCCTGCTGTTTTCTGCGCATCTTATGAGCGAAATAGTAAAGACCCTGTCGGAGAGATAAGTCTGCGACAGGGTGAATATTTACAGTATTCTATTTATTCCCTGATGTCCTTAACAGAGCGTCGCTCAACAAGCGTAGGCTGCATCTGCATTGTGAGCGGCACGGCAGTTCCGCCGCTTTCGAGGCTGTCGATCAGCATAAGCGCGGACAGACGTCCTGTCTCATACGCGGGGCAATGTATTGTTGTTAGCGGCGGCACAAATGCCTCTGCGAACGGATTGTCGTCAAAGCCCACAATCGAAATGTTATCCGGCACTTTGACCCCTTGCTTTTCCAAGCCTGAGATAACTCCGAACGCGACCATGTCATTGACGCAGAAAACCGCCGTTGCATTGCAGCCGCTGTTAATAATGCCCTCCGCAATCACGTTGCCGGCCAGCACTTCGTAGTTGTCCCACTCGTCAAACTCCTCAGTGTTTTGTGTAAACACCAGGCCTTCATCAAAAGCGATATTCGCCTCTGCCAGTCCCTCAAGATATCCCTTGTAAATCTCCTTGCGCGTCCATCGGGTCAACGGAGTTGAAGCGAAGGCAATCCGGCGGTGTCCCTTGGAAATAAGGTGACGAACGGCGAGATGCGCGCCCACTCTCGAGTCATAGTTTATATTAAAGCTGCGGTCATCGTAGGCCCGCTGATCCAGCTGGATCATCTTCATCCCGCGCTCAATGTAATCTGTAAGGATGTTCGGGCTGTTTGTAATCGACGAAATGATTACTCCGTTGATTTTTCTGTTGTACAAATCCTGAAGATAGTAGGCTTCCCTTGTTGTGTCGCGCTGGGAATTGCAGATGACAAGCTGGTACTTCTTATCGTAGCAAACCGAGCTGACTCCTTGAATGGTCTGCATGTAAAACGGGTTTGAAATGTTGGGAATGACCAGCGCGATTTCGCGGGAATCAGAGCTGCGCGACTGACGCGGCGCAACCGTATAGGCGAACCCCAGCTCTCTTGCCGTTGCTTCGACGCTGCCTCTCAGCGCAGCGGAAACCGGGTAATCGGCATTGCTTAAAACTCGGGACACCGTTGCGATGGATACTCCCGCCTTCTCAGCTACATCTTTTATTGTCGTACGCTTTTCTCTCACTTGAAATTCTCCATTTCAGAAAATTCTCTGTTTGTTACTGTAATTATACTGTAATTTTCTATAATAATCAAGTCCCTAATAATATTTTTTTGTTGCGTATATGAAAGGAGCCGATATGAAAGACCTTGCAGAACTGATGGAATTCATGACCAGACCACAGCCCAGACTAGTGGAGGATATTTCAAAAATTGAAGGCGATATTATGATTCTCGGTGCCGGAGGCAAGGTCGGACCGAGTTTGGCAATTATGGCAAAACGAGCCTGCGAGAAAGCCGGAATCAGCAAGAGGGTTATTGCGGTTTCAATTTTTGACCGTCCCGAAACGCGGGAGCTGATGCTCGCTCACGGTGTTGAGCTAATCGAGGCAGACCTGTTCGATTCCAGTCATCTCTCCGCCTTGCCGGATTGTAAAAGCATTATTTACATGATGGGAAGAAAATTCGGCACGACAGATTCCCAGTCAATGACTTGGGCTGTAAATGTCCTGCTGCCCGCAAAAATTTGTGAGCGGTTTCCCGATTCCGACATTGTTGTATTCTCAACAGGAAACGTCTACGGCGATGTACCTGTCCTGGGCGGCGGTTCAGTAGAAACGGACGAGCCCAACCCCGACGGCGAGTATGGTCAGACCTGTCTAGGACGCGAGCGCGTGTTTGAGCACTATGCCGCAAAAGATGGTACGAGATCGCTTTTGTTCCGCCTCAACTATGCGATAGAGCTTCGCTACGGCGTACTTTTTGATATTGCAAATGCCGTGTACAGCGGAAGGCCGGTTAGTCTGGGACGCGGAATCTATAATTGTCTCTGGCAGGGCGATGTCTGCGAGTATGCGATCCGCAGCTTGCTGCACACTTCTAATCCGCCCGCTATTCTGAACGTCACCGGCCCGCAGTGTGTTTCAACGCGCTGGACGGCAAACGAATTTGCCCGAATCTTCGGCAAGGAGGCGCTGTTTGACGGGCAGGAGCGTCCGGAGGGGCTTTACAGCAACACCACAAGGCTCAACAGTCTGATGGGTATGCCGCATGTTTCTCTCGGCGATATGATTTCGTGGCAGGCCGATTGGATTAAACTCGGCGGTGAAACGATCGCCGCTCCCACCCACTTCGAGCAGGTGGATGGAAAATACTAAAATATTTTACCATTCTTTCCATAGAGCATACAAAAGAGCAGGTCATTGGCTTAACAATGACCTGCTCTTTTATAATTTATTCAACCGTGACGCTCTTGGCGAGATTTCTCGGTTTATCTATATCGCAGCCGCGATATAGCGCCATATAATACGAAAATAGCTGCAGCGGCAGCACCGCGAGAGACGGCAGCAGCAGCTCATGGCAGTCGGGAATCGTGATTATTTCGTCTGTTACCCTCTCAACTCTGGCTTTCAGTCTCTCAGTGGTAAGGCCAATAACGCGTGCGCCCCTGGCCTTAACTTCAAGCGCGTTGCTCAGGGTTTTTTCCACAAGCCGTCCGTAACTTGCAACGGCGATAACTAAAGTTTCGTCAACGACCAGCGAAATTGTGCCGTGCTTCAGTTCCCCCGCAGGGTAAGCCTCCGAGTGTATGTAGGAGATTTCCTTGAGCTTCAAAGAGCCCTCCAAAGACAGGGCGTAATCGATATTTCGCCCGATAAAAAACAGATCCTCGTTGTTAAAATGCTGATATGACAGGTACTGGATGTTTGCCTGATCACTCAATACCTGCTCCAGCATTTCAGGCAGTTCCCGCAGCTCTCTGATTATGCTGCGATACTCGCTCTGCGCAACGGCATTCCGGCAGTCAGCAAAGTACAGAGCGAGCAACACAGTAATTGCAAGCTGCGTGCTGTATGCCTTTGTCGTAGCAACTGCCACCTCGGGCCCGGCCTTCGTGTAAATCACCTTATCCGCCGCCTTTGCAATTGAGCTGCCCTCAACGTTTACGATTGCCAAGGTGAGCGCGCCCAGACGCTTTGCCTCGTTCAAAGCCTCCAAGGTGTCAGCCGTTTCGCCGGACTGGCTGATGCAGATGACCAGTGTGTCCCCGCTGACAATGGGATCGCAGTATCTGAATTCCGAGGCAAGAACAACCTCCACCGGAATGCGCGCCAGCTTTTCAATGTTGTACTTGGCTATAACCCCCACATGATATGCGGAACCGCACGCTGTAACAACAATGCGGTCTATCCTGCCTGAGTACTCTCTGCTCAGCACATCGGACATATCCGCCCTGCCGCTCTCAAGATACGGAGCGATCGTGCGCCGAACCGCCTCCGGCTGTTCCATGATCTCCTTGAACATATAGTGCTCATAGCCGCATTTATCGGCGGCTGTGATGTCCCAGTCGATTGTGCACTTTTCTTTTTGAATCTCATCTAGAAAAGAGGTGTAAAACTTTATCTCTGAGCCGGTCAGCACCGCAATCTCGTCGTCTTCCATGTAGGTGACGGTTTTTGTGTGCTCAACAACCGCCATCACATCGGAGGCAAAGTAGTTGCCGTCCTCGCCGAAAGCCGCAATAAGCGGCGCGTGGCTTTTGAGCGCGACTATGGTGTCCGGTTCATCGGAGCAGATCACGCCAAGGGCGTAACTGCCTTCCAATTCTCTGGCGGTTTTTGCCACCGCTTCGAGAATGTTATCTCTATAGTTGAAATCTATCAGCTGTGCAACAACTTCAGTATCTGTTTCGGATACAAACGTTCTGCCGCGATGCGCAAGCATCTCTTTGAGCTGGGCATAGTTTTCAATGATCCCGTTGTGAACAATGGCTATTCGGCCGTTCTCACTGACGTGTGGATGGGAGTTGATATCCGAGGGCTTGCCGTGGGTCGCCCAGCGGGTGTGTCCTATCCCCACGCAGCCGTTAACGCTCTGCCCATTACCGCACTTTTCACGCAAAACCGCTAGCCGTCCCATTGTTTTTACGACATTGATCTCCTCACCGTCGCTTATAGCGATTCCGGCGGAGTCGTAGCCTCTGTACTCAAGTTTTTCCAATCCGTCAAGTAAGATTTGCGCTGCCTGTCTGTCGCCGGTGTACCCGACTATTCCGCACATAAATAACCCCCGTTTCGCGGAGCCTTAGCCCCATAAAATATATAAAAGGGCAAGTGACTTGCCCTTTTACAGCACGCTTTTTACCCGCTCAACAGCGGTTTTTGTCGCTTCGGCATCGCCGAAAGCCGTAAGTCTTATGAACCCCTCGCCCGCAGGGCCAAAGCCCGCTCCGGGAGTTGTAACAACATTGGCTTTTTTCAGCAGCAAATCAAAGAAATCCCATGAGCCGCTTGTGCCCGGAGTTTTCATCCATATATAGGGAGAGTCCACACCGCCGTAAACCTTCAGTCCGGCTGAAGTCAATCCCTCGCGGATAACTTTGGCATTGTTCATGTAATAGGCAATAATTTCCTCAACCTGCTGCTTTCCGGCGGGTGAATATGTTGCCTCTGCCGCCTTCTGAATGACATATGAGGTGCCGTTGTACTTGGTTGATTGCCTTCTGAACCACAGGTCGCGCAGACTCTGCCCGTCTCTGACAAGATTTTTCGGAACCACCGTCCAGCCGCAGCGTGTGCCGGTAAATCCGGCGGTTTTGGAAAAGCTGCAAAACTCAATCGCGCAGGTCGTCGCGCCCTCAATTTCATATATCGAGCGCGGCAAATCTTCGTCCGTCATAAAGGCACGGTAAGCCGCGTCAAAGAGGATTATGCTGCCGTGCTCATTGGCATAATCAACAAAAATTTTTAGCTGCTCTTTTGTGGCAGTTGTTCCCGTGGGGTTATTGGGAAAGCATAGATAGATGAGATCCGGCACTGTTTCCGGCAAGTCCGGCATAAAGCCGTTCTGCTCTGTGCAGGGCATGTAAACCAGCTTTGTCCAGCGCTCGCCCTGCCACTGACCCGCCCGGCCGCTCATAGCGTTGGAATCTACATATACCGGGTAAACAGGGTCACAGACCGCCACAATATTGTTCTGATCGAAAATGTCACCAATATTTCCGCAGTCGCCCTTGGCCCCGTCAGAAACGAAGATTTCATCCGCGGCAATTGGCGCGCCATACGGTGCATAGTCGCTTTTCACAATGGCTTCACGCAGAAAATCATAGCCCTCATACGGGCCGTAGCCCATAAAGCTCGCGGCATTTCCCATCTCGTCCGAGGCGCTCTTCATCGCCTCAACAACCGCGGGAACCAGCGGGCGCGTCACATCTCCGATGCCCAGCTTTATCAGCTTTATGTCGGGGTTTTCCGCAGAAAATGCGGCAGTCCTGCGCGCGATCTCCGCGAAAAGATAGCTGCCGGGTAGCTTTGCGTAATTGTCGTTTAGCTTAACCATAGTCGTCTCCTTAGATATATAACTCGCCGTCAAAAACAGTGACTGCGGGGCCTGTCATGTAAAGCTGGTTGTTTGCTCTGTCCCAGCGAATCAGCAGCTCGCCGCCCGGAAGAATTACTGTTGCTTCCTCCCCCGTATGTCCGCACAGGCAGGCCGCAACAAGCGCAGCGGTGGCTCCGGTTCCGCAGGCGAGCGTTTCTCCGCTGCCCCGCTCCCAGACGCGCATTTTTAGAGTTTTGTCGTCAATCACCTGCACAAATTCGGTGTTCACACGCTCGGGAAACAGCGGGTGATTCTCAAACCTTGGCCCAATGGTCTTAAGGTCGACCGCGTCCAAGTCCTCGACAAAAATAACAGCGTGGGGGTTACCAACACTCAGTGCCGTAACGAAATACTCCTCGTCAGCGGCTATGACACTTCTGTTGATGAAGTCTTTCCCGTGCTCGGCAAGGGGAATATATTGGGGACGAAGCTCCGGAGAGCCCATCTCAACCGTGGCGGAGATGACCTTGCTATTCTCAACATCCATGCGCAGAGTTTTTACAGCGCCGCCGGATTCGACCGTGATAACGGTTTTGTCGGTCAAACCCTTGTCATAAACATATTTGCCCACACAGCGGATGCCGTTTCCGCACATTTGCGACCAGCTGCCGTCAGCGTTGTAAATATCCATTTTGAAATCTGCAACCTCGGAAGGGCAGATGCAAATCAGCCCGTCACTGCCAACGCCAAAATTGCGGTTCGAAACCTTTTTCGCGAAAGAGGGTCTGTCTTCAATTACTTCTTCGAAACAGTTGACATAGACATAATCGTTGCCGCAGCCCTGCATTTTGGTGAACTTCATGTGCCACTCCCCTTTCACTAACTGCCCGTACTGGCCAGCGTTTCATCCGCTTTTTCTCTAGTATTGTATACGGTTTTGCACTTCATTGCAAGGTGTTTATGGTCGCGCAAACAACAAAACTCAGCCGGAAAAGCAGTTTCCGGCTGAGCAGTTTCTATAGATTTATATGTTTTGCGCATTATTCTCACTCGGCGAACCCTTGCTATTAAAAATCTTTCTGAGGGTTGCCATCGCAGGTCGCAATCA
This sequence comes from Oscillospiraceae bacterium, assembly GCA_031552685.1. Classification (GTDB taxonomy): domain Bacteria; phylum Bacillota; class Clostridia; order Oscillospirales; family Oscillospiraceae; genus UBA2658. Next base: position 134,090 of record JAVBMI010000014.1, read on the forward strand.
CTGTATCCTTGTAAGAGGATTGAAGATTAAGCAGGGTCTTTCAGCGTAATTATAGCATTATAGCTCCTGAATGCCAATCTCTTTTAGGTATTGATATGTTCCATCGTAATACTCATGCGGCCTAGTTAAGTCGGTGTCGCTTCCATGCGGGATAAAAATAATCATGCCCTGTCTTGCCCTAGTTAATAAAACACGATACGCATTTTTTAGGTACAGCACATTTTCGGGCTTGTTGATATTCATCCACTTTGAGCCAGTGAAACTATAGTGTTCAAAATGATCTCGGACAAACCGAAGGTTTGCATCCCAGCATACTATGGTCCAGTCAAGCTCAAGTCCTTGAATGTCAAACTCTGTAGCGGTATCCTCAAGAAAATAAGAGGAACGAACATCATCTGCGTTATTCAAAAACCAGGTTGTGGCATCGACCTTGCTTTGCACCCATATTCCATAGCTGCGAAGTCGCCTTGCTCCTGAGCTTGCAGTTATGCCATAACGCTCCGTTCCTTTAGCTTGCGATTGAATCCATGTTTTAGCCTTATCTAAGCTTCTTGTCAAAAAGATGGGATAATCCCGGTGCAAGTTGCTATACAGCGCTTTAGCGTGGCCCTGATCAACATCGAGTACTGCTTTAACAAATCCGGCAACATTCTCGCTTCTAAATGAGCGCAGAGAAACTGCTAAATGCAGCGTTTCTACGACTGTAAATCTCAAACCACCTAAAAGCTCGTCCATAGACAAGCCGCGTGTATACTCACTATCTGTAATTTTATCCGAAACATAGACATCCCAGTTCGGAAAGTCTTCGCGGAGCGATTCGAACCATTCAATAAGACCGGCTTCGCCCGTATTTATCTCCTGGCCTCCACCAATAAGACAGATAATTACAGACCAATCCTGATGCCTATCCATGATACTGATAAGAAATTCTGGCTCAGACATCGAAAAGTTTGGTTTGCCCTTTTTACGTGCCATGAAATCTGAAAGCATGTCCTCAGTCCACGCACGTTGCGCTTCGTCGAAAATGGCTACCTTCTCATTCGGTGCTTCATTTGTCGAGATTGCGTCATCCCGAAAATGGTGGATTATCTGTATAAAGGATTTTGCTTTTGTCATCGCCTCAGTTTTCTTGACCCCAAGCCGCTCATGCTCATCCCGTGCTAATGCCT
>JAVBMI010000025.1:0-58185 GCA_031552685.1 Oscillospiraceae bacterium
GTATATGGCTATGGCCATTTACTAGTTGGTGTTTTTAACGGTGAGGGTCCACCCGTTCCCATTCCGAACACGGAAGTTAAGCTCACCCGTGCCGAAGATACTTGTCTGGAGACGGACCGGGAAAATAGGTCGATGCCAACACATAAATGAGCCTAATATACATACAATGTATTATTGGGCTCATATATATTCCTCCTTAGCTCAGCCGGTAGAGCATGCGGCTGTTAACCGCAGGGTCGTTGGTTCGAGTCCAACAGGGGGAGCCACAGTAAACGGTATTGCCGCCACGATATTCGTGACGGCAATACTAATATCAACAGGAAGCAACAGACGTGGGCCACTAGCGCAGGAAGGTTACGACCGCCCGCAGGCGGGAGTGTCGGAGCCAACCGCGCTTGCGCGGCACTTGGGCGCAGACTAGCAACCGCTGCCGCAGGCAGAAACTAAGATGAGCAACAATTGCACAGGAAGCAACAGACGTGGGCCACTAGCGCAGGAAGGTTACGACCGCCCGCAGGCGGGAGTGTCGGAGCCAACCGCGCTTGCGCGGCACTTGGGCGCAGACTAGCAACCGCTGCCGTAGGCAGAATCTAAGACGAGCAACAATTGCACAGAAAGCAACAGACGTGGGCCACTAGCTCAGGAAGGTTACGACCGCCCGCAGGCGGGAGTGTCGGAGCCAACCGCGCTTGCGCGGCACTTGGGCGCAGACTCGCAACCGCTGCCGCATTCAGAAACTAAGACGAGCAACAATTGCACAGGAAGCAACAGACGTGGGCCACTAGCTCAGTTGGTTAGAGCAACCGGCTCATAACCGGTCGGTCCGGGGTTCGAGTCCCTGGTGGCCCACCACGTCCTCAGAATGGATTTACTCCATTCCGCTTCTGGCAAAGCCAAAAGCTCCATATCAGTAAATCCATTCTTCGTTTTCAAACAAAATGTCAAGTATTTTGTTTGGGAGAGACGAAAGCTCTGTATCCACACGCACCCTCCTCCTTTTCCGAACAAAACCCGCTTCGCCGGGCTTTTGTCCGGGAGATTACGAGGTCGAAAGGACGAAAAAACAACATACAGGGGTATAGCTCAGCTGGTAGAGCGGCGGTCTCCAAAACCGTAGGCCGAGGGTTCGATCCCTTCTGCCCCTGCCAAACGCGGTATCGATTTTATAATTAATACCGGCATACGCGGACACCGCGGAAACACTCTGTTTAGGGTGGATCCGCGGTGTTTTTGCATTTTGGAGATAACCTTTCTCAGCTGAACTGCCTGCGGTATTGCAGCGGAGTCATCCCTACAAACTTTTTAAAAGTATTTTGAAAATGGCTCTGAGAAGAAAACGCCAGATGCATTGCTATATCGGCAATGCCCTTGTCTCCATAGCACAGCAGTTGCTTTGACTCATTGATTTTTTGTTCGAGGATAAACTGGCTCAAGGGTTTGCCGGCGGCGGTGCAAAAACGGGTGCTGAGATAGGCCGTGGACATACCGAGAGCCGCCGCCATATCCTTGACCAAGATGCGGCTGAACAGATGCTGCTTGATATACTGCTTGCAGTCTTCAAAGAATTTTGTGGACTGCACGTCACCGTAGCTGAGCGCGCGCACCCTGACGGTAAAGTCGAGAGCCATCTCCCGCATCAGACCCATGACAGACCCTGAATCCCGCAGAATTTCGCACTTTTGGATATAGAGGTCGGAGAGCTTGAATGAGGACTGCGGCTCCAGCCCGCCGTCGATTGCGGCCCGCGACATCGTGGTAGCCGCACAGATCAGCATGTTTTTTGTCTGGCGCAGGGTGTCCTTCGCCATTTTGCCCGCCTTTATTTTGGGCATCGCCTCAAAAAGCTCGGCTATCTGCTCTACCCTTCCGGTTTTAACATACATGTTTGCGATCCGCTCAAAGCGGAAGCTGGTGAGCACCGGTTCGGACAGATTGACATTTTCGTATTGTTCAAAAGATTCTGAGCTGTACGCCAGCGCGATATCCCGCTGCTGCGGTTCGACCTCAGTTTCAATATGTACCTCCTCGACGCCGAACACCTCGCCATCGACCGCCGTAATAAAAAACGAGAGCATCCACGCCAAATGCTCGGCAGACACCTCAGACGCACAGCAGAGCCGCTGAAGATACAGAGGCTTTTCGTCCTTGCTTACCCCGAGCACAAATGTGAGGGTATCAAGCTGCGCCGGGTCCTCCTTCAGCGCGGCTGTAGGGCCCAATATCACAATGCTGTCATTATCCAGGCGCGCATAGCCGTAGTGCTGATAAAGAGGCGTCATGATGACCCCGGCCCGGTGCGGGCTTTGAAATATCTCCCCGAGCTGCGGAGTTACTGGATCCGGGAAAAGATGGGTGGAAGAGTAGTAGTATGTGCTCTGCCTGTTTTGGTATAGCCTCACGCCCAGACCGCTGGTTTTGGCAAAGCTCTTAAACAGATACTGGGGATACACAGACATTAGAGTCACCTCCTTGCCAATTATTATACAAAAAATAGAATCAATTTGCAATAATTGCGAAAATCTTCACTATATAATTTAAGCAACAGCAAGAAATTTTGGGAGGATTGACGGTTCGCAAATTGGGTATTTTTCAGGTCAAGATTAAAGGAGGATAAATATGTCAAATCGCAACGAGAGCACAAACGACACTGGACAAAACACCGGTAATCTAACGGAAAAAATCGGTTTCAGGGAAAAATTTTTCTATGGCGGCGGGGACCTCGCCAGTAACCTCGTTTTAGTACTAACCTCTACCTTTGTCACTTTTTTCTACACAGACGCCTTAGGTCTGAATGCGACCATAATTGGAGCCATAATGCTGGTTTCGCGCCTTCTTGACGGCGTTAGCGACATTGTTATGGGCTTCATCATGGACAAAACAAAGTCCAAGCACGGCAAAGCCCGCCCGTGGATGTTGTGGCTCGCCGCACCGATTGGCGTTGCCACGATTCTCACCTTTATTGTCCCTAATACGGGGGACCTGGGACAATATATTTACATCGCCATTACATATAACCTGGTCACCACTGTTCTCTATACGGCAATCAACATCCCTTATGGCGCTTTGACGGCCAGAATGTCACGCGACCAGAACCAGCGAATGATAATCAACGTGTTCCGCATGTTCATGGCGCAGATTGGCTCTCTCGCGATCAACGCGCTCACCCTGCCCTTTGTCAAGGCTCTCGGCGGAGAGGCGGGCACCGGTGACCAGCGCGCGTGGATAATAGTTTCGTGTATATACGGTGCGCTTGCGATGCTGTTGTTTTTCCTCTGCTTTTTCAATACAAAGGAGCGTGTTGACGTACCCTCGGAGAAAATCGGCTTTTTCAAAAGTTTGAAGCTTTGTATTAAAAATGACCAGTGGGTGCTTTTGGCTGTTGTATGGGTGGTAATGATACTGGGCATGTCGCTGAGCATGTCTGTGGGCACTTATTATGCCAAATACTGGCTTGGTGACGAAGCCTACATCGGCTATCTCTCCGCCATAGGTATTCTTGTGGCACTCATCGTCATGCCAATCATGACAGGCTTCATCAAGAAACACGGTAAACGAAACGTTGCCTTCGTTGGCGCAATTATCACACTGATAGGGCAGGCAATGTTTCTGATCAATCCATTGTCGTTCACATGGCTGGCGGTCTGTTCCGTCATAAAGGGTATCGGCAGCGCCACCGCTATGGGTACCATGTTTGCGATGATCGCCGACAGTATTGAATATGGTCAGTGGAAAACAGGCATTCGCGTGGAGGGCATGCTGTATTCCAGCACAACCTTTGGCGCAAAGGTTGGCGCTGGTGTGGGCGGCGCCGTAGCACTCGCCATTTTGGGAGCCGTGGGCTACAACGGAGAGATGGCAACGCAAGTGCCCGCAGCGATGGAGGCAATTAGGGTGCTGTATCTGTATATTCCGCTGCCCTTCCTTGTCATCCTGCCGTTCATTTACAGAGCTTATAAGCTGGATAAAATTTACCCGGAAGTAATGAAAGATCTTGGCGCGGGTAAAACTAAGGATAACCGGTAAGCCTTCCAAAGACCACAGTATGATTTGGATTTATTAAGGAGTGTTCATATGACAAAAAAAGAGCGAATTATCGTGCCAATAATTGGCGTAATTTTGCTGATAGTTTTCACCTTTACCGATTTGCCCATCTCCATGGCGCTTTATACAAAAAATCTGTTCGGGCGCATTTTCGAGGTGGTTGGAGAATTGCCTTTTGCGTTTTTAGCCATGCTCGCGTGTATGATGCTGTTCAGGTTCCGCAGCAAAAAAACCAAAGGCATAAGCGTTCTGCTTGGCATAGTCTTCGGACTTATCACTGCACTGTTTGCAGTAATGGGCGGCTTTATGGCATGGAACTACCTGCATGAGAACATTGAAGGCGTACCCCAGATACTTGCACTGCTATTCGCGGTTCTGCTTCTAGCGGGTGGAGTGATGATAGCCCGCAGCGTTCCGCGTGAAAAATCGCGCGAGGCGGTCACTTATGCCATCATAGCCATCATCTATTTCCTTGCTGTGATTATCATTATGAACGTAATAAAGGGAATCTGGGGCCGCATGCGCATACGTGAGATGACAGATCCGCTCACGCAGTTTACCCCCTGGTATGTTATAACCTCACGCGGTGGGTTCGATAATGCCTACGCTTCATTCCCGTCGGGACACGCCATGAATGCCGCCGGCAGTATTTTGCTGTGCCTGCTGCCCTCATTTGTTCCCTGCCTTTACGGCAAAGTAACTCTGATGAAAACCGTCGCCTACATCTGGATGGCGGTAATTGCCGTAAGCCGCATAGTGATGGGCGCCCATTTTGCCAGCGACGTGACGGTGGGATTGCTGCTGTCGCTGCTGTTATTTGAAGTTATCCGCAGCATCGTCTGCAATAAAAGAAAAATCCAAATGCCAAAGGAGAAATCATAAATATGGTTGACATTAGATCAAAGCCGTTTTGGCTCGATGATGAAGGCGCAGCCTGGGTGAAAGCTACGCTCGCGGCAATGACCGATGAGGAGAAAATAGGCCAGCTTTTTTGCCCGCTCGGAGCGACGGACGATGAGGAGGCCCTGCGCATGCTCACGCAGCAAGTCGGAGTAGGCGGAATCATGTACCGTCCCGCGCCCGCAGAAAATGCACAGAAAACGCACCGCCTTCTGCAGGAATACTCCAAAATTCCCATGCTGCTCGCCGCAAATCTCGAGGCCGGCGGCAGCGGTGCCGCACTGGAGGGCACGAATTTTGCAAAGCCCATGGGCGTTGCCGCCAGTGACGATGACGAAATGGGATACTGGCTTGGAAAGATTGCTTGCGAAGAGGGCGCGGCTTTGGGGCTCAACTGGGCCTTTGCGCCGATTGTGGACATTGATGTGAATTTTCGCAACCCCATCACGAATCTGCGTACCTTCGGCAGCGATCCGGAGAAAGTCATACGCATGGCGAAGGGATATCTGCGGGCGGCCGATGAAGCAGGTCTTGCAGTTTCCATCAAGCACTTTCCCGGCGACGGAGTGGACGAGCGGGACCAGCACCTTGTTACCAGTGTCAACAGCCTGTCCTGCGAGGAGTGGGACGCCACCTGCGGCAAGGTGTACCGGACATTGATCGACGAGGGTGCCAAAACCGTGATGATCGGTCACATAGCCCAGCCCGCCTGGCAAAAGGCGCTGGCGGAAAACCCCGCCGAATATGAGAAGCGCACCGTCCCTGCAACGCTCTCGCGCGAACTGATGACAGGTCTGCTGCGCGGACGCCTCGGCTTCAACGGTCTGATCGTAACTGACGCTTCGCCCATGGTCGGTTTCCTCGTTGGCGGGCCGCGCGCTGAAACTGTGCCGCAGACTATTGCTGCGGGAGCCGACATGTTTCTGTTCAACAAAAGTCTTGAAGAAGACTACGGCTATATGCTTGATGGCTACCGGCGCGGAGTGATAAGCCGCGAGCGTCTGGACGAGGCCGTAACGCGTATCTTGGCGCTTAAAGCCTCACTTGGACTGCACACAAAACAGGCCGCAGGCACGCTGGTGCCGCCGCCGGAAGCTCTTGGAATTGTGGGCTGTGACGCACATATTGCCAAGGCAAAAGAGTGCGCGGACAAGGCAGTTACACTGGTGAAGGACACGCAAAATCTTCTGCCGCTTTCGCCGCAGAAGACCGGGCGTGTGTATCTGAACGTGCTTGAGCCGGACGGGGCGCTGAATACACCGCTGAAAACAGCCTTAAAAGATAAGCTGGAGGCCGAGGGCTTCACAGTGGAGCTGCGAAACCGCGACACAAATGTTGACCTTATGGCTGCATTTACTGGACAGACAGACGATGCGCATGCGCTGGAAGTTATGCGTGAAATATTTGAGAAGGTTTCTGATTTCAAATCCAGGTATGATCTTGCCATCTACGTGGCAAATTATGAGACAGCCAGCAACAATGTGGTTGTGCGGCTGCAGTGGCAAGGGCTTTTGGGCATGGGCAACGATGCGCCCTGGTTTGCCGCCGAGCTGCCGCTGCTCTTTATCAGCCTTGCTAATCCGTACCACCTGCTTGATGTGCCCATGGCGAAAACCTTTATCAATGCCTATACAAACACCCCGGCTGTCCTTGATGCGGTGGTGGAAAAAATTATGGGTCGCAGCGAATTCAAGGGTATCTCACCCGTGGACGCGGGCTGCGGTCGGGAGGACACACTGTTTTGAAATGGAAAGCAATAATCTTTGATTTGGACGGAGTGATCTGCTCAACCGATGAATACCACTACCTGGCCTGGAAAGCGATGGCCGACAGGCTGGGAGTTCCGTTTGACCGTGAGATCAACAACCGGCTGCGGGGCGTGTCGCGCATGGAGAGCCTTGATATCATTCTGGAAAAATGTACGCGGGTTTTCGACCGCAACGAAAAAGAGGCGCTTGCCACGGAGAAAAATGAAATGTACCGCGGGCTGCTTTCGGAGATGAGCCCTGCGGATCTGGCTCCGGAAACGAAACAAATGCTGGATGAGCTACGCGGCATGGGTCTCAAGCTTGCCATCGGCTCGTCAAGCAGGAATGCTCAGCTCATTTTGCGCCAAATCGGCCTTGAAAACTACTTCGACGCTGTGGCTGACGGCAACTGCATTGCCAAGAGCAAGCCCGACCCCGAGGTGTTTTTGAAAGCGGCCTCGATGCTGGAAATGGCTCCTTTCGATTGTCTGGTGGTGGAGGACGCTGTGGCAGGAGCAGAAGCCGCGCACGCCGGCGGCATGAAGGCGGCATGCGTGGGTGACGCCGCTGCAAAGATGGCGGGGGATTTTAACCTGCATACCCTTGCGGAATTGACCGTGATTGTTGCAGACGCGCCTCTTGAAACAAATATATAGAATGGTTATGGAGGATAAAATGGAAAAGGTTTTCCGCTACGATGATGTGCCGCCGGTGCAAACCAAAGCAGGCAAGCTGCAGGGCTATTTCTACGACGGTGTATATAAATTTAAAGGCGTGCCCTATGCCCGGGCAATGCGGTTTCGCATGCCCACCCCGGTGGAACCTTGGGAGGGAGTAAAAGATGCCTGCTCATACGGCCCTGTGTGCCCGCTCACTTCACCGGATAAGCCCGTTGGTGAGCTGCTGGTGCCACACCGATACTGGCCTCAGGACGAGGACTGCCAAAACTTGAATATCTGGACAAATACTCTGGATCCCGCCGCAAAAAAGCCGGTGCTTGTGTGGCTGCACGGCGGCGGCTACACGATGGGCAGCGCCATTGAACAGGAGGCGTACGACGGCTCCGCGCTTTGCAGCTTCGGTGATCTGGTGGTTGTGAGCGTCAATCACCGGCTGAACATACTCGGATATCTGGACTTATCGGATTACGGAGAAGAATACGCACTTTCCGGCACTGTGGGTCTGGCGGATCTGGTGGCGGCTCTTGAATGGGTGCGGGACAATATCGGGGCCTTTGGCGGCGATGCGGACAATGTGACCATCTTTGGCCAGTCCGGCGGCGGTATGAAGGCAACCGGCCTCATGCAGATCCCAGCGGCGGACGGGCTGTTCCACAAGGCGATGATCATGAGCGGCGTCTCTGACGGCAAGCTGATGCCCGCTCCGAAGAAGGGCGACACCTGCAAACGGCTCGCAAACGCCATGGCAAAGGTGCTGGCAGGCAGAAGCTGGCTTTCCTTGCGCAAAGGCGATATCAAGCTGTTGGAAAAGGCCTCCTGCCATGAGCTGGCAGAGGCATACAACAAGGTGTTTATGCCCATTATCATGACCGGGGGAAACGTGGCCATGACACCTGTGCCGAACGATTATTATATCGGGGAGCCGCTTTTGGAAGGGTTCACAGAACACGCGAAGACCATTCCCTTGATGGTGGGCAGCGTGTTTGGCGAATTTGCGTTCGCTCCGGCGGCCTATGACAAAAACACACTTTCCGAAAAGGAAATGCTGGAGAAAGTAAAAAAAGAATACAACAAATCCGCGCCTGAAGCGTTGTCCCTGTTCGGCCGGGCCTTCCCCGGAAAGCACCCCATCGACCTTCTTTCTCTGGACAGGGTTTTCAGAATTGCATCAAAGGAGTTGGCAAAGCAGCACGCTTTGGGCGGGAAGGCTCCGGCGTGGCTGTATGAATTTACGCTCAATTTCAATTATCAATTCGGCAAACCCGCCTGGCACTGCTCGGACATACCCTTCTTCTTCCACACGACAGACAGGGTGGAAAGCAGCAACATACCCGGCGTGACTGACGCGCTGGAAGAAGCAATGTGCGGAGCCCTGTCCCGCTTTGCCCGCACGGGCGATCCGAACGGCGGCAGCCTTCCCGGCTGGCAGCCGGTGAGCGCCGACACTGAACCCACGATGATCTTCGATGCCGCCTGCCGCGTGGCAAACAATTTTGACGACGAACTTCTTAGACTTGCCGACAGTGTGCTGCCCAAAATAAGCATAAGAAACCTCATGAAGCAAAATGTACAGCACTGATAGTGAGCGCGGTAGCTGTTCCCCTACTCAAAAAGAAACGCTTGCTGAGCAGGCGTTTCTTTTTCTATACAAAACACCCCCGGCCGAGAAATACAAATTCGGTTGGGGGTGTTTGAGAAAAGTCCTATTTATTTGGCGCAATACAGTTTTGCGGGATTATTTTTTCTTCTTCCTGGACGCTTGGTTCTGCTTAAGGGGTTCGTGCTTTTCCTTGGAGAAGAAAATGCCGATAACCATGACTACGGCAAAAACAAGCAGGTACCAAAGCGCATTTGTCTTGTGGGAGAAAGCCGCCGCTGTTACCATGAAAAGTGAGCCGCAAATCGCCAGAATCGGCGAGATGAAGCGCTTGAAGACGCCGAGGTCCTTTTCCTTTTTCATAAACAGGATGAAAATGGGAAGATATGCGGCATATATGGTGATTATGGGAAGCTCCGAGCTGTCAAACGCAATCGGACCATACCAGTTTGTGAGCTGCCCGCCGTAAAAATACACCAGCCAGACAGCAGCCATCATCAGCCCCATAGTTGCAGCATTGTTCGGGATATTTGTGCTCTTATCGACCTGGCTGAAGGTTTTCGGGGCAAAGCCCTTTCCGCGCACTGCCATGGAGTAAAAGCCGCGTGTGCAGGCAAGCATCAGGCCGTTTAGGGTGCCGAGGCAGGAGATAACGATGAGAACGCCGAGCAGGGTACCGCCTACCTGAGAGAAAATGCTGGTGAAGGCGAGCTTGGTTCCTGTTTCGCCGCTCTCCATGAGCGCTGCGTTCGGCACGGCGCCTGCAAGACCGATGTAGTACAGAATGTAGACGGCCATGACGATCAAAGTACCGATTACAAGTGCCTTCGGCAGATTGCGTTTGGCATCTTTGAGTTCCGCGTTGATAACGGTTGCGATTATCCAGCCTTCAAAGGCAAAGGACGTTGCGCAAACAGCCGTGAACAGAGCGGTGCTGGGACTCATTGTTGCATCGGCGACCGAGGTGAAGTTCTCTACCAGCATGCCGTTGTTAAGACCGACAACGGTGCCGACAACCGCCATAAGCAGCAGCGGGATGAGCTTGATAACGGTAGTTGAAACCTGCACCTTTCCCGCAAGGACGGGGGAAAGGGCGTTAACAACATAGCTGCCGACAAGGAACAGACCGGCGATGGTCATACACTCGGCGCTCGTGGCGTCATAGCCGAGCAGCACGCAAAGATAACGTGAGGACACCCACGCAAGCACCGAGGTCATTGCAGGGTAGTAAATTGTCGCCATAAACCACGCGATATAGTAGGCGTATTTTTTGCCGACGATAACTTCGGCGTAGTCAACAACGCCGTTTACATACTCATATTTCCTGGCCATAATTGAGAAAGTATAGGCACAAACCACCATTATGATGCCGCCGATTACCCACGCAAGAATGCCAAGCGGAAGATTTCCGCCGGTCACGGAGAGGATTTTCTCCGCCTTGAAAAATACGCCGGAACCGATAACAATACCAACGACCATTGTGATCGCCGTGAAAAGTCCGTAGCGCTTATGCAGCTGATTCTCCATTTTTTCTCCCCAATCTTTGAATCGGTGTACGAGGCTGTCGCAGAAGAAACCCCGCAAACACATAATAGTAATTTTTAATCCAAAAGTCAATTTTTATATAGTTTTTTGGGTAGAAAACCGCAGATAAAGCAGGTTTTTTCCAGAATATTACAAACTTTGCTATATTTTATTTGCAATTATGCGCAGAACAGCGGAAAACACTGACAAATAAAAAGATTTTACTTGCATTGCAGGGAATGATTTGTTATAATACCAAAGCATCACACACGGAGGCGGACTGTTTTTTCAGGTGTCTGTTTGTGCAAAACAGGTGGAAAACAGGTTGATGTTTCCGGAGGAAAAACAAAAAATTTGGAGGAAAAACAATGTCAGCAGTATCAATGAAACAGCTTTTGGAGGCCGGCGTACACTTCGGTCACCAGACCCGCAGATGGAACCCCAAGATGGCCGAATACATCTATATGGAGCGTAACGGCATCTATATCATCGACCTTCAGAAAACCGTTAAAAAGCTGGAAGACGCTTACGATTTTGTCCGTCAGCTTTCCGAAAACGGACAGAGCGTCCTTTTTGTCGGCACTAAGAAGCAGGCGCAGGACGCGGTTAAGGAAGAGGCCGAGCGCGTTGGTATGTACTTTGTCAACGCCCGCTGGCTCGGCGGAATGCTCACCAACTTCAAAACCATGCGTACCCGCGTGGACCGTCTTGCCCAGCTGCGCAAGATGCAGGAGGACGGCACCTTTGATATGCTTCCGAAGAAGGAAGTTATCAAGCTCACAAACGAAATCGACAAGCTTGAAAAATATCTGGGCGGCGTTAAGGAAATGAAGAAGCTCCCCGGCGCGCTGTTCGTCGTTGACCCCCGCAAGGAGCACAACGCTATCGCCGAGGCGCGCAAGCTGCACATTCCCATTATCGCTATTGTAGATACAAACTGCGATCCCGACGAGATCGATTACGTTATCCCCGGCAATGATGACGCTATCCGCGCCATTCGCCTGATCTCCGCTGCAATGGCCAGCGCGGTTCAGGAAGGCCGCCAAGGCGCCGACGCCGAGGTTGCTCCCGATGCTCCCGCAGAGAAACCGGCTCCGGTCGCAGAAGCGGCCCCCGCCGAAGAAGCTCCGGCAGCGGAATAATTACGAGGAAGGAAGATAAATATATGGCATTCACAGCACAGGATGTAAAGACTTTACGTGAAATGACCGGCGTAGGCATGATGGACTGCAAAAAGGCCCTCACCGAAGCCGATGGCGATATGGACAAGGCCGTAGAGTGGCTTCGTGAAAAGGGGCTTGCGGCAGCGCAGAAAAAGGCCGGCAGAATTGCCGCCGAGGGCATGGCATATGCAAACGTCGTTAACGGCGTAGGCGTTGTTGTTGAAGTTAACGCGGAGACAGACTTTGTTGCGAAAAACGACCTATTTGTTGAATTCGTTATGGGCGTTTCTGTTGTCGTTGCCGACCAGAATCCCGCGGATGTTGACGCGCTTTTGGCTTGCAAGTATCCCGGAAGTGAGCTGACCGTTGAGCAAATGCAGCAGGAAAAGGTTCTTGTTATCGGCGAGAACATCAAGGTTCGCCGTTTTGCGCGTTATGCAACCGGCTTCAACGTTCCCTATGTCCACATGGGAGGACGCATCGGCGTTATCGTCAACATGGAGCTGTCCGCAGGTCTTGAGAACAAGCCTGAGGCAACCGAACTGGGCAAGGACATCGCGATGCAGATCGCGGCGATGAACCCCGCCTTCCGCGACAAGAGCGATGTTGACAATTCCGTTCTTGATAAGGAAAAGGAAATTCTGACCGCTCAGGCCAAGGAAGATCCCAAGAACGCCGGCAAGCCCGCCGAGATCCTCGAAAAAATGGTAATGGGCAGAATCGGCAAGTATTACGAAGAAAACTGCCTCATGCAGCAGAGCTATGTAAAGGGCGATAAGATCTCCGTTGAGAAGCATGTCGCCGAGGTCGCAAAGGCTCTGGGCGGCACAATCGCGGTTAAGGGCTTCACCCGCTTTGAAAAGGGCGAGGGCATTGAGAAAAAGCAGGAAGATTTCGCTGCTGAAATCGCAAGCCTTGTAAAATAAGAAAACATCTTAAAAACAACCGGTACCGACTTTTTTCGGCTACCGGTTGTTTCTTTTTTTCTTTGTATTTGCCATTATCTTCAGCGGCGCATGGATGTTTTCCAGAGAAACCTGCTGATGCATGCCGCCGTTCTCACCGTCCCGTGTCCACTTGACGGGCCTGTCGAAGGTGAATTTTATTTTTGAGCTTTTCAGCAGAATGACCTGACTGCCGGAGAAGTTTCCTGAGAGCACGTTGCCAATAATGCTGTTGAGCTCGCCCAGATTAGCGGGGCTGCTGATGAGAATAACTTCAAAAAGACCGTCGTTAAGTTCCACTACTGAGTCGGAAAGCTTCATGATACCGGCAACGGAAGTGCTGTTGGAAACACTGCCGAAAACAAGCCTGTCCTTTATGATGCCGCTGTCATATTCAACAGTAACCTCACAGTCGGTGACACCTGGCAGCTTTGTCATGGCAGTTAGCACATAACCCAGATGTCCCAAAGTTTGCTTGAGCTCTCTGGGAGTTTCGTAGCTCACCTCGGTAAACGCGCCGAAAGCCGCGACATACGTGAAATATTCGCTTTCATTAAACCTGCCCACATCGATTGGCACGGGAACACCGCCAGTAACTGTTTTTGCTGCCACCAAAGGCATTTTTGACAGATTCAGAGTAGAGGCCACGTCATTTGCCGTGCCCTGCGGGATGTATCCGAGAAGCGGAGGGTTTTCAAGCTGGGCAAGACCGGCGACAGTTTCGCTCAAAGTGCCGTCGCCGCCTATGCAGGTGACACAGTCAAAACTTTCCGCGTGCTCCAGAACCAGCTTCGTGGCGTCGCCAGCCCCCGAAGTGAAGAACACGGAGGGAATGTAACCGCCTCTGTGGAGCACTTCGAGCACCATCGCGAGAGAATCAAGACCAGCGCCTCTTCCCGCCACCGGATTCAGTATGAGCATGAGCTTTTTTAGCTTCTTTTGCACCGAAAAACCTCCGAATAATACTGTCTGCGGGTTCTTATCATTTGATTATAGTACGCTGTCACTCCCAAGTCAACTTTTCGCAAACTTTATATGGATTCAACGCGGCATAAAACCAATCTGCCTCAAGCAGCAGCTTCACAGCAATATTATATCAGAGCAAGCAGTCTGAAACAACGGTAAAAAGCACAGGGAAGGAACGCAGCAATGCAGCCCTTCCCTGTGCTTTTAAAGGTATATTCTATTTTGGGCCTATCAGAACAGGCTGGATCTGCACACCCTCCAGCGCCGCCTGAATGGTGTCGTCCAGCGCGGAGAGATCTGCCACGACAGAGCAGGGCTTCTTTTGGTGATCGTCCTGACCAAAGGGCACAAAATAGATGTTTTTCCTGTTGAGAAGCTGCCCGATGTTTCCGGCGTTGGTGCTCAGTGCATCGTTGCTGGAAATGGAAATTACCAGCGGGCGCTGGTTTCTCAGATGAGCCTTGCAGGCCATAGTCACTGAGCTGTCGGCAATGCCGCAGGCCAGCTTCGCTATGGTGTTGCCCGTACAGGGGGCGACAGCCAGAACATCAAAGAGCTTTTTCGGGCCTATCGGCTCAGCGCCCACAACGGTGGTAATAACATCCTTGCCGGTGATTTGGCAAAGCTGCTCTTTCATATTCTCAGCACAGCCGAAGCGGGTGTCTGTTGAGGCTGAAGTATCCGACATTATTACGGTCAAATCATACTCCTGCGCCAGAGCCCTCGCCACAGGGAGTATGGAATCGAAGGTGCAGTAGGAGCCGGTGAGAGCTAGCCCCAGCTTTATTTTATTCATTTTTTGCCTCCAATTATTAGGTACAAACACCTCTTGCGCCTAATCGGTGTCACAAGCCTCCGCGCTTTTCACGCATAATATTCAGTACGGTTTCCTTGATTATCTTTCCCGCCGTTTCCGGCGCGGTTTCCGCGGGCAGACCCAGAGCCCAGATCACATTTAAATCAAGAGCCTTTGCCGCCTCAAAATCAACGCCTCCCGGACGCGACGCAAGATCGAGACAGAGCGTTTCCGGACTCATAAGGGCAAGGCGGTTTCTGTCAAGAACATCTGCCGGAACGGTGTTGATGATCGTGTCAAAGTGGGCGAGTTCCGCCCCAAGCGTACGCGTGTCCAGAGCATCGCAGCCCATTGCCCGGATGTATGCCATGTCCCCGGCCTTTCTGGCGGAAACTGTTACCCTCGCACCCAGCGCGCGAAGCCGTTCCGCGAGCATCTTTCCGATGCGGCCGAAGCCGATGATAAGTACCCTGCTGTCCCAAATGGTGAGCGGTGAATTGCGCAGAATGATGGACAGAGCTCCCTCCGCTGTCGCAAGCGCATTGAGAGCAACAAGCTCCTCACGGGCAAAATAGTCCACAAAATCCAATCCGAGATCCTTTATCATGGACAGGGTCGCGGTGTCCGGTTTTCCGCCGCAGACAACAGCGGATTTAGGTAAATCCTTCAAAATCTCTGCAATTTCAAAAACCGAATTTGACTGCGGGGCGTTGAGCTTTCCCTGGGCGTTTAAAATAGGCAGGGGCAGAACAATGCAATCCGCATTCCTGACACAGCCGTCTATGGTAAGCGAGCAGCTGTGGCCCAGAAAGCAAGGCGCGTTTTCCAAGGCGAAGCAGGATATGTCGTTGCCGTCCCTGTACATCGCCGAGGCCAGGCAGCAGGTTCTCTTATCTCCTCCAATAAATGCAAACTTCATGTTGCCACTTCCTTTACGAGTTTCAATATATTTTATGCCGGCAGCGAAAAACCGTTACGGTAAAACTATAATCGATAATAGTTACTAATACTGTTGACAAACAAAATGATTTAGGTTATAATATACGCATAAGAGCAAAAAGGAGGCTAAACCCTTGCAGACTGGTGAAAAATCCCTTAGAAACACGCATCAGCGACAATTGGTGCTGGATATTGTAAAGGGCAATATGAATCATCCGACTGCCGACGAGATTTATGAACTTGCGCGGGAGCAGGACGCGTACATTAGCAAGGGAACGGTTTATAGAAACCTCAATCTGCTTGCGTGGCTTAATGAAATCAGAAAGCTGCCTATGCCTGTCGGACCCGACCATTATGACTATAATTTGGATAGTCACTATCACTTTATCTGCCGAAAATGCTGTAAAGTTGTGGACGCAAACATACCGTATAACGACGAACTTAATGGCGCAACAGCAAATCTGCCCGGCTACGAAACTGAATGGCACAGGTTAGTATTGGTGGGGCTATGCCCCGATTGTAAGGAAAACTAATTATTTTTAGGAGGAATATCAATGAGCAAGTTTTTTATCTGCCGTCACTGCGGAAATATTATCGGAATGGTCAATAGCTCCGGCGTTCCGGTCGTTTGCTGCGGAGAAAAAATGGAGCAGCTGGTTGCGAACTCAACCGATGCTGCCGGCGAAAAGCACGTACCCGTTGTCACTGTCGAGGGCAACACAGTGAGCGTTGCGGTTGGCTCTGTTGAGCATCCCATGACCGAGGAGCACTACATACCCTGGATCTATCTTGAAACCGAAAAGGGCGGTCAGCGCAAGAACCTCAAGCCCGGCGACAAGCCGGCGGCCACCTTTATAATAACCGATGATGAGCCTGTAGGCGTGTATGCCTATTGCAATCTCCACGGTCTGTGGTACGGGGCATAATGCCCGTTTTCAGACCATGCAAAATAATTATTGAATAACGGAGGAAAAACCAAATGGAATTCTATCGCTGCCCGGTGTGCGGGTATATTGAGGAAGGTCCACTTGCTGACGGCTATAAATGCCCGCGCTGCAAGGAACCTGGTGCAAACTTTGTAAAAGTGTCAGATGACGAAATGAATGTCAATCCCTATGAGGGAACCAAAACAGAAAAGAACCTCGCCGCCGCTTTCGCAGGAGAGAGCCAGGCGCGCAATAAATATACCTATTTCGCTGAAGTCGCAAGCCGCGAAGGTTTTGAGCAAATCGCTGCGCTGTTTCTGAAAACCGCCAGAAACGAACAGGAACACGCAAGGGTCTGGTTTGAGGAATTGGGCGGAATCGGCAACACAAAGGCAAACCTTAAAGCCGCCGCAGACGGCGAAAACTATGAGTGGACCGATATGTACGTGCAGTTTGCCAAGGACGCCGAGGCCGAAGGCTTTGCCGAGCTGGCGGAAAAATTCCGCAAGGTTGCGGCAGTTGAAAAGGCCCATGAGGAGCGCTACCTCGCCCTGCTTTCAAATGTTGAAATGCGCAAGGTCTTCGAAAAATCCGAGCAGGTTATGTGGGAGTGCCGCGTTTGCGGACATCTGGTTGTAGGTCCGAAGGCTCCCGAGGTCTGCCCGATTTGCAATAACTCAAAAAGCTATTTCGAAGTCCGCAAAGATAATTACTGAGTTTTTTCATTTTTTCACTCTCTTCTCCTTTTCTGTATTCCATATTCCCATAGCAAGAGGCTGCGCCTATTGGCGCAGCCTCAATTTTTTCTTTATAAAATCCTGTCAATCGCCTCAATTGAGGCTGAAACCAGAGCCTTGAAGGACTGCGCAACGCGTTTTCCGGTTTCAAAAACCTCCTCGTGAGAGAGGGGTTTTTCCGTCATTCCGCAGGCGAGGTTACTGATGCAGGAAATTCCGCACACGCGCAGACCCATGTGCCGCGCGGCAATCGCCTCGCAGGCGGTGCTCATGCCGACTGCGTCCGCACCCAAAGCTCTGCACATTCGGATTTCCGCAGGAGATTCATACTGTGGGCCGGTGAGCTGCAGGTATACGCCTTCCTGCAAAGGTATTTGGCACTGCGCCGCCGCTTTGCGGATAGCATCACTCAGCTGTTCGTCATAAATCCGGCTCATGTCCGGAAAGCGCGGGCCAAGCCCGTCAAGGTTGGCGCCCAGCAGGGGTGAGGGCACAAAGCACGAGATTTGGTCGGTTATTAGCATCAGGTCACCTGCGCTGAAGCCGAAGTTCACTCCGCCGGCTGCATTGGTGAGGATGAGCGCCTTTGCGCCCATCAAGCCAAGCAGTCGAATGGGGAGCACGGCCTCCTCCATTGTGTAGCCTTCGTAGAAATGAATGCGGCCCTGCATCGCCGCCACGGGAACGCCGTTGATGTGACCTAAAATGAAGCGGCCTGCGTGCCCCGCAACGGTTGAAACCGGAAAGTCCTTAATGTCACCGTATTCGATGACAGTCTGAACATCAATGTTTACACCGTCACCAAGGCCGGAGCCGAGCACCAGAGCAATTTCCGGAACGAAATCTGTTTTTGAGCGCACTGCGCTCAGGCAATTTTGGAGTTTTTCCTGAGCTGTCATTAATATACCTCCAAGACAACGGGATTCATCCGAGCCTCTTTTCCATCTGTTCCGGATGCAGCGAGAACTTCAAGGCGGTGTCGGCAGTTATTTTACCACGCTTGTATGCCTCGAGAATTGAACTGTCCATAGTAATCATACCCTCCCCGGAGGAGGACTGGATGAAAGATTCAATCTGGTGCGTCTTTGCCTCGCGGATCAGGTTGCGGATCGCGCTGTTTAGGTGCATAATCTCAAAAACCGGCACTAAGCTGTCGTCAATACCCGGCAAGAGCTGCTGGGACACAACGGTTTTGAGTATTTGAGAGAGCTGAATGCGGATTTGCGACTGCTGATTCGGGGGGAAAACGTCAATTATTCTGTCAATTGTATTGACCGCGCCGACCGTATGCAGGGTTGAGAGCACAAGGTGGCCGGTTTCAGCGGCGGTGACAGCCGCGCAAATGGTTTCGTAGTCGCGCATTTCACCCAGCTGGATAACGTCCGGTGTCTGGCGCAGGCAGGCACGCATCGCGGTAACATAGTTTTCGGTGTCGGAGCCGATCTCACGCTGGCTGACAGCGCTTTTTTTGTTGCGGTGCAGGTACTCCACAGGATCCTCAAGAGTGATAATGTGAGCGCTGCGATTGGTGTTGATGCTGTCAACAAGGCAGGCAAGCGTTGTCGTTTTCCCGGCGCCGGAAGGCCCTGTAACAAGGGCGAGTCCGTGTGACTGCCGCGCAATGCGCATAACCTCTGCGGGAATACCTATTTCCTCGGCGGAGGGGATTTCAAAGGTGACTACACGGATAACGGCAGCCATCGAGCCGCGCTGTCTGTATGCACTTACGCGGAAGCGCGAGAGGCCGGGCACAGACAGGGGAAAGTCATCGTCGCCGGTCTGCTCGAATTTGGACATGTCGCGTCCCGCCATACGAAAGATCTCCGAAACGGTGTAGTTGGCGGTCGTCGGCATCACCACATCACCGTCGGCGTGAACGACCTCCTGGCCGAGCTTGTACGACACGGGGATGCCGGAAATGACCATAATATCGGATGCGCCGGCCTTTACAGCTTCGTGAAGATGTGTGTTTATATCCTTCATAGAATCGCTCCTTTTGTCCCAGCAAACTTCGCATCCCTCGCACCGCTGTAAACAGCAGCGCTCGTCCGCTCCCTTGCTCGCCCTCTTTCAAACATGTCCCGCTACGTGCGGCTCTCGTTTGAGTAAGACAAAAATTTGCCAGGCTAGATATTTTTACGGTTTTTATTGCATGACAGGCAGGTGGTCGTCAGGCGACCATAAGGCGTTTTCGGTTTCCTGCCAGCGCAGAACTTCTGCCGAGCCGCCCGCAAATTGGATTTCAACAGCAATAGAACGCTGCTCGTCTATGGGAGAGAGGAAGTTGACGGTTGTTTCGCCGTTGTTTTCCTCGTAGCTTATTTCCAGTCCGTCTATTTCTTCCGGGCGAGTGTCCTCTGAAATCAGTTGCTCCAGACGGTACAGGACGAGTTGGGCTCTTGTGTCCGCCGAGTAATAGTTTTCCACCGAGTAGGCAAGTTTTTCTGTCAGCGCCATCTCAGAGCGTGCGCTCGAAAGGGTCAGAAGTGTGAAAATCGTCAAACAGAGCACGCAGAAAATAAGGATCAGTGAAACGCTGCCGACTCCGAGGCTTTTCCTTCTGTTCATTCGGCGGCCCTCCCTGCTGCGGCAATGCTGAAGATTTCTTCGCCGCTTTCAGAGTACACTATTATATCACAAATAGCAGGGCCGTCATTTTCACGCACAGTGCCTGTCAGGCTATATTTCGAGGATGCCCTGTCTGCCGGGGACATATCCCCGTCGAGATAGATGATGAAGCCGTCTGTGGTTTCTTCTCCCTCCAGAAGCAGGGCAGTTTCGCCGCAGTCAGCGGTAGCTTTAAAACTCTCAGCAGCGGACTGGGCAATTATAATTGCCCGGGACAGCGCGGCGCTGTCTGCGGAAACCGATTTTGAATCCACAAAAATCTTTATACAAATTGCCGATATGACCGAAAAGACGGTAACCGCGACGATCAGTTCAATTAGTGACGGGCCGAAGCCGGACGAACGTTTATTCATTGCAGCGCCCCCTTGCTCCGAAGTGAAACGAGGGCTGACTCCGTCAATCCGTTGGCATCTGTGTAGGTTATTTTCAGCAAGTTCTCGCCCGTCTTCTCAAAAGAGAGGGCGCCGGCCGGTAAAATGGGATTTCCGGCGTCGATGTCAAGGTCAAGTCCTTCCTCACAAAGCAGCTCGTAAACATTCCCGTCATAATAGTATATGAATGTGTTGAAAAGCACACCGTCATAGCTCTCGCCGAGGATAAGAGCGGGAGCACCGCAGTGCTCGCCTATTGTGACCGAGCCGGCATGATCGCTGTGGTGCAGTTTTTGGCTGATGTAGGACAGAGCTGTGCGGCAGGAATAGGTTTCGTCAGATTCGTTGCGGACGGCGGAATATGCTTTAGTTCCGAGAACCAGCACCAAAAGTACGCAAGTCGCAAAGGCGCAAAACAGAGTAAGCACGAAAACGGTGTCTACAGAATGGCTTTTTCCTCTCTTTTTCATTCGGCACCGTCCTTTAGAACAACGGTAATATCCGGCATGAAGTTTGAGGCGAAAACGCTGTAAAACACGAAGTAGCGGTCCTCGTTTATGGAAAGGCCATAGTTGTCCCGCAGATATTCATAGCTGTCCGGATAGCTGCCCTCAACCGCATAGCAGCAAACGGCCGCGCGTTCGATAGCTTCCTGCGCGACGCGCAGGCCTTCGCTTTCAACAGTATCGGAGGTCGAGGAGAGCCCGCTCAGAACGATTGCGAAAACAAAGGCGAAAATTAGAACCGGCAAAAGCAGCATCGACAGGGATGACAGCTTTGCGCCAAACAATCGTCTTTTCATATCGCTAACCTATTGAAGACATGATCCCCGTCAGCGGCAACATCACGGACAAAAGCACGGCGCTGACAACGACCGAGATGATTATTACGAGGGTGGGCTCAATTTTACTCAGGGCTGAGTCAATGGAGTCCAGAGCGCGTTCATTGCTGCGCCTGGCAATATCACTCATTACGGAGTCGGAAGTACCCGTGCGCACGCCGAGAGCAAGCAGGCGGATATCTCTTGAGGTGAAAACGCCTGATGCCGCGAGGCTCTTCTCGACGCTCTCTCCCTCCTGAAGCATTCGCTGACATTCTTCAACACCGGCATCGGTCTTTTTAATTCCGTGAATTACCTTTCCCGCAAGAAGCACAGCCTCCTCGGTATCAAGGCCGCTGGAAATCGCGGTTGTCATCGCGGCGGCAAACTGTGCCGTAACGGTTTCACGAAAGATACCCGAGGCACCGAAGTGATAGCGGACAAAGGCTGAAACTCTCTGCCTGAGAGGGGGTATGAGAAACACCACAAGGCCTATGAATACGATTCCTGCAAGGACCCAGATGAGCACGGCGGACGCTGAAGAAAGGCCCTGACCGACACGGATGAGAAAAAGTGAAAATGCGGGCAATTGCGCGCCCATTTGAGTGAAGACATCGGAAAAAATGGGGAGAACCTTTGTAATAAGGACAATAACAACCGCGGCAAGCATTACAATCAGAACCAGCGGATAGATGAGTGCATTTCTGACGGCTATTGCCAGACGCGCCCTTGAGTCGTAATACTCCGCGAGCGAAAGGAGCGTTTGCTCAAGGCGGCCCGCCCTTTCTCCCAGACGAATCATATCCGTCATGTAGTCCGGCGCCTGTCCTGTCTTTATCAGGGCGTTGTAGAGGTTGTCCCCGCTCTCGGTGGCTTCCCTCATGGAGATAAGAAAACGGTCGCTCCTGCTATAATCCTGCGAAAGAGTTGCGATTCCGTCGCCTACAGTAACGCCGGCACGCACTAAAAGGGCGAGCTCGGCGCAGAATTCAGATATGTACTGGGGGCTCAGCAGCTTCTTGCTCAAAAATGCCACCTCCAAAAAAATAAACCTGTCAGGTTGACAGGTTTATTATATTCTATTTAGAATTGGAAAGCAATACCAATACCTGCCTGCTCAGACTTAGTAGCTGAACTTCGCAGTGTAGTTGGCACCATTGCCGATATACTTGAGAACTTCTGCGCTTGACTTTCCGGTGGACGCAAAGGTGGGATCCATCAGCTTCCAGGTGTTGCCTGTGAAGTAGATACTGGCAGTTACCCAACCATCCTTCTCACTGTAAACGTTGATCCATGCGTGATATGCGGTTCCGGCATTACCGATGACCAGCTTGGTGGGGATTCCCTGGCTGCGGAGCATAGCGGTCATAACTGCTGCGTAGTCGAAGCAGATGCCCTTCTGTGCCTTGAGAACCTTGTCGATATCGGGGATGTATCCGCTCTTTACGGTTTTTGCAAGCTCATAGTCGTACTTGAAGTTCTTAACGACATAGTTGTAAACGGCCTCGACTTTTTCAAGTACAGTGATTTTGTTTTTGGTAAGCTCGGCTGCCTTCTTCACAACATTGCTTTCAGCGGTGAAGTTGACATACTGGTTAGAGCGCAGATAAGCCTCAAACTCGTTTTTCACGGTTGCGGTGAAGGTGAGGGACAGAGCAGCACTATAACTGGTTCCCGTGGTGTTTTCGTAAACCATTACCTTGTATTCACCTGCTCCGTCGGAGAGGGGGAACACGTCATACTGACCGTCGAGACGGGCGTTGTACTGGTACTGTTCCTTAGAGGGTCCGGTAATCAGAACCTTGACCTTCTGGTTGGTGCCCAGATACTTGACCATAATGTAGCCGTCTGCGTTGTTGGAATAGTCGATAAGTGCCTTGGCGTTGTTCTTGACCAGGGTTCCGGGAGCTGATGCTGACGGAATATTGTAAGACTTACCATCGGCTTCGGGAATGGCCATCAGAGCCATAGTGTCGTCTGCGGCAGGCTCGCCTTCATCAGGCTGCGCCGCATCGGTCTCTACAGGAGCTGTGGTGTTATCGCCGGTGCCGTCATCAGTGCCCTCGTCGTCGGGCAAAACGGCGGCATCTGTCTCGGTGTCGGTAAAATCGTCGAGCGCATTGGGAGCGTCGGGAATAGTAACATTTCCCGCGCTTGCGCATCCCGCAAATATCGAAAGAATAAGTACCAGTGCAAGTGAGAGAGTAAGAACCTTTGTTGAGGACTTCATAATAAAAAACTCCTTTTGTTGCTTGGTTACAAAACCAGTTACAAATCGCGTTACAGAAATTAGATTATTCTACAGTTATTATTATAATCTATAACCTGAAAAAATGATAGTGGCAAAAGCAATAAATCAATAGGAAATATTTGGAACAAATAGACATAATTAACAAAAGAATTATATGGTTACAAGTAAATAAGGCTTGCACAAAAGATGGCGTAGAGGTATACTTTTGACAGGTATATACAATTATTTTAAAGATACAGCTTTTATATTGCTGTTGTTTTTTACAAAGGGAGCGAAGAGATGGCAGACAAGTTTTTAGTCAGTATGCTGGGAACCTGTTCAATATCATATGCGGGCAAGATGCTTGACAGCAATAATCTCCGGTCCAAAAAGATTTGGGAGCTGCTCTCCTATCTGATTTTGTGCCGCAACAAAGAAATAACGCAGAGCGAGCTGGTTGACATTGTCTACAGCGAGGAAAAGAGCGGAAACCCGATAAACGCACTAAAAACGCTTATTCACCGCGTTCGAGCGGCGCTTGATGATCTGGGGGTTGACGGCAAAAATCTGATTATCCAGCAAAACGGTTGCTACAAGTGGAACAAGGATTACGAGGTGGTTTTGGACACCGAGGAATTTGAGCGCCTGATTGCCGAAATCCAGGCAAGCGAAGCCGACAAGGACAGGCAGCTGGAGCTCTCGAGGGAAGCCATTTCGATATACAAGGGTGATTTTTTACCGCGCTTTGCGGCGGAGCCTTGGGTTGCACCCATAAACACATACCTCCACAGCAGTTATCTGAAATTAATCAGTTATGCCATAGAATTGCTTTCCGAAATTGGCAGTAACGATGAAATTTCCGAAATATGCCAAAAAGCGATCACGATTGATCCTTACGAAGAGTTTTTGTACTTACAGCTAATCCAAGGTCTTATTAATATGGGGCAGCTTCAGAACGCGATGAATCAGTATGACAGAACAACAAAGCTGTTTTACAAGGAATTCGGAGTTACCCCGTCAGAGGAAATGAAAGCGCTCTACAGGAAAATAGCCTCATCCAGCAACGCTGTGGAGCTGGATATATCCTCGGTGAAAAGCCGTCTGCGCGAGGAAACTGACTCTGCCGGCGCGTTCTATTGCGAATATGAGTTTTTCAAGAGCGTTTACCAGCTGGAGGTCAGGTCGGCGTCGCGTACGGGGGAGCCCATCCACATCGCTCTGATTTCTGTGCAGCCGAAGGACGCGCTGGAGGACCTGAATGCGAAAGCGCTCAACTCGGTGCTTGAAAAACTTATTGAAAACGTCCGGCTGGCGCTGCGCCGCGGCGATGTTTTCGCCAGATACAGCGTATCGCAGCTAATCGTTATGCTTCCGAACACCACTATGGAAAACGCGGAGATGGTTTTGGAGCGCATCGTCAGAAAATTCCGGGCGGCGTATCCGAGGTCCAAGGGAGAAGTTACATATTCTTTCCAGTCTATCGACCTCGTAATCTGAGTGTGCAACACATATTCAAGCCGCGGCGAACGAAACGCCGCGGCTCTTTTTTGCTGCGGCATTGAATTTAGCTGGGTTTTGTGATATCATTACCCGGTCTGAAAGAGGAGGCAAAAGCATGGAACAAAAAGCGCTCGACTATGATTATATTTTTTTTGATTTTGACGGAACCCTCTGTGATTCCGCCAGCGGAATTATGGAGTGCATTGAAAGAACGCTCAGGGAAATGGGCGCAGAGATTCCGGAAAGAAGCACGCTGTTCAGGTATATAGGGCCGCCACTGGAGCAGACCTTCGGTGTCGACTTTGGTTTTAAGGGCGACGACTTGGACGAGGTTCTGAGGGTTTTCCGCGCAAACTACCGCGAAATCGGTGTTGTAATGCACAACATGTATGACGGCGTGCCGGAAATGCTCGATAAACTTAAGCGCGGCGGGAAAAAGCTCGCGATCGCCACCTCGAAAAGGGAGGACTTTGCGCAGCAAATTTGCAACAGCTATGGAATAACCGACTTGTTTGAAATCCTCGCCGGCAGCACGGAAGAAGAGAGCCGCCAGACAAAAGAAGGCGTTATTGAATATATAATCAGGCAGCTCGGAATAAATGACAGGTCGCGAATTTTGATGGTCGGTGACCGGAAATTCGACGTATACGGCGCAAAGAAGACCGGAATTGACTGCATGGGAGTTCTCTACGGCTACGGCAGCCGGCAGGAACTTGCTGAAGCCGGGGCTCTTTACATCGCTGAAACGATGGATGACATTTCAAAACAAATTCTGGGAGAATAATAATAGACTAGAAGACCGGAAGATAGCTTCTTCCGGTCTTCTTTGTTTATCAAAACACGGGTTTTATATCAAGTTTTTTTGCTTTGAAGAATTGGTAGACGCAGATTCCGCCAACGAGTACAAGACCTATAACGTCCGTCTGCCACCCGGGAATCAACAGGCTCAGACCGCCCGCAATGGACAAGACGCGCAGCGGCCACGGAATCTTGCAGAAGATATGGCCCTGCGTTCCAAGTGCAACCCCGAAAATTCCCAGCACGGCTGTCAGCGTAATGGTTATGATGCTGATAACGGAAATTGGGCCGCCGGTTTCGCTCAGGAAGAGCATATTCGGGCTCAAAGCGAATATATAAGGCACAATGAAGGCCGCAATCGCCAGCTTTGTGGCGATGAAGCCGGTTCTCATCGGATTGCCCTTGGCAATGGCGGAGCCCGCATAGGCCGCCAGAGCTACCGGAGGGGTGATATCCGCCACGATGCCGAAGTAGAAAACGAAAAAGTGCGCGGCAAGCGGCATTATACCTATTTTAATAAGTATCGGTGCGCAGGTGGTCGCCATTATTACATAGTTTGCGGTAGTAGGAACGCCCATGCCGAGGATAATGCAGGTAATCATCGTCAGGAACATCGCAAGGAAGGGAACGCCGCCTGAAATGCTGACGATTAGGGAAATCAGCCTTGTTCCGATGCCGGTTGTCGTGATGACACAGGCGATTATACCGGCGACAGCACAGGCAACGCCGACAGTCAGAGTGCTGCGTGAGCCGTTTTCCAGCGCATCCAAAAAGCGCGTGAGATTGAGGGAAGCGCCTTTTTTAAGAATTGTAAGCAGCAGACAAACGCCTACGACGACCAGCAGGATATCGGAAATAATGCTGTTTGAGGGCAGAGCTGCGTAGATGTATTCATTAAATGAGTACGCAATTATTGATACAATCGCAATACCGGAAAAGAGCTTTGAAGTTTTGAAGTTACTTACTGCAATTGCAAGAAGCGTGGCAAGAATTGCAGCCAGCGCCATTGTCTTTGTTATGATGAGGTAGACCAAAAGGATAAGCGGCAGCAGCAAAATGCCGTTTGTTATCATCAGCTTGCCGAACTTGGGGAGCAGCTCCTTGGGGATGCCCTTGAGTCCGAGCTTTCGCGCTTCAAGGTGGACGGTGAGGAATATTCCCGCAAAATAAAGCACAGCGGGAAGGATCGCTCGCAGGGCGATGGAACTGTAGGCATAGCCGGAGTATTCCACCATCAAAAAGGCGGCGGCGCCCATAATCGGGGGCATAATCTGCCCGCCGGTGGAGGCGGCGGCCTCAACAGCGCCAGCAAAATCCGGCCTGTAGCCTGTTTTCTTCATCATAGGAATCGTGACCGAGCCCGTGGTAACAGTGTTCCCGACGGATGAGCCGGAAACCATGCCGCAAAGCGCGCTGGATATGACCGCAACCTTCGCCGGACCGCCGGAGGCGCTGCCTACGGCAGAGTTTGCAAGGTCAATGAAGAAGTTTGAAATGCCTGTTCGTTCAAGAAATGCGCCGAAAATGACAAACAGCACGATGAAAGTTGAACACGCCCTGATCGGCGTTCCAATTAGACCCTCGGTGGTATAAAACAGATTGTAAATATTGAGTTTTATAGACTTTTGCGTCAGCGCGTACACAATAAACGCGCAGGCAACGATAACAATAGGAATACCCACGGCGCGGCGGCAGGCCTCAAGAGTTACAACAAGACCAATGATGCCGAGCACTATCTCCAGGGGGGATATATTGATGCCGTTGCTGATGATTACGCGGTAGTTGGCGACAAAATAAAAATATGCGAAGCCGCCCAGAAGCGCCAGCGCCAGGTCGTACCAGGCGATGGTGTTCGGGTGCTTTTCTCCGTTTTTTGTCGGGGGAAAAACAAGAAAAATCAGAACAACAAGGCTACCCACAAAGGCTGCGCGGGCAACGCGGGTTTCCCAGTGGAACACAATATTTGAAAGAACCGCAAAAATCGCAAAAGCCACCAACAGGTACCGCACGATCCTTCTGGGGATACCATCCCAGATTCTGAAGTTTGACTCACGGTCATACTTCTCCAGCAGAGCCTGAGCCTCGTCAATTGACAAACGCTCGCCGGTCTCCGCGTGCTGGGTGGCGGACTCAATATTTTCCTCCAAATGAGATTCAAAGTTGTCGGAGATCCCGATTTCGAAGTTCTCCTTGGAATTTTTGGATTTTGACAAGTCTAAATCCTCCTCAATAGTGTATTCTTATCGGATGCGCAGGCTAAAAGGCAAAGCAGTATTCCGCGCAACCCGGAAATGTCAAATTAAGCTACCTCGTTACTATTTCGAAAAGAACAGAGGTGTTTTTTCCGCACAGCTCCCTCAGGCTTATCTCATCAGTGCTGCCCGGAAGCGTCAAAATGTGGTCGGACACAGTGCCCACAACATAGATTAGCTGCGGAATGCGCCTGTCTATGTTTTTTATGTGCATAGAGCCGTCATCGCCGTATTCAAGAGTTTCGCCGGGATTCAGTTCGGTTTGCACTCCGGCGCCGAAGGCATAATAAACGGTTTCAACAACGTAGATGTCCCCGTCCCCGCGGACTTCGTATATGTCGCATACGGGGCTTTTGTTGACCGAGTGGATAAATTCAACCGCGAATCTATCCCCTGTTTGGACGGGGTAGGTCTCAAATACCGCGCCGGTAGCGGCATTGGTAAGGGTGAGATATGCTGATTTTTTACTCGCCAAAATGATAAGAACAGCCGCGGCGACTATAAGCGCCGCGGCTGTAATTACAACAAAGATTTTGGTCTTTGCCCTCACTTATTTTGCGCCGACTTCTTTGTAATACTTATCAGCGCCGGGATGGAAAGGAATGGAAATGCCGGAAACCGCGGTTGCAGTGTCAAGCAGCTTGCCCTTTTCGTGACCCGCGGTAATATCTTCTTTGTAGTCAAACAAAGACTTTGTGAAGGCATAGATAACATCTTCCGGAACATCGTTGCGTGCAACGATGGTTGCCATAACGGCAACGGTCTGAACGTCCTCAGTGATGCCGGTATAGGTGTTTGCAGGGATAGTTACCGGAGTGTAGAACGCATATTTTTCCTGGAGGGTTGCGACATGAGCGTCGTCAATTTCCAAAACGTTGAAGGTGAAGTTGGTGGCGAGTTCCGTAACTGCGGTTGTGGGAGCGCCGGCTGTGATGAACGCCGCGTCAATGGTGCCGTTTTTCAGCGAGTCTGCGCTGTCGGCAAAGCTCTGGTTGTTGACAACGATGTCGTCAAAGGTGATGCCGTATGCCTCAAGAATCTGACGTGCGTTGAACTCAACGCCTGAACCTGCGTCACCGACAGAGACCTTTTTGCCTTTCAGGTCCTCAATGGAGGTTATGTTCTTATTTGCAATGATCTGCACCTGCTCAGGATAGCAGGAAGCAACTGCGGAAAAACTGGTGACGGCGGTTTCGCCCTCGAACATGTCCTTTGCCTCAAAGGCATAAGCCATAACGTCGTTCTGGACGATTGCCAGCTGGGCGTCGCCTGTGTCAAGCAGCTGAATGTTTGCCTTGGAAGCGCCGGTGGACTCAACTGTGATGGCAAGCGTGTCGCTGAGCTTGTCGTTGAGCACCTGGGCAATAATACCGCAGAAGCCATAGTATGTACCGCTGGTGCCGCCGGTTGCCATGGAAAGCTTTGCAGCGCTGCCGGAAGGAGTATCGCCGCCGGCATCGGGGGAGGTGGTGTCTCCGTTGTCAGTGTTGGTGCCGCAGCCTGCGAACAGGGCGAGCACGAACACAAGTGCAAGAACAAGAGCAATTGTTTTTTTCATGTGAATCCTCCTAATGAATAATAATGCCTATTTGTGCTAAAGCACATTATACATTTAATAGACGAGCTTTTCAAGACATTTGTCGATATAGAGAGGAACTGTTGATGCAAATAGCTGACAAATATTAACAAAAACAGTGTATAATACTGTCGAAAATACTGGATATTTATTACATGAAGGCTAAATAATCGCATATTTTGTGTGCAGCTGATCGAGAAACCGAATATGTAGGCGACAGTGCCAAAAACCGCCGGGTTCCGGCGGTTTTTTTAATACTCGTTAAAATTATACTCATAATTGACGTTCAGGTTAGGGCCGGAGAAAGTGCCCTCCAGCTTTGAAATTACACGGGCGTAGCCCTCGCTGTCCTCGGCATAGGGCACGGGCTGGTAGTTGTTGCCCGGGGCGCCGGTGCAGGCGCAGGGAATATGCCGCCGCTCCGTAACAGTGATGCTGCCGTCAATATCGCGCATAACCGAAAGCTTAAGGATGACGGTGTCTATGTCCCGGGGTGAGGTGTTCCCTCCAAAGGACCAGTTGCCCAGAGAATAGTATATGTACTTGCCGTTGTACTCCTCAAACTCTTGCAGGGTGTGTGTATGGCTGCCGTAAACAAAATCCGCTCCGGCGTCTATTGCCGCGTGACCCTGATTCCTTTGCAGATCGGTTACATCATAGCTGCCCTCGTCGCCCCAGTGCAGAGCCGCGATGACAAAATCCGCTCCCGCATTGCGGCAGTCGGCGACACCGGCCTTTATCTGTTGTGTCGTGCCGAAGGAGAGCGCGTATACCCCGATTTTAAGACCGGAGGCGGTCTCGTATATACTCCATTCATCCCGACCGGCATAAGAGATGCCCGCGCCGTCCAGAGTGGCCTTGGTGTCGGCATAGCCCTGCTCGCCGAAATCGAGAACGTGGTTGTTGCCGAGTGTAACGAATTCCACGTTGCCCTCGGTGAGAATATTGACGTAGGCAGGGTCGGCGCGGAAAACAAAGTTCTTGTCCGAGGCCTGAGTGTGGTCGCTGAGAACACATTCAAGGTTCGCAAAGGTAAAATCGTCCTCAAGAAAGAACTCCGCTGTCTGCGCGAAGGGATAGGCGTAGTCGTCACCCACAAGGCTTTCGTAGGAAATTGAAAGTGATTTATTATATGTAACGCTGGCAAGGGTGCAGTCGCCCACGAAGGAAAGCTCGAAAAACTCCGGCTCCGGAGTCGGCGTGGGTGTGGGCGTGGGCGGCGGGCCGGGGATTTCCGCAATAACAGGCACAGGAGGAGCTTCTTCCTCCTGCACGGGCATAATCATTCCCGTGGACATGGAAAGACAGAAGCCCGCAGTCAAAACAACGCCCGCTATCCGCGCAAGGACGTTGCGCGTCTTGTTGTTCCCGATACTTCTCATACTTCTCTCTCCGAAAAATGTTGGATACAGGTGCATTCTATCGAAAAAAGGAACTTTCGTCAATGCTTTGAATGAATGTGCACAAAAGCATACACATTTTACGTCATTGCGGCACTTGGTTGAAGGGTGTTTCCCAAAACCCGTCACATTTTTTGCAAAGAATGTATTACTTACAAGGAGGAAAAGATGAGTACAGGAAAAACAGCAAACCTGGGTCTGAACCAATGGCAGCTGACAGACCCGTTTTTAATGGAGGAGCTGAATCAGGACAATCGGAATATAGACGCGGCGGTACAGGCGGCAAAATCTAAGGCAGAGGCCTGCCCGATGGTAAAGCTCTTTGATGTGACAGTGCAAGCGGCAAACGTTGCAAATATCGAGCTTGATCTGAAAACGCTTGATTTATCAAAGTTTATAAATCTAAAACTGTGTTATGTGACCACCACCAATAATCAGGCTTATGTGCGTCTTAATAAGGTCGCGACCGACTATCAGCAGTATTTAAATGGGTGGCAGGTAGGAGGCGCGTATATGCAGCTGGCAACGGGATACTATGATATTGAACTTTGCGGAGAGCATGTAATTTGCCATAACTGGGCGTCTGCCCGCCGCAGCTACGCAACGCCGATAAACGCCGGAAATCTCAAAACTATTGATCTTATGTTCAATAGCACAGGCACCAGCAACTTCCCGGTTGGCACAAGATTTGTACTTACGGGGGTGAAAGCATGATTATAGATGTTTTGGTTTGCCGTCCGGACGGAACGCAGGAGATGGAGCAACGGGAGGTTCCCGACAACTGGTTTGACGCGGCTGAGGATGAGACTTCCGAAGAGGAAGCACCGATAGAAGAAGCAGAAAAAGAATAAAGACAAAGGCCCCGCACCGAAAGGTGCGGGGCCTCCGTTTTTATCTAACGCGAATGCGTTAAAGATTTAGGGTTTTGTCTCGCTGATTAAGTAGCGGGAACAAAGATTGCGACCACAAGACCGGAGGTAGGATCAACTACGAACTGGCCGGCGGTGCCTGCGGTGATAGCAGCAAGGCTGGAAGCAGCCAGTGCACCGGTGGTTGCGTTGTAGCTGTATACCAAGCAGGTGCTGGAGCAGCCGTATGCTGTTCCGTTGATGGTGATAACACCAAGCTGGTATGCGCTGATGGCTGTGATTGCAGTAGCAGCATTGGTTGCAAGAGAAACGATACCCGCGCTGCTGGTGGTCATCGAGGTGTACAGACCGATTGTGTAGGGAGCTGCCATGTTGATGATCTTGACTTCGCCATTAACAAGCGCCTGAGCGACATAGTAGGTTCCAGCCTGGGTTACAACCTGCTGAGCGACGCCGGTAACAAAGACCTTGTCGGTGGAAGTAGCTCCGCTTGCGGTCGGGTTGTCAAGGAAGACAACTGCTGCAACACCTGCGTTGGCCAGAATCGCGCCCTTTGTGCCTGCGGCAGCATAGCTGGGAACAGCACCGATGCCGACATATGCCTTATAGGTGGAGACCGTGGTCGCAGCGTCTGTGGTCTTCACGAGGAAGACTGTGTTGTTATTGGCAACGTTTGTGGTAACAGCGTTGAAGGTGAAGGTCGGAATGCCGGTCTTGATTGCCAGAGCATTTGCTGCCTGGTTCACATAGGTGGCGGCAGATGTCAGAGTGTAAACATTGTTGGCTACTGTGTAGGAAACAAGGTTGTTCCTCAGATCAGAACCGAATGCTCCAGCATTGACAGTGCCGGTGGAAACAACCTGAGTGGTTCCGTCGAGCATCAGAAGCTCTGCTTCATAAGTGGTGGCCCAGCCGCTGACAGCTCTGGTCTGCAGAACAACTGCGTAGTTGGTTACAGCAGAGACGCCGGGAACAGCGATAACGTATCCGTAGTTGTCAAACACAGCGGTTACAGGAGTGAAGCCCGCAACTGTGTTGAGCTTGAATGCGCTGTAGGTGTAGACTGTGCCGCCAGCTGTGAAGTTGGTGCCTGCAACATAAGCTGTGGGAGTGAGTTCCTTAGTAGTGGGAACACTCAGAGAGAGGATAAAGCTTCCGTTAGCTGTGTTGTCAAGATAAGGAACAGCCAGGAAGTTGGCAGTCTTACCGGCAGCGATGAGGGCTGCAGCTGCTGTGTAAGCAGCGTCAAAGCCGTCTGCTGCGGCGAAAGTTGTGCCGCTCTTTGCGGGATATGCTGTGTGGGTTCTGCCGTCAATAGTAACGAGCAGTGTGCGCTCGTCAATATTGGTGGTTGCGGCATTGTCCTTCGCACCAATAGCAACAGAAGCCAGATAAGTGTTGATCATCACGATGCGGTTGATCACGCCGGTATCATCGGCATAAACTTCGGTGACAACGCCGTTGCCGCCAAGAATTGTGGCAGCGGTCATGCCAGCGACAGCAATGCCGGTCTGCTCATAGCCACTGGTGCAGATGTCAAGAGTAGCGCCAATGGTGTAACCCTTGTTCAGGAGACCCTGAAGGGTTGCAGCTGCCGGAACTGCCTTTGTATCAGAGAAGATTGGGGTATCAGTCGCAAGAACGATAGCCTTGTTCTTGTAGGTCCAGCCCACTGCGGGACGGCCATAGAGGTCAACGATGGCTGCACTACCCACCAGTGTGGGATAAACATTGCCCCAAATGGTCTGGGGAGGGGTGGCCGGGAAGTATCCGCCAAGGAGAGGGCTGTAGCTAACGAGAACTGCTTTTTCGCTTGTGATGGTGTTGAAGCAGTACAGAGCGCACTCTTCGCGGTTTGCGGCCTTGTCAAGGGGATTTGCGCCTGCAAGACGTCCTGCAAAGATGCCTACTTTGTTAGCGTCGATAGCAACGTTGAGTGTCCACTCGTTGCCGATGTACTCTTCGTTCTTGCCATAGCCGAGGCCAACGAGGAGCATCTTGCCGATCTCATATGCAGTAACACTGCCGTTGGGATCGAAAGTACCATCGCCGCGGCCGTTGATAGCGCCGATGCTGACAAGGTACTGGATGCTGGGGATTGCCCATGCAAATGCGGGGGTAACATCCTTAAAGCTGGTGCTTACGCCCGAGAGAGCCTTGGCAACGTCAGCGCCGAGCAGGGTGTAAGCAACCATTTTGGCAGCCTGTGCGCGGGTGAGGGAGCCGGTGGGATTGAAGGTGTTGTTACCCATACCTTCAATTGCGCCGATGCCGGTCATGACACCAACGGCTTCCTTGTACTGGATCTTCGCGTCATCGGTGAAAGCTGCGGAAGCAGCTCCGACCAGTCCGAGAATCATGACGAGAACCAGCACGAGGCTTAGAGTTCTTTTCAGAGATTTCATGTGAAAACTCCTCCTTAATGTAGTACCCCTACGGGGCCTAAAAATATGTACATCGCTTGATGATTTGGATA
Source organism: Oscillospiraceae bacterium (assembly GCA_031552685.1). Lineage (GTDB taxonomy): Bacteria > Bacillota > Clostridia > Oscillospirales > Oscillospiraceae > UBA2658. Next base: position 33,882 of record JAVBMI010000025.1, read on the forward strand.
TCCAAGGCCAACCATCAAACGTGAGTACCGGAAAAAATGGTCGCAAATTTGTCATTTTGCGGTTTCCGTGATTATGTTAACACAGCAATTCTACGAGGTCAATAGTTTGCAACGAGGTGTAACATAACTGTAACAGAGCATTTTGTGTGCTGAAAATAAGCCTGTACGGCAAAAAGAGGGGAAGAAGAATTGAACGAACGCTGTCTGGAGAACGAAAGCTACTTCGACTATGTACTCAGTGATTGGCTGCTGAGTATGAAACCAAAACTAAAACCCACGACGATTGCAACCTACGAAACCATTTTGGAAAAACACATTCGCCCTGAGCTATGCGCCTATCTTACAACAGAAATCACGGACAAAGCAATAGCAAAATTCTGGGAAAACAAATCCGCTGAAACGCTTGCTGCATCTACATTGCGCGGAATTTCAAACGTTTTGAGGTCCTGCCTAAAATATGCCGCGAAGTTCGGCTGCGAGGCAAGCTGCGAATCCTGCGCAATACTCGCGCCGGTCAAAAAGCCAAACATCCGCGTATTATCTGACGAGGAACGCAGCCGAATTGTTTCCGCTTTGGGACAGGCCCCCCGGGGCAAAGCGCTGGGGGTTATTATCTGCCTATACACCGGACTGCGAGTAGGAGAAATATCCGGCCTTCGATGGGGGGACATCTCGCCCGACTGCACATATCTGACTGTGCAGCGCACAGTTTCACGTATTTACCGGCGCGAAAACGGACAAGCCGGAACGGTTATCCACATTGGAGAACCAAAGAGCAGCGACTCTCGCCGCAAGATACCGCTGCCGGCTATTTTAACCGAAATGATGTGCAAAGTCAAGCAAGCAGACGACTGCTACGTCCTTTCCGGCAAGCCAGACGTAATCGTGGAAGCGCGGCTAATGCAGCGATATTTCCAGCGGCTTTTGGACAGATGTGGGGTCGAGCGGGTTAATTTCCATGTTTTGAGGCACACCTTTGCCACGCGATGTGTTGATTTGGGCTTTGATATCAAAGTTTTGAGCATGATTTTAGGGCATGCCGATGTGGGAATCACTCTTAATACGTATGTACACCCATCTTTTGAAAAAATGCGCTCAATGATGGCGCTTTTGGACTAAAAAAGAAAAAGAGTACCCAAAATGGTCGCAAAATGACAATTTTGCGACTTTTTGGGTACTTCCGTTTGATGGTTGGCCTTGGATATCCAAATCATCAAGCGATGTACATACATTATGTCCGGACCACGGACAAATATTAAAGGAGGAGTTTTCACATGAAATCTCTGAAAAGAACTCTAAGCCTCGTGCTGGTTCTCGTCATGATTCTCGGACTGGTCGGAGCTGCTTCCGCAACGTCTTATTCTGATGACGCGAAGATCCAGTACAAGGAAGCCGTTGATGTCATGACCGGCATCGGCGCAATCGAAGGAATGGGTGGCAACACCTTTGATCCCACAGGCCCTGTCACCCGCGCACAGGCCGCCAAGATGGTAGCTTACACCCTGCTCAACAAGGGTATTGCAAGCTCACTCAGCGGCGTAGACACAAACTTCAAGGATGTTACCCCCGCATTTGCATGGGCAATCCCCAGCATCCAGTATCTTGTCAGCATCGGCGCAATCAACGGCCGCGGTGACGGTACTTTCGATCCCAACGGTCAGGTAACTGCCTATGAGATCGGCAAAATGCTCCTCGTTGGCCTCGGCTACGGCAAGAACAGCGAGTACATTGGCAATGACTGGACACTCAACGTTGCTATCGACGCTAACAGAGCCGGCATCTTTGCAGGCCGTCTTGCAGGCGCAAATCCGCTTGAGAAGGCCGCAAACCGCGAAGAGTGCGCTCTGTACTGCTTCAACACCATCGCAAATCCCAAGGCAGCTCTTGTTGCCTACAATAAGCTCACAGATCAGTATGACATTAAGACCACTGTTGATGAGGACGACAAAATCATTGCCCAGACACTCATGAACACCGTTTACCCCACCCTTGCAAGGCTTGAAACCAGCAATGACGCTTTTGGTCGCCCGGCAGTGAAGTGGACATATGGTGCTCCAGCAAAGACTATAGCACTTGCCACATCCGCCCCAATTCTCTCCTACACAACCGCATTCAAGCCTGCAGCTCTGAAGGTTGCTATCGAAAATGCAGGATACAAGTTGGGTACAACACTTGATCTCTATCGCAACAATGGCACTCCTAACGACACTTTTAACGCAGCTCAGCTTGCCGCATACATTGCCGCCAACGTTTCTGAGGGCGGAAACGGCACAGTAATCGAGATCTATGGTGACGCCACAACCGGCATTGTAACAAGAATGGTCGTAGTTTCTACTTATGCCGGTCTTGCTTCGATTACCAAACAGGATGACCCCGCAACAACCTCTGTTGATGAACGTGCAATTACAGTTACTCTGAACGGTGCAACTCCTGTAGCTACCATCGCTTTGGGAGCTACAGTTCCCGGCTTTGACGCTGTATTCACAGCAGCTACAGCTGCTGCAGCTGCAGGTAAGACTCTCCCCGTTCTTGTTACCCCGAACGGAGACAACCCATCCGCAACAACAGCACTTACAGTCGCGGCGGCAACAACCGCAACTGTTGTGCCCACTTCCTTCAGCGCCAGTGGCTTCACAGCTGATGGAAAGAACTATCTGTACAGCGATAACTTCAAGGGCAACGCGGTTACAGGGTTTGCTTCAGTAGATGTTTTCCTTGATGCTTATGGACATGTAATTTATTGCAATGCAACTGCAGCTGCAACTACAAACTATGCTATACTTACCAGTATTGGTACTATCAAGTCCGGAATTGTTGATGTACCTGCCGCTGAGCTTATTGTTGGAGACGGCAGCAAGGTAGCTGCTCCTTATACCAATACAGGCAGCGCCGTTCTGAATGATATTGTTACATACATAAACACCAATGGTGTGTATGCAGTTACAAATGCAAATGCTACAGATGTCGCCGCTTCAACGCTCACATTAACGAAGGGCAAGGCAGCCTTCACATGGAATTCCACCACCTACTATGCAAATGCTGCAACACTGTTCTTCATTCGCAACGGTGCTGGTACTCCGGCTAGCCCCTACACATATGCAGCTTACACCGGCATCGCGAACGTTCCTTCTCTGACCGGCTCAGTTGCAGGCCAGATTATTCTCACCGGAACAACCGCAAAGGTTGTTTATCTCCAGAACCCGAACGAGACCGGTGCTAGCGGTGACGTTGTATTCGTTCCCTCTTTAACGCCTGTCAGCACACAGACCTATCCCACTTACACTGTCTACACTTATGCAGCAGTCGTGAATGGTGCGGTAGGTACAATTAAGTGCACCACAGCTGTGGCAGCAACCGGTGTGTATCCCAGTTGCGTAACTGACACCAATGGCATCACAACTCTCGCCGGTACCGCTATTGCTCCGACCGGTGGATCCGTCAGCTATGCAGGAGGCAACCTGGTATATGGCACAAGCCAATTGGCTGCAGCTGCTACCTGCCCTGTATTCGTCTTCAGCAATAGCGCGGCTACGCTGACGCAGTCAAGTCTTGCTGGTCTTAACGGCATTTCCGTTATCGGCTACTGCATCGTTCCTAACACAACACAGACTCAGGCTGTTGCAGTGTTTGCATACGTTGCATAATCGAGACAAAAACCTAAATCTTTAACGCATTCGCGTTAAACTAGACGGAGGCCCCGCACCTTTCGGTGCGGGGCCTTTGTAATTTATTCATACTTCGTTGATTGATTCCCGAGCTGATCTGTGATAAAATGCTTACATGGCTAATTCAACACCGATATTCTGAAAGCGAGGACAGCTTATGAAAAAGACAATTTCTCTTCTTCTCTGCGTTGTGATTATAGCGTCACTGCTGACCGGCTTTGCCGCGGCAGCCGCAGGGCTTGGCAATTTTACAAATATCAGAAGCTATAACGTTGACTTTAGAGATGTTCATGCGAACAGTTGGTTCCGCAACTATGTTATCGACACTTACCGGATGGGGCTTGTTCAGGGCAAGAGCGCAACCAGCTACGCTCCGGATGAGAACATAAAGCTCTCGGAGGCTGTTGCACTCGCCTCACGCATACATAGTATATATAACAACGGCTCGGCAAGCTTCTCAGAGGGCAGCCCATGGTATCAGGTGTATTACGACTATGCCGTTACAAACGGTATTATCAGCTCAGGACAGTACACGGGTTATGAGAATTACGCCACACGCGACCAGTTTGTGCGTATTTTGATTAAAGCCCTGCCCGATTCGGAGTACGAATGGAAAAACAACATTACCTCCGGCCAGATTCCGGACGTGGTTGAATCCGAAGCGGCACATGTTTACACTCTGTACCGTGCGGGGATTCTGACCGGCAAGGACGCCAAGGGCAGCTTCTTCCCGGGTGACAATATACTGCGCAGCGAGGTTGCGGCGATCATTGACCGCATGGTGGTTCCCGCCAAGCGCGAGAGCTTTACCATCGAAAGTACAGGCGGAAACGGCGTGGGCGACAAGGAGCTGCAGGACAAAATCCGCCTTACCTATGATGCCTTTTATTACGCGGAAGCTGCTTATCTGCTGGGCACTGCTTCAGCGGCGCAGAACTATTTGCTCAAGGCTTACGAGCTCTGTGAGGAGATTTGCAAGACCACAAAGGACAAAGCCGATTATGCCGATGTTTATAAATATATGACCATTGCGTATAACGCCTGCCCCGAGATAGCAAAGCAAATGCAAAAGGGCATCTCAATATCGCAATATATGAAAACAGCTCAGGACGCGGTACAGCTCGCTCTGGCATATGCCTGACATATAATGTAAAACCGGACAGTTCAGTTTTCTGAACTGTCCGGTTTTATTATGCCGCAGGTATTGCCTTTGCTGCGATAAGGCTGTAGAATTGAAAAAGGAAATATTTGGAATGTAATATGTATTTCCGGAAGTGAGGGAAGAAAATGAGAAAAATTGTTACTACACTGCTTTGCGTAGCACTTATCGCATCACTGCTTACGGGCTTTGCCATGGCGGCAGCAGGAATCGGGAACTTTGCAAGGGTGAACACCTACAAAGCAGGGATGTTCACGGATGTCGGAACCGAATGGTTTGCGCCAAACGTCAAGGACGCTTACGAGCTGGGGCTCGTCAAGGGCAAGAGCACAAACAGCTTTGCTCCGGGTGATAATATCAAGCTGTCGGAAGTTGTCGCGCTGGCATCGAGAATCCACAGTATTTACAATAACGGAAGCGCAAACTTCACTCAGGGCGATCCCTGGTATCAGGTCTATTATGACTATGCGGTGACAAACGGAATAATCACTCCGGGACAGTATGTGTCATACGAGACTAACGCGACCCGCGACAATTTTGTGCGTATTCTTTTTAACGCCATGCCGAAAACGGAGTACACAACGAAAAATAACATCGCCGCAGGACAAATACCCGACATTTCCGAATACGAGAACGACCAAGCATATATATTCTACAGAGCCGGGATACTAACAGGCAAGGATGCCAAGGGCAGCTTTTTCCCCAGCGCGAACATCCAGCGCAGTGAGGTTGCGGCAATCGTAACCCGCATGGCGATTCCGTTCCAGCGCCAGAGCTTTTCTCTTGAAACTACTGTTGGCGGCGTCAATTTAAAGGAAAATTTCTACAAGGCGATGGAAGAGCTGAACAAGGCCGCGCAATATCTTATTCTTGCTGCTGATGCCGCGGACTATTTGCTGGAACACGGCAATGACGCCAATAAGCTAGAGGAGCTTGAGGATAATTTAATTGAAGGTGCAATGAGTACCGCGGCGGCATACGATTTGCTGGATGAGATCTACATTGCTACAAACGGCAAATCCGAATATGCGACAGCGCGCGATTGCGCAGGCAAAGCAAGGATATACTGCTACACGGCAATTACCGCGCTTGAAAACGAACTGAATACAGTCGACGATATCGTAGCGATGTTTAATTCAATTGCTACGAGCATAAGAAACGCATTTGAATGGACACAAAAAGGCTATATCTCCGTAAGTTAATACAGAATCGGACAAATATGATCTTTCTGCAGAAAAAACACTCGCCCCGGGCGAGTGTTTTCATTATTTACCTTGATTTTCCTTCAAAACAGTGATACTATATATGTACGAGATGTCCGTACAAGTGAAAAATCAGAGTATGCCGTGCAAATTTTGCCTGATTGCGGGTAAACTAGAAGCCTGTGGGACATAGTTAGGTGAAGCGGGCAGAACTCTGCCGAAGCCCGGAGCAAAAATCGGACTTACAGTTGAGGCGCCGATTATATGCTCAGGCACTGCGAAAGGTGGTATTTATGTCAAAGGAAGATATTATTAAAACTGCGACTTCTGTTTTGAAGGGCCGGGGAAACGGTTCCCTGAATCCGGCGCAGCAGGAGCAGCTGGACAAATACTGGCGCGCGTCAAACTATCTGGCCGCCTGCCAGCTGTATTTGCTGGACAACCCGCTGCTGAAGCAGCCGCTCAAAGAGGAGCATCTGAAAAAGACTATTGTAGGCCACTGGGGCACGGTTCCGGGGCAGAACTTTATCTATACGCACCTGAACCGTGTGATAAACAAGAACGACCTGAACATGATCTATATCTCCGGTCCCGGTCACGGCGGCAACGCCATGGTTGCGCAGGACTGGATCGACGGCAGTTATACGGAGATTTATCCGAACATTACGCGCGATCTTGAGGGTATGAAAAAACTGTTTAAGCAGTTTTCCTTCCCTGGCGGTATTCCGAGTCACGTCGCTCCGGAGACCCCCGGCTCCATCCATGAGGGCGGCGAGCTGGGTTACAGTTTGTCACACGCCTTCGGCGCGGTTTCCGACAACCCTGATTTGATAGCGGCCTGCGTCGTCGGTGACGGCGAAGCCGAAACCGGCCCGCTTGCCACATCATGGCACGGCAACAAATTTCTCAACCCGATAACGGACGGCGCGGTTTTGCCGATTTTGCATCTCAACGGCTACAAAATCGCGAACCCCACCATTTTTGCTCGCATGCCACACAGCGAGGTCGAGCAGTTTTTCCGCGGCTGCGGCTGGGAGCCGAAGTTTGTCGAGGGCGACGACCCTGATGTGATGCACAGGCAAATGGCGGCGGCTATGGACTGGTCAATCCGGGAAATAAAGCGTATTCAGAAGCACGCAAGAAGTGAAAACGACTGGCGAAGACCGCGCTGGCCGATGATAGTTTTCCGTGCGCCCAAGGGCTGGACAGGCCCGAAAGTTGTAGATGGCAAGACCATAGAGGGCTCTTTCCGCGCGCATCAGGTTCCAATAACGCTGGGCGCAGACGCAAAAAAGCATCTGCCGCAGCTCGAGGAGTGGCTGCGCAGCTACAAACCTGAGGAGCTTTTTGATGACAACGGTGTTCCGGTGAAGGAAATTCTCGATTTTGCACCACGAGGCGACCGCAGGATGGGGGCAAATCCCCATGCGGACGGCGGAATTTTCCTGCGTGATCTCCGAACGCCCGATTTTCGGGATTATGCGGTCAAAATGGAGGCTCCCGGCACGGTGAAGGCTCAGGACATGCTGGTTATGGGAGGCTATGTCCGGGATGTTATGCGCATGAACATGGAATCGCGCAACTTCCGCATTTTCGCGCCTGATGAAACCGCGTCCAACCGACTGACCCCTGTTTTTGAAGTGACCGGACGCAGGTTCTTGAGCGAGGGCTCAGTAAATGACGAATTTCTGGATCCGGACGGCAGGGTGATGGATTCCATGCTTTCCGAGCATATGTGCGAAGGCTGGCTGGAGGGTTATCTGCTCACCGGACGCCACGGCTTTTTCAACAGCTATGAAGCCTTTATCCGCATTGTCGACTCCATGTTCGCGCAGCACGCCAAGTGGCTTAAGGTCTGCGGCGATCTGCCCTGGAGGCACGACATCGCTTCGCTCAACTATGTTCTCTCGTCAAACGTCTGGCAGCAGGACCACAACGGTTTCACGCATCAGGACCCGGGCTTCCTTGACCACGTGGCGGACAAAAAAGCGGACGTCGTACGCATTTATCTGCCGCCTGATGCCAACTGCCTGCTTTCTGTTTTCGACCATTGCATACGCAGCATGAACTACGTCAACGTCATGGTTACCTCCAAGCACCCCAGCCACCAATGGCTCACAATGGAGCAGGCTGTTAAGCACTGCACGCAGGGCATCGGCATTTGGGAGTGGGCATCGAACGACGCGGGCGAGGAGCCGGATATCGTTCTGGCCTGCTGCGGCGACACGCCGACTCTTGAGGTTCTGGGCGCTGTTACGATTCTTAGAAAACACCTGCCGGAAATCAAAATCAGAGTAGTCAACGTTGTTGACCTGATGAAGCTGCAGCCGGCGGCGGAGCATCCCCACGGCATGACCGACAGCGAGTATGATATGATTTTCACCAAGGATAAGCCGATTTTATTCGCTTACCACGGCTATCCGAAGCTGATTCACGAGCTGACCTACCGCAGACGCAATCCCTATTTGCATGTTCGCGGCTACAAGGAGGAGGGGACAATTACAACCCCCTTCGACATGCGTGTTCTCAACGATATTGACCGTTTCCATCTGGTCATTGATGCTATCCGCTATCTGCCCCAGCTGGGCAATCGGGGTTCATATCTCGTCCAGCGTATGGAGGACAAGCTGGTTGAGCACAAGCAGCATATCCGTGATTTTGGCACCGACCTGCCGGAGATCAGCCAGTGGCAGTGGAATGACGGCAAGGGAATCTGACAATTAGTTTTCCGGGCGTCCCGCTTTATCGGGACGCCCGTTTTTGTTTTTATTTGCAAAATGCAAAGGGGCTTGTTTTAATAGGATATTATTGGTATCATAGGAAAAGAGACTCGAAAATCCTCGATAGTGTAGTAAATAAACCGTTTTGGCCGTTATGACGCGGGGGAATCGATTGTGGAAGAAAAGCAAAATTTGAATCCGACAAACGAAAAAGAAGAAATCAGCATTCAGCAGCTAATTGACAGCATTGACGAGATAATTGGCATCTGTGACGCGAATAAAAGAATACTAATGGTAAATAATGCTGCCAAGATTGAGTTGAGAAAGCTCCTGGGTGAGGGGCCCGAGTACCTGATCGGCAGCACTACGGAAGAGACGCTCAAGCCGTTTATTACAGACGGCGTTTCGATAGTCAGTATGGTTGCCAGTCAAAAACGGACTTTGCAGAAAAACATTCACTATCACGTCAAGGACACGGGACATGATAATACCATTTTGTATTCTGTTGTACCCATAATGGAAAATGACGAGCTGAAATATCTGGTTGCTACGGGAAGAGATATGACAAGGCTGGCGGAGCTTGAACAAAAGCTCGCCGCCGCCGAAAAACTGAATCTTTATTACTCATCCATAGTAAGCGATATGGCTGAGCATGATTTTTCAGAGCATATGGTGGTGACCAGCAAGAAGATGGAGGATGCTCTCCAGCTTGCAAAACGGGCCGCAAAATCTGACGCGCCGGTATTTATTACCGGAGAGTCGGGCGTCGGCAAGGAAGAAATTGCAAAATACATACACAAAAAGAGCGCGCGTAAGGACAAGCCATATCTTGCGATAAACTGCGCTGCAATTCCAAGAGAGCTGATTGAATCCGAGCTGTTCGGCTACGTCGAGGGAGCGTTTACCGGCAGCAGAAGAGGCGGAAAAAAGGGCCTTATCGAGGAGGTGGACGGAGGAACGCTGTTTCTCGATGAAATCGGAGCGCTGCCGATAGAGCTGCAGACCAAACTTCTTCGCGTACTTCAGGAGGGAACTCTCAGAAGGGTTGGCGCAAACAACGATATTTCAGTTAACGTCAGATATGTCAGCGCGACAAACAAAACAGCGGAATCGCTTTTGAATGATGCGCTCTTCCGACAGGACCTGCTTTACAGGCTCAGTGTAATTCCGATATTCGTCCCGCCGATTCGCGAGAGAAGAGAAGATATTATCCCCCTTGTTGAGTATTTTCTCAAACAGTACAACACGAAATATGACCGCCATGTTCAGTTGACATCCGATGCTTATTCCCATCTTTGCACTCTGCCCTGGAGGGGGAACGTACGGCAAATTAAGAATGTGGTTGAGCGCATAGTTATCCTCTCGGAGGACGGCTCGCTTACAAAAAAGGATTTGCTGCCGGTTTTAAAGCTGGACATTGACAGCCCTGAGAATACGGACGGGGTTGCAGCCGCCGTTGTGGTGAGCAGACTTGTTCCTCTGGCCCAGGCTCAGGCGGACATGGAAAGGCAGCTCATTGACATGGCTTTAAACGAGTATTTAACCGTGCCTAAGGCTGCCGAAACGCTCGGTGTTCCGCCCTCGACAATTTATCGGAAACTAAAGAAATAAATATATCTCAAATCTTTGCAAATTGCTAATGCATTTAGCTATCTGCAAAGATTTTTTAATTTTTCCCTCGAACATACCGCTTAATATATGCAATGTGTACAAAAGAATTTGCGTTTTCAAATATATCTAACGAAAAAAATCTTTGTTTTCTGCCACTGGAATATTGGCACGCGAATTGCTACAATATTAAACATGGGACAATATGAGGATCAAGTATTAGCGGAATAAGGAGTGAATAAATTTGTATACGGTCGGAATAGACATCGGCTCAACCTCCTGCAAGGCTGTTGCGCTCAAGGACGGCAGTGAAATAGTCGGGAAAACGGTGATACAAACCGGAACCGGCACCAGCGGTCCGGAAAGGGTGTATGAGGAAATTTTCAAGGTTTCCGGATTAAAGGCAGGAGACGTTTCAAGAACAGTGGTTACAGGCTATGGAAGAATGACCTTCGACAAGGCGGACAGTCAGGTCAGCGAGCTCAGCTGTCACGCAAAGGGCGTTTTTTTCCTGATGCCCGGCGCCAGAACTGTCATTGATATCGGAGGGCAGGACGCAAAGGCCCTCAAACTCAGTCCAAAGGGCACCCTGCTCGGTTTTGTTATGAACGACAAATGCGCGGCGGGCACAGGTCGCTTTCTGGACGTGATGGCACGTGTTCTTGAGGTGGAAACAGACGACCTTGCACGACTGAGCGGGGAATCAACGCTCCGGATTCAAATAAGCAATATATGTACCGTTTTTGCCGAGTCAGAGGTTATTTCGCAGCTGGCGGCTGGCATGACAAGAGCGGACATAGCAGCGGGGATTCACCTTTCTGTTGCCAACCGCGTTGCGGGACTTGCAAGGCGCGTCAGTATTGAGCCGGACGTAGTTATGACCGGCGGTGTTGCCCAGAACATGGGCGTTGTAAAGGCGATGGCCGAAGTTTTGGAAGTGCCGGTGATACCGGCTCCCATGCCCCAGCTGACAGGAGCGCTGGGCGCAGCATTATTTGCGTATGAAGAACAATTGAAAAAATCATAAAAAGGAGAATGCTTTATGGACGAGAGAACCTCTAAGGACGCTCTGAATGAGCTGCAGATGCAGCATTACCAAAATGCGTTTGAGAGAAAAATGGAGGGCAAGCCTGTTGGCTGGCTTACTTCAATTTTCCCTCAGGAGATCGTGGAAGCCCTGGATCTGGACTATGTTTACCCGGAAAACCATTGCTGCGCCGTTGCAGCGAGAAAAGAGGCGCCCAAATTTATCGACATTGCAGAGGGAAAGGGCTATTCTGTTGACCTTTGCGCCTATGCACGCCTGAATCTGGGCTATGCCGAGGAGGGCTTCGCAGAAGCTCTCACAATTCCTATGCCGGACTTTATTTGCTGCTGCAATAATATCTGCAATGAAGTAATCAAGTGGTACGAAAACCTTTCGAAGAACCTACAGATACCCATGATAATGATCGACATTCCGTTCAACGACTTGTATGAACCCAATCAGGCGCGCATCGACTACATAAAAGGTCAGCTTGAGCACGCCATCACTCAGCTCGAAGAAGTCGCCGGAAAGAAAATGGACTACGACAAGCTGACTGAGGTCATGCGTATATCCAACGAAAACTCAAAGGCCTGGGCCAAGGCGATGAGCTATCTTAGAAGCAAGCCCTCGCCGATGAACGGCTTCGCGATGTTCAACTACATGGCTATGATCGTTTGCGCCCGCGGCAAGGCAAGCTCAAAGGAAATTTTTGACCTTCTTGCCGAGGAGCACAAAAAACTGGTTGAGAGCGGAGAGACAAGGTTTAAGGGCGAAGAGGAGTTCCGCGTTATGTGGGACGGAATTGCAGTGTGGCCGTCCCTCGGCTTCACAGCAAAAACGCTCACCAACAACGGCATCAACATGAACGCAAGCACCTATCCGGACGCCTTCGCGGTCGCCTATGACGAGCTGACCCTGGAGGGAATGGCGAGGGGATATGCCGGAACGGCAAATACCCGAAATGTGGAATTCCACATAGATGCGCGCGCAGGGCTTATGGAGTCTTACGGCTGCGACGGCGCGCTGTACCACATGAACCGCAGCTGCAAGGTCTGGGACATGATGCAGTACACCATCGCCAAAGGAACAAGCGAGAAGACCGGAAAACCCTACGCGATATTTGACGGCGACCAGGCTGATCCGCGCGGTTTCTCCGAAGCCCAGTTTGCTACCAGAATTGACGGTCTTACGGAAGTTATGGCCGAAAACAAGAAGGAGGGCTGAGTGATGAGGCAGTATCAGGACATTATTGGTATTTTGACAGAAAAGGCGGCGCATCCGGAAAAGGCGGCTAAGGAGCTCAAGGAGAGCACAGGCAAAAAGGCGATTGGCTGCTTCCCGGAGTATGTTCCGGGTGAGCTTGTATACGCAGCGGGAATGCTGCCCATCGGTCTTTGGGGAGGCAATGTCAACATCAGCGCCGCAAAGGCTTATGTGCCCGCGTTCTGCTGCACGATTTTGCAGGCGGACCTTGAACTGGGGCTTACAGGCAGGTATAAGGATTTGGAGGCGGTCATCGTTCCGTCACTTTGCGACAGCCTCAAATGCATGGCACAGAACTTTAAGGTTGGCGTAAAGGATGTCAGAATGATTCAGTTTGCGCACCCGCAGTTGAGAAAGATCGAAGCGGGCGTTCAGTTCCTAAAGAGCGAGTATGGACGTGTTCTGGAGGCTCTGGAGGAAATTTCGGGAACAAAGGTATCAAATGACGCAATAGCTGAGGCTATCAGGGTGTTTAACGACAACCGCAAGGCGCTTCGCAATTTTGTGGAGCTGGCCCGTGAGCATACCGACGTCATCACTCCCGCAGTGCGCCACGATGTGATCAAAAGCGGCTACTTCATGGAGAAGCCGGAGCACACAGAGCTTGTTAACGAGCTTTGCGCCGGACTTGAAACCTTGCCAAAGAAACTGGGCGAAAAGCCGGTTCTGCTATCCGGAATCATTGCCGAGCCCTCATCATTGCTTGAGGTGCTTGAGCAGAGCGGACTGTCGGTAGCGGCAGACGATCTGGCGCATGAAACGAGGCAATTCCGCTATGATGTGCCCGTTGTCGGCAACGATGCGCTCTACAACCTTGCAAAATGGTGGCAGGTATTTGAGGGCTGCTCTCTGGCATATGACCCTGAGAAGAAGCGCACTGACATGATTATTGACGAGGTAACCAAAAACGATATTAAGGGTGTTATCTTCCTTATCATGAAATTCTGCGACCCGGAGGAGTATGATTATCCGCTGATCAAGGAAGCCCTTGATGCAAACGGCATTCCGTCCCTCTATTTCGAAGTTGACCAGCCGTCGGATATCAACGCTCAGGCAACCACCAGAATTCAGGCGTTTTCCGAAATATTGTAGCCAACAAACAAAGCTATCCCCGGTTTGTTGAGATATAGCCGAAATCCAGGCACACACAGAGAAGGGCCTGCCGGACGTTTTTCGTCCGGCAGGCCTTTTTTATTATTTCAAACTATTATCAGGCGAACAACGACTGCTGCTGCTCTATCGACGGAAGGTCCTCCGTGTCCTTGAGAAGTCTGGCATATTTTTGCTCGTATTCGTGGAGATATTCCCTGAAAAACTCACTGTCTCCCTGCTTCAAAGTACGCAGGTACTCATGGGTTTCAACAGCGGTTTCGTCATAAAGCTCGATGACGGAAACCGCTATATTTGAGCAGTGGTCAGCGGTGCGCTCAAAATTGTTGATGCAGTCGTTGAAGATAAAGCCAGTGTCCAGAGAGCAGACGTTGCGCTGCAGGCGGTCAATGTGCCGTTGCTTAAGATCTTCGGTAAGTGCGTCAATAACCTCCTCCAGAGGCTCCACATGGTAAGCCGCGTCGAGGTTGTCGTTGGTGAGCGCTTCGAAGGTTATAGCGAGAATTTCGTTGATTGCCCTGGTGCACACTCCGATTTCCATGGCAGCCTGCTGCGAAAAACCTCTGCCGGAAGCGCTGATTTCAAGCGCGAGGCGGGCGATATTCACCGAGTGATCTGAAATTCGTTCAAGGTCAGTCATTCCGCGCAGGAACTTTGCGGTTTGCCGCGTTTCATAAAGCGACAGCTTTTTTGCGTTCAGGCGCACAAGAAATTCGCTGAGCTTGTCCTCGAATTCGTCCTCCTCGTTCTCCCTCTGCAGCAGCGCCTCAAAGCGCCGCCGGTCAAAGTTTGTGAGCAGGGCGGTGGCGTCGTTCATGTTTTCAACCGCGATTTCAGCCATTCGGGCTATAACCCGGGCGCTTTGTTCAATCGCCTGCGCGGGATAATTAAGCAGCATTTCATCCAGAATAATTGCGTCCGTCGGGACGGGAGCGTCCCTAAAGCTCATGCAGACCAGCTTTTCAAGCAGCGGGATAAAGGGATAAATGAGCACAACGGAGATCGATTTAAAAGCTGTGTTGAAGATTGCGATATGAACGCTGTTGGCTGTGGTTGAAAAGAATTCCCTGCCCCAGTCGGTAGCTCCCGCAATCAGGAAGACGGCCATAAAAATTACTCCGCCGAAAAGGTTGAAATAGAGATATGAGAAGGCGGCCCGTTTGCCGTCTTTATTTGCCCCGATAGAGGAAATCAAAACGGGTACACAGGCACCGATGCTCATGCCGATCACCATTGGAATTGCCGTTTCAAAAGTGACAACACCGGTCATGGAAAGAGCCTGCAAAATGCCTATCGTAGCGCTGCAGCTCTGGAGCAGGGCGGTTATGCCGATTCCCAGAACGATGCACAAAACGGGGTTGGAAACGACCGTCATCGCGTGCAGGAAGGCTTCGCTTTGCTCAAGCGGCTCCATTGCGCCGCTCATTGCCCGCATACCGGTCATCAGAATAGCGAGGGAAACGAGCACGACACCCACATTCCTTCTGGAGGAGGTCTTTGCCGCCATATAGAAGACAACGCCGATTACCGCAACAATTGCGAAAACGACCTCGGTGGAAAGAAGAGTGCCGATCGCGCTGTCACTGCCGAGCCCCGCAAGGGTGAGGATCCAGCCTGTTGCCGTGGTACCAATACAGGCGCCCATGATAACCGAAATTGCCTGAGAAAGCCCCATAATACCCGAGGTTACAAAGCTGACGACCATTATGGATGTGGCCGAGGAGGACTGGATTATAGCGGTTACAAAGGTACCCAGCAGAACGCCCTTAAACCTTGTGGATGTGAGTCTTCCAAGAATAATCTGCATTTGGTTGCCGGCAACTTTTTTCAGAGCGGCGCCCATCGTAAACATACCGAAAAGGAAAAAGGCAAGCCCGCCTAAAAGTGAAATGACATTTGTAATGCTCATTAGCTGTCTGAACCTCCGGTAAAAACATGCAGGCAGAATAACGCCGGCAAAAGTACCAATAGAATAGACGATTCCAAGAATCGACAGAATTCGGGTTTCGTCCAATAGTAGTATAGCATTGCGTGTATATTATAACAATACAATAATTTTTAAAAAATGAATTGATATCAGCAGTGAATTTCAAACTCATTTACCAGAAATCAGGATATAGCTGTGCAGTTCACAGCCGCCGGCATCTGGAGAAGAGGATATCCTCACACAAAATATTGTGCGGATATCCTCTTCAGCTGCTATGGGTTGATTTCCAAAAAAATCCATTGACATTTACAAGTGCAAAACTGCAGTTTACCAATTTTTTCAGAGTGCTGAGGCAATCCTTGGTAATATAGGCTCAGAAGAATAACAGGCAAGGTATTCTTGGTCTGCTTTCTCTCATATTTCGGGAGTAGATTTACCTGAATTTTGTAGCTCTCCCCGTGTTTTACGGGGCCTTCTCATTTTTTGGGACAAACTACAAAACAACAAAAAAGTGAAAGAAATAAAATATTTTGAAATTCTGGCAATATTTCTCAAACATGTAACGATCGTGTAACTAGGGGATGGTATATATTACATATGTATTTGACTGGGTTTGTGGATGCTGACGTCGGGTAAAAACCGCCACAGGCATTGAGGGGCAAAATAAATGAGAATTTTCCCGCAAATGTTTTTTGGAAAAAGAAAACTGCTTGGCCTGCTCAAGAAAAAGGAACAGGAGATAGAAAACCTGACAAAGCAGGTTGCTTCTCTTGAAGAATCACTGGAAACCCAAAAGAGCATTGCAAAGCAGCTTCAGGAAAAGATAAGCTCAATAAAAAGCAAGAATAAGCGTACGTCAACAATATGGCTGATGGTAAACGTAGTTCTATCGGTCGCGGCAATGTCGGTTTTAATAACAACACTGTGGCTTCCCGTTCTCCAGGTTACGGGGGCGAGTATGGAACCGAAGTATTACGAAAACTCCGTGGTTCTGGCAGCAAAAGGTCAGTCGATCGGCAGAGGAGACATCATAGCGTTTTACCACAACGAAAAAACACTGGTAAAAAGAGTGATCGGGATTCCCGGAGACCTGATAACCATTGATAGTTCCGGCATAGTTTCGGTAAACGGAAAACAAATAGAAGAAGATTATATTTCAAGAAAATACTTAGGCGTCTGCGATGTACAATTTCCGGTAATAGTCCAGCAAGGCACATACTTTGTGATGGGGGATAACCGAGCGGTCTCCCTGGACAGCAGAACAACCGAGGTCGGCAACATCAGCCGGGAGCGGATAATAGGAAAAGTAGTAATGACAATCTGGCCGTAGAAACCGTGCGGTCTAATCAATAATCAGTGATTGGGAGGCAATGATATGCGAGAAGCAATTAAGAGTTACGTAAGAGAAGGTACCAAAGAGCGCAGAGATAGAATTATCATCTGCACTATGTTGGTTGTAATTGCTGTGGCAATTTTCACGGGCGTGTTCTTCATGCTCAGAACCCCCGCCGCAGCGGAGACGGTTCCGTGTGACCACACAGACGGCTGCACCGGTTATGTTGCGGCGATTCCGGAAGTGCCGTGTGCGCATGCGCATGATGATGTGTGCGGATATTCGGAGGGGACGCCTGAACAGGTGTGTGTAAACCCTGAGTGTGACCTCACAGAAGAAGGGTGCACATATGCAGCAGAAGTTCCCGGCACTGCTTGCACGCACGAGCATGACGGCGAATGCGGATATGCGGCAGAAGTTCCCGCAGTTCCCTGCAGCCACGACGAACAGGGCTACTGTCCGCAAAAAATCGACTACCGCGTGAGAACCACTGTTACGGCGGTTCAGCCGACTTACAAATCCGGCGAAGTGGTTCAGTTCACAGTAACTGCGCAGTTTGCAACGCCCAACGATGCCCCTGAATTTGTTGAAATGAAAATCGATCTCCCCGCAGGCATTGAATATGTCGGCGGAGGACTTCCCAGCACAAATCCTGACTATCCCGAGACTGCAGGCTGGATACAAATTAAAGCCACGGGCTTAGGGGCCGATGGTACCGCTAAGGATTTCTATCTGTATTACAATGAGGCTCTTAGAGTTTTTAACTACTCTCTCATGCCGGGTGAGACGATTCTCATGGCGGTTATTAACCTGAAAATGCCAAACGGCACAACAGACGCTGCGACTATTGAGCTTGAACCCGTTTTTGTTGATGGAGCGTCAGATCTTGGTAATGACGAAGCAGTCGGAGGCAAAACGACTATTGTTTCAGAGTTTAGCTGGGAGGCTGTGTCGAAAACAGCAAACGTTCCAAATCTCGGAAACTTTAACAGTGCGGCTTCCAACATTGTTTACACGATTTCGGCAAACAATCAGAAGGCTGGCCAGACGACCGGAGTCGCCTTTACAGGCAAATATGTACTTAAAGATACAATGACCCTTAATGGCTTCTACTATAACACGGGAACTGCAACAGAAACCGTAAAAACCGCGACAAGTACGAAATTCCAAATTGACGGCATTGACGTATTGGAAATCAACGAGGGTGAAGTGAACGACGGAACGGTCAAATCCGACGTTGTTATAACCCCTGTCATATCAGGCACGAAAATCACCGGTTTCGAAATAACCTATACTCTTGAAAATGTCAAAAAGGAAGCAGATCTGGCTTCCCTCGCGGCAACGGTCACGCTTTTCAGCAAAGCCGGAGCGCCGAGATTGACTGACACCAGCGCAAGCACATTTGAAATCAAAAACCATGCTGATTTTGACGCCTATTCGATGTTCTACGAAGGCGCAGCAGATGATGACAACGCAAACAGGCATCACGAATCTGCGGCGAACAAGGATCTTACTGCAACAGGCACATATGCAATGTCAAAAGCTGCATACGCAGATGCGGCGCTTTCAAAGCAAATAAGCGCTTCTGCAAACAAAGTAGAGCCCGGTGATGGTGTTTATTACAAAATCACATTCACAAACTCCAATAAGAGCCTTGCGGAGCTTTATCTCACAGATGCCTTGACCACCACCATGGGTGGCAAAGCGATTTTCGACCCTGAATCGATTGAAATTGTCTCTATTGTTGCAACGAGCGCCGATGGCATGACAGGCGCTGACAGCACAGCATGGTCGGGATCTCTTGCGCCTGAATCCTCCGGCGCGGCAGGCAGCGAGACGATAAAGACAATTAACTATAAGAAGTTTGAAAAAGTTCCTGTTGGCGCAGTGATAACCATGACAATTAAGGCAACATCACTGGATGGAGCTTCAAATCAGCAGACAGTTCCGAACACCGTTTATGCGACGGAGGCGGTAAAGACATCAACCTCTGCCGGAACTGACCTTGTAACAAAACAGACTGCCAACGCTTACTTTTCTTCAAAGTACACTGGCATCAATGTAAACAAAACCGTTCTTGATGCTAAAGGCAACCCGATAGAAAAACCGGCTGACCGTTTATTCCAGGTCGGAGACACGATTACTTACCAGATTACGATTACAAATACCTCAAGCGGCCCAGTCGAAACAATGTACTTCAGAGACTGGTGGTCCGGCGGCGTGCTTGAACTTGTGTCTATTAGTGGTGTTCCGAACGGGACGGTTGAGTTTACTCCCAACACCTACACGGGCTTTACAGCTGACGGAACTGAGTACCCGATTGACATCAGCCCCAACACAATTTCCCAGTTTAAGGTAAATGGCCTTGTTCTCCCGGTTGGTGCTACAACCATCGAGACAAAATACAAAGTCCTCAAGGAAGGCGCGGGCAAAAATCAAGTCGAACTCAAGCTGCCCGACGGCTCCAACGGCAGCGGCGTTCTGGAAATCACCGTAGATGTTAAGGGTATTGCAGTTAACGCCAATAAGGAAGCAGCTGTTGCAACTTTGGATAACGGAGTAGTTACAGACGGCGGCAAGAGTTCCCTTGCTATAGGCGATGTTCTTCACTACAAACTGGCGGTAAAGAATCTGTCCTTTGCAGAAGATATGATTCTTAAGTATTTCGAAATCACGGATACTTTTGATTCGGCGCTCGACGCTCCCATTGAAGTGACATATGGTGGAAAGACGGGAACAGTGTTCCTTGAAGTTGAAGACGGAGCACTCCGGCCTCTGCTTGCTTCCGAGTTTGATATTACAGGCGGGAAACTCACGGCAACAATCAGCGCAGAAAGCCTGCCAAAGGGCAAAACACTCACACTCCATGTTTTCTTCGAGATTTCGAAAGATAACTATGATGCAGTGACAGAGAGTAAGGAATACGGCTTCTACAACGAGTTTGGCGTTATAGCCAAGAAATTAAGCACCGATGAAGCTCAGGTTGAAGCAAAATCCAACAAGAAATTTGTTCCGATCGATCCCCCCGAGGCAAACCAGAGCGCAACTGTAACTAAGTCCGTAATCGGTGTTATTTCCAAGGGTACTCTCGACGGGAATGAGCTCAACATCAGCGAGTATAAGAACAGCGGAACGCTCAGCGCGATGGCGGGCGATTATGTGCTCTACAAAGTGACGATCACTAACACCTCCAACGCCAAGGTCGCTCCTTTCAAGGTTCACAGCTTTGTTGACACCCTGCCGGACGGAATGGAATTCGTTGGTATGGTAAAAGGCAATGCCTATTCCTCAACCAAGATCTCCGGAATCTACACAACCAGCGCAACGAAGGTTCCGTATGACAACTCGGATGCTGCAGGCTTCATCAATGTGAACGGTCAGGTCGTTCACGCAACGTTCTACTATGATCCTGTCAGCCTGAATCCCGGAAGCTCGGCATCGGTTTATTTGCTGGCTAAGGTCAACACAACAATGTCCGGATACCACAACGTTGCCGGTTTTGAGATCCACGGCGATATCTCCGCAATCCATCATCCCGGACTCAGCATTCACGCTCAAGCCGGTCATAAGGTCGTTCACGGCGAAGCTCCCGTTTCCGGACCTATTTTCCAGGCGGGAATTACCAAGACTACTGCTCAGTTCAGCCTTGACGCCGGTGCCACTTGGATTGACTTTAGTCAGGCAAGCAATTACGCAATAACGCCTGACACCCTGGTAAAGTGGAAAATCGAGTATCAGAACGGCGCGGACAGCTCCAGAGCATATGACAGCTACAGCATCACAGATGTTCTGCCCGATGAGTTCGAGTTTGTTTCGGCAGATTTTGCCGGACACAGAGCGCCTGTAAGCACAACACCTGCTGAGAGCACAAGCATAGATGGAAAAACCCAGCTTACATGGGAATTCTCCACTGAGAGCACAACTCCTCTCAAGCCGGGTAACACGGATTCCTTCACCATCATAACAAAGTGGAAAGATGGAGAGGACATGGAGCTTGGCACATATTACAACCAAGCGGTTCTGAAGGTTCCCTATAAAATTACTCAGGTGCTGACCGGAGAGCGTGTTGATGATTACTCAGTTTCCACATTGGCGCAGGTAGTTATGTTCGGTATGTACGGAACCACCTCCTACAAGACCATTGAGAACGTCAATCCTGTAAGCCCGTTCTACGGCGAATCCGGCATCGGTCTCGGCACAGCTCCCGCAATCAACGCAATCGCGGGCGATACGATTCGTTACACTCTCAACGTTGAAAACTGTGCACAGATTTCAATGCCTCTTATGAAGTTCGCCATTATCGACACCCTTCCCACAGTAGGGGACATGGGCGTTGTAAACAGATCAGAGGGCAGAAGCTCCGCTTTTGAAGTAACCTTTGCTGCAAATCCGAATGTTACTGTCAGTGTAAAGAGAGCTGCCGGAGGAACTGATAACATTACCGCTCTGTGCAAAATCAATTATAAAAACGATACCGGCACCTTCACTGTTGACGACTGGTCAGGCAACGCTCCCTGGGGCGGAACTCCCGCAAACAGCAATTCAATCAGAATCGTGGTTGATGACTCTGCAAAGATCGCCAAGGGTGACCGCATAACAGTAACTTACGATGCGCTGGTAGCACCGCAGACCGGAACTACAACACTTCCGAACCCCACGGATATCGCGTGGAACTCCTTCGGCTACACTTACTTGATGGTTTCCGGTCAGACCCCCTTCTACGCTGAGCCGATCAAGGTCGGCGTGAAGATTCCCGCTTCCACCATCGTAACAAAGACCGTTGTTGATGTGGCAGGCAATGAGGTTTTGGACACAACAGACTTTACATTCACCCTCTGGAGAAATCCCACAGGGGCGCAGGATGGCTGGCAGCCGGCATCGGGCGTGCGTTACGAGAAGAACGGTACTGTTTACACTATCGGCGTTGACGGTAAATTTACCCTTAAGCACGGCGATTCCATTAAGATGATGGCTCCCGCAATCGGCTTCTTCAAAATAACTGAAGACGCTCAACCTGCCGACAGCCTGTACTCACTCAAATCAATCAATGGTACGGCGGCTACAGAGTTTATCGGCGACGGAAGCACTTCTGCAAACTTTGTCAATGAAATAGCACAGAAAGAGTGGAAGATCACTCTGATCAAAACCAGCCACAAGGGCGAAGACATTGTTATGGAAGGCGTTGAGTTCAAGCTCGAAAAGCTCGTCACCGGTGACGACGGCGATGTCTGGGAACCTGTAACCGGATACGCAAGCAAACTCACAGACAGTGACGGCAAAATCTACTTCACCGGTCTTGGGGCAGGCCAATACCGCATAACGGAAATCGCCACCTGGGATAAATACATCCTGGTTGACCCCATCATCGTAAACATCCCCTATGTGCCCGCGAGCGAACTTCCTGAAGGTGTGACTGTTACTCCCGACAATGACGGCTACGGCAGCTTTACTGTACACGTCGTCAACGACAGCACCTATGAGATCGTTCCCTCTGGCGGAATCGGAACCGCAGGCTACACTGCAGCAGGTCTGCTTATCATGGCAGCCGCAGCGGGAGCAGCAGGTGTGATTCTGAAGAAAAAACGCGAAAAGAGATCCGAGCAATAGATTGTGAGCACTTGGCTCACGGCACCACACATCCGGGGGAGTGCCCCTCACTCCCCCGGCACACACAGCGTCGAGGAACATAAATGAAGAAAAACATATCAATAATTGCACTTGTCGTTGTTTTTGTCATTGGACTTTCGGTGCTGCTTTATCCCAGCATCAGCGATTTGTTTAGTAAAAAGGAACAGGCATCGGCAATCTCCGGATACCGTGATCAGGTTGGGGTTCTCCGTGAGGAGGAATATGCAAAGATTCTCGATGAAGCCAGAGCATATAACGCAAATCACAGAACAAACAACTTTTCCGTGTCCGATGAAGAGGCGCTGACTCCTGAATACATGGAGCAGCTCAGTCTGAACGGCAGCAGCCTGATGGCTTATCTGGAAATCCCCAAGTTTGGAACAAGACTCGGTGTCTACCACGGCGTCAGCGAGCAGACCATGGAAAAAGGCATAGGGCATTTGCCCCAAACCTCGCTGCCGGTTGGAGGAACGAGCACACACGCAGTAATCTCGGGACATACAGGACTTCCTTCAGCGCAGCTGCTTTCAGATTTAGATACGTTGGAAATCGGCGACACCTTCAAGCTTCACATCTTAGCTGAAACGCTTGAATACGAGGTCGATCAAATATTGGTAGTTGAACCCGACGACGTCAGGGAGCTTAAAGTTGTCGAGGGCGAAGACTACGTGACAATCATCACCTGCACACCGTATGGCGTAAACTCTCACAGGCTTCTTGTACGAGGTCATGCGGTGGAACTCAGTTCGGACGAAGCAGAGTCGGACGCAAAGCAGCTCAAGCCAATGGCGGCGGCACTGTACATCGCGGTTCCGATACTGGTTATTCTTTCAGTAGTATTAGTAGTAGTGTTTATCAGGCACAGGAAAAAAACGGCCGAATAGGCCAAGTGAAGGAGTTGAGTGCTCTTGAAGAAGACATTTAGACGCGTATTAGGTATCTGTGTCATCGTAGTTGTTATTCTGTCGCTGTTTGCCCCGGCACTTGCGGCAGATCCGATCGACACAAACAAAAAGGCAACGTTGGAGATTTATCTTTCCCTCTACAACGCACCCAAAGGTGGCGGTGACTTAGCCATTTATAAAGTTGCCGACATTGATGAAGACGGAGTCAGCACCCTTGCAGGTGCGTTTGCCGCAGGTCCTGACCTGAACGGCTTGAGCGCAACTAAACTTATGGACGCTGCATCAAGTCTCTCGGGTATGCTGCCCGGATCGCCGACTGCAGCAGGCACGACAGCGGCTGACGGAAGAGTTACATTTAGTGATCTTGAGGTCGGAGCTTATCTTGTAGTGATGACCAATCAGGGCGCGAACGGCTTCCTTATGAGTCCGTTCATAGTCTTCCTCCCCACACAGATTGAGGGCGTTTGGCATCATTCGATTAAAGCAAGTCCGAAGCTGGTTACGCCGATCTTCCCCTCCCCCGACGAGTCAACGGAGCCCCCCACCGAAATTCCGGAGGAGAGCACCCCGCTGGACCCATGGGAATCTGAAGACATCGACATTATCGACCCGTCTACCCCCCTGCAGACCGTCCCCCCCGACATCGACCTTTCAGCCCCTCACGTGGCGCCGCTCTCCCACCCGCACACCGGCGGCCTGCAGGGGCCCATCCCTCCTAGGCCAGGTCTCGGCCTCCTTGTTGTCTCTGCAGGAGGGA
>JAVBMI010000024.1:0-18119 GCA_031552685.1 Oscillospiraceae bacterium
GATGCCTCAAGCGCAATGGTCACAGGCGTCAACACAGTTAAGCCCACTGTTCCGCAGACTCCGACAAGCGGATCAATCAAAATCGGCAAGTACTACGACCTCGGCAGAACTGATCTGACTGCGGAAGAAAAAGCGAAGAGCTATGACTTCAGCTTCAGGATTGAGGGAAAGAATGCCTCCGGTAACTGGACGGTTGTATACGGCGGCGCAGGAGTAAATGTCAAATGGAACGAAGCTAAGGGAATGTTCTACGGAGAGATTACTCTCTCTGACATTGCTCCGGGTGAATACAGAGTCAGCGAGGTTGCCCCTGCAAACTCGACATACTCATTTGAATGGGACGCCGCAACAAAGGCTGCGCACAGCGTCGCCGGCGGTGTTGTAACGATGACGGTTGCAAGAGGCAGTTCAGCGATGGTCACAGGTGTGAACACCGAACCGGTCAAAGAAGGGAAGACCAGCATTGTTATCGGAAAGTACTACGATATCGGACGAACTGACCTGACCGCTGCGGAGAAAAATCTCACTTACAGTTTCAGTTTCAAGGTGGAGAAAAAGAATGCTGACGGCAGTTGGTCTGTTGTCAATGCCGCGGTACCTGTAGGTGTGCATTGGAACGAGGCAGAAGGACGATACATTGGCAGAACGACCCTTGATAATCTTGAACCGGGCGACTACCGCGTCGGTGAAGTTATTCCGGCCAGCGCGA
Organism: Oscillospiraceae bacterium; assembly: GCA_031552685.1. Lineage (GTDB taxonomy): Bacteria > Bacillota > Clostridia > Oscillospirales > Oscillospiraceae > UBA2658. The sequence continues at coordinate 710 of JAVBMI010000024.1, forward strand.
GATACACATTCACGTGGGATGCGGCAACAAGGGCGGCGCATACAGTCACTGGCGGCACTGTCGTGTTAAAGACGGAAAAGAACAAGGCTGCGATGGTCACGGGCATCAACACCGAGCCTTTGGCATCGATTGTGCTGACCGGAAAAAAGACTGCCGAAGGCCGCGGACTGATCGCGGGAGAATTCAATTTTGCAGTTTTTGTACAGGGAACCGACAAGCGCGTATCAAGCGGCACGCATGATGCAGACGGCAACATTACATTTGCACCGATCGTGTACAGCGAAGAGGGAACATATAAGTATACGGTTAAAGAAACGTCAAAGGGCGGCAACGGCTGGACGACGGATACAAGAGCATATGACATCAGTGTCATCGTCTCTAAAAATCCGGACAAAACGCTTTCGGCAAGTCTGGAAGCGGGTTCTCCGGCGCTGAACTTCCACAACGTGTACAGCCCGCCTGTTACACCGGGCGACAACAGAGTGTCACTTGTCCTGAATAAGAGCCTGACCGACAGTGACGGAAATATAGTCCAGACCGGCAAGCCCTTTGCGGTAAGAATCTATGATGAGTCCGGGAACTTGATAGAGCGCGTGATACTGTACTCCAATACCGGCTCAGTGACGATCAGCGGACTCAGTCACGGCAAGACCTACTACATCATGGAAGAAGAATACGAAACCTTCAGCATTCTGGGCTACTATGTTTCAGGAGTCGGATTCACAGCAGGCGACGCAATCGGCATACATATGCCTGATGGAAACCAAACGGTCTCTGTTAGCGTGACGGTGCGCAATGAAACGATCCCGGACATAGATGTTCCGGATGAACCGCCCCCTCTGGGACCCGGCGAGCCTCCCGAGAATCCGCCGGTAATCGATATACCCGATGATCCTACTCCACTTGCCCCCGGTGACCCGCAAAATCCCGGAAATCCCAGAACAGGCGATACCTCAATGATCGGCCTTTGGGCAACACTGGCGTTGGTCTCCCTTGGCGGCGTGTCATTATTGATAGTACCTGCGAGAAGCAAGCGCAAAGCCAAATAGCAGTTCAGCAACTCTTTCACAAAAGTTCAGGATCCCGCAAGGGCACTGAACAAAATCAAACTCCCGTCCTGTCAAAATGCAGGATGGGAGTTTTGAATTTAACGGGAAGATGAATCAGCTTATCGCTGAACAAAATTGCATTTTTTTGCAACCCGCAATAAAATATTTGCACCAATTATATAATATAAGACTTTACATAAATTCCAGAAATAACTAAGCTATCCGAAAAGTTATTGACATTATCAACAGTGTTTTGAACAGTAATCAAAAAAAGCATTCTTATTAAAGCGCATATTTCGACATAATAGGTCATAATTGTCGTAAATAATTTTTTATATGCGATTGATTTTCAAGGTATACATAACAACATTTCTGTAGTGAGCGTCACTTTAAAACAGAAGTAAAAATTTGCAGCGATAATTTCAATATTGCTTTTAATCGGGAAAAGATGTGCGCAAAACTCAAAAAGGGGAGGGCGGGCGCAGAAGAAAGAATAAAACTAAAGTATTCATTATAAAGAGCAAATGTGAATAATTTTGTTGCAAAAGACGCTGCTCTGAGCTATAATACTAGAGATAGTTGTTCGTGGACAGATGTGCTTCTGTGGCGGACACAACTAATAAGCGGAAGATGATTCCGCAAATTAAACGGAGGAATAAAATGAAAAAGTATCTTGCACTAATTCTTGCGTGCCTTATGCTGGTTGCCCTGTTTGCCGGCTGCGGTTCAACTAAGGATCCTGCTGACCCCACGGATAATAGCGGCGCAACAACTCCCGATGGTACCACCGACAGCGACAAAGTGGTAAAAATCGGCGTCTTTGAGCCTGCCAGCGGCGACTCCGCTTCCGGCGGCAAGAAGGAAACCCTCGGCATGCAGTATGCCAACTCCCTGACTCCCACCGTTGAAATCGGCGGAGAGACCTACAAGGTTGAGCTCGTCTATGCCGATAACGGATCTGACTCGGCGAAGGCAGTTTCCGCTGCGTCCACCCTTGTAAGCGCAAATGTTGCTCTCGTTCTCGGTTCTTACGGTTCCGGCGTTTCGATGGCAGCTAGCGACACCTTCAATGATGCCGGCCTTGCGGCTATCGGTGTTACCTGCACAAACCCCAATGTTACGGCCGGAAATGACCATTACTTCCGTATCTGCTTCCTCGACCCGTTCCAGGGCACTGTTCTTGCCAACTACGCTCTTGAAGAATTTGGCGCAAAGAAGGCATATTGCCTGGGTGAAGTCGGAAATGAGTATGACCAGGGCCTGATCACCTTCTTCAAGGAAGCTTTTGAAGCAGCCGGCGGTACAGTTATTACCGACTCCTTCCCGAAGGACAACTCTGACTTCACAACTTACATCAACAAGGCAAAGAGCGAAGGCGCGGAAGTTTTCTTCTCCCCGGTTTCCATTGCATATTCCACCCAGATTATGAGCCAGGCAGCAAAGCTGGACGTTGAGTTCCCGTTCCTCGGTTCCGACACTCTGGATGACAACATGGTTCTTGCCGCAACGAAGGACAGCAACCTTAAGCTGTATGTTACCACCTTCTATGATGAGGGTGGCAACCCCGAGTTCGACACAGGCATTAAGGAATACATTAACTCCAATGCTGACGCTAAGACTGCAAACGGCGGCGATGACACTATTTCTGCTGTTACAGCAATGGGCTACGACGCTTACTATGTGGCTCTTGAAGCTCTGAAGGCCGCCGGATCCATCGATCCCGCAGCTGTTAAGGCCGCCATCCCCGGCGTCACCTATGATGGCGTTTCCGGAAAGATTGCCTTTGACGACATCGGCGACGCTATCCGCGACACAGCATATATAAAGACGGCTGACACAGCAGCTGTTAAATGGCAGTTTGTTAAGCAGCAGTCCGTTGGCTAAAAAATGCTCATAGCATAAGTTAGTTTTCAAATCAGCATCTGCTCCTGGGAGACGCAAAAGCGTCTCCCGGGAGCCGGATTTTGGGAGCTGCCTCGAAAACAGCGGCCGTAATTCCGCTGCTTTCGAGGCGACTCCGATTTTAAGTAAACCCGTCTTGGAGGATCCATAATGGAGTTTTTCGTATCACAAATTCTCTCTGGTATTTCTGTCGGCGGCCAGTATGCGCTTATTGCAATCGGATACACTATGGTCTACGGAATTCTCAGATTGATTAACTTTGCCCACGGTGATGTTTTTATGTGCGCCGGCCTGATGATGGTTTATCTGTCAACAACGGTACCCATTTACTTTGCCATTCCCGTTGTAATCGTTCTGACTGTGCTGCTGGGATTCATAATTGAGCGCGCGGCATACAAGCCTTTGCGCAGTGCGCCGCGTATGTCGGTTATGATATCCGCAATAGGCGTGTCTTACCTTTTGCAGAATCTTGCTCTGTACACAACCGGCGGCCAGCCGAAAACTTATGTTTCCATTCCGCTTCTGTCTAAGTCAATCACAATCTTCGGCGCGCCCACGCTCTGGGTTACTATTATAACGCCGATAGTTGTGATCATACTTGTTTTTGCGCTTACAATGCTAATCAACCACACAAAAATCGGAATGGCGATGCGAGCGGTTTCCAAGGACTACGAAACAAGCAGGCTGATGGGAATAAAGATTGACACCATAATTTCCATTACATTTATCATCGGTTCGTTGCTCGCTGCGGTCGGCTCAATGCTGTATTTTACAAAATACCCGACAGTTATTCCGACTGCGGGCGCCATGCCGGGACTGAAGGCCTTCGTCGCTGCGGTTTTCGGAGGAATCGGTTCGATACCCGGAGCGGTTATCGGTGCATTCATAATAGGTATTCTGGAAACACTTGTTAAGGGAACTGACTACACCATCTTTTCGGATGCGGTCACTTTCGCCATTCTGATTGTTATTCTTGTCGTCAAGCCTACCGGACTTTTCGGTGAGAAGGCAACGGACAAAGTATAAGGAGGGCGAAGAAGTGACAAGAATTAAGCAAAAAAAAGATAAAAAAGGGTCGCTTATTGCCCTCCTGGTCATTTTGGTATTTTTGGCCATTGTTGTTCTGCTTGAGAACACGATGTCGGCAAACGCAATGCTGTTCACTGTTCTGAAAAAAAGTGCGGTATATTCGCTTGTTGCGGTATCAATGAACCTGCTGAACGGATTCACGGGCCTGTTTTCACTCGGGCAGGCCGGCTTCATGCTCCTGGGCGCATATACTTACGGAATCCTGACGATCCCTACCGATATGCGCGAGAGTGTTTACTACATCTATCAGGGCTCATCAATTAACTTTTCTATGCAGGAGCTTTTCGGGAGTCTGTTCGGAAACGCAGGAGTCGGCGGAGGTGTAAGTCTGGTTCTCGGTGTGCTGGTCGCGATTATTTGCGCGGGCATTGTCGCTATGGTTTTCGCTTATCTGATCGGATTGCCGGTTCTAAGACTTAAGAGCGACTATCTGGCAATCGCAACCCTTGGTTTTGCCGAAATTATCCGCGCGGTTTTCCAGTGGGGCGCTCTCGGACGCATCACCAACGGCGCGAATATGCTCAAGGGCTTTCCCACATTTACAAGTTTTAATATCAAGAATGCTTCCGGAGAAGTGATTCTTCGTTTGTCGACCTTTGTCCCTATTTTCATTGCAGCTCTTTGCATTGTCCTGATTGTTCTGCTTATCAATTCATCATACGGCCGCGCATTCAAGTCCATTCGTGATGACGAGGTTGCCTCAGAAGCGATGGGGATTAATCTGGCAAGGCATAAAAGACTTTCCTTCTGCATCAGTTCTTTCTTTGCCGGAGTAGGCGGGGCGTTGTTTGCCATGTTTTCTACCACTGTGCAGGCAAAGGGCTTTACCTCGGCGATGACCTATGAAATTTTACTGATTGTCGTTATAGGCGGAATCGGCTCAATATCCGGAAGCTGCATTGCCTCTTTCCTTTATATTGCGTGTTCAGAATGGTGGCTGCGCTTCCTTGACAACAACCTGGTCTTTAAATCAACCACAGCGACTCCGCGGATAGTGTTTATTCTGGTGCTTGCAGTTCTGGTTGCAGGTGTTTTCGCCTTACTGATCCGCCGTATGTTAAAGAGAAAGGATGCCCTTTGGAAGGTTATTGCCGTGGGGGCGGTGGGACTTGCCCTCCTTTCGTGGGTGGGATATTTCACTTTCACCGGGCAGTTGGTTGTGCCACTGTTGCGCAGCGGCTTTAGAATGGTCGTATTCTCCGTCGTTATTATGATTGTTGTTCTGTTCTTCAGACAGGGCATGATGGGAACAAAGGAAATTACCGATTTCTTCAGGAAAAAACCAAAAATGAAGCAAGCAGAAGCGATAAAGGAGGGTGAAAGCGATGAGTGAAAACATCCTCAAAATTGAAGACGTCACCATGCAGTTCGGCGGAGTTGTTGCCGTTAACAATATTTCCCTTGAAGTTAACAAGGGCGAAATAGTAGCACTTATCGGCCCGAACGGCGCGGGTAAGACTACAGCTTTTAACTGCGTTACAGGCGTTTACGAGCCGACTAACGGCGTTGTGAGCTTTAATGGTTTGCCGATTGTTGCAAACCACCCCCGCAGCAAGATGAAAAAGCTCTATGCCGGAGAAAATGCTGAAAAGTATCAGCATGAGAGGACGCTTAGGCCTACACCCGATAAGATTACTCAGTTGGGCATTGCCAGAACTTTTCAAAACATTCGCCTTTGGAAAAGTATGACGGTTTTGGAGAACGTGCTCACTGCAAAGCACATGCGCGCAAAGCAGAACTTTATGTCTGCAACACTTCGTCTTTCCTACAAAGAAGAACAGCGCATGCTGGAAGAGACTATGGCGCTGCTCGAGGAGCAGAATCTTGCCCAGTACAAGGATGATCTCGCAACAAGCCTGCCCTACGGCCTCCAGCGCCGTTTGGAGATCGCCCGTGCCTTGGCGACTGACCCGACACTTCTCCTGCTTGATGAGCCCGCTGCGGGAATGAACCCGCAGGAGACTCAGGAGCTGGGCGAGTTCATAGTTGAAATCAAGGAAAAGCATAATCTGACTATATTCATGATTGAACACCACATGGATTTAGTCATGCAGTTTTCTGACAGAATTTATGTAATAGACTTTGGAAAACTTATTTGCGAAGGAACTCCCCATCAGGTTCAGGCAGATCCTCGCGTTATTGAGGCATATTTGGGGGTGGCGGAATGAGCGAGCCTATTCTTAGTATTCAGGACCTTAAGGTCAACTACGGCGGGATCGAAGCTGTGAAAGGCATCTCTTTCGACGTTAATCAAGGAGAAATCGTTACTCTGATTGGCGCAAACGGAGCAGGCAAGAGCTCGACACTTCGCGCTATTGTTAATCTTGTCACGCCTTCCGACGGAAAGATATTCTTTGAAGGCCGCGAGATTACAGGCAAAGACACCACCGACATAGTTAAATCGGGTATTACCCTCGTTCCCGAGGGGCGCAGAGTCTTTCCGGATCTTACGGTATTGGAAAACCTGAAGGTCGGCGCCTATCTGCGCAATGACAATCTTCGGGATGATATTTCCTGGGTTTTCAACCTCTTTCCGAGGCTTGAGGAACGTTCATGGCAGCAGGCCGGAACTCTTTCCGGCGGCGAGCAGCAAATGCTGGCGGTCGCAAGGGCTCTGATGAGCCGCCCCAAGCTTATGATGATGGACGAGCCCTCTCTCGGGCTTGCGCCGCTCATAGTAAAGGGCATTTTCGATATCATAAAGGAAATAAACAAGCAGGGTGTTACCATCCTTCTCATCGAGCAGAACGCAAACATGGCGCTGCATACTGCAAATACTGGCCATGTTCTTGAAACAGGACGCATAACGCTCTCTGGAAACGGTATGGATTTGCTCAATGACGAGGGAGTAAAAAAGGCATATCTCGGCACATGATTATCAAACAACGCAAGCGTCCCTCCACAGTCTGGAGGGACGCTTTTTTTGAGCGGATTTATAAAACGATGAGAGCTTTTGCTTTCGATGTTCAGTCCAAATCCTTCATAGCCGGGTTGTCTATGAGCTTTCCGTCTGAGTGAAAGCGCGAGCCGTGGCAGGGGCAATCCCAGCTGCTTTCCTCAGGATTCCAAACCAGCGCACAGCCCATATGCGGACAGCGCTTGCCGCTCGCTGAAAGATAGCTGCTGAAAAAGTTTGCCGTATTTGTAAGAAGCTGTTTGTTGAGAGAGTTTCTCTTCGGAGAAAACACGGTTCCGTATGGGTTCTTGCCGGTAGTAATCATACTCGTGAGCATTGTTGCAGCAGCCATCGCGGTAGTCATGCCCCATTTGTTAAAGCCTGTTGCAACAAAAACATTTGGGAAAAAATGTGAGTACCTGCCGATGTACGGCACGGCATCAAGACTCATGCAGTCCTGAGTTGACCATGCAAAACGTACAGGAGCATCAGGGAAGTGTTGGGCGGCAAAGAGCTGCAGCTCGCTGTATCCGCCTCCGCTTACGCCTGTTTTGTGGTCACCGCCGCCGATGAAAAGGAAGTTTTCCCAATTACGGAACGACATGCCGCTTTCTGCATTGTCGACATACATCCCATCGAACTGAGGCCCGTTTTCGAGGGCCAGAACATATGAGCGGTGCTGGTATAGCTTGGAATAATAGAAGCCGTGGCGATTAATGAAAGGGAAGTGCGTCGCCACGATGATGTTCTTCGCGCGGATTATACCGTTGTCTGTTATGGCCGTTGTGCCGTCTATAGAGTGAACAAATGTGTTTTCGTAGATATCAAGCTCTTTTGACAAGCTGAACATTAGCTTCAGCGGATGAAACTGTGCCTGACCTTCGACCTCAACCGCGGCCGCAACGTCAAGCGGCAGGGGAAGGGAGCTATGCACCTTTGCCGGCGCACCCAGCCTCAAAAGAGCCTCGTATTCGTGCTGAGCGTCGTCCCTGTCGCCTGTTGTATAGACAAAGGAGCTGCGCTCTGTGTAGTCGCAGTCATGGACGCAGGCAAGCTCCTTGAACTTGCTCATTGCATCGTGGTTAGCTCTGTAATAGGTTCCGGCGTAGTCAAGCCCATGTTTTTTTATCATGCGCGAATAACAAAAACCGTGCTGAAGCGTCATTTTTGCTGTTGTACTTGCGGTGACGCCCTGACAGATCCTTCCGCCTTCAACGATGATGCAGTCAAGTCCTGCACGACTTAACCGGTATCCGCAGAGTATTCCTGCTATCCCGCCGCCTATGATTAAAACATCGGTGTTTATATCACCTTCGAGAGAGGGAAACTCAGGCGCACTCACCGTATTTTGCCAAATTGAATTCATATGACCACCTCACTGTGATAGTATGCCCGGATCAGCGCAGATTTCGGGTAAAAAATGTATTGACACGGCCCGACATCTTTAGTATAATTACCCTTGCCTGTTCGGCTCAGAGCGCTGAATAGCGACAATATGGCGGCGTAGCTCAGTGGCTAGAGCACTCGGTTCATACCCGGGGTGTCACTGGTTCAAATCCAGTCGCCGCTACCATATTCGGCCCGTTGGTCAAGCGGTTAAGACACCGCCCTTTCACGGCGGTAACATGGGTTCGATTCCCGTACGGGTCACCAAAAAATGGGGGAGTTGAATAACTCTCCCATACTACTTGGAGGCTTAGCTCAGCTGGTTAGAGCGCTCGCCTCACACGCGAGAGGTCGATGGTTCGAGTCCATTAGTCTCCACCAAAAAAACAAAACCTCTGTAACTGCAATGGTTACAGAGGTTTTGTTTTATGCTATACACGATTCTTACACGATTTTATCTAAGATTGCGATTGCTCGCTCTTCTTCCCGTGAATATGGGTGCGAAGAAGTTCCAGCTTCAAGTGTTTCAGGCATTCTTATCTGAATTAATTTAGCACAACTTAATTTTACTTGATTTGCTATTTAGTTTCTGTTATAATCCCTCTCATAGATATTTGAGGAGTGAATATATGGATCCGTTGAAACTTGAAAACCAGCTTTGCTTTCCACTTTATGCCGCTGCGCGCGGCATAGTCAAGCTATATACACCGTTTCTCAGTGAAATCGGCCTTACCTATACTCAGTACATTACAATGATGGTGATGTGGGAAAAGAAAACAGTGGGTGTCAAGCAGCTCGGAGAGTGCCTCTATCTTGATTCCGGTACGCTTACGCCGCTTCTGAAAAAGCTCGAACAGCAAGGGCTTGTCAAAAGGCAGCGCTCAAAAATAGATGAGCGCAACTTGATCGTGGATATAACGCCGCAGGGGGAAGCCTTGCGTGAGAAAGCGCTGAAAGTGCCGATGCAGATGCTGGGGTGTATGAACCTCAGCCCGGAAGAGGCAAGCACCTTATATCAATTGCTGTATAAATTCCTCGGACAGACAAGAGGTTAAGACATATGAGCGGAAAATTTGATATTGAAAAATATCTCAGCGACGGAATTGAATCCCTTGTTCTAAGCATTTTGAAAGCAACGTTCAAGAATCCTAAAGAAAGCATGTTCTTTGCAAAGTATGCGCTTGCCGCAAAAAAGGCGGAAGAGCGCAGACACAATCTTGAAAAAATCGGAGAACACATTCCCTCGTTTCTTATTGCCAGCGTTACGGAAAGCTGTAATCTGAATTGTGTCGGCTGCTATGACCGGGCCAATCATGCTTGCACACACTCTGGAGAAATGAGCCGTGAAGAATGGGCTCGAGTATTTTCTGAAGCGGAAGAATTGGGCGTGTCGGCTGTCCTCCTTGCAGGAGGCGAGCCGATGTTGCGTTGCGATGTGATTGAGGAAGCCGCAAAACATCCTGCAATTCTGTTCCCAGTATTTACAAATGGCACGATGCTCGAAAGCGGCATTCTGAGACTGTTTGAATCTAACAGAAATCTTGTTCCCATAATCAGCATTGAGGGTGATGAAGCGCAGACCGATGCAAGGCGGGGGAATGGAATATATGTTAAGACAATGCAGTCTATGAAGAGGCTTTCTGAAAAGAAGTTATTGTTTGGAGCTTCGATCACGGTTACAAGGGATAACTTGTCAGCCGTAACAGAAAATTCTTTTGTCTCAGAACTTGGGGAAAAAGGCTGTAAGGCAATTGTCTTTGTGGAGTACGTCCCGGTTGAAAAACCTGAACTTGCACTTGGAGATACTGAGAGAAAGTTGTTGTCTGAGAGGGTTGCCATGCTGAGGGGTCAGAGCGAAATGATACTTATTTCCTTCCCCGGAGATGAGAAGGAATCGGGCGGTTGTCTTGCGGCAGGGCGCGGATTTTTCCATATAAACGCAAACGGCGGTGCCGAGCCTTGTCCGTTTTCACCCTATTCCGACACCAGTCTGAAGACAAGCTCGCTGCGCAATGCGCTCAAGTCGCCGTTGTTTATGAAGCTGCGGGACGAGGGAACACTTCTTCAGGAACACACAGGCGGCTGTACACTTTTTGAGCAGGCTGATTATGTGCAATCACTTGTAGTGAAAGCGCAGGAGGTTTGAGTATGCAAAGAATTATGGAACCGATTTTTGAAATACCCTATCTCATTGCCGTTGTAACGCTTGGAATCCTGATTTTTCGCATGGCACGTGGAGAACGGCAATTTAAGCTTTTCGGCATCATGTCGATTGTTCTCGGATGCGGTGATGCGTTCCATCTCGTGCCGAGAATGTACGCACTATGGACGGATGGAACAGCCAATCACGTTGCTTCCCTCGGGATTGGCAAGCTTGTTACATCAATTACTATGACTGTGTTCTATGTGCTGCTCTACCATGTCTGGCAGGCGAGATATAAAAAAGACAAAACGACAGTGCTGACAATTAGCGTCTATTTGCTGGCTGCGGCTCGCATTGCGCTTTGTCTCCTTCCTCAAAACCAATGGACGTCAGCTGATGCGCCCCTGTCGTGGGGCATTTACCGCAATCTGCCCTTTGTGGCGCTTGGAATAATAATAATTTGCTTGTTCTTTATTGAAGCAAGGAAAACTAATGACAAAGAATTTCGCTTTATGTGCCTTGCAATTGTTTTGAGTTTTGCTTTCTACATTCCCGTTGTGCTCGGTGCAGACGCAGTACCAATGCTCGGAATGCTGATGATCCCTAAAACCTGCGCCTATGTCTGGATTGTGTTGATGGGATATTCCGCGGCTAAAAGTGCCGCAAAAAAGCATTAGAGGTGCGGGGAAAATAGTTTTTTCTTCCGATGCAATTTATTCTGATATCAAGCGTCGGGAAGCAATGAGAAAGAAAATGCAGCCTGCTTTTTCAATTAACACAGCCAAAAATAAAACCTCTGTAACTGCAATAGTTACAGAGGTTTTCTTATATGTTGCAAACGAAAATTAAACGATTTGGCTATTTAACTACCCAGCGCACAAATCTCTCCAGTGCTGCAGCGGTCTCTTCGCGTGACGCAGTTTCATTGGGAGCAAAATTGTTGTCGGGTCTGCCGACTATTATTCCGCTCTCCTGCATAAAGCCGACAGCATTCCACGCCCAATCAGGTATTGAGTCGTTATCGTCAAAGGCGGGCAGAGCAATGCCGATATCAAGCTTAAGAAATTGCGTGAAACGGCTGAGCATTACAGCCATTTCTGCCCGGGTTGCCATACGCTCCGGTTCGAATTTGTTTGCGCCAACGCCTTCAATGATACGGTTTTTGGCTGCCCAGTTTATATATTGAATATACCAGCTGCCGTTGTCAACGTCAATAAAGTCGTTACCGTCGCCGCTGTCAAGGGCGCCGTAGCTGCGCTCGTAGAGCCTGCCGAGGACGGCTGCAAACATGGCGCGAGTCATTCCCGTTTCAGGAGAGAAGATATTTTCTGAGATTCCTACAAAGATTTCGCGCTCCGTCACAAAGTCGATGCTGCTCTTTGCCCAGCTTGCGCCAATATCGGTAAATTCTTTTGGGTTCTCTGCAAAGAGTATGCTTTTGCCGACAGGAGCTATGTAGTTCATCACGCCGCCGGAATCTGCTGCAAAGCCGATAAAGACCTTTTCATCGCCGTTGAGATAATAGGGAAGTCCAATCTGCGGCGGGATAAAGGGAGGAGGCGGAGGAGTAGGGGTATCACCGTCTGACTCCCTCTCAAAAATCGGCAGACCGAATTGGTCGAGTACCCAGCCTTCGTAGTGTTCTCCTTCTTCCGAATTGTCAGTAACCCATTCGTTCAGAGAATCAAGCAGAAGATTGCTGCCCCCGTCACTATCATAACGGTATTCGCCGCCGTCAAGTTGAAAGAAATAGCAGTTGTCAACAGCTTCGCCGCCTAGATATTGGCAGCTATCTTTCAGAGCATAGCTGTAACTGACGTCAGGCTGTCCCCAGTCAAATCCGTATGGTGCGCTTCCTGCTATGCCACCCTCATAATTGCTCCCCTCATTTTCAGTGCCGCTGTGCGCAGCTCCGCTGCTGTAGGCGTTGTTTATTCTGCTGATATAGGAGTCATGCCCGCCGACTATTCTGCCTGCGATGCCGCCGGCAGAAGTAAGCGCAACACTATAGGTAGTTTCAGCCGTCACAGTCCCGCGGTTATAGCTGTTAAATACGCTGTCATAGTTGGCATAACCCGCCAAACCGCCGGCAAAGGCACTACTGCTATTTCCCGATTCATCGTCATCAAATTCGGCGTAAATGTCACCGTAATTAGAACAGTTTATGATGGTGTCATTATCTTCACCTAAAAGCTCTCCGGCGATTCCTCCTGCATAAGCATTACCAAGGAAGGAACTCTGGGCGGAAACATCTGCGTTATTTCTGCAGGAGTCTATATGTGTAAGCTGCGAATAGCCTGCAATTCCGCCTGCACGGGTGGGCTCTTCATAACCCAGTTGAGCTTCAACACTTCCCTTGTTGATGCAGCCGGTGACAACACTGTTAAAGATATGCCCTGCAATACCTCCGCAGTTCGTGCCAAAGCTGCCGCCACAGACCTTAATACTGCCGCTATTTTCGCAGTCGCTAAAGCTTGAGTTACGTGCGTCTCCAACAATTCCGCCGACTAGCAATTCACTAGACGTCAGAGTTTCAGCATCATGCGAAATATCAATGTTAACCTTGTTAATACAGCTGGATATGTCAGAATTAGATGCATAGCCTGCAATTCCGCCGCAATCAACATTCATGCTAACGGGTGTGGAAAATTCAATGCTGCCATCTACAGTCAAATTCTCGATCGTCGAGTCATAGAGCGCGGCAAACAAACCGGCAATGAGACGTATTGGACCTCCTCCCGGTTCAGTTATCTGCAGTCCTGAAATTGTGTACCCAGCACCGTCTAGATATATATTATCCAGATACAGAGGCAGCCAAGTTTCATCGATTGTTATATCTTGGGTAAGATAATATTTTCCTTCATCTACCATCCCAGCTAATTCCGTCTGATTGGAAATAGGCTGAGGATCAGACGCCGCTGCGAACATGCTTATTCCCGGCAGCATGCCTAAAACCAAAACCAGTGACAAAAAAATGCAAAGAGTTCTCTTTTTCATGGTAACCACCCCTGTTGTATTGACATATTTAGTAATTTCTGGTAACTTTATTCTATCATTAACACTCGTGTCAAGGTCAATAGGGAGGTGGAAAATATTTGAAAAATTCAGAGCTTTTTCTAATAAATGAAATTGCGGCAACTTGCGGGGTCACACCCAGAATCCTGCGTCACTACGAGGCAATGGGGCTCATCTCTCCCGACACTACAGACCCGGATACAGGGTACCGCTATTACAGCGCCGCGGATATAGATAGAATTCTTTTAATAAACCGTCTCAAGGACATCGGCTTTTCTCTTGCGGAGATCGGAGAATATCTTACCGGCAAGCTCTCAGCGGATGAGCAGCTTTTGCGTCTGGAGAGGATGAGGGAAAAGATCGAAGTATCGATTGCCGCTTTAAAAGTGCACAGGATAGGAGAAAATGACCTGACAGTGCACTTTGTCACTTTACCTGAGCGCTGGTGTGTTACAGCGGAAGGATTGGTGAGCGATATTGCAGACGGAATAGATTTCTTCCGCGCGCACGTACGCCGATGTGTTGCCCGCAGGCTGCGTTATTCCCAAAACTATCCGAATTTCGCCGAGTTCTGGGGCGAGGGAGTGTTTGAAGGAGAGCTGCCGATTGAAAACTTCAACATGCGGATTTGTATCTGCGTTGACGAGCGGCATCCACCCGCCGACGCGGTATATTATCCATCTTCTGAAGCAATAGCTGTTTACTATCGGGGCGATTATGCCGAAATAGACAGAGCTTATGCCGCTTTGCGACGGTGGGTAAAAGATAACGCGCTTACAGTTTCCGGAACTGCGCATGAATACTATATAGACAGTCCGTTCGTGCGTTCGAGGGGAGAATACATTAGCTGTGTGGTTTTTCCTCTTGCGTAAGCCGGCGCATTTTCTCCGGTTTTTCTTGACAAAATGTGAACAAATTATTAATATAGAACAAATGAGTTTTGAGAGACTTGTTATTTAGAGAGGAGAAAATATGGAGAGAGAGAAATTTAGCTCCCGGCTCGGATTTCTTCTGATTTCTGCCGGATGCGCGATAGGTCTGGGCAATGTATGGCGTTTTCCGTACATCGCGGGTAAGTATGGCGGAGCGATTTTTGTTTTGATTTATCTGCTTTGCCTTGTAATATTGGGCATTCCCATCATGACGATGGAGTTTTCCGTTGGCCGTGCCAGCAGAAAGAGTATTTCGCAGAGCTTCCACGAGCTGGAGCCGAAGGGTTCTAAATGGCACATCTGGGGATCGTTCGGCCTCATTGGCAACATCATGCTGCTGATGTTCTACACAACCGTTGCCGGCTGGATGCTCATCTATTTTATTAAAACAGCCGGGGGAGCATTTCAAGGACTTGACGCCGGAGGTGTTGAGGCCGCCTTTGGCGGACTGGTAAGCGATCCGAAAACCATGATTATCGGTATGCTGATTACGGTTGCAATCGGAATGGCCGTTTGCGGTCTGGGCGTAAAAAAAGGTGTTGAGGGCATCACAAAATACATGATGCTGCTCCTGTTCGTGATTCTCGGCGTTCTGGCAGTGCACTCCGTACTTTTGCCAGGCGGTGCTGAGGGACTTAAGTTCTATCTCAAGCCCGACCTGTCAGTTTTTGACACCTATTCGGTCCATGAGGTTATCTTCGCCGCGATGGGACAGGCCTTCTTTACCCTGTCGCTCGGAATTGGCTCAATGGCGATATTCGGCAGCTACATTGAAAAGGACCATAAGCTCGCCGGTGAGGCAATAAATGTAACAATTCTGGATACAATCGTTGCGCTGCTTGCGGGTCTGGTTATTTTCCCGGCCTGCGCCGCATTCGGCGTGAGCGCGGATGCCGGTCCCAACCTGATATTTGTCACCCTGCCCAACGTGTTCAACAACATGGCGGGAGGACGCATTTGGGGCGCGCTCTTTTTCCTGTTTATGTCCTTTGCGGCTCTTTCAACGGTTATTGCGGTGTTCGAAAACATTGTTGCCTCCGTTATGGACAGATGGAACTGGAAAAGAGGCAAGGCAGTTATCATCTGCGGCCTGGGTCTTATGGTGCTTTCCCTGCCATGTATTTTCGGGTTCAATATCTGGTCCGATTTCAGCGCAGGAAAAATTGGCGGAGTGCTTGACCTTGAAGACTTCATAGTTTCCTCCAACCTGCTGCCCATCGGCTCACTGATCTACCTGCTCTTCTGCGCTACCAAATGGGGCTGGGGATACGACAATTTCCTCGCAGAGGCAAATGCGGGGAAGGGCATCGGGTTCTCTCCAAAGCTGAAGATTTACGTCACCTACATCATGCCGCTGATTATCCTCTACGTTTTTGTTTCGGGTTATATCGGCATCTTCGGAAAATAAGATAGAGTTGATCACAAACAAGGGCGGGGTTTGCAACCCCGCCCTTAATCTTACTTATTCAAATTTTAAAGTGCATCAGAAATATTCCGCAAATTGAAGCAGCAGACAGAGCATCTTAGCCGCCTCTGCGCGTGTGACGCCGCCCAGAGGATCAAACAGGTTGTCGTCTTTTCCTGAGATTATACCGGCCCTGCGCATAGTATAGACTGCTTCCTTCGCATAGTCGGATATCTCTGCGTCATCAGAGAAAAGTGCGGTTACAGCCATGTTATCAGGCAGGGAGATGCCGAAGGCCTCCGCTGCCCTGAAGAACAACGCCGCGATCTGCTCGCGGGTCACATAGTCGTCAGGTCCGAAGGCCGTTTCACTATAGCCCTCTAAAATATCTTTCGCAAACGCCCAGTTAATTGCCGCAGTATACCACGCTCCGGGGTCGGTGTCAGTGAACGGATCAGAGGGAGCTCCGGTGTCGCCGTCCGCCAGGGTGTTGTAGATAAGCCGAACAAGCTGCGCCCTTGTGAGCAGCGATTCGGGCGCAAATTTCCGGTTTCCGACACCGTCAATATACTCTGCGCCGGCGAGCTTGTTGATATAATCCTTCGCCCAGTGGTCTTTTATGTCGTCAAACTTGTCATTTGTATCCGGCTCAATCGGGACATAAAAGGGAGCACCTATAACAAGCTGCAGGGTGGTGCCGGTACTTTGCAATGCGTAAGTAAACATGGGGTTTTTATTCGAAAAGTTGAGATCCAAAGTATTTCCGTTAAGCACAACACCTTCGGAGGTCGTAAAGAGGTTGTATATTCTGTTGCTGAGTCCGCTCACGTCAAGTGTCAGCGTGGAGTCGGAAGAGATGGTAAACTTATCTAGAGCCAGGGCACTAAATGTATTCTCAGGCGCTGTAGGATCCCTCAGAAGCTCAAGCTCACCGCCACTCATCGAAATTTTGGGTTTGTTGTACGCATCATTCGCGCCGCCTTCCCATACTAGTGTTGCACCCTCATAAATATTCACTTCGCCGCCAAACATTGAGCCTTCTTCTTTAATGAGTGTTCTTCCATCCCACAGATCAAACACACCGTTATACCACGAGTTATCACCCGCAAGCGTCAATGTGCCTGAGCCTTCTTTTGTCAGAACGATAGAGCTGTCTGCTGCGGGTATATCGCCCAAAGTATTATTACTGAATCCCCTGAGGGAATAGATGGAAGAATCCAGCGTGCCGCTGTCCGGAAGAAACAAGTCAGAGTTCCCGCCGGGGATGAAAACAGCGGTTTTCGAACTGTTCGTGCGCACAAATTCTGCTTTACTATCGAATGGGTAAGAACCGGCCTGAGCTTCTTCATAGTATTTATCTAGATACTTGACATAGCCAAAACCCATGTAGTCGTCGTCATTGCTTTCAACTTCCTTATACACTTTGCCTGTGCAAAGAGTTAGCCAGGTGTTGACAGCTTTATCTCCGTATAGCAAATCATAAACAGCGCGGTTTTGCAGCTGTGAATCGTTCAAGCCGGAAAGAAAGTCGTAAGTACACCTGTCATCCGATGCGAAGCTTTTAGAATTTCTAATTCTATCATAGTAGGGACT